>NZ_JAPTYD010000100.1 GCF_026913015.1 Paracoccus benzoatiresistens
ATGACAGGCCCATACGATCTTGAATCAGACCGAGATCATGAACGCAACACCTGTGCCCCGCAATCTGCCCCAGTTACTCACCCCTTCCAGATGTCGGCAAGAAGCCGGGCGGGACTGTTCTCCAGCCGCTCCGGAGCCGGGCTGTCATAGATCACGAGCCATCCGCCATCCTCCCACTGCACCACGCCTTCGGGGTGGTCGTGCCGCCCGCAATAAGGCAGTCCGCAGATCAGCTCGACATCGTCCTCCGCGACGAAGCCGGACGAGGTGACATGAACGGCTCCTCGCCAGCGCCTGATGGCTGCCACGCCGTCGGCGGCCGTGACGGGGGCGGTCAGCAGGATCAGGTCGTCTCCCTCGAGTTCGAGATCGCGGATACCCAAGCCCCGGGTGGGGATCAGGTGCTTGCGGTAACGTCGCTTGCCATCGATGCGCCGCGCCTTGAGGTGGCCGGCGGCCGTCACCCTGAAGTCGAACTCGAGCACCACCGCCATCTCGCTGAGAACCGGACCTCTCAGCCCCAGCCAGACGCGCATGCCGCGTGCGGCAATCCCCTCGATGTCCAGGCCATTCTCCTTGCAAGGCAGGGCAAGGAAGGGCCCGATATGCTCGTCACCCCGGAGCCATTTCCTTAGCTGGCTTTTCCTGGGGTGAAGGCGGATGGTCTGGACGCGGCGTTCGCCATCTTCGGCCACCAGGGTTGGTGCGCCGTCCCTCTCGGCCAGGGGAATGCGGCCAAGAAACATCCGGTTCGGATCGCGCTTGATCTCCGCGAGGCTGTCCATGGCCTCCTGGGCATCCCCATCCGGCTTGCCCCGCTTCAACCCGTGGGAGCCGACAACCCAGAGCCAGCCCTTGTCGGCCATCAACCCCTCGATGTCCATCTCACCGTCCGGACCGCCAGGCAGGTCAAGGATGTCGCCTAAAGCGAAATGGACATGGTTGCCCCAGGCATCGCCCTCGGGCGTCAGGCGGTCGACGCTGGCGAACTCGTCGCAGGAGGTGAAGAGAGCGTCACCTACCCGCGTCACCGCCGAAACATCTTTGCGAAGAGGATCGGCGACATGCCCGAACTTCTCTATCTCGCCGAAGATCAGCATCACCTGCCTGCTCGGTGCCGCGTCCATGTCATCCTCCTCCTGGTGGGCAGGAAAGCCGAACGAGACGCCTTGCCCGACATCATCAGCCTGCCGGTGATCAAGCCTTGGGTAAAGCCAATCCTGAAGCTCTCAGGCGCTGTTCCAGGGGGTTGGCTTGGCGAACATCGTTTCGCGGAACAGGATGGAGCCAATGCTCTGGTGCGCAGGGTGCCCTCGGTCCCTTGAACGTCGCAAGGCTGAGCACAATCGTCCCGGATGGGCGTTGGAGGGAAATCCCCGTGTGACGATCTTGGATTGCCACGGCAGGGCCTCGCGTCGGCGCGATTGCGCGACCCCGGTGGGTTGGCGCTCGGCAACTCTTTCGCCTCTCGGGAAGCCGCAAAAAGTCGGCAAGGGCGGCGACGCTGCGCGGGCGCGATCAGCCGTTCCCGAGGCCGGGCGGGGCAACGCCGTCGCTCTGGGGCGCTTCTGCGCCGGCGGGCGGGATGTTGGCATCCTCGATCAGGCGGCGGTGGCGGCGGGCTTCGGCCAGGATGTCCTCGAACCGTTCCAGGCCCTTGGCCTTCAAGGCCTCGCTCAGGCGCAGATAGGCTTCGGCCGTGGCATGGGCATCGCCCATGGCCGTGTGGCGTTCCTCGGGGGGTATGACAATGCCCAATCGCGCCGCCAGCATGTCCAGGGAATGGGGGGCCGACTGTCCCCAGACCAGGGCCGACAGCAGGATCGTGTCCAGCACCCGGTTGTCGAAATACACCCCGGTCTCGAGCGCGGCGCGGCGCAGCATCCCGATATCGAAGGGCGCGTTATGGGCGACCAGAACAGCGTCCTCGGCGAAGTGGTGAAAGGCTGTCAGCGCGGCGGTCATGTCGGGCGCGTCGGTGACCATCGCATCCGTGATGCCATGGAAGGCGGTCGCGCCGGGCGGGATCGGCCGGCCGGGATTGACCAGCGTCTCGAACCGCTCGCCCGTCAGCCGGCCACGGGTGATACGCAGCCCGGCGATCTGCACGATCCGGTCGGAGGCGGTGTCCAGCCCGGTGGTCTCGGTGTCGAAGACCACGCAGGTCAGGTCGGACAGCCGCGTCGAGCCCGCGCCGCCCCCCGACAGGGCGAAGTCATAGGTCAGCCTGCCCTCGTCCGCACGCCCGGCCGCGAGGGGCAGCGGCAGCACCAGCCGGGCCTCTCCGTTTCGGGCCTCGGGCCAGATGCCGGTGACATGGGCCGCAAGAATCTCGTGGCCGGTCAGTTCGGGCTGCATCGGATCGGGCGGCTCGGAAAGCCAGGCTTCCAGCCGGTCCATCGGCACCGGCGAACCGGACCAGATCATCGACAGCCACGCCTCGGCATTCTCTGCCTCGGCGGTCATGCGGGGCGTGATGCCCTCGGCGCGCAGATGCCGGTCCAGATGACGCAGCAACCCGTTCAACCCTGCCGCATCGGCCAGCAGCGCGAGCTGGGGTTGGTCGGGCAGCAGTTCCAGTCCTGCCGCCAGTTCGTTCAGGCCCGCCCGGCCCTGCGGCGCATCGCCGGTCATCGTGTCGGTCAGTTCGCGGACGGAACTGGCCAGCCCTTGCCCTTCGGCCCGGATCGACTGCGCAATCGCTGGCGGAATCGGGCCGTCCAGCGCATCCAGCATGGGGACCAGCGTCGCGGCATGGCGGCGCAGCCGTTCCAGCGCCTCGCGCGGTGCGGGGCGCTCGGCGGGGCGGTCACGAAGCATCAACAGCGTGCCGCCATCAACGGCGCGAATCCGTCCCCACAGCCGCTGCCCGCCCAGGGTCAGGCAGGTCAGATCGGTCGAGGCCGCCCCCGCCGCCAGCCGCGTCGCCGCCGACTCCAGCGTGCCGCCGGCCAGGTAGCGGTCGAGGGGGCGATCCAGCGCGATCCCGGGCAAAAGCCGTGCGGCCGAGGCGTTGTAGAAGACAACCCGCCCTGCCTCGTTGGTCATCACCGCACCGGCACCAATGTCGGCCAGGATGGATTCCAGCGTTTCCTTCTCGCGCTGCAGGTTGGCGGCATGTTCCGCCATGGCCTCGGACAGCGCTTCGGCTGACCGCGCCCGTGCCTCGGCCGCATCCCGCGCGGCGGGGCCAAGATCGGCCAGATAGCGGGCCTCGGGGATCTCGTGCGTCTGGCCGGTGCGCAGGCCGCCAGCCAAGAGTTCGATCGGGCGGGCCACGTTGCGGTCGAACAGGAACCAGAGCCAGGCGATGATCGCTAAAGCCCCCAATCCCGCGATCAGCGCCGCTGGCACAAGTCCGTCAACGATCGCCACGGCACCGACGCCCTTGTCCGACAGGCTTTGGCCGGAAACCCACAGTCCCAGGGCCAGGAGGCCCAGCACCCCGCCCGCAAGCCCGGCGAAGATCAGCAGGACGCGGAGCCGCAGGGACAGCCGGGTCAGCATGGCCCCGCCAGGAGCCGCGCCAGTTCCGCGCGCAGTTCCGACAATTCGAACGGCTTGGCGATGAAGCCGTCCGCGCCAAGCGCCATCCCCTTGCGCCGTTCGGCCGCCGAGCCGCGCGCCGTCATCATCAGCACCCGCACGTCCTTCAAGGCCGGATCGGCGCGCACGTCCTGCACGATCTGATAGCCCGAGACATCGGGCAGCATCACGTCCAGCAGGACCACATCGGGACGGCTGGCGCGGATTTCGTTGACTGCGCCCAGCCCGGTGGCGATGCGCCTGTGGCTGTGGCCATCCCGCGACAACAGGAAATCCAGCGCAATGGCGATATTGTCCTCGTCCTCGACCACAAGAATGTCTGCCATCAGCCTCCTCCTCCACAGCAGCCCGGATGCGGGCCGCGATCACAGCCGGCGATCCGGCCCCGGTTTCCGTCTGGGCACCTCATCCCAGCATTCCCTTTTCGCGGCCAAGCGCGGATTGCATCCCGCGCACCACAACAAAGGCGTCGCGCAGATGGCTGCGTTCGAAATTGGGCAGGGCGGCAGGGGCCAGGTGGTTTCCGGGTCGTTGGCCCGCGCGAATCTGCACGGCCTGGTTTTCCAGCCGCGTGGTCTGGATCACGTCATAGGCCGCGATCAGGTCCTGCGCCCCGTGGCCCGCAATGATGCCCGCCGCCTGCGCCTCGACTAGCCTGGCGCGGGTATTGACCGGGGTCAGCCGCCCCTGCAACGCATAGACGCGCGCCAGGTCGATCACCGGCACGACGCCGTTATGCTTCATGTCGATCTGGTTGCGATGCTCGCCAGACCGCGGCGTGACGATGCCGCCGATCATCCCCAGCGGCGGGCGGTGCTTCAGCGAATTCGCGATCATGTTGAAGAGAAAGATCGGCTTCTCCGCCGCGAGCGCCAAGGTGGTGTGCTGCAATCCCGCCAGCAGCGAGGCATCGCCGCCGATGGCCCGCAGGTCGAACATCACCGAGGCCAGCATCTGCGCCTCGGGGTCGGGATGATCGATCCAGTCGCGGAAATAACCGCGCCAGACCGAACGCGGCTGCCGCCAGCGGGGGTTGGTCGCCATCATGTCGCCGGGACAATAGACCTGGCCGCATTCGTTCAGCCCGTCGCTGACGAAACGCGCCAGATCCGCGAACCACGGATCGCCCGGATCGCATTCGTCGCCGAGGATCAGGCAATTGTCCTGGTCCGAGAGCCCGGTCTGCTCTTGCCGCCCGTGGCTGCCGCAGGCTGCCCATAGCCACGGGCCAGGCGCCGGACCCAGCTTCTTTACTGCCAGTGCCAACAGGCGGCGGGTCACGGCATCGGTCACGTCAGAGATCGCCCGCGTGATCGTCTCGTGCCGGTAGTTGCCGTCAACCATCTGCACCAGCAATGCGGGAATGCGCGCCATCACGGGGGTGATTCCGGCATTGTCCGGCGCTTGCGCGATGTCGCGGATCAGCGCCGAGGCCGACAGCGCCTGCACCCGCGTCAGGTCGGTCTGGCTGACCATGCCGACGAAGCGGCCCTTCTCGACCACCGGCAGATGCCCGACGCGCCGTTCCAGCATGATGTTCAACACGTCGAGGCCCAGTTCCGAGGCGGACAGGATGATTGGATCAGGCGTCATCACCTGCGCAATCGGGGTCCGGACATCCCGCCCCTCGGCCACGACGCGGTTCGACATGTCGCGGATGGTCATCAGCCCGATCAGCCGCTCGCCCTCCACGACGCCGATGCTGCCGACGCCGGCGTCGCGCATGGTGCGGGCGGCCTCGATCACCGGCGTGTCGGGGGCGCAACTCAGCGGGGCATGGCGCCCGATCAGGTCGCCCACTTTCAGCACGGCCAGATCGTTCTGGCGCAGGCTGACCGGACCGCTCCGGTCGAAGAAGCGCGCGACCGAAGGGTAGCTGCCGATCAGCCGCATCAGTTCGGCGCGCGGCAGCACCAGCACGGCGACATCCTCGACGGCCGTCGCGGTGGTGGCCGCCATGCCGTCGCGCAGCAAGCCGCGCTCTCCAAAGGAATTGCGGCTGCCCAGTTCGGACACGCTGTCGCCGGCGGCGTCAGAAACACGGACGGTGCCGCTTTCGATCAGATAGAGGCCGGGCAGCGAGTCGCCACGGCGATAGATCAAGCTGCCGGCGGGCCAGCTCCTGCGGCCGAAGGAAGCGGCGACACGCGCCAGTTCGTTCTGCGGCAGGCTGTCATAGGGGTGGATCGTGGCAAGGAAATCTTCGATCCGGGACATGGGATGCTTCCGTTCAAAGGAAGGAAAGCCGCGCCCCCGGGAGGGGGCGCGGCAGATCGCGTCAATGGGCCGAGGCTTCCGCCGCGCCGATCCCGGTTTCCGAACGCACCTGCTGCGCCAGGAAGCCGGCCCGGTCGAGGCTTGCGCGCCGGCCTCTTTCCAGCTTCGACACGATCCAGATCGTGAGGAAGGCCGCCGTCATCGAGAAGAGCGCCGGCGAGGTATAGGGGAAGGGTGCCGACCCCACCGGGTTGCCCAGCGTCGTTTCCCAGACCGAGGGCGAGACCACAGTCAGGCCGACCGACAGCGCCAGGCCGACGAAGCCGCCGATCACGGCGCCCCAGGTGGTGCAATCCTTCCACAGGACCGACATGAACAGCACCGGGAAGTTGGCCGAGGCCGCCACCGCGAAGGCCAGGGACACCATGAAGGCGATGTTCTGGTTCTGGAAGGCGATCCCCAGGACGACGGCTAGCGCGCCAAGGCACAGGGTCGTGATCCGCGACACGCGCAGTTCGGCGGCGCTGTCGGCGGCGCCCTTCTTGATCACCGTCGAATAAAGGTCGTGGCTGACCGCCGAGGCGCCCGACAGCGTCAGGCCGGCGACGACCGCAAGGATCGTGGCGAAGGCCACCGCCGAAATGAAGCCCAGGAAGATGTTGCCCCCCACGGCCTGCGCCAGATGCACGGCGGCCATGTTGTTGCCGCCCACCAGCTTGCCCTCGGCGTCGAGGAAGTCTGGATTGGTTAGCACGAAGGTGATCGCCCCGAAGCCGATGACGAAGGTCAGCAGGTAGAAATAGCCGATCCAGCCGGTCGCCCACATCACCGACTTGCGCGCTTCCTTGGCACTGGGAACGGTGAAGAAGCGCATCAGGATATGCGGCAGGCCGGCGGTGCCGAACATCAGCGCCATGCCGAAGCTGATGGCCGAGATCGGATCCTTGATGAAGGTGCCCGGCCCCATGATGGACTGACCCGCGGCCGCGGCGGCTTCGCCGTCGGCGCCACCCGCAGCGGCAAGGTCGGTCTTGACGCGCACGGCATCGGCAAACATCGCCTCGGGCGAGAAGCCGTATTTCCACAACACCATGAAGGACATGAAGGACGCTCCGCCCAGAAGCAGGCAGGCCTTGATGATCTGCACCCAGGTGGTTGCGGTCATGCCGCCGAACAGCACATAGACCATCATCAGCACGCCGACGATGACCACCGCGATCCAGTAGTCCAGGCCGAACAGAAGCTGGATCAGCGAACCCGCGCCGACCATCTGCGCGATCAGGTAGAAGGCCACCACGACCAGCGTGCCCGAGGCGGCGAAGACGCGCACCGGGGTCTGGGCAAAGCGGAACGCCGCCACGTCGGCAAAGGTGAACTTGCCCAGGTTGCGCAGCCGCTCGGCCATCAGGAAGGTCAGGATCGGCCAGCCCACGAGAAAGCCGATCGAATAGATCAGGCCGTCATAGCCCGACACCATCACCGCTGCCGAAATCCCCAGGAACGAGGCTGCCGACATGTAATCGCCGGCAATGGCCAGGCCGTTCTGGAAGCCGGTGATGCCGCCGCCCGCGGTATAGAAGTCCGCCGCCGACTTGGTCTTCGATGCCGCCCATTTGGTGATGTAGAGCGTGCCGGCCACGAAGACCGCGAACATGACGATCGCGGTCCAGTTCGTCGGCTGCTTCTGCGCGCCCTGGATCACGTCGGCAGCCATGGCCATGCCCGGCAGCATCAGCAGCGCAAGGGCGCCTGCGCCCGAAAGTTTGCGTGTCATGTCAGCGTCCCCGCTTTATCTGTTCGTTCATCACGTCGAATTCGCTGTTTGCGCGGCGGACATAAATGGCGGTGATGATGATGGTGAAGACGATCACTCCGAAACCGATCGGAATGCCCCAAGTCATCACGCCGTCGCCAATCCTGGCGGACAGCAGTTCCTTGTTGAAGGCGATCAGCAGGATATAGCCGTAATAGACCACCAGCATCGCGATGGTCAGGATCCAGCCGAAGCGCGATCTCTTGGTCTTCAACGTCTGATAGGTCGGATTTTCGGCGATCCGTTCCGCCAATCTCTGCTCCATGGTCTGGCACCTCCATTGCCATGTCTGTCGAGCCGTCCGCGTCCTCCGAAAAACCGGCGAACGGCGTCTGCGCGCGTGGAAAACGGTCACGGTGGACCCGTCAGAGGCCAAGCCGGAACCGGTCTGCGGGCGAGGATGCGTCCGCAGAGATGATTTCAAGGAAAGGGCCGCCGCCCCCCTCCGCGGCCTTTTTGTCAGCCTCGGTTCATGCGGTTGGCGATCAGGTCGTCGACCACCTCGGGCTCG
>NZ_JAPTYD010000101.1 GCF_026913015.1 Paracoccus benzoatiresistens
CGCTGGAAATGCGAGGTAATCTTAGTCCGTCTGCACTTTCACGAAACTACCAACACGATATGCGGACACCTCCAAAAAAAAAGGCGCATCCAGGGATGCGCCTTCCGGTCTGTTCCGATGCAAACCCTATTGCTGGCTTTGCAGATAGGCGATGATGTCGGCGCGGTCCTGCGGATCCTTCAGGCCGGCGAAGGACATCTTGGTGCCCGCCACGACGCCCTTGGGGTTTGCCAGGAATTCCTGCAGCGCCTCAGGCGTCCACTGGGGCGCCTCGGCCTTGTGCTCGACCATGGCGGGGGAATAGCTGAAGCCCGCGACGGCGGCGACTTCGCGCCCGACGACACCGTTCAGGTGCGGGCCGACGCCATCGGTGCCATCCAGCTTGTGGCAGGCCTTGCACTTGCCGAAGTCCTTTTCGCCCGCAGCGGCATCGGCGGATGCCAGCAGCGCGGCGAAGTCGATCTGCTCCTCGGCAGCTTCCTCGCCGCCCGCGGCTTCCTCGACAGGGATGGTATAGGCCTGTGCGACCTCCTCGCCCTCGCCGTGATGGGCGGCGCCCACGTGATACAGCGATCCCGCCGCCCAGTTGGCCAGCATCAGGAACAGCAGCGCCCCGATCAGCGCCCCGGCGGCCTTGGTCACGGTCATGGTGTTGAACATCGCGTGCGATCCCCGCATTGGTAAGCTCGTCAATTCGTCGGGTATCTATCCGCTTTCACTTTGAAGGATCAAGGTATAGTTACCCGACGACCAGTCAAAATTCGGACAGCGGGCCATGACGACCAGCACCAACCGCATCGCATTCCAGGGCGAGCTCGGCGCTTACAGCCACGAGGCCTGCCGCAAGGCCCGTCCCGGCATGGAGGCCCTGCCCTGCCGCACCTTCGAGGACGTGATCGAGGCCGTGCGCAGCCACAAGGCCGACCTGGCCATGCTGCCGGTCGAGAACTCGACCTATGGCCGGGTGGCCGACATCCACCACATGCTGCCCGAATCCGGCCTGCGCATCATCGACGAGGCGTTCGTGCGTGTCCGCATCGCGCTGATGTCGCTGCCGGGCACCCGGTTGCAGGACTTGCGCCACGTCCGCGCGCATCTGGTGCTGATCCCGCAGGCGCGCGGTTTCCTGACGCGGCACGGGATAACCGCCACGGCCTCGGCCGACAGCGCGGGCGCCGCCGCCGACCTGGCGCGCGATCGCACGCCGGGCGAAGGTGTCATGGCCAGTGAACTGGCCGCCGATATCCACGGGCTGGAGGTGCTGGCCCGCGACATCGAGGATCACCACCACAACACCACCCGCTTCCTGATCATGGGGCGGCAGGCGGACATGACGCGCCGGGCCGAACGCATGCTGACGACCTTCGTCTTCCGGGTCCGCAACATTCCGGCCGCGCTCTACAAGGCCCTGGGCGGCTTTGCGACGAATGGCATCAACATGACCAAGCTGGAAAGCTACATGGTCGATGGCGTCTTCACCGCGACGCAGTTCTATGCCGATGTGGAGGGCCACCCCGAGGACCCGGCGCTGCAGCGCGCGCTGGAGGAACTGCGCTATTTCACGTCATCGATGGAGATGCTGGGCGTCTATCCCGCCGACCCCCTGCGCGAGGCGCAGCTTCGCGCCGCCTAGGCCGCGCGAAGATGGGTCAGGAAATCGGTGATCCGCTGGTCGTACTTGCGATCCAGCTGCGACTTGCCCAGCTTGGCCGTCTGCAGCAACAGCCGGGCGCGCATGCTGCGGGGGCGAACCTCGGTCTCGAACAGAAGGCGTGACTTGACGCGGCTCAGCGCAAGGACGGTCATGTTGATCGACAGTTCGAACTGGTCGGAATGCCCGTCCAGCGTGATATGAGAGGGATGATCGAAGCGGGTCACGTCCAGCCGGACCATCCGGCGCTGGCCGCGCCAGTTGAAATCGATCTCCCAGCCAAGTCCCGTGCCCGGTTCCTGCGCAGGGTCGATCCGGCGAACCAGAACGCCACGGGCGGCCAAAGCACGCTCGCTGCGGGAAAAGTCGCCTGCAATGTGGAAAAGATCGCTTGCGGGAATGTCGGTATCGATGCGGGTTGAAAATTTCATTCCTGAATGGCCATCCGAAGCATGCCTGCGGCGAGACGAGCCGCAACCTGTGCGTTTCATAATTCGACGACAGCAACAGATTCAACCGTGCGGGGAAGCTATTGGTCTGCCAACTCCGGTAAACCGGACCCAAGCCTGCTGCTTCCGGCAGGGTAATGTGACTGTTTTGCACATGCAAATGAATTAACCTCGCCCGCCGACAATCTGTGGTTGAGAGAGCCGGTCCGGGCCGATACTCTGATGCGGCTGGCGCATGGCCGCCTTGGGCGGCCTTGGATTGGGGTGGCGAATGCCGAACGGAACAGGCGTGGTCGAGCTTTCCGTTCTTCCGCCGGCAGACCTGTCCGAAACGGTCGTGCTGCGCGTCCTGGCCACGACCGACATGCACATGAAGCTGCTGCCCCATGACTATCTGGCCGGGCGGCCCTGCGGGCGGGGAAGCCTGGCGCAGGTGGCATCGCTGGTCGAGCGGCATCGGCGCACGGCCCGGAACACGCTGCTGGTGGACAATGGCGACTTCCTTCAGGGGACGCCGCTGGGGGACGTCGCCGCCCTGTCGGGCGGCAGGGACCACCCCGCCATCGCCGCCATGAACCTCATGGGCTATGACGCCGCGGCCATCGGCAACCATGATTTCGCCTTTGGCCTGGATGTCCTGCAATCGGCGGCACGGCAGGCCCGCTTTCCCTTGCTGGCCGCCAACCTGCGGGTCAGGGGACGCGCGGATTTTCCCCGCTATGCCATCCTGCGAAAGCAGGTCCTGTCCGAGACCGGTCGCCCCGTCACGTTGCGCATCGGGCTGGTGGGCTTCCTGCCGCCGCAGACCACGGCCTGGGACCGGGATCTGGCGGAACAGATGACCTGCGACGACATCCTTGCCACTGCGCAGCGGGTCGTCCCGCACATGCGCGCCGAAGGCGCGGATCTGGTCATCGCCCTGGCCCATAGCGGGATTTCCCCCCGTCCCGCCCCTCCGGGGGCCGAGAATGTCGCGGCCGAACTGGCGGCGCTTGACGGCATCGACGCCATCGTCGCCGGCCATACGCACGAGGTCTTTCCCGGAACCGCCACCCTGGCGGCGGGGGTCGATGCGACCCATGGAACACTCTGCAGCAAGCCCGCCGTGATGCCGGGATTTGGCGGCTCTCACCTGGGGGTGATCGAACTGTCGATGGCCCGCAATGGCTCCGCCTGGCGCCTGACCCGCGCGACCTCTCATTGCGAGCCCGTGGGCGACCATCTTCCCCCCGCCCCTGCCGTGCTGCGCGCCGTCGCGCCCTCGCATCGCCTGACGCTGTCCCACCTGGGCACGCGCATCGGCAGCAGCGAACAACGGATCAGCAGCTATTTCTCGCTGGTCGGGATTGATCCTGCCCTGACGCTGGTGAACATGGCGCAGCGCTGGTTCGTCCGCCGAAGCTTGCGCGGGACGGCGCTGGAGGGGGCTCCGGTGCTGTCGGCCGCCGCCCCTTTCCGCGCCGGCGGGCGGGGCGGGCCGTTCCATTACACCGATGTCTCCGCCGGGCGCCTGCGGCTTGGCAACCTGACCGACATCTATTCCTTTCCGAACCGCATCTGCGCCCTGCCGGTCAGCGGGGCCGAGCTTGGCGGCTGGCTGGAACGCTCGGCCAGCCTGTTCAACCAGATCACGCCCGGTGGCCCCGACCAGCCCTTGGCCGATCCGCGCTTTCCCGCCTATCAGTTCGACGTGATCGAGGATCTGCGCTGGCGGATCGACCTGTCGCAGCCCGCCGGCTTTACGGCCGACGGCGCCGCTACCGGCAGCAGCCGCATCCGCGACCTGACCTGGCGCGGGCGCCCGGTCGGCAACAGCGATCGCTTCGTGCTGGCGACCAATTCCTATCGCCTTGCCGAATACGGGTTGTTCGCGGGCCTGACGACGGGCAAGACCCTTGCTGTGCCGCCCGGCCCGCAGACGCGCGACGTGATCCGCAACTATCTGCGCCAGCGCCGCCGGGTGTCGATCGACCCCGCCCCTGCCTGGCAGTTCGCCCCCATGCCTGGCACCTCGGTCCTGTTCGAGACCGGCCCCGCCGGCCTGCCCCTGCTGCCCAGGGCGGTCGCCCGCTTGGGGCGGCGGATGGAGCATGTGTGCCAGACGGACAGGGGCTTTGCCCTGGTGCGACTTTATCTGTGACGGGCTTGCAACGCCCCTGCAAAGGGACTATCTAGCGCCTCGAGAGGTTGGCGCGGGCAGGCGCCTCGCCAACCCGGTCAGGTCCGGAAGGAAGCAGCCGTAACGAGCCCCGCTTGGGTCGTTGTCCAGCCTCTCACCTTTTCCCTGCTAAGCTGTTGATGTGCAAAAAGGCCCTTGCGCTGCAGGGGCTTTGGTCGTTTCGGTGTTACAAAATCTGTTACAAACCGGACCCCGCACATGGCTGGCAAAACCCGATATCTACTGAACCGCAACGGCAGATTCTTTGCGCGCTTGGTGGTGCCGAAGGAGCTGCGCCAAATCGTCGGTAAGAGCGAACTGCGCACCCCGCTTGGCCCTGACCTTCGCACGGCTATGAAGCATCTGCCCGGCGCTGTCGCAGCCCTCCAGCACGAACTGGCAGTGGCCGAGCGGCAGGTAACAGCCAGCGGCGCAGTCAAGGTTCAGCCAGGCCGGTATCCGCTGGCTTATAATCAGATTGCTGCCAGCCACTATGCTCAGCGCCTTGCCTTCGACGATCTGCTGCGGAACGATCCACTATATGCCTCGATATCGATCGATGATCTGATGGTGCAGCGACTGCGCGACGGCATGGCCGGTCGCTTGAACGATGTAAACTTGGCTGACCTTGTCGGAGCACAGATTGAACGATTTCGCCACCTCGGTAACCTGACTGCACAGCCCGGCACTGACGAATGGCGTCAGATTGCTCGCGCTCTGTGCGTGGCGGAATATGAAGCGCTATCGCGGGTTGTGGAACGCGACGAGGGCGACTTCACCGGCCAGCCAGAGCACCCCTTGATCGTCAATGCACAGCCGCCTGTGGATACCCCTGCCCCGGTTAGTATCAAGCGCCTGTGGGACGACTACGTAAAAAGTCGTCAACTACTCGGATCCATGAAGGACAACGGACGGCGGCAAGCGCTTGCCGTCAACAGCCTGACCACCTTCCTGCGCCATGACAATGCGGTCAAGGTCGCGAAGAAGGACATAGCCGACTGGCTGGACTACGTTGTCACTGAGCGTGACCCCTCGACCGTCAGCAAGGTTTATCTGCCAACGATTCGCAGCCTGTTTCGGTGGGCATATGAGAAGGACAGGATCCCGACTGATCCAGCGGTTGGCTTGCGCATTGCGGCACCAAAGAAGGTGCAGAACCGCGAAAAAGGCTACACGACGCCCGAGGCGATCAAGGTGCTGAAAGCATCTCTCGCATATCAACCAAAGACCGGATCGAACGGAAAGGTTCTGGAAGGCCCTCGCGTGATAGCCGCGAAGCGGTGGGTTCCTCTGCTATGTGCACTCACGGGCGCCCGCGTTGCTGAGATCACCCAGCTACGTAAAGCTGATGTCCGAAAGGAAGGTGACGTGCATGTCGCTCGGATCACACCGGAGGCAGGCAGCACAAAGACGGGCCAATGGCGTGATGTTCCCCTACATCGCCAGATCATCGCGCTAGGCTTCTTGGACTATCTGAAAAGCGCTCCTGATGGTCCCCTCTTTCACAATGCCACCGACCCTGCCAAATTCACCTACTACGCGAAGAAGATGGCGAACCGGCTTGGCGAGTGGCTGCAAGAGAACAAGCTTGTCCCTGAGGGTATCCAGCCCTCGCACGGCTGGCGACATCGACTCAAGACCATTGGACGGGAGGTGGGAATACAAGATCGTGTCTTGGACGCGATCCAGGGCCACGCGCCTCGGACTGCC
This sequence comes from Paracoccus benzoatiresistens, assembly GCF_026913015.1. Taxonomy (GTDB): domain Bacteria; phylum Pseudomonadota; class Alphaproteobacteria; order Rhodobacterales; family Rhodobacteraceae; genus Paracoccus; species Paracoccus benzoatiresistens. The sequence goes on from NZ_JAPTYD010000101.1 coordinate 5,969, forward strand.
GGCGACAATTACGGCGATATCACAATCAAGACGAAAGCCGACGCGATTGAACGGTTGCCGGACTACGATCTGACATGAGCATCTTCTATGCATCTATAACGACTCACCAGTCTTGGTATGCCCCGCTCCCAAGGATAAGAGAAAGCAAGGGCGTGAACCGAAAAGCGATCCTGCAAAGGCCAATGCAACCTTAGGGATTGACAAAGCTGCGCTTCGCAAAATATTGATTCTCGAGGCTTGACCCTCTAGTTGGGGCCGGTGAATTCACGGCTACTCGCTGAAACGGAAGTCCATAATGGCCAGCGGCTGGGCGATTTGCCCTTTTAGCTCCTCTGGGTGGTAAAGAGCGAGGGTCAAGCCTAAATGCCTGATGACAAGGTAGCCTCCACCTTTGATTTCAAGATCAATGCGCTATTCTCACTAGAATATGCACATTCAATTCAGGACGTTGCCTCCGCTCTCGGAATGAAGCCATCTTACTTATTTTATGTGGTTCAGCATGCCGACGACGGAACTTACTATCGGAGTTTTCAAATTCCGAAAAAGCGCGGCGGTTATCGAAACATTGCCGCACCTCAGCGCGGACTTGGTCTAGCCCAAAGCAGGCTCGCAGCCATTTTGGAGGAAAAGTCCAACAGAAAACCATATGTTATGGGATACACTAAGGGTCGGTCCTTCCTGGAAAACGCAAGATACCACGAGAAGCAGCAGTGGATCCTGAACATAGACATCGAAGATTTTTATCCCAGCATCACTTTCCCGAGGGTGCGCGGATTGTTCATGTCAAACCTTTTTAATTTCAACGATCGCGTTTCAACCATTCTCGCCCGACTAACAACCTACAACAATCAACTACCGCAAGGCGCGCGCACATCCCCGATTATTGCGAATTTAGTAGCCAATAATCTTGATAGAAGATTGATCGAAATAGCTTCAGCTAATCGGCTGAAGTATACCAGATATGCAGATGATATAACTTTCTCATCAAGTAGAAGAGAAGTTCCAGCATCTCTCGTAAGAGGATGGGAGCCTTTGAACGGAGAGAGATCGGTAGATCTTAGCGCACAGTTAAACGCTGCTTTTAAAAGTTCAGGTTTTTCTATAAACAATCAAAAGACGAGAATATCTTTCAAAAGAGAACGTCAGGAAGTTACTGGACTTGTGGTTAATAGCCGCGCCAACATACAGAGGCGTGATATTTCAAGATTAAGAATGGTTCTTCATTCGGCACGCAAGTTCGGAGCAAGTGAAGCAGCGAAGTTATGGATTGGAGCTGAGGCTAAACCTGAGCATTTTTGGAATTTCCTCTGCGGATGGTTGTCTTATGTTCGCCAGGTTAGAGGTAAGGATGACAGCGTTCTTGCGAAGCTTTGCAAGATGGCCGTTGTATCCGGGATGGCAGGCCCAGAGTGGGTATTAAGGAGCGCAGACATGGTCCGCGAATTTGACGTTTTTCTTTCACACGCTAGTGAAGATAAGCCCAAAATAAGAAAGCTGAAGAATAAGCTAGATAGCCTCGGCGTTTCAGTTTTCTTTGATGAGGCCAGTATAGCCTGGGGTGATTCGATCACCGCAAAAATTAACCACGGCCTCTTGAAGTCCAGCTTTTTTATTCCCTTCCTTTCAGAGTCATTTGCCCGGAAGGGATGGCCCAACAAGGAACTGAACTCCGCTATCGCGGCAAACGTAAACCGCGCCGGTCGCATTCTACCAATTAAAGATTTTGGGTTTTCTGTAGATGAAAATTACCCATTGCTGAACGAGACACTTTACAAAGAATGGCCAGGTCCCGAGCATGAAGATGCTTTTGTTGATGAACTGGCGGACCTGATCCTGCAAAAGGTTGAGGCGGAAAAGCGCAAGCCGCACGATTTGGGATAGACAAATTTACAGAAGTCATTGCCGTCGACTACAGGTTAAGGCCAGCACCCATAAACCTGTTTGAGTCTGTTCAGGCCGCATAATGCAGCCCTCCCAATTGGGAGGGATCATGAGCAGGCATTTCTGGCTGACCGACTAGTGTTCACCGCCTAACAGAAGATTCCTTCCTGTGGTCGAATGTGACATGTTCGGCGGATGAGACGAGACGACAT
>NZ_JAPTYD010000102.1 GCF_026913015.1 Paracoccus benzoatiresistens
ATGCTCGATCCCGTGCATCTGCAGCACTTTGACAAACGCTTCCTCTGTCGTCATTCTCATGGCGATGGCTCCTTATGCTACCTGGTCCAAGGAACCGCGCTGAGCGGTCCCATTTTGCGCAGACGAACGGTCCTCAAGAACCATTGCCGCGAGTTTTGCACCGATCATCATGGCGGGGGCGTTGGTGTTGCCCGACACGATCTCCGGCATGATCGAACAATCTGCGACGCGCAGACCGCGCACTCCATTCACCCTCAGCCTTGGATCGACGACCGCTCCCGCGTCCACGCCCATCCGACAAGTGCCGGTCGGATGATAGATCGTGGTCGAGTTCTGCCTCGCCCATGCAAGAACTTCGTCGTCACTTTCCACGTCGGTGGTAGGCTTGAACTCCTCGAGGATCGCCGATTTCAGCGGCTCGGTACGGGCAAGCATGCGGGCGATCTTGATGCCAGCGACGATGGTGTCGCGATCGGCCTGAGTTGCCAGATAGTTCGGGTGGATCGCCGGCGCATCCGCCGGATTGGCCGAGCGCAGCGCGATGGTGCCGCGGCTTTCGGGACGCAACTGACAGACCGACTGCGTGAAGGCCGAAAACGGATGGACGCCTTCTCCCGGACTGTCGGCCGACCAGGGCTGGATATGGAACTGGATGTCCGGTGTCGCCAGCTCTGGGCGCGTCTTCAGGAAACCGAAGACCAGACTGGCGGCCATTGTCATCGGACCGGTGCGGAACAGCGCATATTCGGCGGCGATCTTCATCTTGTTGAAGGTGCTGCGGACCTCGTCGTTCAGGGTTGCCTCACGGCACTTGAAGACCAATCGCGCCTGAAGGTGGTCCTGCAGGTTCTGTCCTACCTCCGGCAGGGCAGCGGCGACCTGGATGCCGTGCCCGGCAAGCTGGTCGGGGTCGCCCACGCCCGACAGCATCAGGACTTGAGGCGAACCAATGGCGCCTGCGCACAGAATTACCTCGTGCCGCGCCTCGATTACCTGCCTGCTGCCGTCAGGGCGTGCAATTTCCACTCCTCGGGCGACGCCGTCGCGGATCACGACCCGCATGACCTGAGCACGGGTGACGATCGACAAGTTCGCGCGGTTGCGGATCGGTCTGAGGAACGCGGCAGCCGACGAACAGCGGCGTCCCTTGTTCACCGTTAGCTGGAAATGGCCGACCCCCTCCTGCACTGGGCCGTTGTAATCCGGATTGTAGGGAATGCCGCGCGCCTTGGCAGCTTCGATCCAGCGTTCACAGATCTCGCGGCGCAAGCGCGGGTCGGACACCTGCAGCGGACCAGAGGTGCCGCGCCCTTCGGACGGACCGCGCTGAAAGGTTTCAAGTTCGGCAAAGAGGGGACCGACGTCGGACCACGACCAACCCCGGTTGCCCAGTTGCGCCCAGTGCTCATAATCTTCTCGCTGGCCGCGGACATACAGTAGCCCGTTCAGCGACGACGAACCGCCCAGAACCTTGCCCCGGGGCCAGCGGAGCGATCGGCCGCCAAGCCCCCTGTCCGGCTCGGTGCTGTAGCACCAGTCGAAGGCTGGATTGTCCATGGTGCGGAAGTACCCAACGGGGATGTGTATCCACGGGCTTGAGTCGCGGTTCCCGGCCTCGATCAGCGTGACGCGGATCGACGGGTCCTCACTAAGCCGGTTTGCGACGACACAGCCGGCCGAACCCGCGCCAACCACCACATAATCCGCACAGTCTGGTGCCTGGGTCATGATCTTATCCTTTTCAAGACCTTGGAGGTTGCAGGAAGGGTCTGTAACAGACCCTTCCTGGTCCTTATGCGCGGCTGCGGCGCCCGATAAGGATCGCGCAGATCATCGACACGATGCCTGCAAAGACGACATAGCAGCAAAGCCAGAAGGGATCGCTGCCATTGGCCGACATCAACGCGGTGGCAATCATCGGGGTAATCCCGGATGCGAAGATGCCCGAGAATTGATATACAAACGAAACACCGGTGTAGCGAACGCTGGGGTCGAACAGATCGGCGAATAGCGCCGCCTCGGGTCCGTAGCAGATCGGGTAGATCACGCCAAAGGGCAGAGCAATGCCCAGCACGACTAGCACCGGATTACCCGTGGACATCAGCGCAAAGGCCGGAAAGACACTGAGTGCAAGCAACAAAGATCCCATGGCATAGGTCCGTGGGCGTCCGATCCGGTCTGACAATCGGCCGAAAAAGGGAATGAACACGACCATGACAACAGCAGCGCCGCACACCGTCCACAGTGCGAACGACCTTTCCAAGCCGACATAGCGGGTCAGGTATACGATCGAGAACACCGCGAAGACGTTGAAGAACACCCCGTCGATATAACGGGCCCCCATGCCCAGCAGGACATTGCCCGGATAGCGCTTGAGCATGTCGATAAAGGGCAGACCTTGGTCGCGGTTGCGCGATTCCGCTTTGGCCTTTTCGAATTCCGGACTTTCGCCGATATTGCTGCGGATCCACGTGCCCAGGATCACAAGGATGATCGAGGCAATGAAGGCAGATCGCCAGCCCCAGGACATGAAGGCCTCGTCGGACAGCATCGTCAACAGCGCCATGACTCCCGATGCCATGAACAAGCCCAACGACAGGCCGATTTGCGGAATCGAGGCATAGAGGCCGCGCTTGCCGTGTGGGGCAAATTCATACGCCATAAGGACCGCCCCGCCCCATTCGCCGCCGATGCCAATACCCTGCGCGATCCGCAAAAGCAGCAGCAGGATCGGAGCCAGGATGCCGATCGTGTCATACGTAGGCAGCAGACCGATCAGAACGGTCGCGCCGCCCATTAGAAGAAGGGTGATCACGAGCATGGTCTTTCGACCGATGCGGTCACCATAATGCCCGAAGATCAGCCCACCCAGCGGCCGAGCGACAAAGCCGACCGCAAAGGTCGCATATGCCAGCAGGATGGAGACCGTTGCATTGTCCGACGGAAAATACAGCTCATTGAAGACGATGCCGGCGACGACACCGTAGAGAAAGAAATCATACCACTCGATTGTGGAACCGACGAGGCTTGCGAACACGACCTTGCGTACATCGCTGTCGCGTTGCTCTTCGGCATAGGCACCTGTGGTTGCATCCGACATTACGCCCTCCCTGCGCTGTGACGGTTGTTTCAAACATTCAGGATTGTGGTCGACGCCTCCTCTGCGCCGGACGATGACCAACGTGCCTTCTATCAGTACCGCGAGTCAAACAAAAATGAGACATTTGGTCTCATTTTTTTAGATTGGACGCTGGTGAGGGGTCGTCCTAAATTGGTGTAAAGATAACGGATCCAAAGATGATGCTTGAAAAGACGGGCGAAAAGACAGCGACGAGCCTCAGGAATCTGTTGATACTGGAGGCGCTTGCCCAACAGTCGCGGCCTGTCACGGCCACCGACCTGAATGCCTCGCTGAACCTGCCCAAGCCGACGATCCACCGCCTGGTGGCAACGCTGGAAGATGAAGGCTTTCTGATCCGCCACATTGATGGGCGCAGCTATCTGCCCGGGCCCAAGCTGCGGCAGATGATGTTGGGAGTAATGCGCGCTGGTCAGCACAGCCTACCGCAACGGGAAGTGCTGGTTCGGCTAAATGAACAGGTAAAGGAGACCTGTAACCTGTCCATCCCCGATGGCGATGCAATGGTCTATATAGACCGTGTCGAAACTCAATGGCCTTTGAGAATTCAGCTGCAGGTCGGCTCCAGGGTGCCGCTGCACGCCACGTCCGCAGGCAAAATCTGCTTGGCCAACATGCAGCCAGACCTAATCGAACGCTTCTTGAAAACAGCACGGCTTCAAGCCTATACACCCAGGACAATTACCGATCCCGATCGGCTTCGTGACGAACTGGCATGCATTCGAGAGTGCCAGTATGCCACCGATGGAGAGGAGTTTGTCGAGGGCATGATTGCCCTTGCCGTACCGGTGAAAAGCACCTCGGGCGAAATCTTGGCCACCGTGTCGTTCCACGCCCCCCGCCAGCGGATGACGCTGGAGGAGGGTTTGACACATCTGGACGATTTGCGCCGCGCTGCACGCGATCTGGCAATGCTGATCGGCTAACGCATCACGCCACGACGCTTCTCAGGCTCGCCGAGGGCAGGTCATCCCAGAAAATCGCCTTGGGGCATTCCGTCCGCGAATGCTTGGTAGCGAGACTGACCGCCACCAGCATCACCAGCGACACGGTCATGCCGGGGAACACCGGATCAATGCCGCTTCCCAGCATCTGCCATGCAATCGTGACCGGAATGGCCGTGATCATTGACCACAGGCAGCCCGCGGCAGTTGCGCGGCTCCAGAACATGACAGCCAGGAAAGGCATAACCAGGGTTGTCGATGAAAGCCGCAGAGCCCATTGATAGGCACTGATGATATCGGTCATTAGGTAGGCGACCCCCAGCGACAGAACCGAGATGATGACAACGCTGAGACGTGCGACGAACATCTTTTGCGCCTCGCTTGCATCAGGGTTGATGAGGCGACGGTAGAAGTCCTCAGCCAAGTTGGAGCTACCTTGAAGGATGAATGAATCGGCGCCAGTCATCAGTGCCGACAGAAGACCGATTACCACAATGCCGCCCAGATAAGGTGGCAGAAGCTCGACCGTTAGATACGAGAAGATCATGTCGGGGCGCATGTCCTGCGGCACGAACTGCACCGCGCTCAAGCCGATCAGATAGGGCAGAAGAGCGATGAGGCCGAAGATCACGAATCCCGTAATTCCTGCGCGGATCGCGATGCGTTCCGTCCGCGACGCAAAGATCCGCTGCCAAGTCGATTGCCAGACCAAATAGAAAGGCCCCACACTCAGCGCGAATGTCAGGACTTCTCCGAGCCCTTCGGCGCCGAAGAGGCTGAGATGGGACTCAGGGGAGTTGGCAAGGATCGCATCCGGGCCGCCGGCGTAGGATATTGCGGCGAAAAACAGCACGAAAATCCCGACGATGACGATGACGCTTTGGAGGGCGTCGGTCACGATGGTGGCGACAAGCCCACCCAGAATAGTGAACCCAAGGATCAGCGCAAAGGCCAGTAGAATTGCCCAGTTATAAGGAACTCCGAAGACGGTGGCGAACAGCGTCGCCATGCCGACCATTTGCAGTGCCGTCGTCGGAACGGAATAAACAAAAGCGGAGAATATCGAGGGGATAAGACCGACGCGATCGCCGAACCTTTCTGAGAACAAATCGGCCAGCGTGTACAGTTTTTGCCGCCGCAATGGTCCGCTGAAGAAATAGATCAGCGCGATGCTGAAAACCGATGCCGGCAAGGCGAACTTGAGGAATCCGGAAATACCAACCCTGTAGCCCATTCCCACCCATCCGATGAAAACGGCCGCGCCCGCGCATGTGCTGATGATCGTGCCGGTAATCGACCAAAAGCCCATGTTCCAGTTTGCGATCAGGTATTCGTCCGAAGTCTTTACCTTGAAGAAGTAATAGCCGCCTATGGCGAACATCACCACGAAATAGCAGACCGTGTAGGTCAGATACCAAGCCATCCTTTATCTACCTTTTCCCTGCTGTGATTTTCTAGTCGTTCAGCATTCGTTCCCATGCTTGCTGAACATCGCTTGGATCGAAGCGCCCGGCAGGCGCTATGGCGACCAGCTGACAGTCCGAACGGGGACTGGTCTCAACCTGATGAAACTGACGCCCGACACGATGCAGCTCGATCGTCCGGTCGACCAAGCTCAGCCAGCCCTTTGCCCTGAAGATGCCGACAGGCAACGAGGCGAGAAATGCCTGCGCCCGCTCAGCCTGAACTCTTTGTTGGGCGTGACCGGACCATGTGACATAGTCGGTACCATGGTGGGCGTCGCGAATGGGCTCCGGATCAGCCGCCTGCAATCCGGTGAGCAGCGCGGGATCGACATGGCCCTGCACGGCTGGAACTGTTGGAGCATCCGTAATTGCCGCGAGCCGGGCCACGGCGGCACTTGCGTCGCAAAGATCGGTCTTGGACAGCAGGATCAGATCGGCCACCCTGATCTGCCCCTCGACCTGCGGCCCGATCAGCCCGTCAGTCAGTAGATCGCCGATCGCCTGCGCGTCGACGACAGTGACAATACCCCCATACTCCAGTTCGGGCTCAGTCCGTGCGACGCGCGCGATGCGTGCCGGATCACCGACGCCGCTTGCCTCGATGATGACCAGATCAGGACGCGGCCGGCGGTCGATTGCATCGCCAATGGCGAAATAAAGATCCCCACTCATCGAACAGCAGACGCAACCGTTGGATAAGGCGATGGTGTCGCCGTCCGCATGAGCAATCAGGTCCGCGTCGATGTTGATCGCGCCGAAGTCGTTGACCAGCACCAGCAACCGCAGCCCGCGATTGTTCTCCAGAAGATGTCGGATCAAGGTGGTCTTGCCAGCACCCAAGTAACCGCCGATGACCAGCAACGGCAGGCGGTTCATTCGAAGACCCGCCCACCCAGGACCGTTGCAAACACCCTGACGTCCTTCAGCGCCATGGGATCGATGGCCAGGGGATTGCAATCGAGCACGGCGAAATCCGCGCGCTTGCCTGTCTCGATGCTGCCGATTTCGTGATCCATGCGCAAGGTCCATGCCGCGCCCAAGGTGATTGCGTGCAAGGCTTCGCTGACGGTCAGGGCCTGTTCCGCGCCAAGGATACGTCCCGACGCGGTCCGGCGGTTGACGGCGCACCATGCCGTAAACAGCGGGGCCAGTGGCGTGACTGGCGCATCGGAATGAATCGCCAGCCTCAAGCCTGCATCCAGCGCACTACGGCAGGCATTCATCCGCATGGCGCGATCGGGTCCGACCGTGCGTTCGTAATGCTGATCGCCGAAGTGGTAGAGGTGATTGGCAAACAGGTTGACTGCCAAGCCCAGTTCAGCGGCCCGTCGAAATTGCGCAGCATCCATCAACTGGCAATGCTGCAGCACATGCCGGTGATCCCGGGGGCCCGGCCCCTGCATCGCCTGCGCCATGGCGTCGATGACCAATTCGGATGCCTCGTCGCCGTTGACATGGACATGCATCTGGATCCCGGCGGCTTGGAAATGCCGGATCAACTCGCGCAACACCGAGGGAGGCACGTTCCACATGCCGTTTGGCGCGCCGTTCACATAGCCGGGCCATCTCAGGCGCGCGGAATAGCCCTGGATCGAGCCATCGGTCATCAGCTTGACCGCGCCCATCCGCAGCTTTTCACCAGAAAAGTGGCGAAGCTGGTTTATGGTATCAATCCAGTGTTCTGGATCGCCTTCGGATATGCCGATCGCCGGAACAAGACGGATTGGAAAATCCTTGTCCTCGACCACTAGCGACGTCGCGGCCATGTCCTGCAGCGTCAAGGCGCTGAACAGGTCGGTCGCCGTGGTGACGCCCGCGCGCCTTGCCGACATCGCGAAAAGACGCAGCACATCCTCGCCAGCCGTCAGGCCACGGAAATCGACCTTAAGCCGCCGCAGCACCGGAAACATTGCAGCCATTTCCCGCAACTCGCCAGTCGGACGGCCAGAGGAGTCGCGGACGATCCCTTCCACGTCGACAGAGCTGTCATAACCGGCCATCGCCAGGGCGACCGAATTGCAGACCAGAAGGTGCAAATTCGAAAACAGCACCGCCACCGGACGGTTGTTCGAGACACGGTCCAGATCGTCGCGATCCAGCGACCTGCCGTTGATGAAGATTGGGTCGAACCCCCAGCCGACAACCGGACCGTCCGCATTCGCCGCTTCTGACAGGCGCGCGACCACCTCTTCGTTCGTGCCAACGCCTGGCCAATGATCTCCTTCGGGTGAAAGGCGGTCTTGGAAGCCCACGTAGACATAACGCCACAGGCCGCCTTCCATCAGGTGGGAATGTCCTTCGACCAGGCCGGGAACGATCACCGCCTCGCCAAACCTGTC
>NZ_JAPTYD010000103.1 GCF_026913015.1 Paracoccus benzoatiresistens
ACCGACCGGAGCTTCGAAGCGATGGTCTACCTCGCTGCCGCCGTTATCAACTCACAATGAACCCCCACAGACCCTAGTGACCCGGCGGGAGCATCACTTGACCGTTGTTTGCAGCCAGCGCCTCAAGACATCAAGCGGGTATCCCCGGCCATAGCCGTGCCCTATGCCTTCGGTCTGCCAGCCTCCGATTTGTTCCACGATGTCTGCCGGACATTCGACAGACGCAACCTATCTCGCATGGAATGCCGAAATCCGTGCATTGTGGCACCTTCGGGTCATATGGCTTCACCCACTTGTTCAACGTTGCACTTGCTGCGTTCGCGTTCGTCTGGCCCGTCTTATTGTACCGAGGAAAGGCAAAGCCGGAGGAACGCGCCGCAAGAATGCGCTGAGCGGTCCAAGCAGAAGAACCGACAAGAGGAACCGTCCGGGTGCTGCTTGCAGTTTTCAGCCTTCGCCACGGATGCGCTCTGATGTGTACGTGATAGCCATCATCATCGTGGACGATGTCTTCACAAAGCAATCCGGCGGCTTCGGCCAAGCGCATGCCTGTGTCAGCGACCAAGGCAACCAGCCAACGAATTTCGTCATCGAGACGATAGCACTCGGTCTGGATTTTCCGGATGTTGTCGACGGGTATGGGTAAGCGATCAACGACGCCTGCCGTGCGGTCATAGTAGACACCACCGGACGGGTTGGTCAGCGTTATGCCTTCTTCGCTGGCAGCAAAATTCGTGACAGCCCTGACCGTGCCAAAGATACGGGTGATACTGCTTCCGGCCATTCCTCGCGACACCAGTGCATCCCGGAGGGCATTCGCGTCCTTCCGTGTGTAGTCGTTCAGCGCCTTGTCGCTGCAAATGTCGATAACGTAGCCGCAGGACCGTTCAGCCGCACGCTGGAAGGTTTTGGATTTTCCTGCCCCCTTGAACCGAATGTACGTTGCTACACACTCGGAAAGGTTTGGCTGGGCAGTGTTGATAGGTGGGCTGCCTGGCTGTGGCAAAGGGGCAGGCCTACTCATGTTCAGCCGAAGCATGTGCTTGCCCGGCAAGGCGCAATCCTGTGCCCGAAGATGAAACCAATATTCATCTAGTTGGCTGGCAGCACGAATGGCCCGTGCCGTTGCGACTGCTACCGATCTGGTTCACAAGGAGTACGCAATTTTCTTGGAGGTGTAGTGCCTTTGCAGTTCCAGAGGAATCCGCCGCACGAGGTAAAAAACCCCGTCCTTCGTGAAGGTGTGGGGCGCTGATTTGTATGCCGCCATGTTCTACGCCTTGGCCAAGATTAAACTTAGCTGAGGCTTTTCGATAGCTTGCAAGAAAGGCTGGTACCCGAGGTCGGACTCGAACCGACATGCCTTGCGGCGGCGGATTTTGAATCCGCTGCGTCTACCATTCCGCCACTCGGGCCTTTCGACAACCCCGCCTAATAGGGCACGCGTCTTTTTGCAAGAGGGGTCAGACGCGACCCAGCTTCTGCAGCCGCGCCTGGCGCAGCCGTGCGAAATCGTCACCTGCGTGATAGGAGGACCGGGTCAGCGGCGTGGCCGAAACCATCAGGAAACCCTTGCCAAAGGCCGCCTTTTCATAGCCCGCGAACTCCTCCGGCGTGACGAAGCGGTCCACGCGGTGGTGCTTGGGCGTCGGCTGCAGATACTGGCCGATGGTCATGAAGTCGATGTCGGCGGCGCGCATGTCGTCCATGACCTGCAACACGCTGCCCCGGTCCTCGCCCAGGCCCACCATGATGCCGGACTTCGTGAACATGGCCGGGTCGAGTTCCTTGACCTTCTGCAGCAGCCGCAAGGAATGGAAATAGCGCGCGCCGGGGCGGACGGTCGGATACAGCGCCGGGACGGTTTCCAGGTTGTGGTTGAAGACATCGGGCCGCGCCTCGACCACGATTTCAAGGGCGCCGGGTTTCGACTTCAGGAAGTCGGGCGTCAGCACCTCGATCGTCGAATCGGGGCTGCGGTGGCGGATGGCGCGGATGGTCTGGGCGAAATGCTCGGCCCCGCCGTCGTCCAGGTCGTCGCGGTCAACGCTGGTGATGACGACATGCTTCAGCCCCAGCTTGTGGACGGCATGGGCCACGCGGCCCGGCTCGAACACGTCAAGCGCGTTGGGCTTGCCCGTCGCCACGTTGCAGAAGGTGCAGCCGCGCGTGCAGATTTCCCCCATGATCATCATGGTGGCGTGGCCCTGGCTCCAGCACTCGCCGACATTGGGACAGCCTGCTTCCTCGCAGACCGTGGACAGGCGATTGTCCTTCATGATGTCGCGCGTGCGCTTGTAGCCTTCCGAGGTCGGGGCCTTGACGCGGATCCAGCCGGGCTTCTTGGGCTGTGCCTGATCCGGCCGGTGGGCCTTTTCCGGGTGTCTCTGGTCGGGAATCCGAAGATCGCGCAAGGCCATGTCCTTTCGGTCGCGGTTGAACCAGAAATAACCGGTTGCCCGGCCAAGCGCAACGCATGGGCGCCATGCGCGGGACAGGAGGTCAGGTCCCGCGTCCCACAAGCCGCGACACGAAGCGCAGGGGGGCCGTCACGCGCCACGACGTGCTGGCCCGGAATTCGGCCTCGAGCTCCTTCGACAGCAGGAGCGCCGCGTCGCGTTCGGCTGCCGCCTGGTTCCGCTCGGTCGTGACGCGCTGATGCTCGGCGTCCAGCCGGTCCCGCTCGGCTGCCGCTTGCTGGCTTTCGGATTCCAGCCGTTCCCTATCGGCCGCCACCTTCCCGAGTTCCGCATCTAGTTGCCGATAGTCCCGCGCCAGATGATCGCGTTCTGTGGCAATCTGCTGGTGTGCCGCGACGACGCGGTCCTTCTCGGCGGTCATCTCCGCAAGTGCTGCGGCCAACCTGTCCCTATCTGCACCCAACTGGTGATAGTCCCGCGCCAGATGATCGCGTTCGCTTGCAATCTGCTGGTTTGCCGCCACGACGCGGTCCTTCTCGGCGGTGATCTCCGCAAGTGCCGAGGCCAGCCTGTCCCTTTCGACGCGCAGCCGGTTCTGCTCTTGCTCCGACCCGGCGGCGATGTCGTTGACCCTTTCGGTCAGCGCCGGAATTCGTGCCGACATGGCGGTGGCATCGTTCAGCGCCAGGGACAGTTCCAGCCGCTCGGTCAGTTCCTTTGCCCGCTGCGCGGTAAACTCTCGCAACTGGACCGTGGCGACGTGCAGCCGGCGTTCGGATGCGGCATGGCGGTCCTCGAGCTCGCGCTGGCTGGCCTCGAGATGGTCGATCCGGATCGCCGCGCGGTTCAGGTCGTCGCGTGCCTGGCCGACTGCATCGCGCAAGGCCGCAACCTCGCCCCTGCGCAAGGCTGCTTGCAGGGCCAGTCCGTCGTAAACCGGTCCGACCTGGTCCAGCGCTCCCCGCAGGCGATCCAGGACCGCATGATCCTCAGCCGATTCGCCGTCCCGGGCCCAGCGGTCCAGGATCGCCAGCGTTTCGGACAGCATCAGGGGCAGCGCGGCAGAGGGCGTCGCCTGTTTCGCGCCGGAGAAATGCTGCAGGTCGCGGCTGAGGAAGTCCTGGATATCATCCGCAGCCGTATCACTCGACCTCGGCCATTCGATATCCAGCGCAGTGGCAATGCGACCGGTTTCCGCCCGCCAGTCACTCAGCACCGCTTCATAGGTCGTGAAGGTCCGCCGCATGTCGCGGCTTTCCGCCTCGGCGTCCAGGGCATGGCGCAGCCACAAGGCAAGGCCATAGTCCGTCTCGTAACCCGCCCAGCGGGTGAGTGACGCTGCAACGTCCAAAGGTGGGCGATGTGTATGGACCGCCAGAGGTTTGGCGCCAAAGCGATCCAGCGCCTTGCGCCAGAAGGGCAGCAGGCGGCAAATGCGCGGGTCCTTCATCACGAACAGCGCGGCATCGCCAAAGTCCGATTCCAGCGCCTCGACTGCCTCGGCCAGAAGGGTTTCGGCGGCGGGGCTGTCGAACCAGTCGGCGGGAAAGCGGCGTGTATCCCACCAGGTAAATCCGACCGACTCCAGCAGGCGGTCGTTGAAGCCGGTGATGAGGTTGGATTCGAAAAAGCCTTTCGCGTTCATCTCAGACGCGGCCATCAGATCCTGAGGCAGCGCCGCGCCCAGATGCCCAAGAACGCCCGCAAGCGCCGAAGTTCCTGACCTGTGCATGCCAAGGACGAGGAGGGCGGTTTTATACGCCGATTTCACAAGCTGTCTCCATAGGGCAAGGTCGAGGTCACAAGCGAGATGCTGCTGGGCCGAAAAAGGCAAAGATGTTTTCGAAGCAAGAACTTATCGGATCGCAGGGCGCTTATGATGCAAGTGAAAACGGCAGGCTCAATCCCGCGTCAAAGAATGCTTTTCCAAGCGGAATCTTTCCTTGAGGAAAGGAGGACTCATACTCATCCCTTGTCATCAGGAAATACTTAATCAAGTGATTTCCTGCACCCTTATAGTTTACCAGAGTTTCACGATCAAAGGATGCAACCCGTTTCTCGAGCTTCAGTTTTGCAGATCGGATAAGCTCATCATATGGCTTGTTGTGGATATGGGCAAAGCACAGAGAGCTTTTCTGAAATAGTTCGCTTGCTACAGTGTCGCCAGGACACGCGGGATCCCAGCTGTAAAGATGAAAACCTATGTCCAAGCGAATATTTAGATCGCGTGGGATCACTGTCTTTCGGGCCTCTGTGTAGTATCCCATTAACGAGTTTGGTATCGACCAAACGTAGTTTGACATTCTGATTATCTTTGAGGGATCGGAGAAGCGCAACTCATGGAGGATATCCTGTCGATCCATCGAGAATAGGCCACTTTTGTAAACCCCCACGAATTCATCGGCGTCCAGCGGCAAAAACCAGTCGTACTGGCCATTAATCTTCTGGATTAGATTGCTTACCTCTATGCCCTTGAACTCAAAGTTGTCGAAGCCCCTAAGGACGTTTACTCCGCAACTCTCGGCCCATTCGAGTACAGACTTCGTGTTATGGTCATCTGATTGATTGTCGAGAATATACACATTCTCGGCGTCAAATATATTTGAGTGATGCAGTGTCCACGCCTGAAGCAGGCGGCCTTCATTCTTTTGCATGCAGATCGCGCATGCTTTTATCTTCCTGAACAAGTCGAGTGCTCCCATCACCTTGGTGCCGTGGTATGTCTGTCGCAGGCGTAGCTCCGTCCACCCATCAAGCACCAACTATATTTCCGCGCGGCGTAGACCAACCCGAAATCATAAATGGTACTAGGGTGCTGCTTCCTTAAACCCTCCGCTCATCCAGCTTGTGCAGAAATACCGAATCCAAGCCGCATTCCGTGGCAACGGCTGGCCACAGCCGCTCGATCAGGTGGAATTCGGTCCCGTCATTCGCGATAGGCTCGTTCGGCCACAGGTAATCCTCGCCGAACAGGTTCAGCATTCGGCGAGCGACCGATGCCTTGGTCCAGAACATGTTGCCGACCGGGAACACCAGCGGGTCCGCGGGCAGGGGGCCGGACAGCCGGTCCTCGATCTGCGGCAGCAGGCGGCGCGAGCCGGCCCAAGAGACGAAGTGCGGATCAAACGGAGCGACGAGGCCGGTCTCGCCATCGGCGATCCGGGTCATGGCCGCGGACAGGTGCTCGCTGTCGCCCAGCAGGATGCGCAGCAGGAACCTGCGCCAGATGTCGCCGCCACTGGCCGAGGTCAGCGACTTCTTCTGATGAACATGGCACCAGATCTCGTCATCGCCCGCGATGCCGCCGCTGCCGAAAAGCTCCAGGAAGGGCAGGATGTCCCGCCCGCGGTTGGGAGCCAGCACCAGTTCGGCCGACAGGCCGTGGTTCGCCATGAGCCGCTGGATCTCGTCCGCCTTCTTCTGGGTATCGGTCGTCACCACGATCCGCTTTGCGCGGGAGTAGGCCGCGCGGTCGCGCAGATCGTCTTCCAGCTCATCGGTGTAGAAGGCGTGGATATGAATCGCGAAATCCGGGGTGGTCACCGTGCTTGCCGGCGCTTCGGAATAGGGTTCGAGCCGGCAGCGCCGATGGGTCCAATTGGGCGAGGCGGCCAGTGCCTCGGCTGCTTCCTCCACGTCCCGCCACAGCATGCGCCGGCCATAGGTTTGCAGCTTCTCGCGTTCGCGGCGGCGGAAGGGGCGTTCTTCCTCGGACGGGCCGAACAGGATCGAAACATCGATGGCGCTTTCGCCCAGAACGAAGTTCCGTTGTGCCGAAAGGCGGTTGCGCAGCGATTCGGCGATGCGCGCGAACAGCGCCACGGGCGCGGGGCGCGAGACCTGTTCATCGGTGCCCAGCTTGCGGGGCATACCCAGCAGCGCGTCGACCGCGGCCACGGGATTGGCGTATTCGACGGCGCGGATGCGGTCGCTGCTGCGATAGATGTCGTCGATAAAGCCTGTCCCACCGTCAAAGCAGACGACGCTGCAACCCTGCGCCAAAGCGTCGAAGACCACATTCGGCAGCGGGTCGAGGCGCGACGACACGAACATCGTGTCCGATGCCGCAAGCACATCCATGTAGAGCGGGCCTGCCGGCAGCACGAACATGTTGCTTCCCGGCTGGTTCGCTCCCGACTGGTTCAACTGGTATTCGAACCACAGTCCAAAACTGGGCTCCTCGGCGCTGCGACCGTCGCCGATCCAGACAAAGACGCAATCGGGATCGCGATCACGGCAGATCTGGGACGCGGTCAGGAAGATGTCGCTGCCCTTGCGCCACTGAAGGTGGCCCGCACCGCAGACGACCCTCGCCTGCGACAGGTCGCGGCCGATGGCCCGCCCCAGCCGTGCGCGCGCATCCCGAAGGCGCTGGCCGGTGACATTCCCGATATGCAGCGGCCGCTGGGGCAGGATGATGCTGTCGCGACCGGTATCGAACTGGATATCTGCCAGGCGGCCATTCCAGCTGTCACGGACATGATCCGACGAAAAGACCAGCAGGTCCGAAAAGGCCGCCATGATCGCCATCTTCCAGGCCGGAAAGGTGTAGTCGGCATATTCGTGCAGGTAGGCAGTGAAGGGGATCTCCCTTGCGACCAGCAGGTGCACGAAGGGTGCGCATTCGACCGAATTGAGGATGGCGAAATCGATGTGTTGCACGGTTTCGCCCATCAGGTAGGGCATTTCGCGCAACGGCATGGGCGTGATCAGCGCCTGGCAGCAGTGCGGCAGGAACTGGTCCAGCAGTTCCCCCTCGCGCAGGGACGCGACGATGACGTTGTGCGTCTCGCTTGCTTCGCGGACGAGATCGCGCCCGACGATGGGTGCGCCGGTCCGCGACATCTCATGGACGCAGATCAGGACCGTGGGCAGTTCAGGTCGGAACACCTGGCCGCCCTGATGCAGGCCCTTGCGCAGATCGCCCAGCGTGCGCCGCCAGCCTTCCGCCCAGCCGAAGCGCAGGTAATGGTATAGCGGATCCATCCTGGCCCGGCCGATGTCGGGATACCAGTCGAGATAGGCATCCGCCGAAAAGTCTGAAATCCTGCTGTCCCAGGGGGCGCCAAGGCGGATGATCTCGCAGGCCAGTTCCGCGGCGTCTTCCTGACCCTCCAGGATGCGGCGCTGAAGGTCCGGCTCGATCACAAGCTGGGCCAGCGCCTTGTCGACATGTGGCGCCTGCGACTTGAGGTAGGCATAGAAATTGGCATGACGCCCTTCGTCGCAGCCATGCCTGAGATAGTGGTCGGCCAGGGCTTCATGATCGCCTTTCAGGTCGTGATTGTGCTCGCGATAGTGGTGTGGATCGAAGGGTCGTGTCGCGAATGTGGTAGGAATTCCCTGGCAGCGCGCTCCGGGCATGTGAAATTGGCTTCGATCAGGCGGC
>NZ_JAPTYD010000104.1 GCF_026913015.1 Paracoccus benzoatiresistens
GACAGGTTTGGCGAGGCGGTGATCGTTCCCGGCCTGGTCGAAGGACATTCCCACCTGATGGAAGGCGGCCTGTGGCGATGCTGACTCAAAACGAGGATTATCGGGATCCGGGCGATTTGTCTCTGCTGATGGCACAAACCCCATAAAATAGCGTCGATGATCGGGGTGCAAAAAGTCGATGACCTGATGGGCGCAACGATCGGATGGATCCAAGTCAGCAAGACCGAACGTAATTCTCAAGCCGGAAAGCTCTTGCAGAAATTACGCCGGCCAACGCTTCACGCTCAGTCGCAACAAGCTGGATAAGCCTAAAGCAAATTCGCGATCTTCGCCATGCAGCATGAATGGCCCTTCTGCTCAGCCATGCTTGCTTTGCGAGAGCTACCCGGCCGCAATCAATTCAGGAGCCAAGCCGGTGCTTGTACGCATAATCAGTTCCAGTTCCACGCGACGGCGGATCATGCGATCGGGATCACACCGGCTCACCGCTGCAACGATTTCTTCGCCCGCTGCGGTGCCGATCCGCTGCGCAGGAATGCGCACCGTGGTCAGGGCCGGCTCCATTTGCGCGGAGCCGGCGAAGTCTCCGATTCCGATTACGGACAGGCTGCCGGGAACCGCAATCCCCAGACGAGCCGCTGCATAGATCGCACCTTGCGCGATCACATCATTGGCGCAGAGCAATGCGCTCGGCCGATCCTTTCCCTCCAGCAGTTCCAGACAGGCGGCCTTGGCTTGGGCAATGCTGTAGGGAGATGTGATCTGCCAACGTTGTGGCAATTCGATCCCTGCCGCAATGAAGGCTGCCGTCGCCGCCTTCTTGCGGTCGCGTGCCCGGTCATTGTTCGACGTGGCGGGAAACACCATCCCGATTCGACGATGTCCCAAGGCGACAAGATGCTCTGCCGCCAGTCGCCCTGCCTCGCAATTGTCGACACCCACACAAGGCAGCGGCGAATCCGGGAGATAATTCCAAATCGCCAGCAAAGGCACACGCTGCCCAGAGATCAGGCGGAAAGTGCCTGGGCTGTGGTCCAGCCCCACCACCGCCAACGCATCGACGCGATGTTCCAGCAGCTTGCGAATAAGTCGATATTCCATGTCCAGGTCGTAGCCATGGGACGCCAGAAGCAACGTAAAACCTTCTTTGCTGACCGTATCGTTGAAGGACTGCACGACCTCGGCGAAAATGGTATTTGCAACTGTCGGAACCACCAACCCGATGGTGGCGCTGCGCCTGCCATGCATAGCCTGGGCAGCGCGGTTGCGGATATAACCCGACTTCTCAACCGCCAGTTCAACCTTCCTGCGGGTCTCAGGATGCACCAATTCGGGATGATTCATCACCCTGGACACCGTAGCCGGTGAAACGCCTGCAAGGTTTGCAACGAAAACAATATCGGGCTTAATCATCTGATTTTACCTCGAGATATCTATAGATCGTCTAAGAAAATGAAAACATTTGCAAGACTGTTTTCATCCCCTACTCTCAAAGTATCGCGGCGGGAGAAAGCCGCGCCAGACCACCATTGCAGATATTGCGGCACCTTTTTTGGTCAAGCTGCGATCCACTTACTCTCTCGGCAGTGCTGCTGCCGAGAACCGGAGAAGTAATAGCTATGAACATCCCGAATGATATTCTCTCGGTCGACGCGGCAGTGGCGCGGGCGCGCAGCGCACAGGCCGGATACGAGGCGCGGGGCAGCCAAGCTCGCTATGACCGAGCGGCCCTGGCGACCGGCTGGGCCATCATGCAGCCCGAGCGGAACCGGCAGTTGGCAGAACTGGCGGTTCGCAGCACCGGACTGGGGAACGTGGCCGACAAGATCGTCAAGAACCATCGAAAGACCTTGGGCCTGTTGCGCGACATCAGCGCCGCTCAAACCCACGGCATTCTGTCTGACGACCCCGCGACCGGCATCACCGAGATCGCGCGCCCCATCGGCGTGATCGGGGCTGTGGTACCTTCGACCAACCCGGCGGCGACTCCAGCGAACAACATTATCAACGCGCTGAAATGCGGCAATGCTATCGTGCTGTCGCCTTCGCCCAAAGGTGTGGCCTGCTGCGAGATGCTGCTGGGCTTCATCCATGCCGAATTCGATCGCATCGGCGAAGATCGCGATCTGGTGCAGATGCTGCCTGGCTTCGGCAGCAAGACCAAGACGCAACGCCTGCTGGAGACTGCTGATCTTGTCGTTGTCACCGGTAGCCAAGACAATGTGCGCCGCGCCTATCAGAGCGGCAGCCCAGCCATCGGCGTCGGCGCCGGCAATGTCGCAGTCATTGTGGATGAGACGGCGGATCTGATAACGGCGGCGGGCAAGATCGCCGCATCAAAGACGTTTGACAATGCGACCTCGTGTTCCTCGGAAAACGCGCTGATTGTGCTCGATGCGGTCTATGACACCTTCCTGGCGGCGCTGGCAGCCGAAGGCGGCGCGGTGCTGCCCTCGTCCGAAGCGCCGGGGATCATTTCGCATCTCTGGCAGGACGGCCATATGAATCGGGAGATCATCGCCAAGGACGCCGAGGTGATGATCGACAAGATGGGGCTGGCGGGCAAGGTACCCGCAGGCACCCGCCTGATCGCTGTTGAGACCGAGGGCATCGGCCCCGAACATCCGCTGTCGGGGGAAAAGCTAAGTCGCATTGTCGCACTTTATCGCGCCCGCGATTTCAACCATGCCGCCGAACTGGCGCGCCGCATTTTGCTGCATCAGGGTGCGGGCCATTCGGTGGGGCTTCACTCGCAAGACACGGATCGTCCGGTGGCGCTTGGCCGCAGCCTGCCGGTCTGCCGTGTCATCGTCAATCAGGCGCATTGCTTTGCCACCGGCGGGGCATTCGACAACGGCCTGCCTTTCTCATTGTCGATGGGATGCGGCAGCTGGGGCGGCAATTCCATAGACGCCAACCTGAACTGGCAACACTTCATGCAGCGCACCCGCGTCGTTCGGCCCATTCCCCCCCGCGAACCCACGCTGGACGAGATTTTCGGCAACTACTGGCATGAGGCCGGGAAATGAAGCTGGACCCGCACAATCCGCCGCAAGGCACCATCCGCGACTGGCTGGATTATCGCGCCGATCATCAGGGCGGAACTATCAGCCACCTGTTCCCGGAGTCCGGCCTGACACTGACCTGGCGCGAACTGCGCGATGAGGCTGAGCGCATTGCCACCCATCTGTCCGGGTTGGGACTGGTCCCGGGTGAAAGCGTTGCGCTGATGCTGCCAAATGGTCGCAATTCGGTGCTGGGGCTGTTCGGTGTGCTTTATGGCGGCTTTCGTGCCACCATGATCAACCTTGTCGCCGGTGCCGATGCCATCGGCTATGCACTGGCGCATTCCGCAGCCCGCGCACTGTTGCTGGAACCTGCGCAGCAGGCGCTGTTACAGGCCGCCCTTGCTGCCCATCCTGCCAAGCTCATGGTGATCGAGGCTGGTGACGGCTTTGATTGGCCGGCAGGCTGCCAGCCGGGCCCGCTGCATCCGCATGGCCCCTGTGACGATGCGCTGCTGATGTATACCTCGGGCACCACCGGACGGCCCAAGGGCGTGGTCCACAGCCATGCCAGCCTACTGGCTGGTGGCTGGACTCCTGCCTTGGCGCATGACCTGCGCTCTAGTGATCGTGCGCTTTGCGTGCTGCCACTTTATCACATCAACGGGCTGTGTGTGACGCTTCTAGGCCCGCTCCTGTCGGGAGGCTCGGTCGCGGTGTGCGAGCGTTTTTCCGCTAGCCGCTTCTGGGCGTTCTGCGATCAGTACGAGGCGACCTGGTTCTCGGTCGTGCCGACTATCATCTCACACCTGCTGCACGGCGAATGCGATCCCTCGGCCGAATGCCGGGCCCGCATCCGCTTCGGCCGTTCGGCCTCGGCTGCGCTGGCACCCGAGGTGCAAGCGGGCTTTGAGCATCGCTTCGGCGTTCCCATCGTGGAAACCATGGGCCTGACCGAAACAGCGGCCCAGATCCTGTCGAACCCGCTGCCGCCAAGCGTGCGAAAGATCGGCTCTCCAGGGCGGGCTGTAGGCAACGAGGTCGCAATCATCTCGTCGGACATGCACCCCCTACCACCAGGCGCCGAGGGTGAGATCGCCGTGCGTGGTGCCAATGTCATGCGCGGCTATCTGAACGACCCCGTCGCGACCGCCGCCGCCCTGACCACGGATGGCTGGTTGCGCACCGGTGACTTGGGCCGGATGGACGGTGACGGTTACGTATTTGTCACCGGGCGGCTCAAGGAACTAATCATCAAGGGCGGCGAGAACATCGCTCCGCGCGAGATTGATGAAGCGCTTTATACCCATCCCGACGTGATCGAAGCGGCCGCCTTCGCTCGCAAATGCGACCGCTATGGCGAACAGGTCGAGGCGGCTGTCACCTTGCGGCCGGGCTCAGCGTTGCAGGCGCCGGACCTGATCATGATCTGCGAACAGAGACTTGGCAAGTTCAAGGCCCCGGGTGTCATCCACCTCATGGCCGAACTGCCAAAAGGCCCCTCAGGCAAGATTCAACGCCTGAAACTTGCGCAACTGACGCAGTAGCGCAGGGCTCCCGAAGGGAGGGAGCAAACATCGGCCCGCAGAACCGGCCTGAAGCAGCAGGGTACCGCCGGAGGAGGGCGCGCCCATGTCACGCTGCAGTGCCGGGGGAAAACGAAATGTCAGCATTTTCCAGGGAGGAGACATGCTAAGGCTTACGCGCTTCAGGACGACGGATCGTATTCTGTTCGTCATCTGCTTGATGTATCTGGTTACCTATATCGACCGTGTTAACATCAGCACCGCCGCCCCCGCCATGCAGGCCGAACTAGGCCTGTCAAACTTCGAGCTTGGGCTGGCGTTTTCTGCTTTTGCCTATCCCTATGCTCTGTTCCAGATCTTAGGGGGCCGGTTGGGGGATCGACTGGGCCCGCACAAGACGCTGATCATCTGCGGCATTGTCTGGTCGACGGCCACCGTGATGATCGGCTTTGCACAGGGTGCGATCTCTCTGATCGTCGCGCGCGTGCTGCTGGGCATGGGAGAGGGCTCGGCTTTTCCGACTGCGACCCGTGCGCTGTCGAATTGGATGCCGGCGGAAAAGCGGGGTTTTGCACAAGGCATTACCCATGCCTTCGCCCGCTTCGGCAATGCGATGACCCCGCCCCTGATTGCATTCCTGATCCTCACCTTGTCATGGCGCCACGCATTTATCATCTCAGGACTGATCAGCTTTGTCTGGGTAGCAGTGTGGTGGCTCTATTTTCGCGACGATCCACGCAACCACAAGGGCATCACTCCGCAAGAGTTGGAAAACCTGCCAGACCCCAAGATCGTCGGCGAACGCAAGACCCTGCCTTGGGGTCCCTTGCTCCGGCGGATGCTGCCCGTGACGATCACCGATTTTTGCTATGGCTGGACACTATGGATGTTTTTGAACTGGATCCCGTCCTATTTCCTGCATCAACATCAGCTTGAGCTGAAGAAATCCGCCATTTTCGCGGCAGGTGTTTTTTTGGCCGGGGTGGTAGGCGATCTGGCAGGCGGCTGGTTTAGCGACGGCATTCTGCGTCGGACGGGCAATACTACGCTGGCCCGGACCAGCGTCATCATCTTGGGCTTCTTGGGCGCCTTTGTCTGTATGCTGCCGGTGATGTTTTCGACGGATCTGGTGACAGTGGCCATCAGCCTCAGCGCAGCGTTCTTCTTCGCTGAGTTGATCGTGGCACCCATTTGGGCAACGCCCATGGACATTGCACCGCAGTATTCGGGTACGGCCAGCGGCTTCATGAACTTTGGCTTCGGCCTGGCCGGCATGATTTCACCCGTCGTCTTCGGGCTGATCATCGACCTGACCGGGCGATGGGATCTGCCGTTCTCGATCTCGCTGGCACTGCTTCTGGTGGGCGCGGGAACAGCCCTGCTGATCCGCCCCGACCGTCCCTTCACCGAACAAGCGCCGGAAAAGGAAAGGGAACCCGATCTTGATCAGAGCTTGGCTGCCGCCGTTTCGGATATGAAGTGATGTTTGGGTTGCTGGCGGGGCATACGTCCCTGCCAGCAACGATCAAAAGCCGCCCTACAGCCGAACTGATTTGGCAAAGAAAGAAACAACCGATGAGAATGACCACAGAGGAAGCGTTTGTCAAAGTCCCGCAGATGCACGGGATCGAGCATGCGTTCGGGATCATCGGGTCTGCGATGATGCCTGTGTCGGATCTGTTTCCGAAGGCGGGGATCACCTTCTGGGACACTGCGCACGAGACGAATGCGGGGCTGATGGCGGACGGGTCACCAGATCGCGTTTTGTCCGGCCACTGACGGCCCAGCCGATTACACGTCGGGAATAGAGAACAATGATCACGGCCAGGGAAGGCCAACCCTCTTCCGTCCAGATATAGCTGATATCGCCAGCTCATTTCTGATTAGGCCGCGCCGCCGAAAAGTCCTGATCGAGCAGATTAGGCGCAATGTTGAATGCGTGGCCACTATCCGTGGTGCGCTTGTAGTTCTTTGTTCTCACGGAGCAAATCCTGTTCTCCTTCATCAGCCGTCCGATCGGCCTTTCACCCGCGGCAAGGCCAAGTTCTTGAAGTTCGGCTGTCATGCGCGGCCGCCATAGCTGCCCAGGCTCAGGCGCTGCCGCTCGCGGATATGCGCCAAAAGCACCATATCCTCGCGCTGACGCCGACTAGGGGCCGGTGTCGCCAGGCACGCAATCCGCGGACTGATATTGAAAAACAGGCATAACCGCGCTTGGGGAAGCGAGCAGCAATACTCCTGGATGAACGCAAACCTCATAACTTTTGGCCCGGAAAAAGACTGTGGCCTTTTTTGACGTCTCCCACTTTCGCCGGGGAAACCATCCCCCAAGTAGTTTTCTCATCCGGCTCAAATCCGTCATGATCCGCAACTCACGCCGAAGCCATTCGATTTCCTTGACCAGTTCGGCCTCCTTCTGAGGCACCGTCCCTGCGTCGCCAAACGCCCTCACCACTTGTTCAGCGTCAAATGGCCAACGCCAAGATCTGCCGCCACCTGCTTGCGGGGCAAACCGCCCCTCAACGAAATCCGCACCGCCTCGCGCTTGAATTCTCCGGTTGGCTTGTTCGTCATCGTCCGTTTCCTCGATCGCTTCCATGCTCTCAAGAACCCGGCATTTTTCGAGACAAGTCCATTGGCCTTCTGGCGCGGGTCGTGTCTCGGAAGTGGTAGAAATTGGACAGTGGCGTAATCTCCGGGTGAACTGACACCCACCCAACCGGCGG
>NZ_JAPTYD010000105.1 GCF_026913015.1 Paracoccus benzoatiresistens
TCGCCACGACGCACGAGGGCAGCTGGCTGAAAAACTC
The DNA here is from genome assembly GCF_026913015.1 of Paracoccus benzoatiresistens. GTDB lineage: Bacteria > Pseudomonadota > Alphaproteobacteria > Rhodobacterales > Rhodobacteraceae > Paracoccus > Paracoccus benzoatiresistens. The sequence goes on from NZ_JAPTYD010000105.1 coordinate 38, forward strand.
CAGCACCTGCGCTCGCCGTATCTTTTTGCGCAGAACCGCCCGTCCTGCGCCGTCAGCTCCATGCACCTGAAACACATTCTTCGCCAGATCGAGCCCGACCGTGATAATCTCCGACATGACCGCTCCCTTTGTGGATCGTTGCAGACCCACCTTGGCACATCAGATGCCGTCGGGGGGCGGTCACATCATCAACGCCTTGTGGCTGGCGTCGTGATTGGGTTCATCAGCTGCATGATTTTCTCCATGATCTGGTGATCTGGGGGGTACGGCCTTTCATCCGAAGCCTAGCTGAACGCAGAGCGCTCGCAGCTGATCGACTTTCTGATGAGACGTCTTTGCCATTCACTCTCGGCACGCCTCAAAGCTTATCGGCAGGAAGGACCTGCACAGCTGCATCGTCTCTCTCTCTTAAGAGGGCGTTTCAAAACCACTTGCAGGCGGATTCGTCCTGTTAGATGAGTGGCTTATGTCTGCCATGCTTGTCTCTGACGGCCTTTGGGCCGTGATCGAACCTTTGTTGCCATCCACGTCTCGGTCCGCGAAAGGTGGGCGGCCTCGGGTCTGCGACCGGGCCGCTCTGGCCGGGATCATGTTTGTCCTGCAGAGCGGCATCCCCTGGCGGATGTTGCCCGCGGAGCTGGGCTGCGGCTCGGGCGTGACCTGTTGGCGAAGGCTCAGGGATTGGCAGTTGGCCGGTGTCTGGGATCAGTTGCATCAGGTCTTACTGCGCCAGCTGCATCGCGCCGGTCATCTCGACTGGACCCGGGCCTGCATGGACAGCGCGTCCATCGCGGCGAAAAGGGGGGCGAAGTCACCGGCCCCAACCCCACCGATCGCGGGCGCCCTGGCACGAAGCGCCACATCGTCACCGACAGGCAAGGCATTCCCCTGACGGTGCGCCTCAGCGGCGCAAACGTCCATGACAGCAGGATGCTCGATCCGCTGCTCGACGCCATTCCTCCCATTCATGGCAAGCGTGGCAGGCCGCGCCATCGGCCCGGCAAGCTGCATGCCGACAAGGGGTATGACTATCCCCGCTGTCGCAGGGCTTGCACCAAACGCGGCATCAAGCATCGCATTGCCAGGAAGGGCATTGAGAGCAGCAGTCATCTCGGAAAGCATCGCTGGGTCGTCGAGCGCACATTCGCCTGGCTCTCCAAATTCCGGCGCCTCGCCGTCAGATACGAGCGCAGGGCCGACACTCACCTCGCCTTCACCATCTTGGCCTGCGCCATCATCTGCTTTCGAGCGCTGACAACGTGGTCTTGAAATGACCTCTAAATGAATATTGACCATTTTATGTCGTCCTGGTGATGATCGTTCATCACCACCGCCGACCTGCAGGACGTCGTCGTTCCGATGTTTCAAGTGCCCGGATCATTTCTGCACCGTTGCCTATCGGTTGATCTGGAAGTCGATCCGAAAACCGCCCGGATCTTCGCTCTTGCTGCCGTCCAGCACGGCGTCCGACAGGCCATCCTGACCAAAGGCCGGGACATGGAACCTACCCTGGATCGGCTGGAGACGGCGTCGGCCGACATCGCTCACCTCCTCGGCCACAACATCCTTCGCCACGATCTGCCGCATCTAATGGCCGCCCGGCCGCGGTTGGCAAAGCTCACCCGGTCCTCGATTGATACCCTATGGCTCAATCCTCTGGCCTTCCCGCGCAACCCTTACCACCACCTGGTCAAGCACTACCGCGACGGGCGGCTTCAGGCGGGCCACGTCAACGACCCGGAACTGGATGCAAGGCTTGTCTTCCAGGTTCTCGAAAACCAGTTTGCTGCCCTCGAGCGGCTGAACGGCGAGGAGCCGGACGCGGTCACAGCCTTTCACTACCTGACCACCCGGATGGACAATGCAGGCGGGTTCGATGCCGTGTTCCGCCATATCAGGGGCGCCGATGCTCCAACCCATGGGGCTGCCCGCGAGGCCATCCTCCGTCTTCTGACGAACCGGGCCTGCGACCAGCGGATCGAAGAGGTGCTCGAGCGGATCGCCAGTCCCCAGCTCGGGTGGCCCACGGCCTATGCGCTGTCCTGGATCCTGGTCGCGGGTGGGGACTCCGTGATGCCGCCCTGGGTGCGGGCGCAGTTCCGCGAGGCCGCGCTCATTGTCCGCCATCTGCGCGACACCGCCTGTGAAGATCTGGACTGCCGATGGTGCCAGGAGAAGAACGATCCGGTCCGTGCGCTGTCGCAGTGGTTCGGCTTCAAGGCTTTTCGACCTCAGCCGGTGGATGACGCAGGCCGCCCTCTGCAGGAACGGATTGTCGAAGAGGCGATGAAGGGAGCGAGCATCCTCGGCATCCTGCCCACGGGAGCCGGGAAGTCCGTCTGCTATCAGATCCCCGCGCTGTCAAAGTTTGACAAGACCGGCGCCCTGACCGTGGTGATTTCGCCCTTGGTGGCGCTGATGGCCGACCAGGTCCAGGGCATGGAGCGGGCCGGCATCTCGACGGCGGTCACGGTGAACGGCATGCTGTCCCTGCCGGAGCGGCAGGACGCGCTCGACAAGGTGCGGATGGGCGAGGCGGCCATGCTGCTCATCTCTCCCGAGCAGCTGCGCAGCACCTCCGTCCGCTCGGTCCTGGCGCAGCGCGAGATCGGCCTCTGGGTTCTGGACGAGGCGCATTGCGTCTCGAAGTGGGGACACGATTTCCGACCCGACTACCGCTATGTCGGCCGCTTCATCAAGGAAAGCGCCGGAGACGAGCCGCCCCCGCCGATCCTGAGCCTGACGGCCACCGCGAAGCCCGAAGTGGTGCGCGACATCCGCGATCACTTCCGGTCCCGGCTCGGTGTCGAGTTGCTGCTTCTCGATGGCGGCGCGGTGCGCACCAACCTCAGCTTCGAGGTGCGCCCCACGCGAAAGGGTACCAAGCTTGCCGACATTCTCGACGTGATCGAGGCGAAGCTGCCGAGGGAAGGTGCATCGGGTGCCGTCGTCTACTGCGCCACCCGGGGCGAGACCGAACGCGTGGCAGGCTTTCTCAAGCAGCAGGGGCTCTCGGCGGAGCACTTCCATGCAGGCCTGCCCCCCGACGAGAAGCGCGACATCCAGGAGCGCTTCCGTGTGGGCGAACTGCGGATCATCGCGGCCACCAACGCCTTCGGGATGGGCATCGACAAGCCGGACATCCGGCTGGTGGTGCATGGCGACATTCCGGGCTCGCTTGAGAACTACCTCCAGGAAGCCGGACGCGCCGGACGGGACCGCGATCACGCCAACTGCGTGCTGTTGTTCGCCGCGGAGGATGTGGAGCGGCAGTTCTCGCTCTCCGCCCGTTCCCGCCTGGCACGCCACGAGATCGGCGCCATCCTGAAAGCCTTGCGCCGGCTGGACGAGCGCACGCGCAAGACGGGAAAGGTTGTGGCCACGTCCGCCGAGATCGTGCGGGCAGAACGTGAGCAGGAGTTCGAGCGCGACAGCGCCACGGACGACACCCGGGTCAAGACGGCCGTGTCCTGGCTCGAAGAGGCCGCGCTCCTGTCGCGCGAGGAAAACCGGGTCCAGGTGTTTCCGTCCTCGCTGCGGGTCCGCACGCTCGCCGAGGCAGAGGTCATCCTGGCCAAGGCGGAGGTGACCGGGACACGGCGCAAGCAGCTTCTGGACATCGTGCGCTACCTGATGAATGCGCCCAGGGACAAGGGTATCTCGACCGACGAGCTGAGCGGGGTGAGCGGCCTGACCGGTGGGGCGCTGAACAAGGCCCTGGCGGATCTGGAAGCACTCGGCATCGCGCGCAATGACGTGGCGGTGACGGTGTTTGTCCATTCCGGGGTCGAGGGACAGTCGCGACAGCGGTTTGAGTTCGCCTCTGCCCTCGAGTGCGAGCTGATTGCCGTTCTGCGCGAGGCTGCCCCGGATGCCGAAGGGGCAGGAGGAATTCCCCTGAACCTCTCTGTCGCCTGTCAGACCCTGCGGGACGGGGGACACGCCAGCGTCCGGCCAGACATCGTGGAAAAGCTAGTGCGCGGCATGGGTCGTGATGGGCGAGACCAGGACGGGGGGCTCGGAAATCTGCGGGTGCGCAAGGTGACGCGCGATACGCTGCTGGTGACATCGCAACGCTCCTGGCAGGTGCTGGACCAGACTGCCCTGATCCGCCGGCAGGCGGCCGAACTGTTGCTGGCACATCTCCTGGGCAAGGTGCCGAAGGGCGTCCGGGGCAAGGACCTGCAGGTCGAGACCACCCTGGGTGATCTTCTGGCGGTGCTGACCTCCGACGCGCTGCTGCGGAACAGTGGCATTAAGGACATGACGAGGCTCATGGAGCGCAGCCTGCTCTGGCTCCACGAGCAGGAGGTGATGAGTCTCGGCAAGGGGCTGACCGTCTTCCGGCCCGCCATGACGGTTCACCTGAACAGTGCCGGCGGCGCCTTCACGCAAAAGGACTTCATTCCCCTGGAAGAGCATTACGGCGAACAAACCGTGCAGACCCATGTCATGGCCGCCTATGCCGAAACAGGTCTTGTCGCGATGGATCAGGCGTTGCGCCTGTCGGAGGACTACTTCGTCCTGGACCGCGACGCCTTCCTGAGCCGCTGGATGCCCGGCAAAGCCGCGGAGATCCGGCGCCAGACCACCGGCACGTCCTGGAAGACCATCGTCGAGGCCCTGGACAACCCCGTGCAGCAGAAGATCGTCGCCGACGACCGAGAGCAGACCAGCGTTCTGGTGCTTGCCGGTCCCGGATCGGGCAAGACGCGCGTGCTGGTCCATCGCATCGCCTATCTGATCCGCGTCCGGCGCGAGGATCCGCGCGGCATCCTGGTGCTGACCTACAACCGCCACGCCGCCGCCGAGGTCCGGGCGCGCCTGCGCCACCTGATCGGCGATGACGCGAGCCTGGTGACGATCTCGACCTGCCATGCGCTGGCCATGCGGCTGGTGGGCGCCAGCTTCGCCGGGACTGCGACAGAGGCCTATGACTTCGACGGCATCCTCAGGGAGGCCGTGCGCCTTCTGAATGGCGAGGGCCTGAGCAAGGCGGAGGCGGAGGCGCAGCGCGAAACGCTGATCCAGGGCTACCGCTGGATCCTGGTGGACGAATACCAGGATATCGGACCCGAGGAATACGCCCTGATCGCCGCCGTGGCCGGCCGGTCTCTGGAGGATCCGGACCTGCGGCTCAGCCTGTTCGCGGTCGGCGACGACGACCAGAACATCTATGCCTTCGCAGGTGCCTCCATCCGCTTCATCCGGCAGTTTGAGGCGGACTACCGGGCCCGGCCGGAGTTCCTGGTCGAGAACTACCGCTCCACCCGCCACATCATCGAGGCGGCCAATGCCGTGATTGCTCCAGCCAGGGACCGGATGAAGGCTGATCACGCCATCAGCGTCGATCGCAAGCGCCGGAAGGATCCGCCCGGAGGCGAGATGGCTGCACTCGATCCTGTCGCGCAGGGCCGGGTTCAGCTGCTGGATTGTCCGAGAGGCGATGTGGCGCAAGCCATCGCTGCGGTCGATGAACTCGTGCGCCTGTCGCGCCTGGACCCGGACTGGAGCTGGTCCCGGGCTGCGATCATCTCGCGCGACTGGAAGCGCCTTGCGCCGGTGCGGGCCTATGCAGAAGCCTTGGGGCTTCCGGTGGAGATGGCCAATGAAAGCCCGCCCAGCGTCTGGCGCCTGCGCGAGATGCAGGGCTTCATCGAGGTCCTGCGGCGCGATCCCGCGCGGCTTCTGAGCATCCGCGATCTGGTCGAGGCCGTGAACACATTGCCATCCAACCGCTGGACCGATCTGATCGCCGAAGGGATTGCCGCGCTGGCCCGGGAGCTTGCCGACAAGACCATGCCGGTGCCCGATCTCATCGAGTGTTTTGCGGAATGGGCCCGCGATACCCGGAGCGAACAGCGGGGTCTGCTGCTTCTGACGGCCCATCGCGCCAAGGGGCTGCAGTTCGACGATGTGGTCATCCTGAACGGAGGCTGGGATGCTCCCTCCAGGGGCGAGGATGCCGATGCGCCGCGGCGCCTGTTCTACGTCGCCATGACCCGGGCGCGGCGCAGCCTCTGCATCATGGCAAGCGATGCGCATCCGTTCTTGCCGCGAGGGGGAGAGCATGTGCTCCGGCGGGAGGCCCCGTCCCGGTCTGGTGACGTGGTGCTGGCAACCGCGCAGTATCAGATGCCCAACCTGAAGGCCGTGGATCTATCCTGGGCGGGGCGCCTGCCTGCGGATCACCCGTCCCTGCGGGCGATCGCGGAAGCCCAGGTGGGCGATCCCGTTCAGGTCGTGAACGAGGCGGGAGCCTGGATGATCCACAATGTCCGTGGACGTGCCTTGGGGCGTATGGCACGGACCTGGTCGCCGCCGGAGGGCCTGAACTTTCTGCGGGGAGAAGTCGGCGCCGTGGTGCGGTGGCGCAAAGCCGACAACAAGGAGGAGTTCCGCGCTCACCTGCGCCGGGAGGTCTGGGAGGCAGTCGCGCCGGAACTGGTGTGGGGCTGAGACCCGGCCAATTGCTTCTTCCGGAAAAAAAGCCACTGAAGCCTGCCATGGCGGGAAGGCCACGCTTTCTGGCGCTATGTTCAGTCGACTGTAAACGCCGTCTCTGACCCATTGAATTTGAGTATTTCTGGTCTTGGGTGCGTTTGCCAGAAGTTCGCCGAAACAGA
>NZ_JAPTYD010000106.1 GCF_026913015.1 Paracoccus benzoatiresistens
ACTGATGAAAGTTTCAGCGCCTTCATTGCTCTCGCCGCAACCGTCATCCGACTCCGGTGAACGTCAACACACCCTAGCTTATGCTATAAAGGCCGGTGGGTCCCCCACCGTCATCTTGTCTGCCGCGGCCAATGCAGCTTCAAGAAAGCAAGGCAGACCGGTTAGGTGGTGATATAAGTGGGCGGCATCGGTCAGGCTGGGCCGGAGTCCAGGCACAGCCTCGGGTTTTCCCGACCCTTGTGCCGATGCTGCAAGCTGCCGGGGTGGATTGGGCGTTGCGGGGCTTGCCCAAGGACAGTGACCACGCCCCGGCTTGAGCGATCTTGGAAAGACGTTGAGTTTCAAGCGTGGCTAGCACGCAGGGCCTACGGCGACCGTCCGGCCGGACATCGCCTTGGCGACCGTGGAGACCGGACCGGCGTTTTGACTGACGCTCGAACAGGACGTGATGAAAAGGAATGCGCCCTGATGTGGTGCAAACGGCCCTAAGCTGACGGACAGGGTCGGCATTGTGCTGCGCCGCAGCTTCCCCAAACTGGCCATTCATGTTCGCTTCAGAAACGCGGGGTAGGAGGGTGCTGGCCGCGATGCGGACGAAGCTGCGGTTCACTGCAACTGCGCTTGAGGTGTTCAGGAACTTCGGCGCGATCGGCAGGCTCCGGCGTGGCGCAGGGTCTCGTCCTGTACCATGACGGCGGCTCGACTTCCATGTCGGGCGATTTCCAGCGCGAGATCCGGTTCCTTGGCATGACCAGTTTGTCCGCCTTCGTTCGCCAGGGCGGGGGCAACGGCGTGCCCGCGCGGGCAATCCGGGCGCTGAAGGAGCAACTCCTCTGGGTCCGGCACCTCGCCACGGTCGACGAACTCCGGCTGGCGCTGGCCGCGTTCGCGGCTCTCCACAACGCCAGTCGGCTGCGCGAGCAGCACGGGCACAGGACGCCCGATCAATCCGCGCGGAGCGGTTGGCCTTTGAAACCAAAGCCACCACGGGGTTCAAGCTGGCGGCATGAACGGCGCACGGCGTTCAAAACCGTGCCCCGATACACTTGAACCAACAGCGCCAGGCAGCATAACCTAAACCGACAAAGCCAGAGCCTACGGAGCAAAATTACGACGCCTGTTCCAAATCATTCGACTATGGACAGTAGACAAGCGTCCCGGCATAGGACGTTGGTGCATGATGCAGTTTGAAGATCAATTCGACTGCCATACGGCAGAGCGTGGCAGGGACTATAGCCGCCGCGGGTTTGTGCGATCCGTCGATCCATTGCCGAACGGGCATCTGCAGGGGCGGGTCGTGAATGATCGGGGTCGGACCTATCAGCAGCATATTGCGGTGCGGGGCGATCTGGTCGAAGGCGTCTGCTCCTGCCCGGTGGGCTACAATTGCAAGCATGTGGCAGCCGTGCTGATCACCTGGAGCGAGCGAGGCTCTCCCGGGGTCGGCACCGGTCTGAGCTTTGAGATGCGCAACTGGCTGCAGAGCCTCGCCACTTATGCCCCGCGATCCGCGCCTGCCGTGGAGCGACCGCAGGACTATCCGGACACGGTCAAGGACCGCCTGCTCTACGTGCTCATGCCCTCCGGATCGCAGGTCAAGATCGACATTTACAAGGGTCGCATCAATGCCGCCGGAACCGGGCTGAACCAGTCCATCCGCCGCCATGACGTTCTACGTGAGATGCGGAGCATCGCCCCTGCAAAGTTCATCCGCCCCCTGGATCTCGAACTGCTCGCCGCCCTGGCCCAGACGCGGCTCTGGGAGGCACCCTACAGCTATGGTCTCCCTGAACTCCTGCGACCACGCGGAGAAGAGGTGACCGCCCTTTTGCGCAGGCTATGCGACAGCGGCCGGTTCCTGCACGACAATGCGCCGGAGGCGCACCTCCGCTGGTCCGACCACCTTCCTGATGCCCGGCTCGGTTGGCGGATGACGGCGGATGGCAACCAGCACCTGGGCTTCGAGGATGAGGACGGGCAGGCACTCGAACTCCTGACGCTCGGAGAGGCCACGATCTGGCTTGACCGGCAAGGCGGTCTCATGGGTCGTATGGCCCGAGCGGTCGATAATGCGGCGCTGCGGATCGTCACCTCCGGCCCGACCGTTTCGTCGCAGGAGGCCGAGGCTCTCGGCGCGGCCCTGCCCGAGGCGGTCGCGGGGATGTCCCTGCCGCCCCCGCGCAAGACGCGGCGGATCAAGCGCGCGGCACAGGCGCGCTGCGCCCGGCTGACCTTGGGGGCCGAGCAGGCGAAGGACGGTCCGCATCGTTGGGGCAACAGCCTGCTGCTGCCGACGCTGAGCTTGCGCTTTGCCTATGACGGAATTGAGGCCCCGGAGGATGGCACGGATCCGCGCCTTGTCGTGGCCGGGGAGGTGGTCAGCCTGACCCGGGACCATGAATGGGAAGCCTCCTGTAGGACCCGACTGCTGAACGCAGGTGCCCTTCCGGTCGAGGAGCTGGAATTCCACTGGCCGGGTGAGCGGATGCTGGGCTGCGATTTCACCTTCGCCGATGGCGAGATGAGCCCGCACACCCTTCGGATGACCGAAAAACGCGACGCATTGCACTTCGCCTTCGGTCTCCTGCCGGCGCTTCGCGGCGAAGGCTGGGAGATCAACGAGACGGCGAAATGGCCCTATCGCCTCAGCCCCGAGGCCGCTTCCCTTTCAGTCTCCACTCAGGCGGAAAGGGGTGAGGCTTTCCAAGGTCACGACTGGTTCTCGCTGGGCTTCACCGCCGAGATCGGCGGCCGGTCTCTCGACGTCGCCCCCTTGCTGGCCGCCTGCCTCGAGCAAATCCGTGAGGATTGGAAGGAGGTGCCGGATGCCGAGACCCTCAGGCAGCAGCTTTCCGTCCGGCCGATCTATCTCGACCGGGGCAAGAACGGCTATGCGGCGCTGGATCTCTCACCCTTGGCACCGCTTCTCCATCTCTTCCTGAGCCATCATGCCGAACTGGGCGCCCTGCATCCCACTGATGCCGTGGTCGCGCGACTTGCGGAAGAGGCGCTGGACGGAAGCACGGTGCGGTTCTCGGACCATGCCGGCATCCTGCCCCTCGCCCGACATCTCGAAGCCTTGGCCAAGGGCGAAAACCTGCAAGCACCAGCCGGACTGAAGGCGCATTTGCGACAGTACCAGGCTTTTGGCGCGGCATGGATGATCGGGCTGCTGGGTGCCGGGTTCGGGGCGGTGCTGGCCGATGACATGGGCTTGGGCAAGACGGTCCAGACGCTGGCACTGCTGCAGGCCCGGCGCGAGGCCGGCACCGAGGGCGCGGCGCTCCTGATCGTGCCGACGAGCCTGCTGCATGGCTGGCAGGTCCAGGCCGCGCAATTTGCACCGGAGCTGCGCCTGCTGATCCTGCATGGCCCGGATCGTAAGGCGCTGCGCGAGCTGCTCGACCAGGCCGATCTTGTTATTACCACCTATCCCCTGCTGGCACGGGATCGCGACTGGCTGGCCGGGCAGCAATGGCCGCTGGTCATTCTGGACGAGGCCCACACCCTGAAGAACCCGGCATCGCAGTTGGCCAAGGCCCTGCGGGAGATCCCGGCCCAGGGGCGCATCGCCCTGACTGGCACGCCGATGGAGAATTCACTCCAGGATCTCTGGACTCTGTTCGACTGGGTGGTGCCCGGGCTTCTGGGCGACCGGAAGCGCTTCCAGGCCCTGTTCCGCACCCCGATCGAGAAACATGGCGATGCCAGCGCACAGGCCCGTCTGAACCGCCGCCTGCGCCCCTTTCTTCTGCGCCGCACCAAGGAGGAGGTGGCCGCGGAACTGCCGCCGCGCACCGAGATACTCGACCTGGTGATCCTGCCCAAGGCGCAGCAGGGGCTTTACGAAACGGTGCGCAGCGCCATGGACCAGCGTGTGCGCGAAGCAATCGGCAGCCGAGGGCTCGCCGCCGCGCGGATCACGGTGCTTGACGCGCTTCTGAAGCTGCGGCAGGTCTGCTGCGATCCCGCCTTGGCCAAGACCGGGGCCGCGCGTTCGGTCACCGACAGCGCCAAGCGCGAGCGCCTGCGCGAATTGCTGACCGAGCTCGTGGCCGAGGGCCGCCGGGTCCTGGTTTTTTCGCAATTCGTCGAGATGCTGCGCCTGATTGAGGCCGATTTGAGCGAAGTCGGAATTGCCAGCCTCAGCCTGACCGGCGAGACACGCGACCGCGCCGCCGTTCTGGAGGCCTTCGCGCGCGGGGGTGCCCCGGTCTTCTTGCTCAGTCTCAAGGCCGGAGGCGTGGGGCTGACACTGACCGAGGCGGATACCGTGATCCTGTTCGATCCTTGGTGGAACCCGGCAGTCGAGCGCCAGGCCATGGATCGCGCCCATCGGATCGGCCAGACGAAGCCGGTCTTCGTCCATCGTCTTGTCGCCGCCGGAACGGTCGAGGAAAAGATCTTGGAACTCCAGGCGAGAAAGCAGGCCCTGGCCGACGCCCTGTTCGACGAGAGCAGCGACAGCAGCTTGCTGGTCCTGGACGGGGCCACGCTGCAGGATCTCTTCGCACCTTTGAACGGCTGAAATGATCCGCCGAATGAACACCTTGCACGAACTGGAATACGGTGACCCATGTGGTCCCGTTGTTTTGTTCTTTTTGTCGGAGCGGCGTAACGGAGCGCCGGTCGTCAGCTTGTCTCGCCAGCCACCCGCTGCAGCACCCTGCAAGCAACATCTTGCGCAGTCAGATAAAGATCCTGGTAGTCTGGATGTGCCATCAGCCGGCTCATCACCGTTCGAGCCAGGTCGGGATTCATCCCGCGAGCCACCTTCAAGGCCACGCCACTGGCCTCGGCCAAAGGCTTCAGTGAGGTAACGAGAGCATCCTCGCCAAGCACCACAGCGGCGGCGGCAATATCGAACATATCGCGAGGTTGCAGCGTTGCACCGCGGAAGACGATCTTCTTTCCGAGTATTTCCGCCGGCGTTTCGCGATTGACCTCCCTACCATTGACGATTGCCCGTTCAAAAGGGTGATCTGTAACCGCAGGACAGCAGATGAAATCGACCTCGCCCACCCCCTCAAAGACGATCTTGAGGGCCCTTGTTCCATCTGTCTCGTAGCCGCTTGGAACGAGGCTGAGCTCGAACCCCTGGGTCTCGGGGTTCAAAAAAGGCAGATATTGTGCATCACTGACAAATAGGTCGATATCGTGACTATCGCGGTGCCCGATCTGCAGCATGAGGGCAGTGCCACCACCGAACGTCCAGTCGTTCATGGCAATGCCAATTGCATTCGCTTGATCGACGATCGCCATTGCCTGGTCGAAAAGCTCGGGCCACCGGCTCGGGGTGGGGGTATTCATCAGGATGCGAGCGGAAGCCTGTAACCGGCAAGGTCAGAAAATTTCCTCGCTACCAAGGCAACCTTTTCCGGGTCGACGGCCATTGCATCAATGAAGGCATGCTGCAGGTTCAGAGATACTTCCGACAGGAATGCAAAGGTCGCAGGGTCGCAGACGACAGCACTCTCGGGATCGGCAATGCTGGCCGCCAGCTGGGCAGGCGTTACCGCCACGCTATAGGGCGCGTTCACGGTCGCCATGACTTTCGACAGGACGGGAAGCATCTGTCCAACCTGTTGCCAGCAGAAACGCTTATTAGATAGTCCGAGAAGGCAAAAAATCAATACTGCCTTAGGGTTCAACCAAGACGTGGCTTTCCGTCATGCTGCAGAGGAGGCGGAGCAGGACCCAGGTGAGATCGGCTCGGCTGTCGTTGGAGTAATGAGCGAAAGTTGGTGATGCCCTGAGGGGCGGCATATCATGGCGGTGTTCACGCGCCGTCAATTCTCAGCCGAGAAAGGGATATGCCACATGCCAGAGAATACCATCACCCAACTCCCCGATCCATCGGGATTTAGCGCCGATGCATTCACCGACGTTCTCCGCAATGGCGCGCGCAAGCTGATCGAACAGGCAATCCACGCCGAGCTGGCCACGCTCATGGCCGCCTTTTCCAAGGAGAAGCTTGAGGATGGGCGTGCGCGCCTGGTGCGCCATGGACACTTACCCGAACGCGAGGTGATGACCGGCATTGGCCCCGTGCCGGTGAAAGTGCCGCGGGTGCGAGACCGCAAGCCCGGGGAGGACAAGATCACCTTCACGCCCAGCATCCTGCCGCGATACCTGCGCAAGGCGAAATCAGTGGAGGAGTTGCTGCCCTGGCTTTATCTCAAGGGGGTCAGCACGGGGGACTTCAGCGAAGCCTTGGCAGCGCTTCTTGGCCCCAATGCCAATGGGCTTTCCGCCAAGACGATCACGCGGCTGAAGGCGGATTGGTGGAACGACTATGAGGCTTGGCAAAGGCGCGACCTGAGCCATCGGCGCTTTCTCTACATCTGGGCCGACGGGGTGTATTTCAAACCGCGCATGGCTGAGGAAAGGCAATGCGTTCTGGTGATCGTCGGGGCCGATGAATATGGCCACAAGGAGCTTCTGGCGATGATCGACGGCTTCCGCGAAAGCACCGAGAGCTGGCGTGAGCTTTTGCTCGATCTGAGGC
>NZ_JAPTYD010000107.1 GCF_026913015.1 Paracoccus benzoatiresistens
TCGCGGCCGAGCATCGCCGCAATCTTCGTCTTTGGCACCTTGGCCTGCAGCATCCTTGCAATCACGCGGCGTTCGTCCAGCGTCAGGTTGGTGAAAGGGCGCCTCATCACATGCTCCTGAGGTGCTTCAGGAAACTATCGAGTGATGCATTCCAGAATGGAATGTGCCCCGGCTATATGTACTGTTGCAACCAAGTTGAAATGTCCTTGGCTGCGCAAAGTAAGAATGTCACAGCGGAGGCATCAGGGCGCAGCCTGACAGGGCGGAGACCTCAGGCATCGGAGCCCTGGCTGGCTGCGCCGGCTGCCTTGCGCTTGCGGTCTGCCAGCGAGTTCCAGCCGGTGTTGCGGCGCCCCGTGGGCGTGTAACGGGTGCGTTGCTTGCCGACCCGGTGTATCTTTGGCGGAGCCTTGTCCTGCTCGGCCTTGATGTATTCCAGGACCGCGCTCAGATGCTTGTTCTCGGTAATGGCGGCATGGGTCACCCGCTGATCCTTGTCGAACACGGAGTAGGGCAGCGAGACACCTTTCCAGCGGAACTCCAGCCGGCCGTCCGCGAACTCATAGCTGTCCACGTATTTGCCCGGCAGATCGCGGGTGATCTCGTTCTCCGCCAGGATGATCCGCAGCCGGTCATAGGAGAAGGCCAGTTGATTGCTGACATACCGCTCATCGCGATAGCAGAGAATGTCGCGCAGCCGATCCGGTTCGACATTCAGCGCCCGATGCAGGTTGTCCGAACGGCGGGGCAGCTTGGCAAACTGCGCGTTGTGGCTCGCCATGAAGCCGGGAAGAAAGGCGTTGGCGGTCTCCATGTCGGAGATGCCGGCCAGCCGCAGTTCCTTGACCAGGCGGTCCTGCAGGGTGCGGTTGGCGCGCTCGACGCGACCTTTTGCTTGCGAGGAGTTGGCGCACAGGATCTCGATGTTCAGCTCGTTCAGGGCCCGGCCAAATTGGGTCATCCCATAGCCTGTCCTGGCATCTTGCTTCGGCACCCGGAACACCGTGTGCTTGTCGGAGTAAAAGGCAACCGGCCGGCCATGGAGCGTCAGGTATCGCTCCAGGGCTCCGAAATAGCTGAAGGTGCTCTCGGAGCTGACAAACTCCAGGTGCATCAGGGTGCTGGTGGCGTCATCGATGAACACCAGCAAGGTGCAAACCGGACCGCGATCTTCAAACCAGCGATGGTCCGAGCCGTCGATCTGGATCAGCTCGCCAAGGCACTCGCGGCGCAGGCGTGGCTGGTGAAATGTCCGGCGCTGCTTGCGCGACAGCCACAATCCCGCATCCTGCATCCACTTGCGCAAGGTCTCGCGCGACACCGTCAGCCCGTGACGCTCCGCCAGCTTCTCGGCCGCCAAGGTCGGGCCGAAGTCGGCATAGTGGTCCCGGACAAGCGCCATGGCAGCCTCCCGGATCGAGGGGTCGATCCGGTTGTTCGATGCCCGGCCACGCGCCTGGTGCCGGATCGCCGCCGGGCCATCAGTCCCGAACCGCTTCAGCAACCGGTGAACCTGTCTGCGGCTCAGACCCAGAACATCGGCCGCCATCACGGCTGACATCCGGCCTTGCAGCACCTGGCTCAAAACCGCGACCCGGTTCAGCTCGCGTTCGCTCATCATCACCCATCCCATGTCCCGGCTCCCACGGATCGACACGTTGTTCATCCAGGGGAGTGTGACATTCCTAGATTGCAGAGGTGAGACATTCTAACTTTGCGGCTATATGTACAGCATAAATAATCTGTATTATGTAATAATCTGCCTTGTGCGACCATAGCCGCACTTGCCTTGATACCCCGGATTTCCCAAACTGCGGGATGCCGCAGCAAGGAGAACTTCATGGCTGTTTCACCACCTGTCTGCGACTTTGGCGCTGCGTGGCATGACTTCAATCTGCCTGGTACGGATGGCCGGTTCTACAGCCTGGCGGATGTGGCCGGTCAGCGAGGTACGCTCGTGATGTTCATCTGCAATCACTGTCCCTATGTCCAGTCGATCCTCGACAGGATCGTGCGTGACGCCCGGCAGATGCAGGCGGTCGGGATCGGGGTTGTTGCGATTTCCGCCAATGATGTCGAGCAATACACGCAGGACGGGCCCGCGCACATGAAGGACTTGGCTGAACGCCACGCTTTCAGCTTTCCTTACCTCTATGACGAGTCGCAGCAGGTTGCGCGTGCCTATGGGGCTGAATGCACACCCGACTTCTTCGGCTATAACGCAGCCGGCAAGCTGCAGTATCGCGGCAGGTTCGACTCTTCGACCCGCACCGCCGGCCCCCTGGAAGCCCGGCGCGAGCTTCTGGAAGCCATGTTGCAGATCGCGGATACCGGCAAGGGACCGGAAAATCAGATCCCCTCGATGGGTTGTTCTATAAAATGGAAAGCTGCATGAACGTCTGTCTTTCGCCATGCCCCATTGTCTTCGATCTGGACGGGACGCTGATCGACAGCGCCCCCGACATTCATGCCTGCGTCAATACGGTTCTGGGCCAGCATCAGGCACCGCTGCTGACCCTGGATCAGGTCCGCAGTTTCATCGGAGGCGGCGTCGATGTGCTGTGGCAGAAGGTCATTGCCGCCCGTGAACTGCCGGATGACAAGAAGCCGGACTACATCGCGGCCTTCATGCTGTGCTACCAGAACGCCACGAACATGACGCGGCTGTTCCCCGGGGTTCTCGAAACCCTGGAACTGCTGGCGGATCGCGGGCATTCCTTGGGGATCTGCACGAACAAGCCGCATGCAGTCACCCAGGTCATCCTGGAACATTTCGGGATCGCGCGCCTGTTCGGCTGCATCATCGGCGGCGACTCGGTTGCCGAGCGCAAGCCTCATCCCGCGCCCTTGCGTGCGGCCCTGGCGGGTCTTGGCGCGGATCCGCAACGTCCCAAGGCCTTCTATGTCGGGGACAGCGAATTCGACGCGACCTGCGCGGCGGCGGTTCCGGTGCCCTTCCTGATCTATTCAAAGGGGTATCGGCAGGCTCCCTTGTCCGAATTGCCCCATGCTGCGTCCTTCGACCACTTCGCCGACCTGCCCGCCTTGGTCGAACTGCAGGCAGCAATGTGATCAAGGCGCTGATCTGGGATGTGGACGGTACCCTGTCCGAGACCGAGGAAACGCATCGCGCTGCCTTCAACCAGGCCTTCGCGGAAGCACGTCTGGATTGGTCTTGGGACCAAGAAACCTATCGGCGGCTGTTGCAGGTCACCGGCGGCAAGGAACGGATGGCGCGGTTCGCGGCAGACCGGGAGATGGCTATTGAAACCCATGCAGTTGCAGAAATACATAAATTAAAAACAGCGATCTACGGTCGAATGATCGAAAACGGGTCAGCATCGCTTCGGCCTGGTGTGCGTGAGGTGATTGAGACTGCGCGCCAGCGCGGCTTTCGCAATGCCATCGCCACGACCACCAGCCGGCCGAACATAGATGCGCTGATCGTCTCCACGTTGGGCAGGCCTGCCGACCAGATCTTCGACGCCATCGCCGCGGGGGACGAGGTCGCGGCCAAGAAGCCCGCACCGGATGTCTATCTACTGGCCTTGCGGCGCCTTGGCCTGTCAGCCTCGGACTGCATCGCAATCGAGGACAGCATGCCCGGCCTGGCTGCGGCGCGCGCGGCGGGCCTTCGGGTTCTGGTCACGCCCTCGATCTATACCGATGGCGACGACTTCGGCGCTGCCGATTGGATGATATCGGACCTGACGGCCCCCCTGCCCGATCCGTTGACCACCATCCTTGCGCGCGCTTGACATTCCGCATGGCTTCGCCTCAATCGCAGGCTTGTCGTCACAAAAGGGCTTGTCATGGACCTGCGCCAGCTTACGCCGAACCTTGCGGTCGCACCACAGATCACCATCGAGGATGTGCCGCTGCTGGCTGCCTCGGGTTTCAAGACGCTGATCAACAACCGTCCTGATGACGAGGCGGGCGCAGTGGACCACCAACTGATGGCCCGGGCGGCGGCAGATGCGGGAATGAGCTATCACTACCTGCCGTTCACGCCGGGCCAGATCACGCCCGACCTGATCCAGGGCTTTGCCGAGGCGCTGGACGGCGAAAAGCCCGCCCTGGCCTATTGCCGGTCAGGCAACCGCTCCACCGTCCTCTGGGCGCTGAGCCAGTCGGGCAGGCAGTCCGAGGCCGAACTTCTGTCCACCGCCGCCAATGCGGGTTATGACCTGTCCGGGATCGTTCCGCTGATGCGGTCGCTGGCCGGGAACAACCGCTAGGCCGGCACCCCGAGGGCGCGCTTCACATTCGCGGTCCAGCCCAGCAGGCGCAAGTCTCCTGCGACGATGGCCGGGCGCTTCATGACGCTTGGCTTGGCAGCCATCATCGCGACGGGGTTGGCCGCACGCTCGTCATCGGACATGGCGCGCCAGGTCAGGCTGGCGCGGTTGACGATCTTGTCGCCGAAATCGGCCAGCAGCGTTGCCCGTTCCGCATCCGTCAGGGGCTGCTTCTGCACATCGCGAAAGGCGACGGCCCAGCCATGCTGCTCCAGTTCGGCCTGCGCCTTCTGGCAGGTCGAACAATGCGCAAGGCCATAGAGCGTCAGGTCCCGCGCCATCAGACGAAGGGCACCAGCGGCACGCCGCAGGCGGAAAGCGTCAGAAGGGCGGCAAGGGCAAGAAGCAGTTTCATCACAGGTCCATGGGCTTAGGGGCTTGATGCCTTATCCGCACCCTGCCCCGCGCCTTCAAGTCACAAATCGCCCGCCGGTCCATGCTTGTGCAGGCTGCGGCGAACCTGCCGCATGGCCCACCACACGATCAGCACTGCAACGGGCGTCAGGCCGGCGATCAGATAGGCCTTGTCCACCTGCAGCTTGGTCGCGACGGGATACAGCGCATAGGACAGCAGCCCCACGACGTAATAGCTGATGGCCACGACCGACAGCCCCTCCACCGTGTGCTGCAGGCGCAGTTGGAGGTCGGCTCGCCGGTCCATGCGCTCCAGCAGCAACTGGTTCTGGGCCGAGCGTTCTACATCGACCCGCGTGCGCAGCAGCTCGCCCGCGCGCGCGGCGCGTTCCAGCATCGTCGTCAGCCGCGTCTCGGCCGAGGCGGCTGTCCGCATCGCCGGCTGGTAACGGCGGCGCATGAACTCGGTCAGCATCTGCCGGTCCTTGAACCGGCTCTCGCGCAGGGCTGTGATGCGGTCCGTGACGATCGCCTCGTAGGCCTTGGTCGCGCCGAAGCGAAAAGAGTGCTGGACCGCCTGCGCCTCGAGTTCGGCCGAGACGGCCAGCAACTCGTGCAGGACGGCTTCAGCCGGGCGAGCTTCGTCCGTCATGCCGTCAACGATGGCGGAAAGGCGCGGCTCAAGCTCGTTCAGCCGGTTGGTGAGGCCGCGGACGCGACCAAGTCCCAGCATGGACATTGCGCGATAGGTTTCCAGCTCGGCCAGGCGGTGGACGATCCTGCCGATGCGGCCCTCGCCCACGCCGGGCTTCACGAACAGGGCGAAGCGCATCCAGCCGTCGGCGTCGATCCTGAAATCGCCCGCAATCAAGGCGGCTTCCTCCAGCACCCAAACGGCGGTCAGGCTGTCGCGGGCAAACCAGGTCTCGATGCGATCAGGCGCCTCGTCCGGGTTGTCTGGCAGCAGGTCGATCTGGACCATGACGGCAGCGACGCGCTTGCCGGGCGCCGCCTGCTGCCAGTCCTGCGAAAAGATCGCGGCGGCGCTTGGGTCAAAGGGCCGAATCGGCAGGCCGGGGGTCAGGGCCATGTAGGTCACGAATTCGGTATGGCTTTCCCATTTCAGGTCATGGCGGCCAAGCCGTCCCTGGTAATGGCTTTCATGGGGATCGGGCCGGGGGCCGCCATGCCGGCTGGTCAGCTGGGTCAGATGCGCCAGATCCCGCGTCCGGTCCCGGTTGGCGGCGTCCAGCGGTTCCTTGAAGGCCACGAAGACGCAGGTGGCCGGGGCGGACAGCCGGGGCGACGGCCGCGCGTGCAGCTCGTTGACAAGATCGTATCGCAGCGGATGTTCAAGTTCCGGCCCCACGGCGCAGCTTCCCTTCATGGCCGGTCGGACCGGCGTGCCTGATGCGGAAAGGGGCGCGATTGCCCGCGCCCCCTGCCCCTGTTTATTGTGCCGATCACTCGATCATCGGCAGCAGCTTGTTGAGGCTGTCCTTGGCATCGCCATAGAACATCCGGGTGTTCTCCTT
>NZ_JAPTYD010000108.1:2500-6016 GCF_026913015.1 Paracoccus benzoatiresistens
ACCCACCTGATGCTTGGTTGTTGTTTGCCGCTTGCGGCAATCAACAATCGGGCAAACCAGGTATCTTGGACCTGAACACATAGGGTTCAAGAAGCGAACCCGGGGAACTGAAACATCTAAGTACCCGGAGGAAAGGAAATCAAACCAGAGACTCCGTCAGTAGCGGCGAGCGAACGCGGACCAGCCGAGCCTTGAGGATGACCAGAACAGACTGGAAAGTCTGGCCAGAGCGGGTGACAGCCCCGTATGGGAAGTCTGATGGGACGTATCAAGTAGGGCGGGACACGTGAAATCCTGTCTGAAGATCGGGGGACCACCCCCGAAGGCTAAGTACTCCTTGCTGACCGATAGCGAACCAGTACCGTGAGGGAAAGGTGAAAAGCACCCCGACGAGGGGAGTGAAACAGTTTCTGAAACCGGACGCCTACAAGCAGTCGGAGGGGCCTTGAGCCCTGACGGCGTACCTTTTGTATAATGGGTCAACGACTTGGTCTGTCTAGCAAGCTTAAGCCGGTAGGTGGAGGCGCAGCGAAAGCGAGTCTTAAATGGGCGCATGAGTTAGACGGATCAGACCCGAAACCGAGTGATCTAGGCATGAGCAGGATGAAGGTTGGGTAACACCAACTGGAGGTCCGAACCCACACCTGTTGAAAAAGGTCGGGATGACTTGTGCCTAGGGGTGAAAGGCCAATCAAACTCGGAGATAGCTGGTTCTCCGCGAAAGCTATTTAGGTAGCGCCTCGGACGTATCCTCTCGGGGGTAGAGCACTGCATGGATGATGGGGGCCCACAGCCTTACTGAGTCTAAGCAAACTCCGAATACCGAGAAGGACTATCCGGGAGACACACGGCGGGTGCTAACGTCCGTCGTGGAGAGGGAAACAACCCTGACCAACAGCTAAGGCCCCCAATTCGTGGCTAAGTGGGAAAGCATGTGAGACTTCCAAAACAACCAGGAGGTTGGCTTAGAAGCAGCCATCCTTTAAAGATAGCGTAACAGCTCACTGGTCTAATCAAGAGGTCTTGCGGCGAAGATGTAACGGGGCTCAAGCCACGAGCCGAAGCTTTGGATGTGCATTTATGCACGTGGTAGCGGAGCGTTCTGTGATAGAGAGCGCTGCCTCTTCTATCCTTCGGGATAGCGGAGGCAATGTTCTGACTGTGAAGCCGGGCCGTGAGGCAACCGGTGGAGTGATCAGAAGTGAGAATGTTGACATGAGTAGCGACAAACAGGGTGAGAGACCCTGTCGCCGAAAGTCCAAGGGTTCCTGCTTAAAGCTAATCTGAGCAGGGTGAGCCGGCCCCTAAGGCGAGGCCGAAAGGCGTAGTCGATGGGAACCAGGTTAATAGTCCTGGGCCAGGAGATGGTGACGGATCGCAGGTGTAGTTCCTCCTTATCGGATTGGAGGGGCTGCTGAGCGGTTCCTGGAAATAGCCCTCCACAAGACCGTACCCGAAACCGACACAGGTGGACTGGTAGAGAATACCAAGGCGCTTGAGAGAACCACATTTAAGGAACTCGGCAAAATACCTCCGTAAGTTCGCGAGAAGGAGGCCCGATTGGCAGGCAACTGTTGGTCGGGGGCACAAACCAGGGGGTGGCGACTGTTTACTAAAAACACAGGGCTCTGCGAAGCCGCAAGGCGACGTATAGGGTCTGACGCCTGCCCGGTGCCGGAAGGTTAAAAGGAGAGGTGCAAGCCTTGAATTGAAGCCCCGGTAAACGGCGGCCGTAACTATAACGGTCCTAAGGTAGCGAAATTCCTTGTCGGGTAAGTTCCGACCTGCACGAATGGCGTAACGACTTCCCCGCTGTCTCAAATGTGGACTCAGCGAAATTGAATTGTCTGTGAAGATGCAGACTTCCCGCGGTTAGACGGAAAGACCCCATGCACCTTTACTACAACTTCGCACTGGCATCAGGATTGCGATGTGCAGGATAGGCGGTAGGCTTTGAAGCGGGGACGCCAGTTCCCGTGGAGCCGTCCTTGAGATACCGCCCTTCGCTGTTCTGATGTCTAACCGCGGCCCGTTATCCGGGTCCGGGACCCTGCGTGGTGGGTAGTTTGACTGGGGCGGTCGCCTCCCAAACAGTAACGGAGGCGCGCGAAGGTTGGCTCAGAGCGGTCGGAAATCGCTCGTTGAGTGCAATGGCAGAAGCCAGCCTGACTGCAAGACTGACAAGTCGAGCAGAGTCGAAAGACGGCCATAGTGATCCGGTGGTCCCGAGTGGAAGGGCCATCGCTCAACGGATAAAAGGTACGCTGGGGATAACAGGCTGATGATGCCCAAGAGTCCATATCGACGGCATCGTTTGGCACCTCGATGTCGGCTCATCTCATCCTGGGGCTGGAGCAGGTCCCAAGGGTATGGCTGTTCGCCATTTAAAGAGGTACGTGAGCTGGGTTTAGAACGTCGTGAGACAGTTCGGTCCCTATCTGCCGTGGGTGTTGGAGACTTGAGAGGAGTTGCCCCTAGTACGAGAGGACCGGGGTGAACGTTCCACTGGTGGACCTGTTGTCGTGCCAACGGCAGTGCAGGGTAGCTATGAACGGACAGGATAAACGCTGAAGGCATCTAAGCGTGAAGCCCCCCTCAAAACAAGGTCTCCCTTGAGAGCCGTGGAAGACCACCACGTCGATAGGCCGGAGATGTACGTGCAGCAATGCATTCAGTTGACCGGTACTAATGGCTCGATAGGCTTGATTTGATCCGGAAGAAGCAAGACTTCTTCCCAAAGGCATCCTTGGACAACATCTTCCCCGCCCATAACCAAACGGCGCGGGACAACGCTGAGCGTTTCTTTCCCGGTCTGGTGGCCCTAGCGCGAGCAAAACACCCGATCCCATCCCGAACTCGGCCGTTAAGTGCCGCTGCGCCGATGGTACTGCGTCTCAAGACGTGGGAGAGTAGGTCACCGCCAGACCTGGAAAGAAACGCAATCCTCTGAAACGATGAAAAAAACGCCGGTCCAGGACAACAATGGCGCGGGGTAGAGCAGCCCGGTAGCTCGTCAGGCTCATAACCTGAAGGCCGCAGGTTCAAATCCTGCCCCCGCAACCAATACTAATTTTGAAGCAAGATAAAACAGCGCCCCAAGGGGCGCTTTTTGCCGTTCCGCCCGGGGCCAGGACCATCGGCCGAAAGCCCGCCCCCTCACCGCCCCGCCGCCGCGTCGGGGTCCTGCCGCAGCCAGACCACGACCAGGTCGTAGAACACCGCCAGAACCACCGGCCCCACGAAAAGCCCGATCAGCCCAAAGCTCAGCGTGCCGCCGATCACCCCCATGAAGATCACCAGCACCGGCGTGCCGAGCCCCCGCCCCATCAGCAGGGGCTTCAGCACGTTGTCCATGAAGGTCAGCGGCACCAGCATCCCCGTCAGCACCAACGCCCCCGCCGGCGGCAGGGTCAGCCAGCCCCAGACCAGAACCGGCAGCACCACCAGCGCCGGGCCAACCTGCACAATGCACAGAGCCAGGATCACCAGCGCCAGAAGACCAGCCCCCGCCACGCC
>NZ_JAPTYD010000109.1 GCF_026913015.1 Paracoccus benzoatiresistens
CCTGACCGCGAAACCAGCGTCCCTGAGATCAGAGACGTCGCATGAAATCGGCGGACAACTACCTTGATAAACACCGGATTGTGAGAATAGGCACTGATAACCGAGACCATCATGTCCAAGTCGCCCGAGGACAAGTACAAGTAACAGCTGTTCGCAATGTCAGGCTTTTGCAAGGAAACACCTTGGGAGTGTGTTGGTGGCCGGCCTATTGGCCTAAGGGTTGTCCTGAACCCAACACCTTTTCAATTGTTCTTTCTCCCTTCGTCACGTCCTGCATACCAAGGGGAAGCTGGCGTGCACCGATCCACAAACAGACCTGTAGCTTCGAGGGGTACCGGCCCGGGTAGCCATGCAGCTGGGATGCCCGCACATCGCAAAGGATCGCCATGCTGAAGGTTTCTGTCGATGATCGGGCCGTGCAGGAAAGCCCGCGCGATCCGTCGGATCGCCAAGCCTGTGTCGCGATCCCCTGGGCGCTGAACGATACGGCCACGGATGTTCTGGATCATTTCGAACGGACCATGGATCGGGTCTTCGATCACGCGGTTCACGAAGAATGCTGTTACGGTGTTGAGCGACCGCCACCCTGGCCGGCGAATTGCCTCGCCAATTTGTTCCCCACAGATGTCTTGTTGCGTCACGAGAAATGTTCCCGCAGCAAATCCGTTCGGGGGCCGGTATGGGCGTATCAAAAACAGCGTCGCGCTGTTGAAAGTTCACTGGCGGGAAATGTCCGCCAGGTGTTCCATACGCCGGGCGAACTCTCCTTCAAAATCGTGAGCACGGGCGAAGCATAGAGAGCGTTTAGCAGCTGCAGTGACCCTGTCGCGCTGCGCCGCCAGTTGCATTATACACTTCGCCACGGCCTCGGGTTGACCCATGGGCACGACCCATCCGGCATTCGTGTTGGCAGCCATGGGAAGCCACATCTCGTTTGCCGTCCCAACGACGGCAAGGCCGCAGCCCATGGCCTCGAGATAGCTACAGGAAGGATCGCCCTGTCGGTGGCAACTCAGAAAGACGTCCGCATGGCGCCGCATGTGCGGAACCAACCTGCTTTGAAAATCTACGGGATCATGAAGCCGGACCCGATCTTGCAACGCACCCGTGGCTATCTCGGCGGCGATCCTGGGAGCAAGAGTTCCCGCACCGTAGATGTCAAGCGTGAAATCGACGCCGGCGGAAAGCATGGCCCGGGCAGCAGGCATGAGATCCTGCGCCCCCTTTATCGGCTCGAGCCGCCCCGAGGTCATAAGCCGAATTGGCCCACCTGCCATAAACCGTTCCGCACGATTTCTCATTTCATCCTCGGTGGCCATCACATCGCGGCTCATTCGCCCGTCGAAGTAAAAGCAACCCTGAGGATCAAGCGGGCCGTAAGCCTCATATGCAGGATAGCCATTGAACTGCAGCCCGGCAGCTGCCCTAAATGCGCGACGTCGGCGGCGCTCCTCGTTCAGCACCCAGGCAGCCGACTTCATTCGCTGTAACGCACTGCGCTGTGGATCGAGAGCCGCTGTGCGAAGCCGGGTCGGAAGCGTGTATTCGATGGCGTAGACGAGCCGCGCTCCGGTAAGTGCGCAAAGTGGCGCTAGTTCCATCTGATCATGACGGTCACCAGAGGCGAGCACGACATCGGCGCCGGCCAAGTGGCTTGCTCGGATCGGCTCATCCGCGCGGAGCAAATGTACCTCGCCAGGAAAATCGGACTTCGTTACCAGCCGGGAAAAAGGAAGGGGCGCAGTGTCGGTCCGCAGGAGGATGCGGATCGGGCCCTCCCAAACCTCTGCATGCCGTTGCAGGCCAGACAAGAACTTGTCATCGGCCCGGAGCCGGCCTTCTTCGGCGATGACGTGCACCGAAGGTGCCAGAACCAGGACGGGCATTGCTATCATCTCTCAAGACCTGTGCACATTGCCGCACTGAAGGGGGTCAAGCAACCCTTGCTGCACATCCCAGTTTTCTTAAGAATTCCCGAACTCCGTCGGCAGAGCTTGGCGACGCGGAGGACCGCACTTGGTTCCCGCTTCACCTCCTTGGTCTTGAGCTTGCGACTGAACGGTAGCCGGCACTTCCCGCGACCCCCACCTGTAAAACTAACTTCCAGTTCTTTTAAATGAACAAGTTGCCTACAAGAGAATTCTAAGAGGGGGTCATCAAACCGCATGGCGCGGCTTGCCGTGAGAGAGGCACAAGCATGGGAGAAAGCAGTGGCATGAATATCTGTTTGGAGGCTGCAGGATTGGAAAAAGATTGCATCGCGGCATGAAGCGCCGGATCGCCGTCGGAACGCTATTGGCGGCCGCAAGCAGCTTCGGCGTTTCGGCACTCGCTTGGAAACGCTGGCGGGGGCAGCCGGCTGCGATGTCGGCAACAGTACATCCGCCGCTATCCGCGCCGGAGAAGCTTGGCACTATTTACCACCTCGGACACAGTCTCGTCGGGACTGAGATGCCGGCCATGCTGGGGCAGCTTGGTGGTCATGCCTATGCATCGCAACTTGGCTGGGGCACGACCCTGAAGCAGCACTGGAACGACGGCCAGAAGATGCCAGGCTTTGAACTTCACGCGAACGGCATGGCCCGGATCCAGGCGAAGGAGGCCCTGGCCTCACGCCGCTTCGACGTACTGGTCCTCACGGAAATGGTTGAGATCCGTGACGCGATCCGCTGGTACAACAGTTCATACTGGTTGGCGGAATGGGTCAGGTTTGCGCGGCAGGGAAACCCTGCCATTCGTGTCTACCTCTATGAAACATGGCACAACCTCGACGATCCTGATGGTTGGCTCGAGCGGATCGACGCTGACTTGCCAGAGCAGTGGCTGGGCCGCGTCCTTGCACCTTCCGAAGCGCGCAAAGGAACCGGCAAAATCTTCCTGATCCCGGGAGGCCAAGCGATGGCCGCTGTGGCCCGCGCCGCGGAAGGGGGGCGCATTCCTGGCATTTCCTCGCGGGAAGACCTGTTCCGCCGCGACAAAGGCGGAGGCTTGGACACCATCCACATGGGCGATCTGGGGGCCTATGTGGTCGCACTAGCACATTGGACGGTGATCTGGCACCGTAGTCCGGTCGGCTTGCCCCATCAACTGAAGCGCAGCGACGGTACCGACGCTCAGTGGTTCAACGAAGAAGCCGCCTTCCAAGTGCAGGAGATTGTTCGGGATGTCGTTGCGCGGATCCCTTACTCCGGCGTTCCGCCGGACAGGCTGAGGGGCCGCATTGTCTCAACGGACTGAAAGACTCTTTGGGTGCTGATACCAGCGGTATGAACCATCGACTCTGAAGGTGGTTTGCTTTGCGGCCGACCTCTGATTCACTCCACGGCAAGGCGGAGGAGGCTCAGAATGGCAGTGGATATCACACGCACGGACTTTTCGGCATCGGATCTGCTGTCGTGTTGCATCATGTAATTCTGTTACCGGTTGCCTCATTTAGAGCGTATCTCTGGCTTTGAGATTCAGCATTTCCAGCCTGCCAATGATGTGATTCCCTCTGCTAAGGCAGATGGAGATTTCAGATGGGCAAGCCACATCCAGTAGAGCTTCGTAGCCGGGTCATCGGCTACGTGGACGAAGGTCACGGGCACCGTCAGGCGGCTCGGCACTTTCGGGTGTCACCGAAGTTCGTCAATGATCTGGTAAAGCTGCGTCGCGAGACCGGATGTTTGACGCCGAGGCGACAAGGCAATGGCGGCGGACATGGCAAGCTGGTGGACGTGACCGGCTGGCTTGAGGCCCGTGTCGCGGCCAAAAGCGGGATCACGCTTGATGAACTCGTGGCCGAGCTGGCTGAGACGCATGGCATCGACGTCCACCGTGCTACCGTCTGGCGTGTTCTGCGGGGTCTCGGACTGAGTCATAAAAAAAACTCTGCAGGCGCTTGAACAGAAGCGAAAGGACGTGGCTGGCCTGCGTCATGTTTGGATTGCGAGACGCCAGCCCTTCATGGCCAACCACCTGGAACGGCTAGCGTTCGTCGATGAAACCGCGATCAAGACGAACATGGCCAAGACCACCGGCTGGGCACCCTGCGGGCAGCGCCTCGTCGATCATGCGCCGTTCGGGCATTGGTGCACCCAGACCTTCGTTGCCGCCCTGCGCCATGACCGGCTGGATGCGCCTTGGGTGATCAACGGCGCCATGAACGCCGAGATGTTCGATCTCTACACCAAAACCCAGTTGGTCCCGACACTCCGGCCCGGGGATGTGGTCATTCTGGACAATCTCTCCAGCCACAAGAGCTCGGCCGCAGCGACAGCCTTGCGCGATATCGGCGCCTGGTTCCTGTTCCTGCCGCCATACAGCCCCGACCTTAACCCGATCGAGATGGCCTTTTCCAAACTCAAGGCGCTGATCAGAAAAGCCGCCGCCCGCACCTACGATCAGCTTTGGGCTGCGGTCGGCCAGGTCTGCAACCTCTTCTCCGACGAGGAATGCTACAATTACTTCAAAGCCGCCGGCTATGAGGCCGATTAGATGAAACAGGCTCTAGAATGTTACCCGCTTGGGGCCTGAGGCGTCCGCGTGGTGTGCGGTTCCATGTAGGTCGATTGCGCCGATGAGCTGCTGCACGGCCTGTTGTCGCCACGCCCTGACCCGCCTCTGCAATGTAGAGATCTGGTGCAAGGTGTAGCGTCCCGGGTAACGAGCCTGGAATTCGACAAGCAGTTCAAGCGCGGTCTGATCAGGACGCTCCTCGAGGCATTGTGTCATCTCCTCCCAGTCGTGCTCGAAGATACTGGGGCGTCTGCCACGGGGTTTGTCGCTCAGGCGATACGTCTTGGGTCCGACGGCAACGCCGCGCGCCTGAGCTGCCTGACGCCAGGCACTGACGTGCCGGGCGAGGGTCTTGTATTGCTTTCGCGTGAACCGGCCTGGGAACTGCGCGCACAGTTCGTCGAAGAGTTGCGCGGCGCTGATGCTCGGGAACTCCTCCAGCCGGCGACACGCAATAGGCCATGCCATGCGCAGCGCCTGAATTCGCGCTTGGCCAGCTTCCGCGTAGACCGGACGCGGTCCTTCGGGTTTATTCTCTCGCGGTGCCACGGTCGCGATGGGCGCCCCCCGTGTGGACGCGACGGCGGGGCTCCCACCCGGTGCCTGTGTGGTGACTTTTGCAGGCTTCGGAGATAAAGTGGCTTGGCTTCAATGGCGAATGTCGGACGGATCTCGCCAGCGTGCCAGGCACTCGACAGGCTTGCCACAAAGGCAGCGAGATCGGGTGGCTCCGTTGTCGTCGTCGGGGGTGTTTCGCCGTCCGCCAATGCTGCCAGATAAGCCTGCACCGCCGCATCTCCTCCAGAAGCTTCAGCGGATCGTGAGTTCCGGCGATCTCGCTCAATCTGTTCTTGGCGGCACCCGAGACATTCTCCGCTTGCAGGAGACGTTCGCACGGGGTCTGGGCAGGATGATAGCGCTTGGTCACCTTTGCGCCGTCGCGCTGTTTGGAAGCCAGCTTGAACGAGGGCTGGAAGAAGTTCACGAACAGTCGGGAGGCGCCATAAAGGCGCGTGATCGCCATGGCCGCCGCCAAGCCTTCGAAACGACGATAGCCCAGGAGCTTCCGTATGACTGCGCCGTTTTTCTGCTCGATCCACGCTTGATCGTTCTTGCGGTAGGGACGCGAGCGGGTGAGCTCGATGCCGTGGCCAAGGCAATAGTCGATCAGCTTTTCGTTGACGAACTCGCTGCCGTTGTCCACATTCAGGGCCGTCAGCGCGAAGGGCAAGCCCAGGCGGATGCGCTCAAGCGTCTCGACCACGAGCGTGCCTTCCCGGACAATGATGGGCGCAGCCTCGGCGATCTCAACCGGTCGTCGCAACACCAGCATATTGTGTTCTCGTCATGAGCTCGTCCAGCGCCTCTGCGGGCGTC
>NZ_JAPTYD010000010.1 GCF_026913015.1 Paracoccus benzoatiresistens
CAGTTCCAGCGCCCTGACGGGGGCGTGAACAGACAAGCGGCAGGTCACAGCCTATGTCCAAGATCACCTTTCCCTCGGTCGCTGCCAATCAGGGCACGCCTGAAAAGCTGCGCTTGTCGCACCGGCACCGGTCCTTCGCCAGTATGCGCGCGATCAGCGCCCTTGTCCTGCGCGAGATGTCGACGACGAACGGCAAGTCGGCGGGAGGATATCTGTGGGCCGTGGCCGAGCCCGTGGGGAGCATCGTTCTTCTGACCGCGATATTCTCGCTTGTCCTGGCAAGCCCGCCGATCGGCACCAACTTTCCGATCTTCTATGCGACAGGCATGGTGCCCTTCCTGTTCTTCATGGCGATCTCCACCAGGGTTTCGCAGTCGGTCACCTATTCCAAGGCGCTGCTGGCCTATCCGGCGGTGACCTTCATGGACGCGCTGCTGGGCCGGATGATCATGAACGGCATCACGCAGATGCTGGTCGCCTATATCATCTTTGCCGCCTTGCTGATCTTCCAGGAAACCCGGACCGATCCCCAGGCGGGAGGGATCGCGCTGGCATTGTTCATGGCCTTTTTCTTCGGCGCGGCCGTGGGCGTTATGAACTGCTTCCTGAACGAGGCCTTTTCCTGGTGGGCGAAGGTCTGGTCAATTCTGAACCGGCCGCTGATCCTGGTTTCGTGCGTGCTGTTCGTCTATGACGACCTTCCCCGGCCCTTCGCCGATTACCTGTGGTACAACCCGCTGGTCCATATCGTCGGGCAGATGCGCAAATCCTTCTATCCGTTCTATGCCGGGGAATATGTCAGCATAGCCTATGTCTTTGGCGTGTCGCTGCTTCTCTATGCCCTTGGGCTGGCGCTGCTGATCCGCTATCACCGCGACCTGCAGAACAGCTGATCAACCCCGCGGGTCGATCAGTCGCGCAAGCACCGCGTCGCGGGTGATATAGCCGCCACCCTGGACCGGCAGGGCGGTCTTGTCCGCCAAAAGCCCCATGACCTGGCGGACCGGCATGTCGCGCGGGACGGGATCGCCCCCCACGCCCTCTGCCACCTCGCCCGGCTGGACGACATCGGCGGCGGTCAGCACGCCAAGCGGGTTCATGTGGGCCACGAAATCGGCGACATAGTCGTTGACCGGGTTGGCGATGATGTCGCGCGCCGTGCCGATCTGGACGATGCGCCCGCCCTCCATCAGGGCGATGCGGTTGCCCAGCTTGAAGGCTTCGTCCAGGTCGTGGCTGACAAAGATGATCGTGCGCTGCGTCTTGGCCTGCAGTTCCAGCAATTCGTCCTGAAGGCGCGCACGGATCAGGGGGTCCAGTGCGCTGAAGGGTTCGTCCATCAGCAGGATCGGCGCCTCGGTCGCGAAGGCGCGGGCAAGGCCCACGCGCTGCTGCATCCCGCCCGACAGGTCGCCGACCTTGCGTTCGGCCCATTCCGTCAGCCCGACGGTTTCGAGCTGATGGTCCACGCGCGCCTTGCGGTCGGCCACCGGCATTCCCGCAAGCTCCAGCCCCAGGCCGACGTTTTCCCGCACGGTGCGCCAGGGCAGCAGGCCGAACTGCTGGAAGACCATGGCCACGTGCCGCAGGCGGATGTCGCGCAGCGCCCGCTTGCCGGCCCCGCTGACCGAGATCATCTTGCCGCCGTCCCAGACCCGGACCTCGCCCCGGCAGACATGGTTCAGCGCATTGACCGCGCGCAGCAGCGTGGACTTGCCCGACCCGGACAGACCCATCAGCACCAGGATCTCGCCCTGCCGGACGTTCAGCGAACAGTCGTGGACGCCAAGCACCTGGCCGGTGGCGGTCCGGATTTCGCCACGCTCCTTGCCTTGGTCCATCAAGGGCAGGGCGGTTTCCGGGTGGTCGCCGAAGACGATGCAGACGCGGTCGAATTCGACGGCATTGGGAATGGTGTTCATCTGCGACCCTCCATCCGCAGCATCCGGTCCAGAAGGATCGCCACCACCACGATCACGAAACCGGATTCAAAGCCAAGCGCGGTGTTCACGCTGTTCAGTGCCCGCACGACCGGCACGCCAAGGCCCGAGGCGCCGACCAGCGCGGCGATGACGACCATGGACAGCGACAGCATGATCGTCTGGTTCAGTCCCGCCATGATCTGCGGCAGCGCGCTTGGCAGCTCGACCTTCCACAGAAGCTGGCGCGGGGTGGCGCCAAAGGCTGTCGCGGCCTCGATCAGCGCGGGCGAAGTCGATGCGATGCCAAGCTGCGTCAACCGGATCGGCGCGGGCAGCACGAAGATCACGGTCGCCAGCAGGCCCGGCACCATGCCGATGCCGAAGAACACGATGGCCGGGATCAGATAGACGAAGGTCGGCAGCGTCTGCATCAGATCCAGCACGGGCCGCATCCAGGCATAAAGCCGGGGCCGATGCGCCGCGGCAATCCCGATCGGCACCCCGACCGCCATGCAGACCAGGCAGGCCGCCAGCACCAGGGTCAGCGACTGCATCATCTCGTCCCAGTAGCCCTGGTTCAGGACGAACAGCAGCCCCAGGGCGACCAGCAGGCAGGTCTTCCAGCTGCGCTGCAAGACCCAGGTCAGCGCCACGGCCAGCAGGATGAACAGCAGCGGGTGCGGTGCCTCCAGCGCGGCAAGAATGCCGCCGATCAGCCATTCCAGTGCGCCCGAGATGGTGTTGAACAGCCCCGCCGCATTGGCGTTCAGCCAGTCGAAGATCGACTTGGCCGTTCGCCCAACGGGTAACTTGTTATCTGTCACCAACGCCGTCATCTGCTCCATGCGGTTTTCCTTGGTCCTGTTGTCATGCTGTCGGGTGGTCCGGCGATCAGCCGGACAGGGCCTCGGTCAAGGCGGCCTGGCCGTCGTTGCCGTCAACGGTCGTGACGCCCTCCAGCCAGGGCGTGGCGGCGTCGGGATTGGCCGTCAGCCAGTCCTTGGCGGCGTCAAGCGGATCCTGGCCGTCGTTCAGGATCTTGCCCATCACCTCGTTTTCCATGGCCAGGGTGAATTCCAGGTTCTGCAGGAACTTGCCCAGATTGGGGCACTCCTCGACAAAACCGCGGCGGGTATTGGTGCGAACCTCGGCGCCGCCCAGGTTGGGGCCGAAAATCTCGTCGCCGCCGGGAAGGTAGGTCATCTCGAACTGCGCGTTCATCGGATGGGGTTCCCACCCCAGGAAGACGATCGGCTTGTCCGCGGCATCGGCACGGGCGACCTGCGCCAGCATCCCCTGTTCGCTGGATTCGACGACCTCGAAGGTGCCCAGGCCGAACTTGTCCTCGGCCACCATCTCCAGCAGCAGGCGGTTGCCGTCATTGCCGGGCTCGATCCCGTAGATCTGGCCGTCCAGCGCGTCCTTGTGTTCGGCGATCTTGCTGAAATCGGTGATGCCCAGCTCCGCGCCCGCCTTGTTGGTGGCCAGCGTGTATTTCGCGCCCGTCAGGTTGGTGCGCACCGTGTCCACCGTGCCCGCGTCGCGATAGGGGGCGATGTCAGCCTCCATCGTGGGCATCCAATTGCCCAGGAAGATGTCCACGTCATCGGTGGACAGCGCCGTATAGGTCACCGGCACGGACAGCAGCTTGGTCTCGGTCTCGTAGCCAAGCGCCTGCAGGACGGTCGTGGCAAGGGCGGTCGTTGCGGTGATGTCGGACCAGCCCACGTCGGAAAAGACAACCTCGCGGCATTCCTCGGGCTCGGCCGCGAAGGCGGGGACCGCAAGCAAGGCGCCGATCACCAGCGACGCGGTCAGGCTTTTGTGAATCATGCGTAGCTCCCTGTTCTTGATTGGTTGATCAATTAACGATACACGGGCTTCAAATAGCAACAACTTCTTTACACAGGTGCCGCCTTGCCCAAGATCGGGGCCGAGCCTATCCGAAAAGCCGCGCTAATCAACGCCACGATCTTCGAGGTCGGCCGGGCGGGGTCGCTGGAGGTAACCGTGGCGCAGATCGCCAAGCGGGCAGGGATGTCGCCTGCCCTGGCGCATCACTATTTCGGATCGAAGGAACAAATCTTTTTATCCGCAATGCGTTACATTCTGCGGACCTATGGCCGGTCGGTGGCCGAACGCCTGCCGGGGCATGGCAAGCGGGGTCGTCTGGATGCGATCATCCATGCCAGCTTTGCGCCGCAGAATTTCCAGCGCGAGACCGTCAGCGCGTGGATCAATTTTTACGCACTTGCGCTGATCAATCCCGAAGCTGCGCGCCTGCTTCGCGTGTATCACCGCCGCTTGCGCTCGAATCTGATGCTGGCGCTGCGCCCCCTGGTCGCCGATCCCGCCCGCGTGGCCGAAACGGTCGGGGCGCTGATCGACGGGGTTTATCTGCGCGCGGTGCTGACCCCTGGCGGCATTGAGGCCAAGGCCGCCGAAAAGATGATCTTCGATTACCTGGACGAGGCCCTGTCGTGACTCACAACGCCCAACCCGCCGCCAGCCTGTTCATCGACGGCACCTTTGTCGAGGGCGAGGGCGCGGCCCTGCCCGTCCTCTACCCCTATACGGGTCAGGAAATCGCCTCCCTGCGCGAGGCAACCGCGAATCAGGTGGCGCTGGCCTGCCAGGCTGCCGCCCGCGCGCAGCCCGCATGGGCGGCCATGGCGCCCGCCGACCGGGGCCGAATCCTGTCCCGCGCCGCCGCGATCATCCGCGACCGGAACGAGGAACTGTCCCGGCTGGAAACGCTGGATACCGGCAAGCCGATCCAGGAAACGCTGGTGGCCGACTGGGCCTCGGGCGCGGCGGCGCTGGAATATTTCGGCGGGCTGGCCGCGACCGTGACCGGCCAGATGATTCCCCTGGGACGCGACTGGGCCTATACCCGCCGCGAGGCCTTGGGTGTCTGCGCGGGCATCGGCGCCTGGAACTATCCCAGCCAGATCGCCTGCTGGAAGGCCGCCCCCGCGCTGGCCATGGGCAACGCGATGGTCTTCAAGCCGTCCGAGGAAACGCCGCTGGGCGCGTTGAAGCTGGCGGAAATCCTGATCGAGGCCGGTGCGCCCGCAGGCATCTTCAACGTCGTGCAAGGCCGCGGAGAGGTCGGCGCGGCGCTTGTGACCGATCCCCGCGTCGCAAAGGTTTCCCTGACCGGATCGGTTCCCACCGGCCGCCGCGTTTATGCCGCCGCCGCCGAAGGGATGCGCCATGTCACGATGGAGCTTGGCGGCAAGTCGCCCTTGATCGTCTTCGACGATGCCAGCCTCGAGGACGCGGTCGGCGCGGCGATCCTGGCGAATTTCTATTCCTCGGGGCAGATCTGTTCGAACGGGACGCGGGTGTTCCTGCAGCAGGGGATCGCGGCGCGGTTCCTGGACCGGCTGGCCGAACGGCTGGCGACGATTCGCACGGGCGATCCGCTGGACCCCGACACGCAGTTCGGCCCGATCATCAACGGGACGCAGGCGGGCAAGATCCGCGCGGCCATCGCTGCCGGGCAGGACGCGGGCGCGCGACTGGTCTGCGGCGGCGCGGGCGAGGGGGCCTTCATCCCGCCCACCGTCTTTGCCGATGCCACCGACGAGATGGCGATCACCCGCGACGAAATCTTCGGCCCGGTGATGACCACGCTGACCTTCGCCGATGAAGCCGAGGCCGTGGCACGCGCCAACGCCACCGGCTTCGGCCTTGCGGCGGGGGTCTTCACCCGGGACCTGACCCGTGCGCATCGCGTGGTCGCTGCCCTGGAAGCCGGCACCTGCTGGATCAACGCCTATAACCTGACGCCCGTGGAAATGCCTTTCGGCGGCGTCAAGATGTCGGGCCTGGGCCGCGAGAACGGCACCGCCGCGATCGAGCATTATTCGCAACTCAAGACCGTCTATGTGGGCATGGGCGCCGTCGAGGCGCCGTATTAAGGGGATCGTCATGACCGCTGATTACGTCATCGTCGGCGCCGGGTCCGCCGGCTGCGCCTTGGCCTATCGCCTGACCGAAGCGGGCCACAGCGTCACGCTGGTCGAATATGGCGGCAGCGACATCGGCATCTTCATCCAGATGCCGGGCGCGCTGTCCTATCCCATGAACATGCCGCGCTACGATTGGGGCTTCGCGACCCAGCCCGAACCGCATCTGGGCGGGCGCAGGCTGGCCACGCCGCGTGGCAAGGTGCTGGGGGGGTCGTCGTCGATCAACGGCATGGTCTTCGTGCGCGGGCACCGCAAGGATTTCGACCACTGGCGCGACAGCGGCGCGGCGGGCTGGGGCTATGACGACGTGCTGCCCTATTTCAAGCGGATGGAAACCTGGCATGGCGGCGCGTCCGAATGGCGCGGCACCGACGGGCCGCTTCATGTGACGCGCGGCAAGCGCCGCAATCCGCTGTTCAACGCCTTCATCGAGGCTGGGCAGCAGGCCGGCTGGCCCTATACGCCCGACTACAACGGTGAGAACCAGGAGGGCTTCGGCCCCATGGAGGCCACGATCTGGAGGGGCCGTCGCTGGTCCGCCGCCAACGCCTATCTGCGCCCGGCGCTTAAGACCGGCCGCCTGACCGTCATCCGCGCCCTTGCCCGCCGCATCCTGTTTCAGGGAAAGCGCGCCTATGGCGTTGAAATCGAAAACAGGGGCCGGACCGAGGAGATCCGGGCGGGGCGCGAGGTCATCGTCTCGGCCAGTTCGATCAACACGCCGAAGCTTCTGATGCTGTCGGGCATCGGTCCCGCCGACCACCTGCGGAGCCACGGCATCACGCCGCTGGCCGACCGGCCCGGCGTGGGGTCGAACCTGCAGGACCACCTTGAAATCTACATGCAGTACAAGGCGCTGAAGCCGATCACACTATACACCTATTACAACCTGCTGGGCAAAGGCCGGGTCGGGGTGGAATGGCTGCTGCAGAAGACCGGGCTTGGCGCGTCGAACCAGTTCGAAAGCTGCGGCTTCATCCGGTCGTCCGATGCCGTGGATTATCCCGATATCCAGTATCATTTCCTGCCGCTGGCCGTGCGCTATGACGGCAAGGCCGCCGCCCAGGGCCATGGTTTCCAGGCCCATGTCGGACCGATGCGCTCGAAATCGCGCGGCACCGTGCGGCTCGCCTCGGTCGATCCGGCGGCGCCGCCCGAGATACGCTTCAACTACATGTCCCATCCGGACGACTGGGCCGAGTTCCGCGCCTGCGTGCGCCTGACCCGCCGGATCTTCGACCAGCCCGCCTTCGCCGAATTCCGCGGCGACGAGATCCAGCCCGGCGCGCAGGTCCAGACCGACGACCAGATCGACGCCTTCATCCGCGACCATGCCGAATCGGCCTATCACCCCTGCGGGACCGCCCGGATGGGCGCGGCAAGCGATCCCATGGCCGTCGTCGATCCCGATCTGAAGGTGATCGGGGTAGAGGGGCTGCGCGTCGCCGACAGCTCGATCTTTCCGCGCGTCACCAACGGCAACCTGAACGGCCCTTCGATCATGGTGGGGGAAAAGGCCGCCGACCACATCCTGGGCCGCATCGCGCGCCCCGACGAGGATAGCCTGGCGGCCGAGTAGCCGCTTCTTCTTCACTCAAGTGTCCCCGCCGGAGGCACCTGCTCGCGCGGCAGGTGCGACCGGCGCGGAGGCGCGTCAGCCCTTGGCCTCGCGCGCGGCGGCGACGGCGGGTTCCAGCCCGTCGGCGGGCATCCCGCGCAGCAGGGTATCGCCGATGATGAAGGTCGGCGTGCCCATAATCGCCATGCGCTCGGCCAGTTGCCGGTTGTCGCGCAGCACGGCGGACACGGTTTCGGTGTTCATGGTGTTGATCACCTCGTCCCCGTCGAGCCCGATCTCGGACGCGATCTTTTTCAGCGCCTCGGGAGAGGGGGCGCCGCGCAGGGCGATCATCTCGTCATGGGCCTTCCGGTAAGCCTCGTCGCCACCCAGCTGCTTCACCGCGACCGCAAAGCGGGCCGCGGTTTCGCTGTCCGGGCCCAGGATCGGAAATTCCTTCAGGACCAGCCGGATATTGCCGTCGCTTTCAACAAGGTCATGGACCTGTTCGTTGAACTTGCGGCAATAACCGCAGCGATAGTCGATGAATTCCACCACCGTCACGTCGCCGTCCGGGTTGCCGCCGACCCAGCTATGGCCGTCCTGAAAGATCGCGTCGCGGTTCGCGGCAACAAGGGCCACGTCGTTCTGCGCCTCGGACGCCACCCGGCGTTCCTCCAGCACGTTGATGGATTCAACCAGAACCTCGGGATTGGCCATCAGGTATTCGCGCACGGCCTCCCCGAAGGCGGCTTTTTCATCCTCGGACATGGCCCCGATGTCGAAGGCCATGGCGGGGGTCGCGGTCAGAAGCAGCGCGGCAATCAGGCGTTTCATCGAAATCCTCGTGATGGGCTTCGTCCGACCTTGCCCCCTGCGGGCGGTCTTTGCAAGAAACCGGCTGACAAAGCTGCGTGACCGGCACCCGGCCCAAGGGGCTTTCCGCGCCCGCCCGGCAGGCGTAAGACAGCAGAAAAAGACAAAAGGCCCGAAGGGCATGAGGAGAGCAATGAGGAAATCCGCCCGCGGACAGGTCGACCCCTTCATCGTGATGGACGTGATGGAGGCCGCCGCCCGCGCCGAGGCGCAAGGCCGCCACATCATCCACATGGAGGTCGGCCAGCCCTCGACCCCGGCGCCCGAAGGTGCGCGCCGCGCGCTTGCCGCCGCGCTGGAACAACCGCTTGGCTATACGGTCGCGCTTGGCCTGCCGGCGCTGCGGCAGGGGATCGCGGACCTGTATCGCCGCTGGTATGGCGTCGATCTGGATCCGGCGCGGGTCGTGGTGACGCCGGGCAGCAGTGGGGCCTTCATCCTGGCCTTTTCGGCGCTGTTCGACGCGGGGAACCGGGTCGCCATGGGCTATCCCGGCTATCCCAGCTATCGCCAGATCCTGCGGGCCATGTCGCTGGAGCCGGTGGGCATCCCGACCCGGCCCGAAGACCGCTTTCAGCCGCGCCCCGAGGCGCTGCCCGATGGCTGCGCGGGGCTGATCCTCGCCTCGCCGGGCAACCCCTCGGGCACGGTGCTGCGCACCGACGAATTGCGCGCGCTGTCGGATGCCGCGTGCGCCAGGGGCATGGCGCTGATCTCGGACGAGATCTATCACGGCCTGTCCTATGGCGACCGCTGCCACTCCGCGCTGGAAGTGACGGATGACGTGTTCGTCATCAATTCCTTCAGCAAGTACTTCTCGATGACCGGCTGGCGGGCCGGCTGGATGGTGGTGCCGCCGGACCATGTCCGCACCGTGGAACGGCTGGCGCAGAACATGTTCATCTGCCCGCCCCATGCCAGCCAGGTCGCCGCCCTTGCCGCGCTGGATTGCACCGAGGAAGCCGACGCCAACCTGGCCGTCTATGCCGAAAACCGCCGGCTGATGCTGGAAGGGCTGCCGAGGGCGGGTTTCGACCGCATCGCCCCGCCGGAGGGGGCGTTCTACATCTATGCCGATGTCTCGCACCTGACCAAAAATTCGCTGAGCTTCGCTGCGGAGATCCTTGAAAAGGCGGGCGTGGCCGTGACGCCGGGGCTGGACTTCGACCCCGAGCGCGGGGCGCGGACCCTGCGCTTTTCCTATGCCCGCGAGACCGCGGATATTGCCGAGGGCCTGCGCCGCCTGACGGAGTTCATGGCCGCGCGATGAAATGGCTGGCCCTGATCCTGACGCTGCTGTCGCTGCCTGCCTGGGCAGAGGAACCCGCGCGTCTGGATCTGGGCGGATCCGCGCTGGTCGCGACGGGGCGGGGATGGGGCGGGCCGAAGCCGCTGGAACTGCGGCTGTCCCTGACGAAGCCTGTGCCCTATCGCGCCTTCCTGGTCGGCGATCCCGCGCGGCTGGTGATCGATCTGCGGGGCGCCGACCTGGGCATGGCGCGGCCGCAGGATCTGTTCGGCGCGGACCTTGCCCCGGCGATCCGCTGGGGACGGAACGGCGACGGCTGGTCGCGCATCGTGGTCGAACTGCCCGGCCCTTACCGCATCGACAGCGCGGGCCAGCAGGCGCGGGCGGCGCTGTCGCAGATCACCGTGGCGCTGGCGCCGGTCAGCGCCGAGGACTTCGCGCCCCGCCCCTCGGCCACAACGGCGCTGCGCGACCTGCCCGACCCCGCCGACGTGCCGCCGCCTTCGCCGGACGATCGCTTCACCGTCGTGCTGGACCCCGGCCATGGCGGCCACGACCCCGGCGCGCTGGCCGAAGGCGAAAGCGAGGCGAACCTGGTCCTGGTCTTCTCGCTGGAACTGCGGGCGGCCCTGCAGGCGCGGGGCGTCGATGTGCAGATGACGCGGCAGGACGACAGCTTCGTCAACCTGGAACGGCGCATGACGGCGGCGCGGCAGGCCCAGGCGGATCTGTTCATCTCGCTGCACGCCGACGCGCTGCCGGAAGCGCAGGCGGCGGGCGCCACCGTCTATGTCTGGAACCCCGCCGCCGACCGCCGCGCGGCGGAACAGCTGACGCTTCGGCACGGGCGCGACGACCTGCTGGCAGGCGTGGACCTGAAGGGGCAGGACGACGCATTGACGGGCGTGCTGATGGATTTCGCCCGCGTCGACACGCAGCCGCGCTCGGAGCGCTTTGCCAACTGGCTGATATCGCGCATGTCGCTGATGGGCATCGGGATGCATGGACGCCCCGTGCAGGCGGCGACCTTTTCGGTGCTGAAGTCGCCCGACATCCCTTCTGTGCTGCTGGAGCTTGGCTTCATCTCGGATCACGACGACCGGGCGAACCTGCTGAACCCCTTGTGGCGCGAGCGCATGGTGAAGGTGGTGGCCGAGGCCATCACCGGCTGGGCACGCGACGAAGCCGCCCGGGCCACCATGCTGCGACAATAGGCGCCACACGGAGCCGTGATCGCCCAGTGTTGTTTTGACCGGGCCGGGGCACGCCGCTATAGACGGGACGAGTCCACGAAAGGCCCATGTCCTTGCTGCGCCCCATCCTGTCCTTCTTCGGTGCCATCTTCTCGTGGTTCGTCACCGCGACCTTTGCCATCGCGCTGACCCTGGGCGCGATCTTCTGGATCTATTCGCGCGACCTGCCCAGCCACGAGACGCTGGCCCAGTACACGCCCAAGACCATCAGCCGGATCTATTCGGGCGAGGGGATGCTGATCGACGAATTCGCCGAGGAACGCCGCCTGTTCGTCCCGGTCGAGGAGATCCCGGACCTGGTCCGGCACGCCTTCATCAGCGCCGAGGACAAGAACTTCTACAACCACCCCGGTTATGACGTGCGCGGCATCATCGGGGCGGCCTACCAGGCGGTAGCATCGCGCGGATCGTCGGTGCGCGGG
The DNA here is from genome assembly GCF_026913015.1 of Paracoccus benzoatiresistens. Classification (GTDB taxonomy): domain Bacteria; phylum Pseudomonadota; class Alphaproteobacteria; order Rhodobacterales; family Rhodobacteraceae; genus Paracoccus; species Paracoccus benzoatiresistens. The sequence goes on from NZ_JAPTYD010000010.1 coordinate 11,258, forward strand.
GCTTCCACGATCACGCAGCAGGTCATGAAGAACTTCCTGCTGTCGTCGGACCGCAGCGTGGAGCGCAAGGTCAAGGAACTGATCCTGGCGTCCCGGCTGGAACGGACATTGTCCAAGGACCAGATCCTTGAGTTGTATCTGAACGAGATCTTCCTGGGCCAGAACAGCTTCGGCGTGGCCGCGGCAGCCCAGACCTATTTCAACAAGTCGCTGACGGAACTTGCCCCGCACGAGGCCGCGATGCTGGCCGCCATGCCGCAGGCTCCGGGCCGTTACCACCCCGTCCGCGCCAAGGACCGGGTGACCGAGCGGCGCAACTATGTCCTGCGCGAGATGTGGCAGAACGGCTACCTCGACGAGGCGACCTATGAGGCCGAGGCGAAGCTGCCGCTGAAATCTGTGCAGAACGGCGATTTTCCGGCCTTCCAGCAGCAGCTTCCGCCGCGCGACTATTTCACCGACGAAATCCGGCGCCAGCTGTCGGCGCAGTTCGGCAACGAGGAATTCTTCGGCGGCGGCCTGACCATTCGCGCCACAGTGGACCCCGACCTGCAATCCGCCGCCGCCGACGCGCTGCGCCAGGCCCTGGAGGATTACGACCGCGGCACCGGCATCTGGCGGGGCACGCGCGAAACGATCCCGGCTGAACAGTTGACCAACGAGTCCGCCTGGCGCGGCGCCCTGTGGCAGGTGCAAGTCCCGCGCGACATCCCCGGCTGGCACCCGGCGGTGGTGCTGGAGGTCGGCGACAGCGATGCACGCATCGGCATCGAAGGGATCGAGGAGGACGCCGACGGCCACTGGATCCCGGCCGCCGACGTGCAATGGGCGCGCAAGCGCGGCCCCGACGGCAGGCTTGGACCGCGCGCGCAGGTGGCAGGCGACCTGGTCGATGTGGGCGACGTGGTGCTGGTCCGCGCGATGACCCAGGACGGCAACGGCAGCTTCATCCGCTGGACCCTGCGCCAGGTGCCCGAGGTCCAGGGCGGCTTCATGGCGATGGACGTGAACACCGGCCGCGTGATGGCCATGCAGGGGGGCTTTTCCTACCAGTCCTCGGTCTTCAACCGGGCCACGCAGGCGCAGCGCCAGCCGGGTTCCAGCTTCAAGCCCTTCGTCTATGCCGCGGCCCTGGACAACAACTATACCCCCGCCACCATCGTCGTGGACGAGCCGATCAGCATCAACACGCCCTTCGGCCTGTGGGAGCCCAAGAACTCGACCGGCAAGCACTATGGGCCGACGCCCCTGCGCACCGGCATCGAGATGTCGCGGAACCTGATGACGATCCGCATTGCCCAGAACATCGGGATGGAGCGCGTGGCCGAATATGCCGAACGCTTCGGCGTCTATGACGACCTGAAGCCGTTCCTGGCGAACGCATTGGGTGCCCAGGAAACCACCCTGTTCAAGATGGTCGCGGCCTATGCGATGTTCGCCAACGGCGGCGAGCGGGTGGAGCCCACGCTGGTTGACCGCGTGCAGGACCGGCGCGGACGCACAATCTATCGCCACGACCAGCGGGTCTGCGAAACCTGCGGCCAGCAGGCGCTGCCGGCGGGGCAGGGGCCGGTGATCGACACTAACCGCGAACGGGTCATGGATGCGGTGACGGCCTATCAGCTGACCTCGATGCTGGAAGGCGCTGTGGAGCGCGGGTCGGGCAGCGGGGTGGACCTGCCGGTGCCGATCGCGGGCAAGACGGGCACCACGAACGACGCCAAGGACGTGTGGTTCATCGGCTATTCGTCGAACATCGTCGCCGGCTGCTATCTGGGCTATGACCAGCCGCGCACGCTGGGCCGCAACGCCTATGGCGGGACGCTGTGCGTGCCGGTCTTCAACGCCTTCATGCGCAAGGCCGTGGCCCGGTTCGGCGGCACCGACTTCGCGGTTCCGCCGGGGGGCTATTGGGTCAAGATCGACCGCACGACCGGGCAGCGGCTGTCGGATGATGCCTCGGGGCCGAACGTCGTCGCCGAATATTTCCGCGAAGGCACCGATCCCAACTGGGGATCGCCGCTGATCGTGTCGGGCTTTGGCGACGACGATGTCGTCCTGCCTTGGGAAGCGGGCGCCGGATCGGGGTCGGGGACCGCCATCACCACCTCGACCGGGGAACGCAAGGTGATCCCGCGCCAGACGGACTTTGGCACCATGTCTTCGGGCGGGCTTTACTGACCGCCGTCGCCGGGCGCGCCACCCTGCGGATCATCCGGCCTGCGCCCGCCATGCGCGGGCGTGCTGATGACCCGCGCCATCCACAGGATGCCCAGGGCAAGCGCGGTTCCCATGACCGCCAGAAGGCCGTCCCCGGCGCCCGAGGCAAGGCCCACGGCACCCGCCAGCCACATCGACGCGCCAGTCGTAACCCCCGGACGCTGCCGCCGCTGAAGATGATGGACCCGGCAGCAAGGAAGGCCATGCCCGCCCCCACGGCCTCGATCAGGCGCAGGGGGCTGTCTGCGGCATTTCCTGTTCGTCGGCCGGGAAATGCGACAGTTCCATCGCCACGATGGTGAACATCGCCGCAGAAAGCGAGATCAGCATATGCGTCCGCAGCCCCGCCGCGCGGGCGCTGATCTCTCGTTTCCAGCCGATCATGGCGCCAAGGACCACCGCGAGCCCAAGCCGCATGGCGACGCCTGGCAGCGGAATGGACTGCAAGGGCTGGAACAGATCCTGGATCTCGGTCATGACGGTTTGCAGCGTCTAGGTGACAACTGTTCAACGCCTGCGGGGCCGCAGGGGTGCAGCACCGGGGTCGCAACTCTTGCCGCTTGCGCCTGCCCGCGCTATCACCCCTGACCTGACGCCAGCCGAAGGAGCCGCCCATGCGCGCCGAGACGCAGTCCACCATCGAGGCCATCAAACGCTCGCTGACCCTGCTGGGCCAGCGCATGGACTGGCAGACCGCGCCGCACCGGCTGGAGGAGATGAACGCGATGATCGAGGCGGGGGACCTGTGGTCCGACCCCGCCCGCGCCCAGAAGCTGATGCGCGAGCGGCAGGCGCTGTCGGACGCGATCGAGACCTATCGCCGCATCGACGGCGACCTGTCGGCCAATGCCGAGATGGTGGAGCTGGCGGAAGAGGAAGGCGATCCCGAGCTGGTGGCCGAGGCCGAGGCGAACCTCAAGACGCTGGCCGAACTGGCCGCCCAGAAGGAGCTGGAGGCCCTGCTGAACGGCGAGGCCGACGCCAACGACACCTTCCTGGAGATCAACGCGGGCGCGGGCGGCACGGAAAGCTGCGACTGGGCCTCCATGCTGGCGCGCATGTATGTCCGCTGGGCCGAGAAGAAGGGCTACGAGGTCGAGCTTCTGTCGGAAACGGCGGGGGACGAGGCCGGCATCCGCAGTGCCGCCTACAAGGTCAGCGGGCACAACGCCTATGGCTGGCTGAAATCGGAATCGGGCGTGCATCGCCTTGTCCGCATCAGCCCCTATGACAGCGCGGCGCGGCGGCATACGTCGTTTTCGTCGGTCTGGGTTTATCCGGTTGTCGATGACAATATCGAGATCGACATTCCCGACCGCGACATCCGCATCGACACCTATCGGTCGTCCGGCGCGGGCGGGCAGCACGTCAACACCACCGACTCGGCCGTGCGGATCACCCACCTGCCGACCAACATCGTGGTCACGTCCTCGGAAAAATCCCAGCACCAGAACCGCGCCAACGCCATGGCCGCCCTGAAGGCGCGGCTGTACCAGATGGAACTGGACAAGCGGAACGCCGAGATCAACGCCCAGCACGCCGCCAAGGGCGAGGCAGGCTGGGGCAACCAGATCCGCTCCTACGTCCTGCACCCCTACCAGATGGTCAAGGACCTGCGCACGGGCGAGGAAACCAGCGACACCCAGGGCGTGCTGGACGGCGACCTGGATGCCTTCATGGCCGCGACCTTGGCGCTGGATGTCGCGGGCAAGAGCCGGGCCGAGGCGAACGCCGAGGACTGAGTCCGGCACCCGTGGACCGCGCGGGCTTTCCGGCTATGCTGCACCTGCAAAAACGGGGGCGGCGATGGACAAGAAGCACATCAACCTAGCCTTGCAGGGCGGGGGCGCGCATGGCGCCTTTGCCTGGGGCGTGCTCGACCGCCTGCTGGACGAGGACTGGCTGACGATCTCGGCCATCAGCGGCACCTCGGCAGGCGCGCTGAACGGAGCGGCGCTGAAGGCGGGGCTGTCGCGGCACGAGGGGCTGGCGGGGCGCAGGGCCGCGCGAGAGAACCTTGACTACCTTTGGGCGCGGATCGGGCAGATCAGCGACAACCGCATTGTCCGCTGGATGCATTCGCTGATGCCGGTGCCGCACGGAATGGGCCGGCTGGTGGAGCTTTTCTCGCCCGCCGCCTGGCTGGACAACCTGACGCGCCTTTTCAGCCCCTATGACTATGGCCCGTTCTATGTAAACCCGCTCGGCCCCGTCCTGCGCGAATTGCCCTGGCCCGATTTCAGCAACAGGCGCGGCCCGCAACTGTTCGTGGCGGCTACCAACGTGCGAACCGGGCGGATCCGGGTCTTCACCAATGCCGCAGCCACGGTGGATGCCGTCATGGCCTCGGCCTGCCTGCCCAACCTGTTCCGCGCGGTCGAGATCCCCGACCCCGAGACCGGCAGGCTGGAGGCCTTCTGGGATGGCGGCTTCGCCTCGAACCCGGCGCTGTTCCCGCTGTATGACCCCCGCCTTCCGCGCGACATCGTCATCGTGAACATCAACCCCCTGCTGCGCGAGGGTCTCCCGCGCACCCCGGCCCAGATCGCGGACCGCGTGAACGAGGTCAGCTTCAACGCCTCGCTGATGGCCGACCTGCGCGCGATCAACTTCGTCAAGAAGCTGTTTGCCGAAGACCGCCTGCAGAACCGCGCGATGAAGAACCCGCTGGTCCACATGATCCTGGACGACGTGCTGATGAACGACCTGACCGCGCGGTCCAAGCTGATGCCTGCGCCCGGTCTGCTGGCCCGGATGAAGCTGGCCGGGCAGACGGCGGCCGACACGTTCCTGCGCGACCAGGCCGATGCGCTGAACAAGCGCGACACCGTGGACCTGCCGGCGCTGTTCGCCGGTTCGGGGATCATTGGCTAGACCATCCAAATCGGCACTGGCCAAGACCTGCAACGGGCGCTAGAAGGCAAGCCGGCGGGCGGTTAGCTCAGTTGGTAGAGCGCCTCGTTTACACCGAGGATGTCGGGGGTTCGAGTCCCTCACCGCCCACCATTTCCCTCATGGCATCTCCTGCACGATCCGGCGCGCGACAGCCGATCCTGCCAGTCGTTTTCCGCAGTGAAACGCCGACTTTCCACCATCCTCAGAATCTTCTCGCAGGCGCGACATTTTCCGCTTGCACCCCGCCGCGCCCACCCCTATAGACCCCCCACGCAACGTCGAAAGACGAAGCAGACCTCCGGTGGGGCCATAGCTCAGTTGGTAGAGCGCTTGAATGGCATTCAAGAGGTCAGGGGTTCGACTCCCCTTGGCTCCACCAAACAAATCCTTCGCATTCGCTGAACGATAACTTGCCCGAAGACGGCGCAAGTGTGTCGTGCCAGCTTGCCGAATTTGGCGCTTGGCCCGTGGCCAAAAGAAAAGGGCCGGGTTGACCGGCCCTTCTTGTCTTCAGTGTGCGACTGCGCTTCCAGCCGATCGTTCCTCGCGGGACGCGGCGGCCCGGGCGGCCTCGGCCGCTTCCTCGGCGGCCTCGTCCCATTCGACAGGCTCGGGCATCCGCACCAGGGCCTGCTTCAGGACCTCGCGGACATTGCTGACCGGGATGATGGTCAGCCCCGTCTTCACGTTGTCCGGGATCTCGGCCAGATCCTTTTCGTTGTCGGCCGGGATCAGCACCGTCTTGATGCCCCCGCGCAGCGCCGCCAGCAGCTTCTCCTTGAGGCCGCCGATGGCCAGCACATTGCCGCGCAGCGTCACCTCGCCGGTCATGGCGACGTCCTTGCGGACCGGGATGCCGGTCATGACCGACACGACCGAGGTCACCATGGCGATGCCCGCCGACGGACCGTCCTTCGGGGTCGCCCCTTCCGGCACGTGGACGTGGATGTCGCGCTTGTCGAATTCCGGGGGCTTCACCCCGATTTCCGGCGAGATCGAGCGCACGAAGCTGGAGGCCGCGTCGATCGATTCCTTCATCACGTCGCCCAGTTTCCCGGTCGTCTTCATCCGGCCCTTGCCCGGCAGGCGCAGCGCCTCGATCTGCAGCAGATCGCCCCCGACGGAAGTCCAGGCCAGACCCGTCACCACGCCAACCTGATCCTCCTTCTCGGCCAAGCCATAGCGGTGGCGGCGCACGCCCAAGTATTCCTCGGCCTTGGCGGCATCCACCGTCACGGACTTGACCTGACCCTTCAGGATTTCGGTCACGGCCTTGCGGGCCAGCTTGGCGATCTCACGCTCCAGCGAACGCACCCCGGCTTCCCGCGTGTAATAGCGGATCACATGGGTCAGCGCGTCGTCGGTCACCTCGAACTCGCCCTTGCGAAGGCCGTTCGCCGCGATCTGCTTGGGCAGCAGGTGCTGGCGCGCGATCTCGCGCTTCTCGTCCTCGGTATAGCCGGACAGGCTGATGATCTCCATCCGGTCCAGCAGCGGCCCCGGCATGTTGTAGCTGTTGGCCGTGGTCACGAACATCACGTTCGACAGGTCGTATTCCACCTCAAGATAGTGGTCCACGAATGTCGCGTTCTGTTCGGGATCCAGCACCTCCAGCATCGCCGAAGCGGGGTCGCCGCGGAAGTCCTGGCCCATCTTGTCGATCTCATCCAGCAGGATGAGCGGGTTGGTCGTCTTGGCCTTCTTCAGGGCCTGGATGATCTTGCCCGGCATCGACCCGATATAGGTCCGGCGATGGCCGCGGATTTCCGATTCATCACGCACGCCGCCAAGGCTGATGCGGATGAACTCGCGTCCCGTGGCCTTGGCGACCGAACGGCCCAGCGAGGTCTTGCCGACGCCCGGAGGACCGACGAGGCACAGAATCGGACCCTTCAGCTTCTGGCTGCGGCTTTGCACGGCCAAATACTCGACGATCCGCTCCTTGACCTTTTCCAGGCCATAGTGATCGGCGTCCAGCACCTTCTCGGCCGCGACCAGATCCTTGCGGGTGCGCGATTTCACGCCCCAAGGCAGCGACAGCAGCCAGTCGAGGTAGTTGCGGCTGACCGTGGCCTCGGCCGACATCGGCGACATAGACTTCAGCTTCTTCAGTTCGGATTCCGCCTTGTCGCGGGCTTCCTTGCTGAACTTGGTCCTGGCGATCTTTTCCTCAAGCTCGGCGATCTCGTTCTGGCCGTCCTCGCCGTCGCCCAGTTCCTTCTGAATGGCCTTCATCTGCTCATTCAGATAGTATTCGCGCTGCGTCTTCTCCATCTGGGTCTTGACGCGCGACTTGATCTTCTTCTCGACCTGCAGGACCGACATCTCGCCCTGCATGTGGGCATAGACCTTTTCCAGCCGCTCGGCCACGTCCAACGTGTCCAGCAGATCCTGCTTGCGGTCCAGTGCAATACCCATGTGACCCGCGACAAGGTCGGCCAGCTTGCCGGGCTCTCTGGCCTCGGCGACGGCGGTTACGACTTCCTCGGGGATGTTCTTGCGGACCTTGACGTAGCGCTCGAATTCCTCGGCCACAGTCCGGACCAGGGCAGTCACCGTCGCGGCGTCGCCCGGCGTTTCGGCCATCACGATGGCGGTCGCTTCGAAGTGGTCGTCATTGGGCACGAAGCCGGTGATCTGCACGCGCTCGCGCCCCTCGACCAGCACCTTCACGGTGCCGTCGGGCAGCTTCAGCAGTTGCAGCACATTGGCCAGCACGCCGGCGCGGTAGATACCGTCTTCCGTCGGTTCATCGACCGAGGCGTCCTTCTGCGCGGCCAGCAGGATCGGGCTGTCCGATTCCATGACCGCTTCCAGCGCGCGGACCGATTTTTCGCGACCCACGAACAGCGGAACGATCATGTGGGGAAAGACCACGATGTCGCGCAAAGGCAGCACCGGATAGGTCGAAGCAGCGAATTCGTTCATTATGCGTTCCTTTCTGCCCGAAGCCGTGGCCCCGTCGTGGCGACCCACGGCCCCTGCGTTGCGTCAATCTAGGGGTGCGTGCCGCGGCATTCAATATGACACGAAAAATGCCTGCTATTCCGCGCCCGGCCTATCGTGGAATGACGATTTCGGCCCGCAACCCGCCAAGGCGCTGGCCCCGGCCAAGCCGCAGTTGCCCGCCATGGGCGCGCGCCACGTCGGCAGCGATCGCAAGGCCCAGGCCCGCGCCGCCCCCCTGGTTGCGGTTGCGCGAGGAGTCCAGCCGGGTAAAGGGGCGCATCGCGACTTCCAGTGCATCGTCGGGGATGCCGGGGCCGTCGTCCTCGATCCCGATGCGCAGACTTCGGGGTCCAAGGGTGGCATCCAGTTCGGCGCGGGTGCCATGGCGCGCGGCATTGCCAAGCAGGTTTTCCAGGGCGCGGCGCAGCATGTCGGGGCGGAAGGTCGCGCGACCCTCCGCATCCCCCTCCAGGCTGCGCAGCGTCACCTGCTGGCCCGCCCGCCGCGCATCGGCCACGACGCTGTCCACGAAGTCCGACACGGGCGTGGGTTCGGGCACGCTGTCCTGAGCCTCGTCACGGGCATAGTCCAGGAAGGCATCGACCATGCGGTTCATCTCGGCAATGTCGGCCTCCATCGCGCGTAGTTCCTCGTCATCGGGGGGCATGTCGGGCGACATCATGGACAGGCCGAGGCGAAGGCGCGTCAGCGGTGTGCGCAGGTCATGGCTGATCCCCGACAGCATCATCTTGCGCTGTTCATTCTGGCGTTCCAGCCGGTTGCGCATGTCCAGAAAGGCCGCGCCCGCGCTGCGCACCTCTGTCGCGCCGGATGGGCGATAGGGGACGACCCGGCCCTTGCCATAGTCCTCGGCGGCCTCGGCCAGGCGGGTGATCGGGCGCAGCTGGTTGCGCAGGAAGATCGTGGCGATGCCCGTCATCAGGAACGAGGTGAAGACCATCAGCACCAGCAACTGGTGCGGGTTCGAGGCGCTGACCCGGCGTCGGTCGAAGGACAGGGAATAGGGTCCGGCCTGGCCATCGATGGTCACGATCACCCGCTTCTCGTCCTGCGCCAGGTCGATGGCGCGAATCTCGGGCAGATGGGCGCGCAACTCCTCGATCACAACGCGACCGGAAAAGTCATAGAACAGCCGCTGATCGCCCGCGCCCTCGGTCTCGGGTGCGCCGATGGCGATGCCAAGGGGCACGGCGATTTCCCGTCCCGCGTTGCGCTGCCCGTCGGCGCGCTCGATCCGCGCCGCGACAAAGGCCAGTTCCTGCGCCATGCTGGTTGTCATCTGCCGGGTCACGTCCTCGAAATGGCGCTGCAGGAACATGACGCTGACCACAAGGGTCACGACAACCACCGGCAGGAACAGGATCAGCGCCGCGCGGCCGTAAAGCCCGCGCGGGAAAAAGCCTTTCAGCCAGCCTTCTGTCTGGTTCGCCATGGAAACCCCCGCCGGTCGTGCTAAGGCTAGCGGCATGGACGGACAGACGAAAGACCTGCTGCGAATCCTGGCCCCGAACCCGTCGCCGCTGACCGGGCCGGGGACCAACACCTTCCTGCTGGGCCGCGAGCAGGTCGCGGTGATCGACCCCGGACCGGATGATCCCGGTCATCTGGCTGCGATCGTGGCGGCGGGTCAGGGGCGGATAAGCCATATCCTGGTCACCCACGCGCATCTTGATCACAGCGCCGGCGCGCCCGCCCTGGCGCGGCTGACCGGAGCGCCGGTGCTGGCCTATGGCGACGCATTGGCCGGACGCTCGCCGATGATGCGCCGCCTTGCAGGGCAGGGGGTCACGGGCGGCGGCGAGGGGCTGGACCTAGCCTTCGACCCCGACATCACCCTGCGCGACGGCGACGTGATCGAGGGATCGGACTGGCATTTGACCGCCCTGCACACGCCCGGCCATTCCGGCGGCCACCTGGCCTTCCTGTGCGGCGACCAGGTTTTTTGCGGCGACGTGGTGATGGGCTGGTCATCCACCATCATCTCGCCCCCGGACGGTGATCTGGCGGATTACCTGCGCACGCTGGACCGGCTGGCGCAGATCGGGCCCCGGCGCCTGCTGCCCGCCCATGGCGACCCGATCGAGGCTCCGCTGCCCCGGCTGGCGGAACTGGCCGCGCACCGCCGCCAGCGCACCGTCCAGATCCTGGCCGCCCTGCGCGAGGGTCCGGCGGATGCGGGAACCCTGGCCCGGCGCATCTATGACGTGCCCCCCGTGCTGCTGCCTGCGGCAGCCCGCAATGTGCTGGCCCACCTGCTGGCCCTGACCGACCTGGGGGCGGTCGCGCCCCTGGGCGATCTGCATCCGGACACCGAATTTTCGGCTTTGTGAAAAAAAACGTCGCGGACCCCTCTGGACGCCCCCGGCCAGCATTGCTATACGGCCCCCGTGTTCCGGCGTAGCTCAGCGGTAGAGCAGTTGACTGTTAATCAATTGGTCGTAGGTTCGATCCCTACCGCCGGAGCCAAATCCCACAATCTTGTCTTAGATCACGGATTTGGAAGACCCTAAACCGTAGGGGTCGTCTTGCGACACCTCGGGCGACAAGAGTCGCAAAGAGATCGCACGCTTGCCGTCACGCACACCCGTGTAGCCGGAAGTCGCGCCATCATCCCTGCCTATCAGCATTGATCCTGACGCCGATCGGGCGATGGCGACTGCCGGGCAGGTTCTGGCCAGACGCGCACCAAGGCCGCGCATACCGATTGGAGGAACCGGCTGCACCCTGGTCAGGGCGCGGAAATGGCAGATCCACAACGATCCTGTTGTTGCGCGTGCCATATTCTTGATCGCGACCACTGGGCCGCTTCTTTCGCCTCGACAGGAACAACCTGGATTTGTTAATGTTAATGAATCCTAAACCGTAAGATGTATTTTCTGTCGAATTTGCGCTGAAGACACTCATCATTATGCCTTTTGATCAAGAACGCGCCCGGAAGATGCACCAGTCCGACAAGGTCGTCATTGCCGACGATGACGCTACACAGCGCATCTTCGCATCAACCGTGATCAGCCGCATCGGCTTCACGCCCGTCGTTGCCAAGGACGGCCTGGAAGCGCTGGAAATGATCGAGAGCAGCGGCGCGTCGATCCTTGTCTGCGACCTGGACATGCCGGGCATCGACGGGCACGAGGTCACCCGCCGGATCCGGGCCGCCGACCTGGGCCGCTATATCCATGTCGTCATGCTGACCTCGGCCGGGCAGGCCGAGCAGCGGCGCCTGGCGCTGGAGGCAGGGGTCGACGACTTCATGACCAAGCCGCTGGACGCGGCGGTCCTGACGGCGCGGATCCGGGCGGCCGCGCGCCTTGTCGATCATGAACAGGTGCTGTCAGAAAAGAACCGCGCGCTGCAGCTTGCGAAAAGACGCATCGAACATGACCTGAAGGTTGCCGCCGCGGCGCAGCGGCGCCTGCTTCCGAACCTGGCGCGGGATATCCGGGGCTGCCGCTTCGGATCGGCCTTCGAGCCGTCGGCCTATGTCTCGGGCGACATGTTCGGGTATTACCAGCTTTCCGAGGACAGGCTGGGCTTCTATGCCGTCGATGTCGCCGGGCATGGCGTCCATGCGGCGCTGCTGTCGGTCGCGATCGGCCATCTGGTGACGGCCCAGTATTTCGCGGGCAAGGCTGCGGCCGGGTCCGGCGCGCCCGACCCGGCGGCGATGGTGCGCGACCTCAACGACCGTTTCTTCCGCGAGGATGGGACCGACTACTTCACCATGTTCTGCGGCGTGCTCGACCAGCAAGGCGGGCAGCTTTTCTTCTGCCAGGCCGGCTATCCCAGTCCGATCCTCGCCAAGCGCAACGGAACGACCGAGGTCGTGGGCGACGGGGGCTTCCCGGTCGGGCTGCTGAAGACGGCCGACTTCAGCAATGGGGTGATCGATCTGGCAGCGGGGGAAACCCTGATCCTGTGCTCGGACGGCGCCATCGAGGCAGAGGCACCGGATGGCGCTGCCTTTGGGGAAGACCGGCTGCGCGGCCTGATCGCCGAGCACTCGCACAAGGATGTCGAGGCCTTGCCCGGCGCCATCGTGACCGCGCTTGCGGCATGGCGGGGCGGCCGGCCCCTCGAAGATGACCTGACGGTACTCGCTCTGGAAAGGAGCCCCTCTGCATGATCCACTCGCAAGTTCAATCGAACGGCATCTGCGTCATCCGCCCCGAGGGCGACCGGCTGACCGCGCTTGGCGCCAACGCCTTCCGCCAGGAAGCCTCGCAACTGATCGACGACGGCAGCAACAGGATCATCATCGACCTGTCGCAGGTGCGCTTCGTCGATTCGTCCGGGCTTGGCGCGATCGTCGGGCTTCTGAAGAAGGTCGGAAACCGGGGCGAGGTGGTGGTCTGCGGCCTCAGCGACGCGGTCCGGCAGATGTTCCGCGTCACCCGGATGGAGCGGGTCTTCCAGATATTTCCCGATCCCGCCGCGGCCTCGGCCGCCTTGGACGGATAGCGATGGAAAGCCGCGGCTTCCATGTCGAATGCGGGCTTGAATCGGTGGACGCCACGATGGCGGCCGTTTGCGCATTCGTCGGGGACACGCTTTCCCCGGAAGGCCTGATCCGGCTGGAAATCGCCGTGACCGAGGCGCTGAACAACGTCGTCCTGCATGGCGGCTTGCCCCAGGGCGCCGGGATCGCCGTTGCCGTCCGCAAGGCCGCGCCCGAGGTCGGGCCCGAAGTCGGGGTCGAGATCCGCGATCCCGGGCAACCCGTCCCGGCAGAGCTTTTCAAGGCGGCCCGCAATCCCGCTGATATCGACCCCCTGGAGGAAAGCGGCCGGGGCATCCCCCTTATCGTCGCCATGTCCGATGCCCTTCACTACGAAAGCCGCGATGGGTCGAACTGCCTGACGCTCCGCTTTGCCGACCGGAGTTCGTGATGAAGGGCGGGCGTGTCGTGCCGGTCTGGCAGCAGCGGCTGCTGCATGTCTGCCTGACCGTGATCGTGGTCGCGGTCTTCTCGGCACTCGCGCTGGCGCCCTTCGTGCTGTCGAAGAACATGGAGACGGCGGACACGACCTCGATGCGCAACGAGATGTTCGAGCTTCACCTGGGCATCGACGCGCTGCACGGCGCCCTGCTGGACTGGCAGGCCGCCCGTGCCATGGGTGGGGAACCCGACGAAAGCCTGGGGCTGCTGCTTGACGAACGCACGCAACTTCTGGCCCACAGGATCGGCGTGGTCCTGGCCTATCCCGGCGCGATGGCGGTGCTGCCCGAAAACGCCGAAACGCTGGAACGCACCCGCGACCGCGTGGCGGCCCTGGTGGCGCAACTCGGGGGACCGGCCGGGAAGGCAACGGCCGCGCGCGACCGGGTCGCGGGCCTGCTGGGCCCGGACCTTGTGCAGCTTGACCGCTATCTGGTCGATGCGTTCCGCAGGCTGGGGCAGATCACGGCGAACGACCGCTGGCAACTGGCCCGGATCAGCCTGATCGCGCAGCGGCTGGCGTCCTTCCTGCTGCTGGTGGGCGTGCTGACGCTGATCGTCCTGTGGATGCAGCATCGCGTCCTGCGGCGTGCCGAGACGTCGCTGAACACCGTCATGGGCGACCTGGCCGAGGCGCAGCGCATCGCCCATATCGGCAATGTGCGGCGCGACTACGGGCGCGACACCGTGTCCTGGTCCCCCGAATTCGCCACCATCTATGGCCTTGACCCGGACGGCCAGATGACCGGCGCCCAGTTCGAGGCCCTGCTGCTGCCCGCCGATGCGGAAAAGGTGCTGGAAAGCGAACGCAAGGCGTTTGCCCGATCGGCCGAGACAAGGGCGCCGGTCCGCCGCGACCTGACCTTCCGCGCCCTGCGCGCCGACGGAGAGGTCATCGAGCTGGAGGTCCAGTCGGAACTGACGGCCAATCCCGACGGCACGCCGCACAGCATGGTGTCCACGGTCCGCGACATCACCGTCGAGGCCCGGGCCCGCCGCGCCCTGCGCGAAAGCGAGCGGAGCCTGGCCGCGGCGCAGCGCATCGCGCATCTGGGCAGCTTCCGCCACAACTACAGCACCGGGCGGACAAGCTGGTCGTCGGAGCTTTATGTCGTGCTGGGCTGCGATCCCGCAGAAGGGCCAAGGCCGCTGCGGCAGATCGTCCATCCCGAGGATTTCGGCCATGTCCAGGCGCTTTTCACCGAGCTTCTGAAGGGCGGGCCGGCAGGCGGGCAGAGGCAGGCCAGCTTTGACTGCCGCGTGCTGCTTCCCGATGGCAGGGAACGTTTCATCCGGGGCACGGCCGAGATGAACTATGACGACGCCGGCGCGCCCGACATGCTGACCGGTTCGCTCCAGGACGTGACCACCGACATCGAGCAGGAGCGGGCGCTTCGCGACGCCCTGAGCGAGGCCGAGCGCGCCAACGCCGCCAAGTCCGATTTCCTTGCCGTCATGAGTCACGAGCTGCGCACGCCCATGAACGGCGTCCTTGGCATGCTGAGCGCGGTCGAGGCCACTCCCCTGGACGACCGGCAGCGCGGGCAGATCCGCGTCGCCCGCACCAGCGCCGAGGCGCTTCTGGCGATCCTCAACGATGTCCTGGACATGTCCAAGATCGAGTCCGGGCGGATGGAGCTGGAGGAACGGCCCTTCGAGCTTCGGCCCCTGGTGACGGGCGTGGTGGATCTGTATTCCGAATCCGCCCGCGCCAAGGGCGTCGCCCTGACGGCCCGCATCCAGGAGGAGCTTCCTGCCTGGATCACCGGCGATCCGCTGCGCATCCGCCAGATCCTTGCCAACCTTGTCAGCAACGCGGTGAAGTTCACCCATGCGGGACAGGTCTCGCTGACCGTGGACCTTCCCCCGAACCGGTCGCCGCAAGGCGGAAGGCTGGGGCTTCGCTTCTGCGTGTCCGACACGGGGATCGGCATTCCCGTGGACCGGCAGCAGCAGGTCTTCGGCCGCTTCAACCAGCTGGACGCATCCTATACCCGGCGCTTCGGCGGAAGCGGGCTGGGGCTGGCCATCAGCCGATCGCTGGCGGAACTGATGGGCGGGCGGATCGGCTTTGCCAGCATGCCCGGCCAGGGATCGTCCTTCTGGCTTGATGTCGAGGCCGCCCCCGCCGAACCCGCGCCCGACGCCCATGGCCGTCAGCCGGAAGGCATCCTTCCCCCGCTGTCGGTGCTGGTGGCCGAGGACAACGCGACCAACCGGCTGGTCGCCCGCTCGATGCTGGAACGGCTGGGACAGGAGGTCGCGTTTGCCGAGGATGGCCTGGACGCGCTGGAGGCCGTGTCGTGCCGGTCCTTCGACCTGGTGCTGATGGATATCTCGATGCCGCGCATGGACGGGATCGAGGCGACCCGCCGCATCCGCAGGCTGGCCGGGCCGGAATCCGGGGTGCCGATCCTTGCGTTGACCGCCCATGCGGGGGCCGCCGAACGAACCGCCTGCCTGGAGGCCGGTTGCAACGAGGTGCTGACCAAGCCGTTGGATCTGGACGCCCTGCACCGCGCCTTGCAGCGCTGGCTGCCCCATGATGCGCAGGTCGCCGCACCTTCGGACGACGGTTGCGAGGGCAGGGCCGATGACGCGCCCGAGATCCGGCTGGCGGACCTTGCAGGGCAGATCGGACCCGAGGCCATGCCCCTGCTGATCGAGGCAAGCCGGGAGGATCTGGCCCGTCACCGCGCCACGATCGAAAAGGCCGCGGCGGGACAGGCGGTGGACGCTGCCGCCGTTCTCAGAGCCTGCCATTCGCTGGTGGGCATCGCGGCGACCCTCGGCCTGCCTGAAACCGCCGATGCGGCGCGCCGCCATGAAGCAGCCCTGCGGGCCTCGTCGGCGGGGCCCGGCGATCTGGCCCGGCTGCTGGACCTCATCCGGGGGATGGAGGCCGCGC
Source organism: Paracoccus benzoatiresistens (assembly GCF_026913015.1). Taxonomy (GTDB): domain Bacteria; phylum Pseudomonadota; class Alphaproteobacteria; order Rhodobacterales; family Rhodobacteraceae; genus Paracoccus; species Paracoccus benzoatiresistens. The sequence continues at coordinate 27,187 of NZ_JAPTYD010000010.1, forward strand.
TTTCCAGGGCTGCCGCATCCTTGGGGCCGGTCGCGGAAACGGCAGCGCCATGATGGAGCAACGATGATCCCTTCCCGCAAGCTTTCGATCGCCTTCGGCATGCTGGCCGTGATCCTGCTGATGGGGCAGGGCGCGACGGCCCCTGCCGACAACCCGGAACCGGGCGTGCTGCAGCGGCTGTTCGGGACCGGCACCACCCCCACCCCCGCCCAGGGCGGGACGACCGCGCCCCCCGAGAGCCCGCCCGCGGCGACAGGGGACGAAACGGGGCAGGGGGGCGATTCCGATTTCGCCAAGCCCTTCGGCCGCCATGGTCCCCTGACCCCGCGCGAACGGAAGATGGCCGAAACGGCCTGGGCGTATTTCGAGCAAAGGCTCCAGCCCGAGACCGGCCTGGTCAACGCCGTCGGCGCCTATCCGTCCACGACGCTGTGGGACACGGCGTCCTATATCAGCGGCCTGGTGGCGGCCCATGAACTGGGCATCATCGACAAGCGGACCTTCGACCTTCGGGTCAACCAGTTGATCGGCACCCTGCGCAACCTGGATCTGTTCCAGGGCGAATTGCCGAACAAGGTCTACAACACCAAGACCGGCGAAAAGGTGAACTATGCCAACAAGCCGGGCGAGGTCGGTTTCTCGGTCCTCGACATCGGGCGGATGCTGGTCTGGCTGAAGATCCTGAAGGAACGCTATCCCTATCTCGCCCCCGGCATCGACAACACGGTGCTGCGCTGGAACTTCTGCAATGCCATCACCGAGGACGGCCGGATGCGCGGCTCGATCGTGACGGGCAAGGGCGAGACGCGCTATGTCCAGGAAGGCCGCCTGGGATACGAGGAATACGCGGCCAAGGGCTTTGCCTTGTGGGATTTCGACGTTGCGGGCGCGCTGTCCCCCGACCCCGTGACCTTTACAGAGATCTATGACGTGCGCGTCCCGATCGACGCCCGCGATCCGCGCGTCTTCCAGAACATGAACTATGTCCTGACCGAAAGCTATCTGCTGGACGGGCTGGAACTGGGATGGAAGCTGCCCACCGACCGGCAGGGGGGCCGCCCGGGCCTTGCGACCCAAGGGTGGCGCGCCGAATTCGCCAACCGGATCTACCTGGTCCAGCAGCGCCGGTTCGAGCAGACCGGCATCATGACCGCCAAGTCCGAGCATCAGGTCGAGGGCCAGCCCTTCTTCGTCTATGACGCGATCTGGGCCAATGGCTTTGCCTGGCACACGCTGGATCCCAGCGACGTTTATCAGCCCGACCGCGCGGCCATCGCCGCCAAGGCCGCCATCGGCATGTGGGCGCTGTGGGACACGCCCTATACCGATCTTCTGCTGGATTCCGTCGCCGATCTGTCCACGGACGAGGGCGGCTTCTACGAGGGCCTTTACGAGAACGGCAACGGCTTCATCCCGGTCCAGAGCGCGAACAACAACGGCATCATCCTGGCGGCGCTGCTCTACAAGGTGCAGGGGCCGATCCTGCAGCGGCTGAACGGCAACACCCAGCTGTGGGACACGGCCTTCCAGCACCAGGAAACCCGCGTCAACCGCTGCCTGCCGCAGCCTCGCCCGGAACCCGTCTGCTGCAACTGCCAGACCATGCCGGCCGAGCCCCCGGTGCCCGTGTCCGAGTTCCTGTATTGCCGTCCCGTGCCGCAGGCCGACGGCACCATCGCGGCCGCCGATTGCAGCCTTGAGAAACACGACCTGCCGCTGCCGCAGCCGATCTCGGCCCAGGCTTCCAGCCAGTGCCCCATTCCCGGAGAACCATGATGGAAAAGCAAGCCAAGCCGCGCCTTGTCTGGTTCGACGCCAACCGGGTCTGCGCGGCCGTGGGCGTCGTCCTGATCCATTGCACCACCGATTTCTCGGGCGGGGTCTTCCCGGACGCCACGGCGCAGGAGCGCGCCGTGCCGGTCTTCCTGCGGTCGGTCGCCGAATTCTCGGGCTCCGAGATGTTCTTCTTCTTCTCGCTGTTCCTGATGGCGATGCGCATCGACCGGCGCAGCCCGCCCTATGGCGAGGCCATGCGCGAACAGGCGCGGCGGCTTCTGGTGCCCTTCGCCTTCTGGACGGTGTTCTATGCCTTCTTCCGCCTGCTGAAGGCCGACGTGGCGGGATACGCGCCCCAGATCTGGGCGCAGCTGGCCGATCCGGGGGCGTGGCTGGGCTTCTTCCTGCTGGGCAAGTCGCAGTACCACATGCACTTCCTGCCGACGTTGTTCCTGCTGTTCCTGTTCTACCCGGTCATGCGGCTGGCGCTGCGCTTTCCGATCCTGGGCATCGCGCTGTTTGCCACCCTGGGGGCCATGCACCACATCCAGGACTACATCTGGAGCCTGGGGCTTGATCCCGCCTTCCGCGACTACCTGGTCCGGGCCACCAAGGTGATGGGCTATGTGGGCTATGGGCTGGCGGCCTTCGCGCTTTACGGGTTGTGGCGCGATGGCATCCCGCGCGGCGAATCCCGCCTGATCCGCAAGGGCGCGCTGTATTTCGCCGCCATGGCCTATGTGGCGACGCTGCCGTTCTTCGGCGCGGCGCTGTTCACGGGGTCCTGGGGCGTGCGCGAGAACTGGTCCTTCTACGGCCATTTCCTCATGCCGCTGATGATGTTCGCGCTGTTCCTGGGGGCGCAGTACCAGGACTGGTCCCCGCGCTGGAGCTGGCTGGCGCAGTTCACCTTCGGCGTCTACCTAGTGCATCCGCTGGTGATCGATCTGTTTGACGCGCTGGTGCTGGGCGCGGGTCTTGCGCCGCACATGGCGCCCTGGGTGGTGGTCGCCAGCCGCTTCGCGGTCGTCCTGCCCGGCGCGCTGCTGCTGGCGGTCGGGCTGTCGCGCGTTGGCGCGCTGGCCTGGACCATCGGCCTTGGCCCCGCCCCGTGGGAGGCCCGGCGGAAGCAGGTCCAGAGAGGCTGACGAATGGACGATTACTTCCGCCGCTTCGAACACCGCCGCCCGCCCGAGCCGCTGCCCTATTCCTCAGGGCGCGAACTGGTCTGGCAGGCATTGGCGACGATCACGGCCCTGCTGGGGGCATGGTATATCTGGTGGCGATGGACGCAGTCGCTGAACCATGACGCGCTGTGGTTCGCGGTCCCGCTGGTCGTGGCGGAAAGCTGCGCCTATCTGGGGCTGCTTCTGTTCATCTACAACCTGTGGAAGGACCAGCCGGTCACCATCCCGGCCCCTGTGGCCACGCTACACGACACCCTGGCGGCGGGCAGCGACGGGTTGTCCGAACCCGACCGGCCGATAGCGGTGGACCTGTTCTTCGCCACCTACAACGAGGATCCCGAACTGGTCCGGCTGGGCATTTCCGACGCCAGGGCCATCACCTATCCCCACCCGATCGACATCCGCATCCATGTCTGCGACGACGGCCGCCGCCCCGAGATGCGGCAGGTCTGCGACGAGCAGGGGGTGAACTACATCACCCGCGCCACCAACGAGGGCTTCAAGGCCGGCAACCTGCGCCACGCGATGGAACAGACCTCGGGCGATTTCATCGTCATCTTCGATGCCGATACCCGGCCCTTCCCGACCATCCTGGAAAACACGCTGGGCCATTTCCGAGATCCGAAGATGGCCTGGGTCCAGACGCCGCAGTGGTTCTATGACCTGCCCGAAGGGGTGACGCTGACCGAACGGTTGTCGCACCGGCTGGGACGGGCGGGCCACCTGATCGGGCAGGCGGTCGAGCGTCTGGCGGGAGAGATCCGCATCGGCAAGGATCCCTTCGTGAACGACGCCGAGATGTTCTACCAGGTCATCCTGCGCCGCCGGAACCGCGCCAACGCCGCCTTCTGCTGCGGCGCTGGATCGGTCCACCGCCGCGAGGCGGTGATGGAAGCCGCGCTGCGCAGCTTCGCCGCCAGCGTGGAAAGGCGCGTCATCGCCGCCGAGGAGGAAATCACCCTGACCAGCCGCGAGCCGGTGGTCGATACCGGGCTGCTATCGGCCATCCGGACCGAGGCGGTGGTGGCCGAGGTTCTGGCCCCTTACCGGTTCCACGTGTCGGAAGACATCTACACCTCGATCCTGCTGCATTCGGACCGCGAGCGGGGCTGGAAATCGGTGCTTCACCCGACCTATGAATCGCGGATGCTGTCGCCGCAGGACCTGCTCAGCTGGTCGGTGCAGCGCTTCAAGTATGCCGGCGGGTCGCTGGACATCCTGATGAACGACAACCCGCTGTTCCGGCGCGGCCTGACGATGCCGCAGCGGCTGATGTATGGCACGACCTTCTGGTCCTATCTCGCGCCCTTGTGGAACGTCGTCTTCCTGGCCGCGCCGGTTGTCTATCTGGCGACCGGCATCGCGCCCGTGTCGGCCTATACCCTGCCGTTCTTCCTGCACGCCATGGCCTTCCTGATCTCGCTGGAGCTTGCGATGATGGCGAGCACCTGGGGGATCGCGGGCTATGCCAGCAAGTCCAGCTACCTGGCGTTCTTCCCGCTGGGGCTGCGCGCCATCGGCACCGTCCTGTCGGGGCGCAAGATTTCCTTTCCCGTCACGCCAAAGGACCGCCAGCTTGGGCGCCACCTGCGGCTGGTGCGGCCGCAGATCGCGGTCGTCGTGCTGACCATTGCCTCGCTGCTGTGGGGCAGCGCGGCGCTGGTCTGGGCCGATACGGGCCACAGCGTGACCGGCGTCGTGACCAATGCCCTGTGGGGCCTCAACAACTGCCTCGCCATGTCGGGGATCATCAGGGCGGCGATGTGGAAGCCCGAAGCCGAACTGACAGGAGAAAGCGATCAATGAGCCTGCGGACCAACCTGACAAATGCGCGCAGCCACATCATCTTCATCATCGCCCTGTGTCTGGGGGTGACGCTCATCTTCTATCTGGAAAGGGCCGGACACATTCGTACCGATGAACCCGACGCGCTTGCCGCCTTTGACGAGGTCGTGCCCCTGCCGCTGGCGGACGGCATCGGCCGCGCGCAGCAGAGCGACGAACATGCGCGCATCGCCTGGACCTATTTCCGGAACAACACCGATCCCGACACCGGGCTGGTGGGGTCGGTGGACAAGTATCCCTCGACGACGATGTGGGAAACGGCCTCCTATATCGTGGCCGTCATCTCGGCCCAGCGGCTTGGACTCATCACCGAGGCCGAGGCCGGACAGCGTGCCGCCAAGGTGGTGGACGCCCTGTCGCGCCTGGTCCTGTTCGAAAACAGCCTTCCCAACAAGGCCTATGACACCCGGACGCTGCAGATGGTCGATTATGCCAACCGCCCGACGTCGATCGGGCTCGGGTGGTCGGCCCTGGACATCGGACGGCTGTTGATCGCGCTTGAACTGGTGCAGCGCCATTATCCGGACCTGGCCGACGAGGTGGTGCGGGTCGTGGACGGCTGGGATCTGGACCGCATGGTCCGGGAAGGGCGGCTGAACGGCGCCACCGTCATCGAGGGATCCGTGCGCGAGAACCAGGAAGGGCGAATCGGCTATGAACGCTATGCCGCCAAGGGGATGATGCTGTGGGGCTTCGACGCCACGGCGGCCATGGATGTCGGCAGCACCCTGCAGGTCCTGCGGGTCGAGGGCGTGCCGATCCCCGTGGACACGCGCCTGAACCGCAACAGCACGCCCGCGCTGACCACCAGCGAACCCTATCTGTTCGACGGCCTGGAATTCGGCTTCGACGCGCTGACCCATGTCTTCGCGACCGTGGTCTATCGCGCGCAGGAAATGCGCTATCGGAACACGGGGCTGCTGACCGGCGTCAGCGAAGGCCATCTGTCGCAGGAACCCCATTTCGCCTATGCCTCGGTCTGGGGCGGCGGATCGCCCTGGGCCGTGCTGACCTTTGGCGGCGACAGGATCGACAGCCGCCGGACCCTTTCGACCAAGGCCGCCTTCGGCTGGGATGCGCTTTTCTCGACCGAATACACGCAGGAAATGGTTGCCGCCGTGGTGCCCTTCGCCGATCCGGCACGCGGCTGGCCCGAGGGCATCTACGAGGCCGACGGCAGCGTCAACGGCTCCTTCACGGCCAACACCAACGCCACTGTCCTTGCGGCGCAGGCTTTCCGGGCCACGGGACCGCTGATGCATGTGCCGCGGTGAAGCCCGCCGCACTGGGTGCCGTCCTGCTGCTGATCGGCGTGCCCGCCGCGGCGCTGAGTGCCCAGTCCTGTCCCGGCCCTGACCTGTCGGTGGCACCGGACGGCGCCACCTCCGTGGAGGTGCGCTATGCCGATGTGCCGAACGCCCGCTTTCCCGGGCGGTGGCAGCAGGGCCGCCTGGCGGATCTGTCCTATCGCCTTTATCCCGGCGGCCTGGGCACGATCGGCGGCGGGGCCCATATGGAAGCCTGGCGGATCGAGATTTCCTGCAATCCCCGGGACCGCACCTGCACCTACTGGAACTTCGGCGAGGTGCCGGAAGGGATGCAGCCACAAGCCCGAAAACTTGGAAGCTGCCTCCTGGGTCCCGAGCCACGGGTGACGCCGCCCACCCCCGCGGCCAGCAAGACCGCCCGGCCGGCTGCCGAACCCAAGGCACCTGCGCGCGAGCCCTTGCCCGCCGCCCCGAAAGCGGCGGCAGCACCACCCCCTGCGGCCCGCCAAACCCCTCCGCCAGCCGCAGAGCCAAGGACGCTTGCGCGCAAGCCCGCGCCCGTGTCTGCGGATACAGCGGCAGCACCCTCCCGCGCTGCGGGGACAATCGCCCCGACACCCGCAGGGCCGAGAACACTGACGCGGGAACCGGCGCCGGCTTCCCCGGAGGAGGGGTCGGCATCGGCCCCCGCTTCTCGACAAACCGCGCAACCACCCGCAGCGCAAAGGGCAATCGCGCGCGAACCGGCGCTCTCGCGCGCGGAAACAGCGCCAGCGCCAGCGCCCGCGGCCCGCGAAAGCGCCCCGCCATCTGCGGAACCGAGGGCATTCCTGTGCTGGACGGTGCCAGCGGTCGGCGAAACCGACATGCCTGCGCCCGGGTCCGAGGTTCTCGTGTGCCGGCCGGCGCCCGTGTCCCCGAGCGTATCGGTCGCGCCGACTCCCGCAGCCCCTACCCGGGAAGCGGCCGATCCACGACCGGTTCCGCAAACGCCCGCACCCGTGCAAGAGAGCAATCCCCGCGAAACGCGCCCGCCGTCGGATTCCGCAGGATCGCAACGCCAGCCAGAGGCCGCGCCCTTGCCCCCGGGCGATCCTGAGCCCGGCAACGCCGACAATCGCGATCCCCGGCCGGGACCTGCGCCGGGAGAGGAGGGGAGCGATGCCGATCGCCGGGAAGCCGAGGCTCCGGCTTCCGCGCCAGCCGCAGGCGATGCGGCTGCGCCCGGAAGCCCGCGGCAATCGACCCCGGATACCTCTCCGGCGCCGCGCCCACGGCCGACCACGTCATCCCCGGCAGCCCCGCGCGACGCGCGGGAGCGGGTCAACCTCCTGCCGCTCACCCGACCGGGGCGCAACGAGGATCGGCCGCAGGCATCCTTGCCCGGTCCCGCCGTGACCGCCAGACCTGCCCGACCTGCAACGCCGGCCCGCCCTGCCGCCGTCGCTTACGCAACCCCGGCACGAATGCCACCACCGCCCCGCGCCGTTCAAAGACCGCAGCCAGCGCCTGCGACGACAACCCCGCGGCTGGCGTTGACGCGTTGCGCCCTTGGCAGCGCCATCGGACTTGGCCGAGAGGACATGGCCGAGGTCGGGCAGATCTCGCTCAATATCGGTTGCAGCGGGCGGTTCGGCGACCGCCTGACCTTCAGCGTTGGCCTGACCACCTATCCGGTCTCGGGGGACCGGCATGGCGGAGACCTGACCTACAGCTATGCGCTGAACTGGCGCATCACCGATCAGGTGACGCTGACCTATGCGAACTATACCGCAGCCCTTGCGGGGGGCCGCGCGCTGGCGGGCCTGAGCGAGGGGCGCCTGCAACTGTCAACAAGGCTTACAAGGCTTCCGCTGGCCAGCAAGGCCATGCCGGACCGGGCCCTGACCTGCACCGGCTTCGTCAGCGTCGCCCGCTCGGCCTCATCCAACGCCGGGGTCAACTGCGGCGTGAACGTGACGCCGCGCCTGACGGTCCGCTTCACGGCCCTGGCCTATCCGCCCGGCACGCAGGAAGAGGGCGATGCGGATTACTCCTACTCGGCCAGCTATGTGCTGAACGACCGGGTGACGCTGAACTATTCGAACTATGCCAACAACCGCTGGCCCTGGAACCAGTCCCCGGATCAGGTCGAGCTGTTCCATGGCGGCTCGCTGGGCTTGTCCTACCGCTGGGATTTCTGACGGATTTGACGATGCAGGAGGAACACTTGGTCAGGTTTACAAGGCGCACCGCTCTGGCCGCCGGATTGGCCATTCCCTTTCTGGGCATCCGGGCCTGGTCGGGGACCGTGCACGAGGCGAAGATCGTCCAGAGCGAGATCCTGGGCCATGTGGTGGGCTATTCCCTTTACCTGCCGCCCGATTACCGGCAGCACAGCCGCCGCTATCCGGTCCTTTACCTGCTGCACGGGGGGGCGGACGGGCAGCCCGCCGACTGGTTCCGGATGGCGGGGATCGACATCCTTCTGGACCGCATGATCCGGGACGGCCAGATGCCCCCCTGCATTGCCGTGGCGCCGGACGGGCGCAGGCCGGCCAGCGATCCTCGCGCCACCTATTTCCTGGACGATGCCGACGGATCCTACCGTTGGCGGTCGATGTTCCTGCAAGAGTTCATCCCCAAGGTCGAGGCGGCGCACCAGGCCATCGGCAGCATGCAGATGCGCGCCCTTCTAGGCTTGTCGATGGGGGGCCATGCCGCGATCCTGAACCAGCTTCAGCGGCCCGACCTTTTCGCCGGCGCCGCCGCGCTCAGCGCCGCGCTTCGCACGCCCCGGCAGGTTGCGCTGATGGACCCGCAGGCCTTCGACCAGCGCTTCTCGGGGGCATACGGGCCGAGCCTGCTGGGGGAAGCCCGCCTCAACGAGGCTTGGCGGACATCCGACATCGTCGAGATCGCGGCCCGCACCGACCCGACACCCTTCCGCCGCATCCCGAGGCTGTATCTGGACCTCGCATCGGGCGATCCCTTCTTTGAGGGAAATGCGGCGGCCCATGTCGCGCTGGACCAGGCGGGGATCCTGCACCGTTTCCAGGTGCGCGAAGGCAGCCACGACTGGATCTTCTGGCTGGACGCCCTTCCGACGGCACTGGAGCATGTCGGGCGGATCTTCACGCGGAACTATGGAGAATAGAGACGGGGTCCCCTCTTTCTGGAAGCTCTGCCCACTTGCGCATCGACGGGAGCGGGGTGGAGATATTCCGGCGGCAAGGCGTGCTGATTCCGACCTGCGGCCTGCCGGGGCTGCCCGAGGGAACGATCAGGTGCGCGCCGGAAGCCATTGGCAAGGTTGCCTGACCGTGCCACGGTGAGGCGCAGATATCCAACCCGCCGGCGATCCGGCTCCTGAATTCGCAGGATCCACGATTCAGGCTATGGCAAGACGAGGACTCATCATGGACGAAGAACGCCTCCAGAAGATCCGGGACCGGGCGCATGCCTTGTGGGAGCAGGCCGGCCAGCCGCACGGCCAGGACAGGGAACATTGGTCGCAGGCCGAACGCGAGATCGCCGCGGAGGAGGATGCACAATCATCCGCGCCCACCGCAAAGCGGACGCGCCGGCCGAAGGCGGCTGCCGAAGTGGCGGCGGATCAGCCGGGTGTGACCAGCGGCCGCAAGCCGAAAGCCCTGCCTGAAGAAGGCGCGGAGGGGACAAAGGCTGCAAAAGGGCGGAAGTCCAGGGCAGCGTCCGGGCAGGCGGAAGCCGGCGCAACGGGAACCAGAGGCCGGCGGGCTGGAACAACCGCCACGGCAGAGGGCGACGCGCCCAAGCCGAAGCGGTCGCGAAAGCCGAAGGTGGTCGCCGAAGGCGCCGACACGACCGAATAGGGCCCGCAGGGGTGTAGCGTGACGATGGGCGCAGGCAGGCGGCGCTGCCCCGCGCCTATCGCAGCACCCGCCTCAATCCTTCCTGCACCTTGAGCAGCGGTTCAAGGTAAAGCGCCGCGAGGCCGCCCGCGTCCGCCTGCACCGCCGCGACGCCCGTGTTGATCGCGGCAATCACCCGCCCATGCACCGAATAGAGCGGCACGGCGATCGATCGCAGGCCCAGTTCGACCTCCTGGTCGATGACGGCGTATCCGTCGCGGCGGGCGGCCTCGATCCGGCCCATGATCTCGTTTGGGTCCGTCAGGCTGTGCGGCGTTCGCGGCGTCAGGTCCGAGGCCTCGACGAGCGCGCGGGCCTGATCGGCGGGCAGGGCCGCCAGCAGCACGCGCCCCATCGAGGTGCAATGCGCGGGCAGCCGCGATCCCGGCATCAGGCCGATCGACATGACCCGACGCTGCGCCGCGCGGGCCAGATATACGATCTCGGTCCCGTCCAGGATCGACACCGACGTGGACTGCCCGATCCGGTCCGACAGCTGGTCCAGCCAGGGCTGCACCATCTGCGCCAGCGGCATCGCCGCCAGCGCTCCCATGCCCAACCGCAGCACCCGGGCGGTCAGCGTGAAGAACTTGCCGTCGTAATCGGCATAGCCCAGGTCGTGCAGCGTCAGCAGGCAGCGCCGCGCGGTGGCGCGGTCAAGGCCGGTCGCCTCGGCCACGTCAGAGATCGACATGCGCGGATGTTCGGCGCGAAACGCCTCGATCACCCGCAGGCCCTTGCCCAGTGAACCGATGGTATCCCTCTTGTTCGCCATGCGCACAGCTTCTTACAGGATGCGAACAAAGATCAAGATGCGAACGGATTTCTTTGCGGAGGTGCCGAAGAGGCCTTAACCCACGGCCAAACGCAGGAGGTTTCATGGACAAGCGTATCGCGAGTCTGGCCGCAGCCGTCGCAGGGATCCCCGACGGCGCCACGGTGATGATTGGCGGATTTGGCGGATCTGGCGCCCCGATCGAACTGATCCACGCTCTGATCGACCGATACCTGGCAACCGGCAGCCCCAAAGACCTGACGGTCATCAACAACAACGCGGGCAACGGCCATGTCGGGATCGCCGCGATGATCGAGCAGGGCATGGTCAGAAAGATGATCTGCTCGTTCCCGCGCTCGGCCGACCCTCGCGTCTTCACCGAAAGATACCTGGCCGGAGAGATCGAGCTGGAACTGGTCCCGCAGGGCACGCTGGCCGAACGCATCCGCGCGGGCGGGGCAGGGATCCCGGCCTTCTATACGCCGACCGGCTTTGGCACCGATCTGGCGAAGGGCAAGCCGGTCGCAGATTTCGACGGGCGCTCCTATGTCCAGGAACGCTGGCTCAAGGCAGATTTCGCGCTGATCAAGGCTGAAACCGGCGACACGCTTGGCAACCTGACCTATCGCATGGCGGCGCGGAACTTCGCGCCGATCATGGCGATGGCTGCGGCGCGGACCATCGCGCAGGTCAGCCGCGCGGTCGAGCCGGGCGGCATCGACCCCGAAGCGGTCGTCACCCCCGGCATCTTCGTCGACGCCATCGTCGCCGTGGCGGACCCCGCGCAGGAAGAGGATCTCAACCGCGCCAACGCCCATTACCCGCAGGTGCAAGCATGACAAAGCTTTCCAACGCCCAGATCGCCTGGCGCGCAGCCCAGGACATCCACGACGGCGCCTATGTGAACCTTGGGATCGGCTTCCCCGAGATGGTCGCCCGCTTTCAGCCCGAAGGGCGGCAGGCGATCTTTCACACCGAGAACGGCATCCTCGGCTTTGGCGAGGCGCCCGCGCCTGGCGAGGAAGACTGGGATCTGATCAACGCGGGCAAGAAGGCCGTGACGATCAAGCCCGGCACGGCCTTCTTCCATCATGCCGACAGCTTCGCCATGGTGCGGGGCGGGCATCTGGATGTGGCGATCCTGGGCGCCTACCAGGTCGCGCAGAACGGCGATCTGGCGAACTGGTCCACCGGCCCCAAGGGCGTGCCTGCCGTGGGCGGCGCGATGGATCTGGTCCATGGCGCGAAACGCGTGGCCGTCATCACCGATCACGTCACCAAGGACGGCAAGCCCAAGCTGGTGGAACGCTGCACCCTGCCTCTGACCGGGGTGGGCTGCGTCACCCGCATCTATACCTCGCTGGCGGTGGTGGACATCGAAGGCGGCCGCTTCGTGCTGCGCGAGAAGCTGGCCGCCGTCAGCCTTGACGAACTGCAATCCCTGACCGGCGCGCCGCTGCATCTGGACGGCGCGGTGGCCGACCTGACCGTCCCCGAGGTATGAGATGACCGAAGCCTTTATCTGCGATTACATCCGCACGCCCATCGGCCGCTTTGGCGGGGCGCTGTCTTCGGTGCGCGCCGATGACCTGGGGGCCATTCCCTTGCGGGCGCTGATGGCGCGCAACCCGGGCATGGACTGGCAGGCAGTTGACGACGTGATCTATGGCTGCGCCAACCAGGCGGGCGAGGACAACCGCAACGTGGCGCGCATGTCCTCGCTGCTGGCCGGTCTTCCGGTCGAGGTTCCGGGCACCACCATCAACCGCCTCTGCGGCTCGGGCATGGACGCGGTGATCGCGGCCGCCCGCGCCATCAAGGCGGGCGAGGCCGATCTGATGATCGCGGGCGGGGTCGAGTCGATGTCGCGCGCGCCCTTCGTGATGCCCAAGGCGGAAAGCGCCTTCAGCCGCAGCAACGCGGTTTACGACACCACCATCGGCTGGCGCTTCGTCAATCCGCTGATGGAGGCGCGATACGGCGTCGATTCGATGCCCGAGACGGCCGAGAACGTGGCCGAGGATTTCGCCATCAGCCGCGCCGACCAGGATGCCTTTGCGCTGCGTTCGCAGCAGAAGGCGGCGGCAGCGCAGGCCAACGGGCGCCTGGCGCAGGAAATCACCCCGGTGGACATCCCGCAGCGCAAGGGCGATCCGAAACGGGTAGACCGCGACGAACACCCGCGCGAAACGACGGCGGAGGCGCTGGCAGGCCTGAAGGCGCCGTTCCGCAAGGGCGGCACGGTGACGGCGGGCAACGCCTCGGGCGTGAATGACGGGGCGGCGGCGCTGATCCTGGCCTCCGAGGCCGCGGCACGGCGGCACGGGCTGACGCCGATCGCCCGGGTGCTGGGCGGGGCCGTGGCGGGCGTTCCCCCGCGCATCATGGGCTACGGCCCGGCCCCGGCATCAAGGAAGCTGATGGCGCGGCTGGGGCTGGCCCAGGCCGACTTCGACGTGATCGAACTGAACGAGGCCTTTGCGAGCCAGGGGCTTGCCACGCTGCGCGACCTTGGCATTGCCGACGATGATCCGCGGGTGAACCCGAACGGCGGGGCCATCGCGCTTGGCCATCCGCTGGGCATGTCAGGCGCGCGCATCACCGGCACGGCGGCGCTGGAACTGCAACGGACCGGCGGCAGGCGATCTCTCTCCACCATGTGCATCGGCGTGGGGCAGGGCATCGCGGTCGCACTGGAAAGGGTGTAAGGACGTAACTCGAGGAAAGGGCCTACCATGACCAATCCCTGCATCATCTGCGTGGCCATCACCGGATCGCTGCCGACCAAGGACAACAACCCCGCCGTGCCGATCACGATCGAGGAACAGATCGAATCCACGCACGAGGCATTCGAGGCTGGCGCAACCATCGCGCATTGCCATGTCCGCGACGATGACGGGAAACCCACCAGCGACCCCGACCGCTTTGCGCGGCTGAAGGAAGGGTTGGAGAAGCATTGCCCCGGCATGATCGTGCAACTGTCCACCGGCGGGCGGTCCGGTGCGGGCCAGGCCCGGGGCGGGATGCTGCCGCTGCGGCCCGACATGGCGTCATTGTCGGTGGGGTCGAACAACTTTCCGACGCGCGTCTACGAGAACCCGCCCGATCTGGTGGACTGGCTGGCGGCCGGGATGCTGGCCCATGACATCAAGCCGGAGATCGAGGCCTTCGACCTGTCCCACATCCTCAAGGCGCACGGAATGTGGAAGGCGGGGCAGATCAGGGACCGGCCCTATGTGCAGTTCGTGATGGGCGTGAAGAACGCCATGCCCGCCGACCGCGAGGTGTTCGATTACTATGTCCACACCGTCCGGCGCCTGTTCGGCGAGGATGCGCCGTGGTGCGCGGCGGGCATCGGGCCGAACCAGATCGTGCTGAACGAATGGGCCATCGGCGCGGGCGGTCATGCCCGGACGGGGCTGGAGGATAACGTGCGCCTGGACCGCGAACGGCTGGCCCCGTCGAACGCGGCCCTGGTCCGGCGCGCGGCCGAGATCGCCGCGAAACACGGCCGTTCCGTCGCGACCTGGCAGCAGGCGCGCCGGATCCTGGGGCTGAGGATGCCTCGGGCGGCATAGGCAAACCATAACCGGAGGGATATAGGATCCGGTGCAAATGTCATGCCCCAGGATAAGTGTCGCGCATTGTCTCATCGCCCCGGCATGATAGTGTCGCGCGGGGGATGAGGGCGGCCGCTGGTCGCGGCAGCGGGTCAAGGGAGCCTGTCGCCATCCCCCATGGGAAGGAGACAAACTTGACACCAACCTCTTACGGCGCCGCGCGCGCTGTCGCGGTCCTGTGCTGGATCGCCGTTGTCCTGGACGGTTTCGACCTGGTCGTCCTGGGGGCGCTGATCCCCACGCTGACGGGCGGCGAACTGCCCTGGATGACCCCGGCGCAGGCGACCTTCGTATCCACCATCAGCCTTGTGGGCATGACGCTGGGGGCGCTGTCCATCGGCATCGCGACCGACTGGCTTGGCCGGCGCAAGGTGATGATCTTTGCCGTTCTGGTCTTTTCGCTGCTGACGCTGGCCTGTGCCTTTGCGCAGGATTATGTCCAGCTTGGCATCTTCCGCTTCCTGGCGGGCTTCGGCCTTGGCGGCTGCCTGCCCACGGCCATCGCCATGGTGACCGAGTTTTCCAGCGGCCGGGCGGGCAAGGCCTCGACCACGGTGATGACGGGCTATCACGTGGGGGCGGTGTCCACGGCATTGCTGGGCCTGCTGGTCCTGCCCTCGCTGGGTTGGCGGGCGATGTTCGCGGTCGGCGCCATTCCGGGCTTCATCCTGGCGCCCATCATGTACCGGATGCTGCCGGAATCACCGTCCTTCCTGATCGCCACCGGGCGCCGCGCCGAGGCCGAGGCCATCGCCGCGCGCCACGGCCTGGACCTGCCCGACGCGACCCCGGCCCCCGAGGAACGCACATCCCTGGCCACGCTGTTCCGCGGCCAGTTCCTGCGCAATTCGATCGCGATCTGCGTGACCTCGTTCATGGGCCTGCTGCTGGTCTATGCGCTGAACACCTGGCTTCCCAAGCTGATGGTGGCGGCGGGTTACAGCCTGACCGGCGGGCTGTGGCTGCTGCTGCTGCTGAATGCGGGTGCGATCTGCGGGCTGCTGGTGGCGGGCCGGGTGGGCGACCGCATCGGGCTGAAGGTCGCGGCTGTCGCCTGGTTCCTGTGCGGGGGCATCCTGCTGGCGGTGCTGTCGATCCGGATGGGGCCGGTGCTGCTTTATCCGATGGTGTTCCTGACGGGCTGCTTCGTTTTCTCGGCGCAGGTGCTGGTCTATGCCTTCGTGGCCTCGAACTATCCGCCGGGCGTGCGGGCGACGGCGCTTGGCGTGGCGGCGGGCGTCGGGCGTCTTGGGGCCATCGCCGGGCCGCTGGTCGGCGGCACGCTGGTGTCGATGGAACTGGGGCACCCTTGGGGCTTCTATGTCTTCGCGGTTGTGGGCCTGCTGGGCGCACTGGCGCTGGTGCAGTCAACCGTCATCCGCCAGAAGGTGTGACGGGGAAGGGGCGCCAAGGCGCCCCTTTCTGCTATTCCGGCGTGCCGATCCGCCTGACCTGACCGGCAAGCCGGATCGCCGCCGCCAAGGCGCGCCCCGTGGCCTGCGCCATCTGCGGCAGCACCATCCATTCCAGCGCCCAGGCCGCGCCCGACCGTTCCTGTTCATGGACCATGGCCTGATGCAGGGCCGAGACCTGCACTGCGTTGACCCTTGCCAGCGTCACCAGCAGTTCCGCCAGAACCGGGTTCTGCTTGTGCGCCATGGCCGACGACGTGCCGCCGCCGGACAGCTCGATCTCTGCAATCCCCTGCTGTGCCATCAGCGCCACGTCCTGACCCATCTTGCCCAGGGTTCCCGTGACCAGCGACAAGAGGCCCGCAAATTCCGCCACCCCGTCGCGCATCGCGTGCCAGGCGCGGGCCGGATTTTCCAGCCCAAGCGCCGTGGCCATGTCCGCCGCCACGGCCTCCGCCTTGTCGCGCAGATCCCTGCGGTCGCCCGAGGCGCCGCCCAGTTGCAGCCGAACGATGCGGGGGCGTGCCTCGGCGATGCGGGCGCGGTGGTCGGCCAGGGGCAGCAGCCAGGGCGCGATCCGGTCGCGGACGGTGATTTCGGTCGCGGCCTGCATCCGGGTGCGGCCCATCAGGGGGCGGTCGCCGAAGCGGGTGCCCAGATCCTCCAGCGCCGCGGCCAGTTGCGCCAGCCGGGCATCGACCAGCGTCAGCGTGTCGCGCATGGCAAGCGCGGCCGCCGTGTCGATCACGTCCTGCGAGGTCGCGCCCTTGTGGACGGCATCCGCCGCATCCCCTGCCGCCGCCTTGATCTGCCTGACCAGACGCGGCACGACGACGCCGTCCTGTCCGGTTCCCGCGCGCAGGTCGTCCATGTCGAACGCGGTCTGTTCGGCAGCCTTGGCTGCAGTCTCGGCCCGTGCGCTGTCGGCCAGTCCCGCCCGGCCAAGCGCGCGGCTGAAGGCAGCCTCGAAGGCGCGCATCCCGGCCATCTGGGCCTGGGGCGACCACAGCGCGGCCATGTCGGGATCCGCGAAAAGCCCGCCCAGCCAGGGATGGTCGAAAACGTCAGTCATGTCCTGCCCCATGCAAAAGGGCGCGGCCACCGGGGACCGCGCCGTAAAGGTTGCAACGATTTCTCAGATGTCCAGGAACACCGTCTCGCCCTCGCCTTGCAGGCGGATGTCGAAGCGGTACCTGCCTTCGCCGATCTTCTTCGCGATCAGCGTGTCCACGCGCGGGCGCTGTTCGATGCGGGCCAGCAGGGGATCGCCCTCATTGTCCTCGTCCTCGAAATAGATGCGGGTCTGCAGGCCGATATTGATCCCCCGCGCCACGATCCAAAGCGAGATATGCGGCGCGAAGGCCCTGCCATAGCGTGACGGCACCGGGCCGGGCTTGACGGTGCGCAGGGTGAATTCGCCGGTCACCGCGTCGGCGGCAAAGCGGCAATGGCCGCTGACCGCCGGATCGGCGCCGTCCTGGCCCGGAAACCTGCCCGCGCTATCCGCCTGCCAGCTTTCGATCAGCGCATCGCGCAGCGCCCAGTCGGTGCCGTCATGGACGGAGCCCACGATCTCGATGACCTCACCCCTGGCGCCGTCGGAAATGGGGGATACCCCGATCTCCTCGTCATAATAGCCGGCGTTCCCGGCATAGGTCGGCATCAGCCCGATATGGACATAGGGGCCCGCGGTCTGGGACGGCGTTTCGGGTTGGTGGTTCAGCGGTTGCACCATCTTACATCCCCTCGGGCTTGTTCTCGAACATGGTCTGGCGGCGGCCCCGCAGCACGATGTCGAACTTGTAGGCCAGGAAATCCAGCCGCCGCGAATGCGCCATGTCCAGCGGCGCCACCAGCCGGTCAAGCTGGGATCGGTTGCGGATCGTCGCGGCGATGGGACACAGCGGGATCAGCGGATCGCCCTCGAAATACATCTGGGTGATCAGGCGCTGGCCGAAGCTGTGCCCGAAGACCGAGATGTGGATATGCATCGGCCGCCAGTCGTTCCCGCGGTTCGGCCAGGGATAGGCGCCCGGACGGATGGTCAGGAACTGGTAGTATCCGTTCTCGTCCGTGAGCGTCCGCCCGCAGCCGCCGAAGTTCGGATCCAGCGGGGCCAGATAGGTGTCCTTCTTGTGGCGGTAACGGCCCCCGGCATTGGCCTGCCAGATCTCCACGAGCGTGTTCGGGACGGCGCGGTTGTTCTCGTCCAGCACGCGGCCATGCATCAGGATGCGCTCGCCCACGGCGGGGGCGGCGCCCTTGGTCCAGTTCAGGATCAGGTTGTTGTCCAGCGGGCCGAAGCTGGAATGCCCGAAGGTCGGGCCGGTTTCCTCGGACGGGCCGGATTCCAGCGACAGAAGCGGCTGGTGGGGCGAGCGCGCGACCGAGGTCTTGTAGTCGGGCCAGAAGGGTTCGGGATGCATCTCGCGGTCGCGCGGGATCAGCGGGCCAAGATCGTTCATTCGGATGCCGCCTCCATCTCGGCATAGGTCTGCTTTGCCAGCTTGATGGCGTGGTTCGCGCGGGGAACGCCGGCATAGATGGCAACATGCTGGAACGCCTCCATAACGTCGCGCTTGGACGCGCCGGTGCGGGCGGTGGCCCGGACATGCATGGGAATTTCCTCGAAGTTGCCGGTCGCGGCCAGCAGGGCCAGCGTCAGCATCGAGCGTTCGCGTTTCGTGATCGCGTCGGACGACCAGACGGTCCCCCAGGCGGATTCGGTGATCAGGTCCTGGAAGGGCTGGTCCAGATCGGATTTCGCGGCCTCGGCCCGGTCCACATGGGCGTCGCCCAGAACCGCGCGGCGGGTCTGCATTCCTCGCGCGTGACGGTCGATCATGAGGCGGTCCTTTCAAGAAAATCGGTCAGCAGCCTGGCGGTGGCCTGGGGCTGTTCGACGCAGGGGATGTGGCCCGCGTCGGGGATGATGTGGAATTCCGCCCTGCACAATTTGGCGGTCGCGCGGACCAGATCGGGCGGGGTGGACCCGTCCTGGTCGCCCGCAATCGCCATGACAGGCAGTCGCAGCGCGCGGGTGGATTCGGTCAGGTCCGCGCCCGCGATGGCCGCGCAGCAGCCGGTATAGCCCGCCACGCTGGTGCGGGTCAGCATGTTGCGCCACAGGGCGAATTCAGGGTTGGCGGCGCGGAAGGCGGGTGTGAACCAGCGCTCCAGGATCGGGTCCGCCAGGGCCTCCACACCGCCCGCGTTGATCGCGTCGATGCGGTCCTGCCACATCTGCGCCGTTCCGATCTGCGCCGCCGTGTCCATCAGCACAAGCGCGCGGAGCAGGTCGGGCCGCCTGGCCGCAAGGCCCTGGCCGATCAGCCCGCCGATCGACAGGCCGACGAAGGTGATGTCCGTCAGTCCAAGGCCGTCGCACAGGCCTTCGACATCGGCGACCAGCTGGTCAAGCGTATAGGGCGCGGGCGTGGCGTCCGACAGCCCGTGGCCGCGCTTGTCGAAGCGGACGATCCGCAGCCCGGCGGGCAGCAAGGGCAACAGCGCGTCCCAGACCCGCAGGTCGGTGCCCAGCGAATTGGCAAGCATCAGGACGCGGCCATCGCGCGGACCTTCGTCGCGGATGTGCAAGGTGATGCCGGATGTGGAAATGGTCTGCATTCTCGTTCCCCCTGCGCAGGTTATGGCATGACAGGGAAGCGGAGGAAAATTATAATGCTGCAACCCTGTCATAACCTGCAAGTTATCGATGCTTCATTCCCACCTGCGCCTGCGCCACCTGCGCTGCTTTCTTGAAACCGCGCGCCTTGGCAGCCTGTCGGCGGCGGCCGAGACGCTGCATGTCAGCCAGCCCGCCGCATCCAAGACCATCCGCGAGCTTGAGGAGATCCTGGGCGTCCAGTTGTTTGACCGGTCCGGCCGCAAGCTGGCGCTGACCCCGGCGGGCCGGGTTTATCAGACCCATGCGGGCACGGCGCTGGCCGATCTGGAACGCGCGCAGAAGCTGGTTCTGTCGCCTTTGCCCGAACGCCCGCGCCTGCATGTCGGCGTGTTGCCCACCGCCGCGACGGGCCTGGTGCCACGCGCGGCGCTTGCCTTTCGTGACGTCCGGCCCGACGTGCTGCTGGACGTGATGACCGGGCCGAACTGGCTGCTTTTGTCCCTGCTGCGCGAAGGGCAGCTGGATCTGGTCGTGGGCCGGATGCCGCCCGCAGGCAATACCGAGGGGTTGCGCTTCAGGCGCCTCTACTGGGAGCGGGTCGTGCCGGTGGTGCGCGCCGGCCATCCCCTTTTGCGGCAGGACTGGGACTATGCCGAGCTGGTCCATCATCCCCTGATGCTGCCGCCGGCGGGGGCGATGATCTCGGCCTCGGTGCGAAGCTGGCTGCATTCGGTCGGCATCACCGATCCGCAGCCCGCCTATGAAAACGTCTCGCTGGCCTTCGGACGAGAGGTCGTGACTCGGTCGGACACCGTCTGGTTCATATCCGAAGGCGTCGTCCGCCCCGAGATCGAGGCGGGTTCGCTGGTCATCCTGCCGATCCGCAACGAGCTTCTGGGCGGCCCGGTTGGCATATCCCTGCGCGAGGGCGACGAGCCGTCGGCCCCGGCTCAGGCGCTGATCGCCACGCTGGAGGAGGCGGCCGGTCAGTAGGGCAGGCCCACATAGTTTTCGGCCAGGTCGCGCTGCGCCGTTTCGGATTCCGCCAGATGGGCCAGCGTAGCGCGGCGCATCTGGGCGGCGAAGCTGTCCTCGTCGTCGAAGCGGTGCAGCATCATCGTCATCTGCCAGCTGAAGCGCATCGCCTTCCAGATGCGGCGCAGGGCGCGGCCGGAATAGGCATCGATGCCGGATTCGTCACCCTTCAGCGCCGCGATCAGCGCCTGGTGCAGATAGAAGACATCCGACACGGCAAGGTTCAGCCCCTTGGCCCCGGTCGGCGGCACGATATGGGCGGCGTCGCCCACAAGGAACAGCCGACCCCATCGCAGCGGCTCGCTGACGAAGCTGCGCAGGGGTGCGATCGACTTTTCGATCGACGGCCCCGTCACCAGCCGCGCCGCGGCATCCGAGGGGATGCGGCGCCTGAACTCGGCCCAGAAGCGGTCGTCCGGCCAGTCCTCGACCCGGTCGGTCAGCGGAACCTGGACGTAGTAGCGCACCAGGCCTTCGTTGCGCATCGAAGCCAGGGCAAAGCCATGGGGTGAATTGGCATAGATCAGTTCGTCCGCGACAGGGGGCGTGCGCGACAGGATGCCCAGCCAGCCGAAGGGATAGACGCGTTCGAACTCGCACCGCTTCGCCTCGGGGATGGTCTTGCGGGAAACGCCGTGGAAGCCGTCGCAGCCAGCGACATAGGCGCAGCCCAGGCGGTGCTGTTGGCCATCCAGCGTGTATTCCACCGACGCCTGCGGGCCGTCCAGGTCCAGGATGCGCACATCCTGCACGCCATGGATGATCGTCGTGCCCATGGCGTCCTGCGCCCGGTACAGATCCTGCGTCACCTCGGTCTGGCCATAGACCATGACCTGCTTGCCGGTCAGGGCCCTGAAATCGATATGGACCACCATGTCGGCGTCGGTGATCAGCGTGCCGTCATGGGGGATGCCCTCGGCGTCCATGCGCGCGCCGACGCCCGCCTCGCGCAGCATCTCGACGCTGCCCCATTCCAGGATGCCGGCACGGATGCGCGACAGGACATGGTCGCGCGTGCTGCGCTCCAGGATCACCGTGGCGACGCCCGCACGGTTCAGCAGTTGCGACAGAAGCAGGCCCGATGGCCCGGCGCCGATGATGACGACCTGCGTATCCATGATGATCTTCCCGTTCCGTGCCCTGGCCGTTCTCTAGCGCAGGCTGCGGGGGGCACGAATGGACGGGCGCGGCATGAGATGGTATTTTTCGTGCATGAGCGCGCGATTGCAGATCCCCATCTTCAGCCTGTTTGGCGAAACGGAAGCCTTTCCCGACGTCGTTCACTGCGAACGGATCTGGGACCGGGCGCGGCTGCATGACTGGGTGATCGCCCCGCATCGGCACCGGGACATGGCGCAGCTTTTCGTCATGCGGCGGGGCAGCGCCGAGGTTTGCATCGACGGGGAAACCGAGATGATGCGCGACGGCGAATTTCTGTTCCTGCCGGCAGGTTTCGTGCATGGCTTCAAGTTCGGCATGGGCAGCGAAGGGCTGGTCCTGTCCTTTCCGCTCAGCATCCTTTCGGGCGTGGCCTCGGCTTTTGGCGACATGGCGCACCACCTGTCACGGCCGTTCCGCCGGCGCGCAGGGGAACGTGTCGCGGAACTGGCGGGGCAGATCCACCACGCCTTCCGCGACCCGGGACATTTCCGCGCCGGGCTTCTGGTCGCGTTGTCGCAGGCTCTGCTGATCTCGGTCGCGGAAATCGCGGCGCGGGGCGGGCAGGCGGCCGAGCCCCTGGCGCGCCGCAGGATGCTGGAATTCGAAAGGCTGATCGCGCAGAACATGGACAAGGGCTGGGGCACGGCCGATTATGCCTCGGCGCTTGCGGTCACGCCGGGGCATCTGAGCCGCATCTGCCGGATGGCGACAGGCCAGGGCGCTTCGCGGCATATCGAGACCGTGCTGATGACGGAAGCGCGGCGGCTTCTGGCCTTCACCCGCCTGCATGTGGCCGAGGTCGGCTATCGCCTTGGCTTCGACGACCCCCCGTATTTCTCGCGCCGTTTCCGCCTGGCCACCGGCGAGACGCCTTCGGCCTATCGGGCGCGTTTCAACGGCTGAGCTTCAGGCTTCATGGGCGCCAAGCCCGACCCGTCATGTGCCATGGCCGGTGCCCAGTGCGCGAACGTTGTTGGCGGAAAGCCAGTCCGGATTTTCGGCATACATGTCACGGATGAGCTGCTTGACCAGATCGATGTAGCGCGACGTATCGCCCGCCCGGTGATTGAGGATGACCGGAGAGGTCGCTTCCGGGTTCTCGATGACCCGATACTGGACGTCCGACCGCATCTGCCGTGCGGATGACGGTATCAGGCAGATGCCCGACTCGGCGGCGACCAGGCCAAGCGCGGTCTGGATCTCGCGCACTTCCAGCACATCCCCCGGGCGCACGTCGGCGTTCTGCAGCAGACTCATGACCTGGTCGGCATAGCTGGGACGCGGTTCCTTGGGATAGATGATCAGCTTCTGCCCCGCCAATGCAGCCAGCGGCAGCGGCAAGGGATCCCGCGCCAGGGGCGTATCCCGGGGCAGGGCGGCCACAAGCCGCTCCTCGCGCAGGACGGTGCCGACGACGTTCGGATCGCCATGCTTGAGACGGCCGAAGCCTATGTCGATGCGCCCTTCCTTCAGCGCGGGGATCTGCTGGACCGACAGCAGTTCAAGCAGCTGGATGTCCAGTTCAGGCGCATTCTGCCGCAGCTTCCTGACCAGCAGCGGCAAGCCGCCATACAGGGTCGATGCCACGAAGCCGATGGACAGCACGCGGTTGCGGTTCATGCCCACACGGCGCGTCGCATCCTTCATCTGATCGACGCGCCCCAGCACCTGAAGCGCCTGTTCATAGAACAGCCGTCCCGCATCGGTCAGCTTGACCGGGCGGCTTTTGCGGACGATCAGCACCACGCCCAGCTCCTCCTCCAGAAGCTGGATCTGGCGGCTCAGCGGAGGCTGGGCGATATGCAGAATCTCGGCCGCGCGGGTAAAGTTGCGCTCGTTCGCGACGGCGACGAAATAGCGCATTTGCCGTAGGTCCATGGTGATTCCCCAGGGCTTGCGGGTCGAAAATTACACCTGTTCAGGGTATCCTGAAGCGCGGCAACTTGCTGATTGGTCCCGTATTCTTGATCTTAATACCCTCAGGGTATCGCTGCAAACGCAAATGGTCTTGGACGCGGGGCGGCGGAAAAAGGCAATCTTTGCCCATGAACCAGCCATATGTCCCCCTTGCCATATCCTCTGCCGCCGCACCCGTCGTGACGCGGGTCGAGACGGTGATCCTGGATCTGCCCACCATTCGCCCGCACAAGCTGTCGGTCGCGACCATGAACGGCCAGGTGCTGACCTTGGTGCGCATCCATTGCAGCGACGGGATCGTGGGCATCGGCGAATGCACCACCATCGGCGGCCTCGCCTATGGCGGGGAAAGCCCCGAAAGCATGAAGACCAACATCGATACCTGGTTCGCGCCGGTCATGATGGGCCAGGACGCCACGCGGGTGCAGGCGCTCATGGCGCGTATCGGCAAGATGGTGCGCGAGAACCGCTTCGCCAAGTCCGCCGTGGAATGCGCGCTGCTGGACGCCCATGGCAAGCGCCTTGGACTGCCCGTCAGCGAACTGCTGGGCGGGCGGCGGCGCGACCGGCTGCCGGTCGCCTGGACGCTGGCCTCGGGCGACACCGCCCGTGACATTGGCGAAGCCGAGCGGATGCTGGATCTGCGCCGCCACCGGGTCTTCAAGCTGAAGATCGGCGCGCGTTCCATCCGCGAGGACATCGCCCATGTGGCCGCCATCAAGGCCGCGCTTGGCGACCGCGCGGCGGTGCGCGTCGATGTGAACATGGCCTGGTCCGAGGGCGACGCCGCCTTCGGCATGGCCGCCTTGGCCGATGCGGGCTGCGACTTGGTGGAACAGCCGGTCGCCTCCACCGCCGCGCTTTCCCGGCTGGTGCGCCGCTTCCCCGTGGCGCTGATGGCCGATGAATCCCTGACCGGCCCCGAAAGCGCCTTCGAGATCGCGCGCAACCAGGGCGCCGACGTCTTTGCCGTGAAACTGGAACAAAGCGGCGGCGCCTTCAATGCCCTGCGCGTCGCGGCGATTGCCGATGCGGCAGGGATCGGGCTTTACGGCGGCACCATGCTGGAAGGCGCGGTGGGCACCGTGATCTCGGCCCATGCCTTCGCGACCTTCGCCAACCTGCAATGGGGCACCGAACTGTTCGGCCCCCTGCTGCTGACCGAGGACATCCTGGCCGAGCCCCTGGACTACAGCGGCTTCGAACTGACGGTTCCCGGCGGCCCCGGCCTGGGCGTGACGCTGGACGAGGATCGCGTGGCCTTCTTCGCCCGCGACGGCATCCGCAAGACGATCAGCCTGCCCGGAAAGGTGTGACCATGCTGTTCCACGTGATCATGGACGTGAAGATCCCGCGCGACCTGCCCGCCGACGAACGCGCGGACATCCTGGCCCGGGAAAAGGCCTATTCGCAGGATCTGCAGCGCCAGGGCAAATGGCGCCACATCTGGCGGATGGCCGGGCAATACGCGAATGTCAGCATCTTCGATGTCCGCGACAATGCCGAACTGCACGACATCCTGTCGGGCCTGCCCTTGTTTCCCTTCATGGAGATCAGGGTCACGCCGCTGCTGCGCCACCCGTCCGCCATCCGCGAGGATGACACCTGAAGCCATCCGGTCGGGACGGCAGAGGGAGCCAGCCCGCCCAGTTTCCAAGCCAATCCAGGAGGAGAGAAGAATGACCGTCAAGATTTTCGACCGCCCCGATGTGCAGGAGTTCCTGAAGGAACTCAGCGGGATGAACAACAACGATGGCGATCCGCGCATGAAGCAGATCGTGCATCGGCTGATGTCGGACCTGTTCCGGGCCATCGACGACCTGGACATCACCCCCGACGAATACTGGACCGGCGTGGCCTGGCTGAACGACCTGGGCGCCGCCGGTCAGGCGGGCCTGATCTCGCCGGGCTTGGGGATCGACCATTTCCTGGACGAGCGTCTGGACGCCATCGACGCCGAACTGGGGATCGAAAACCCGACCCCGCGCACCATCGAAGGCCCGCTTTATGTGGCCGGCGCGCCGGAATCAGTGGGCTTTGCGCGGCTGGATGACGGCACCGACACCAATGGTCACACGCTGGTCATGCACGGCACCGTCCACGGGGCCGACGGCAAGCCGCTGGTCGGTGCCAAGGTCGAGGTCTGGCACTGCGACACGCGCGGCTTCTATTCCCACTTCGACCCGACCGGCAAGCAGGCGCCCTTCAACATGCGCCGCACGATCATCACCGATGACAACGGCCGCTACAAGTTCCAGAGCATCCTGCCCAGCGGCTATGGCGTGCCCCCCGGCAGCCCGACCGAGAAGGTACTGACCGCGCTTGGCCGCCACGGCCAGCGTCCGGCTCATATCCACTTCTTCGTCAGCGCCGACGATCACCGCAAGCTGACCACCCAGATCAACATCGAGGGCGATCCGCTGATCGACGACGATTTCGCCTATGCGACACGCGAGGGCCTGGTCCCCCACGTCATCGAGCGCACGGACGAGGACAGCATCCACGCGAATGGCCTGAACGGTCCCTTCGCCGAGATCTGCTTCGACATCCACCTGACCGCGCTGATCGACGGCGTGGACAACCAGGTCAACGAACAGCGCCGCCGCGCCGCCGCCTGAGCGGCGTCCCTGGGCGGCCCCCGGGAGGGAGGGCCGCCCAGCCCCACCCATCCTTTCATCACCGCATCATGGCAGGGGCCAGGCCGCGCCGCCCCTGGAGGAGGAGAACGCATGTCCGCGATCATCGAAAAGGCCCGCGATCTGGATCATCTGCTGGCCGTTGCCGTGCAGGACGATGCCGAGGCAGGCCTGTTCCGCTGCCGCCGCGACATCTTCACGAACGAGGATCTGTTCGCGCTGGAGATGAAGCACATCTTCGAAGGCAACTGGGTCTATCTGGCGCATGAAAGCCAGATTCCGGAAATCAACGACTATTACACCACCTGGATCGGCCGCCAGCCGGTCGTCATCACCCGCGACAAGACCGGCGCGCTGAACGCGGTCATCAACGCCTGTGCCCACAAGGGCGCGATGCTTTGCCGCCGCAAGCAGGGCAACAAGGGCAGCTTCACCTGCCCGTTCCACGGCTGGACGTTTTCGAACACCGGCAAGCTGCTCAAGGTCAAGGACGCCAAGACCACGCAATATCCCGACGGGTTTGCCAAGGACGGCTCGCACGACCTGACCCGGGTGGCGCGGTTTGAAAGCTATCGCGGCTTCCTGTTCGGCAGCCTGAACCCCGACGTGGCCCCGCTGGAGGAATACCTCGGCGAAACCACCGTGATCATCGACCAGATCGTCGATCAGGCCCCCGAGGGGCTGGAAGTGCTGCGGGGCAATTCGTCCTACATCTACGACGGCAATTGGAAGTTGCAGATGGAAAACGGCTGCGACGGCTATCACGTGAGCTCCGTCCACTGGAACTATGCCACGACCATGGACCGGCGCAGCGAAACCGGCACCAAGGCTGTGGATGCCAACAGCTGGAGCAAGTCGGTCGCGGGCGTCTATGGGTTCGACAACGGCCATATCCTGCTGTGGACCAACACGAAGAACCCCGAGGTTCGCCCGGTCTGGAACCGCCGCGAGGAAATCGCCGCCCGCCTGGGCGAGGACAAGGCGGGCTTCATCGTCAACCAGACGCGCAACCTGTGCCTTTATCCGAACGTGTTCCTGATGGACCAGTTCAGCACGCAGATCCGCGTCGTCCGCCCGCTGTCGGTGGACAAGACCGAGGTCACCATCTTCTGCTTCGCCCCCAAGGGCGAAAGCGCCGGGGAACGCGCCACCCGCATCCGCCAGTACGAGGATTTCTTCAACGTCTCGGGCATGGGGACGTCCGACGACCTCGAGGAATTCCGCGCCTGCCAGACGGCCTATGCGGGCAGCGTGGCCCTGTGGAACGACATGTCGCGCGGCGCGCCCCTGTGGATCCACGGCCCGGACGAGAACGCCCGCCGCATGGGCCTGAACCCGCTGATCTCGGGCGAACGCAGCGAGGACGAGGGGCTGTTCGTCTGCCAGCACGAATACTGGGCCAGGGTCATGCGCGACGCGCTGGCCACCGAAAAGCAGGGGGAAGTGGCATGAGCCTTGATCACACCATCACCAGCAGCCTGGATTACAACGCCATCTGCGCCTTCCTGTATCGCGAGGCGCGCCTGCTGGACGACCGGCAATGGGACGACTGGCTGACCTGCTATGCGCCCGACGTGACCTACTGGATGCCCGCCTGGGACGACAACGACCAGACGACCGATGATCCGCAGTCCCAGATCTCGCTGATCTACTATCCCAGTCGCGACGGTCTGGAAGACCGCGTCTTCCGCATCAAGACCGAACGGTCGGGCGCATCCACGCCCGAGCCGCGCACCAGCCACGCCGTCCTGAACGTCGAGATCGTCGCGGACCGCGGGGCCGAGGTGGATGTCCGCTACAACTTCCACACGCTGAACCACCGCTACAAGACCACCGACCAGTTCTTCGGGACCATGTTCGTGACCCTGCGCCGGGACGGCGACGGCCTGCTGATCGCGGCCAAGAAGATCGTCCTGAAGAACGACTACATCCGCCAGGTCATCGACGTCTATCACGTCTGACGGCCGCCAGACCCGCACAACCGCAAGGAGGAGGCGACCATGTGCTACAGGATCGCACTGAACTTCGAGGACGGCGTGACCCGCTTCGTCGATTGCAAGAAAGGCGAGAAGGTTCTCGATGCCGCCTTCCGCAACAAGATCAACCTGCCGATGGACTGTTCGGACGGCGTCTGCGGCACCTGCAAATGCAGGGCCGAAAGCGGCGCCTATGACCTGGGCGAGGACTACATCGAGGACGCCCTGACCGAGGACGAGGCCGCCGAAGGCCTTGTCCTGATTTGCCAGATGGTGCCGTCCTCCGATTGCGTGCTGTCGGTGCCGGTGACGGCGGCATCGTGCAAGACGGGACAGCAAACCTTTGCGGCGACCGTCACGCGGATCGAACCGCATCACGACGCGGCCGTGGTGCTGGAACTGTCCGTGGACGACGGCGACGCCGCCCCCGCCTTCCTGCCCGGCCAGTATGTCAACATCGACGTGCCGGGCAGTGGCGGGCACCGGTCCTATTCCTTCAGCTCGGCTCCCGGGGAACATCGGCTTGGCTTCCTGATCAAGAAAATCCCCGACGGGCTGATGGGCAACTGGCTGGCCCGCGCCAAGGCGGGCGACCGGCTGACCCTGACCGGCCCGATGGGCAGCTTCTACCTGCGCGAGGGTGACGGCCCGCTGCTGTTCTTGGCGGGCGGCACCGGGCTTGCGCCCTTCCTGTCGATGCTGGAGGTGCTGGCCCGGGCCGGGTCGCGGCGCCACATCCACCTGATCTATGGCGTGACGCGCGATCTGGATCTGGTGCTGGTGGATCAGCTTGCCGGATATGCCAGCCGCCTGCCGAACTTCACCTTCGCGACCGTTGTGGCTGACCCGGCCTCGGACCACCCGCGCAAGGGCTGGGTCACCCAGCACATGCCGGATGAGATACTGGCCGGTCCGGGGGTCGAGGTCTATCTCTGCGGTCCTCCGCCGATGGTCGATGCCGTGCGGCATTATCTGGACGAACAGGGCATCAGGCCCGCCAGCTTCCATTACGAGAAGTTCACCCCGAACCTGCCCCTGAAGGCCACCGCATGACCGGGGCAATCTTCCCTGGGCGCTTTGCGGGCAAGGTGCTGGTGGTGACGGGGGCGGCGCAGGGCATCGGCCGCGCGGTCGCCCTGCGCGCCGCGGCCGAGGGCGGCCGGGTGCTGTTCGTGGACCGGGCCGATTTCGTGGGTGATGTCGCGGCCGAGGCCGGGGGCGAGGCCGCCGCCTTCAACGCCGACCTGGAAACCTGGGACGGGGCCGAGGCGGCGATGCGCCATGCCGCCGACATCTTCGGCGGCATCGACATCCTCATCAACAACGTCGGCGGCGCGATCCGGATGCGGCCCTTTGCTGAATTCGAACCCGGGCAGATCGACGCCGAGATCCGCCGATCCCTGATGCCGACCCTGTACTGCTGCCGGGCCGTCCTGCCGCATCTCGTGGCGCGGGGTGGCGGGACCATCGTCAACGTGTCCTCGAACGCCACGCGCGGCATCCACCGCGTGCCCTATTCGGCGGCCAAGGGCGGCGTGAATGCGGTCACGCAGTCCCTGGCGATGGAAATGGCGGGCCGGAACATCCGCGTCGTGGCCACCGCCCCCGGCGGGACCGAGGCACCCCCGCGCCGCATCCCCCGCAATGCGGACGGCGACAATCCCGACGAACGGCAATGGATGGCCGAGGTGGTGGAGCAGGTGAAGCAATCCGCCTTCATGCACCGCTATGGCACGATCGAGGAGCAGGCCGCGCCGATCCTGTTCCTGGCCTCGGACGAGGCGTCCTACATCACCGGCACCGTCCTGCCCGTCGCGGGAGGCGACACGGGCTGACCGGCTTTCACGCGAAAAACAAGGGAGGAGAAGACAATGCGAAGCATAGACGTGAGCGAGGCCATAGACCAGGGTCCGTTCGGCCGCTTTCAATGGATGGTCGTCGCGCTCTGCGGGGCGCTGCTGATCGTTGACGGATATGATGTATTCGTCGCCGGCACCGTGCTGCCGACGCTGATTGCGGAATGGGGGTTGACCAAGCCCCAGGCGGGCGCGCTGCAGGCCTGGGCCTTGTTCGGGATGATGTTCGGGGCGCTGATCCTGGGGCCGCTGGCCGACCGGATCGGCCGCAAGAAGGGCGTGGCGATCAGCTTCGTGCTGTTCACCTCGGCCACGGTGATGACGGGCTTTGCCAATTCGCCCGAGCAGTTCAAGATTTTCCGCTTCATCGCCGGACTGGGCTGCGGCGGGCTGATGCCCAATGCCGTGGCGCTGATGAACGAATACGCGCCGAAGCGCCTGCGCGGCACGATGGTCGCGTTGATGTTCTCGGGCTATTCGGTGGGCGGCATGGTCGCGGCGGGCCTGGGCATCGGCCTTATCCCGAGCTTCGGCTGGCAGCCGATGTTCTTCATTGCCGCAGTGCCGTTGCTTCTGTTGCCGCTGGTGCTGTGGAAACTGCCCGAGTCCCTGGGCTTCCTGATCCGCCAAGGCAAGCAGGACGAGGCGAAGCGCATCTTCGCCAAGGTGTCGGGAACGCCCCTGGGCACTGAGGACCGGCTGGTCTTCAGCGAGGCCAAGGGTTCCTCCGCTTCCGTGGCGGAACTGTTCCGGCACGGCCGGACCCTGCGGACCCTGATGCTGTGGGTGTCATTCTTCTGCTGCCTGCTGCTGGTCTATCTGCTGTCATCCTGGCTGCCCAAGGTGCTGCAGGAAGCCGGCTATGCCGAACGGGCCAGCCTGCTGTCGCTGTTCTCGCTGAACTTCGGCGGCATGGCGGGCGCGATTGCCGGGGGCTGGATGGGCGACCGCTTCGGCCTGCCCAAGGTCGTGGTTGGTTTCTTCGCGGCAGCGGCAGTGTCCATTGCGCTGATCGGCTTCAACCCGGCGGCGGGACTGCTGTTCCTGCTGGTCTTCGTCGCTGGCGCCACGACCATCGGCACGCAGATCCTGCTCTATGCCAGCGTCGCGCAGCTTTACAACCTGTCGGTCCGCGGGGCGGGCTTGGGCTGGGCCTCGGGCGTGGGCCGGATCGGCGCCATCGTCGGTCCGACCTTCGGCGGGGTGCTGCTGGCGCGGGAACTGCCGCTGGGGCAGAACTTCGTGATCTTCGCCATTCCGGCGGTGATCTCGGCCCTGGCGATGCTGGTCTTCGCGCTGAGCAATGGCCGCGCCCGCGATGCCGCCCAGCTTGCACCTGCCTGACAATCCACCGGAACCGACGCGCGGCGATGACCGCGCGTCGGCCATATGCGAAAGCCTGACCATGCCCTATCTGGACCTGCCCACGCATCGCCTGCATTACCGCACCGACGGCGGAGCAGGGGACAAGCCATGGCTGACCTTCTGCAACTCGCTGGGCACCGACCTGCACATGTGGGACGACCAGATCGCCGATCTTTCGGGCGATTTCCGCATCCTGCGCTATGACCGCCGCGGCCACGGACGATCATCCGCGCCAAAGCCGCCCTACGGCCTGGCCGATCTGGGTCGCGACGTGATCGCGTTGCTGGATGCGCTGAAGATCGATCGCACGCATTTCTGCGGCCTGTCCATCGGCGGCCTCACGGGGCAATGGTTGGGCATCCACGCCGGGGAACGCCTTGGCCGCATCGTGGTCTGCGCCACCGCCGCGCGGATCGGGACCGCCGAAGGCTGGAACGCCCGCATCGGTGACGTCACAGTAAACGGTTTGGAGGGTCTTGTTTCCGCGACCGCGGAACGCTGGTTCACGCCGGGCTTCCGCGCTGCCCATCCAGGCCGTGTGGCCACGATCCTGAAGGGCTTTGCCGCGACTTCCGCCCATGGCTATATCGGATGCTGCGCCGCGCTGGCCGATACGGATCTTCATGGCAGGCTGGCCGAAATCGCCAATCCGCTTCTGGCGATTTCCGGTGCCGACGATCCGGTCTGCCCGCCTGCCTGTCTGGAGGCCATCGCCCGCAGCGCGCAATGCGGGCATCACCTGACCTTGCCGGGGCGGCATGTCGTGAACCTTGAATCAGCCCGGGGGTTCAATGCTGCCTTGCGGGAATTTCTGACCAACGATCCCGATAACGCGCCCTTTTGATCGGCGTCGTGAATGCCACTTCCATCGGCCGGAAAAAGGCTGCAAAGCGGCATGATCGTGAAGGGCTTCGGCGACCTTCCGGCTTCAAGGCTCTCGCATTCACGGGCTTCGGCATGGAACTGAAATGGCTGGAAGACTTTCTCAGCATCGCCACCACGCGCAGTTTCTCGCGTTCGGCCGAGGCGCGCAACGTCACCCAGTCCGCCTTCAGCCGCCGCATCCGGTCGCTTGAACTGTGGCTGGGGGCCGAGCTTCTGGACCGCTCGACCTATCCTGTCAGCCTTACGGCCGAAGGCCGCGCCTTTCGCGAATCCGCCGAGGAAATCGTCCGGCTGAGCTATCAAAGCCGCGCCAGCCTGGGCGGGGGCAAGTCCACCCTGCCGCAGGCCAGCATCGCGCTGACGGCCCTGCATACCTTGTCGGTGACCTTCGTGCCGCGCTGGCTGGGGGGCTTGCGCCAGCAACTTGGTCCCCTGGGCAGCCGCATCCTGCCCGAGAACTATGCGCTCTGCATCCAGGCGCTGGTCGAGGGCGGCTATGACTTCCTGCTGAGCTTTCACCATCCCAGTGTTCCGGTCCCCCTGGATCCGGCGCGCTTTCCCTGCGTGACGGTCGGCCACGACAGCCTGGCGGCCGTGGCCAGCAGCGGCCGCGCCGCCGACTGGCGCCTGGCGGGCAGGCTGCCGTTGCTGCAATATTCCCGGGGCTCGTTCCTCGGGCTGCTGACCTCGCTCGCTCAGGCGCAGCCGGGGGCGCCGGAAACCTTTGTCGCCCATATCAACGAGAACTCGATGGCCGAGGCGATGAAGTTCATGGCATTGGAAGGCCATGGCGTGGCCTGGCTGCCGCGCAGCCTGGTCGCGCCCGAGATCGACGCGGGCCTGCTGGAGGTGGTCGCCCCTGAACTGCCGATGGAGATCCGGCTTTATCGCAACGCCAACCGCTCCCGCACGATTGTCGAGCGGGTCTGGCAGGCCGCAGCGCAGGGTTATTCCAAAAACGCATGAGCCAGTCTGCCTTGGCATTGGAGCGGCTGCGGAAGCGGATGTATCCCGGCCGAAACCCTTCATGCCGGAACAGTCCCCATGACCGCCACCCTTGCCCCCACCCGCATCGAACATGACCTGATCGGCGACCGCGCCGTGCCTGCGCAGGCCTACTGGGGCGTCCATACCCTGCGCGCCGTCGAGAATTTTCCGATTACCGGACAGACGGTGGCGTGCGCGCCCGACCTGATCAACGCCCTGGCCGCGATCAAGTGGGCCGCGGCCGAGGCGAACCGCGACCTTGGCCTGCTCGACCCGGCCCGTGCCGAGGCGATCATCGCCGCCTGCCGCGAGATCCGCGAAGGCACGCTGCACGATCAGTTCGTGGTGGATCTGATCCAGGGGGGCGCCGGCACCTCGACCAACATGAACGCCAACGAGGTGATCGCGAACCGCGCGCTGGAGATCCTGGGACATGCGCGCGGCGATTACCGGCACCTGCATCCGAACGAACACGTCAACATGGGCCAGTCCACCAATGACGTTTATCCGACCGCGCTGAAGCTGGCGGCCTGGACGGGCCTTCACCGGCTGGCCGCGGCCATGGCGGTGCTGCGCGGGGCATTCGCGGAAAAGGCCGCCGAATTCGCGGATGTGCTGAAGATGGGCCGCACGCAGTTGCAGGACGCGGTGCCCATGACGCTGGGCCAGGAATTCGGCACCTATGCCGTGATGCTGTCCGAGGACGAGGCGCGCCTGACCGAGGCGGCAGCCCTGATCTGCGAGATCAACCTTGGCGCGACCGCCATCGGCACGGGCATCACCGCGCATCCGCTTTATGCGGCGAAGGTGCGCGAGGCCCTGTCGCGGATCACCGGCATCCCCCTGATCACCGCCCCCGACCTGATCGAGGCCACGCAGGATTGCGGCGCCTTCGTGCAGTTGTCAGGCGTCCTGAAGCGGATCGCCGTCAAGCTGTCCAAGACCTGCAACGACCTGCGGCTGCTGTCATCGGGCCCGCGTGCCGGGTTCAACGAGATCAACCTGCCGGCCATGCAGGCGGGATCGTCGATCATGCCGGGCAAGGTGAACCCGGTCATCCCCGAGGTCGTGAACCAGGTCGCCTACGAGGTGATCGGCAATGACGTGACCATCACCATGGCCGCCGAGGCCGGGCAATTGCAGCTCAACGCCTTCGAGCCGGTGATCTTCTACAGCCTGTATCGCAGCGTCGCGCATCTGACCGCCGCCTGCCTGACGCTGGAAAAGAACTGCATCCGCGGCATCACCGCCAACCGTGATCGGCTGCGCGACATGGTCGAGCAATCGATCGGCCTCGTGACCGCGCTGAACCCTTATATCGGCTATCAGAACGCCACCGCCGTCGCGCAAGAGGCGCTGCGCAGCGGTCGCGGCGTGGTCGAGATCGTGCTGGAACGCGGATTGATGGCGCGTGACCAGCTCGAGGCGGTGATGCGGCCCGAAATCCTGGCCCGGCCCCACGAAAGGCTGGGCATGGAGCCGCAGGCCTGACGGAACTGCGCGCGCGTCAGCGAAACGGCCGCAGCGGGCGGGGTTGCGGGCGGTCGAAGGGACAAGGCCCGGGCCGGCCTAGGACAGATCCTCGATGATGTAGTCCTCCCAGTCCTCCTCGCTGACCGCGGCCTCGCTGACGGTCCAGCCGCGGACGCTGGCGCCGGCGCGGTGCACGGTCTCGCGGTCGCCCGAGATCAGGTGGTGCCATTTGTACAGCGGCCGCCCCTCGTGGCGCAGGCGATAGGCGCAGGTGGCGGGCAGCCACCAGGCGATCTCGGAAAGCTTCCTCGGCGTCAGGACGACGCAGTCGGGGACATAGTCATGGCGGTTCGTGTAGCTGCTGCACTGGCATTTCTCGCCGTCCAGCAGCTTGCAGGCGACGCGGGTAAAGGCCAGTTCGCTCGTGTCCTCGTATTCGATCTTGTTCAGGCAGCACTTGCCGCAGCCGTCGCACAGGGCCTCCCATTCGTCGGGCTGCAACTGCGCCAGGGGCAATTCCCAGAACCGGTCACGCATCAGGCGCCTGCCAGCACCGTGCGGGCCTGGTCCGCATCGGCGGCAATCTGATCGATCAATGTCTGCACGTTGTCGAATTTGGCTTCGTCGCGCAGGAATTCAACCAGACCCACTGAAAGATGCTGGCCATAAAGGTCGCCGCTGAAGTCGAACAGATGCACCTCGAGGTTGGGGGCGTTGCGGCCGAACATGGGGCGCACGCCAAGGCTGGCCACGCCCTGGCAGGACAGCTTGTCCGGCCCGGTCAGCACGTCCACGACAACCGCATAGACGCCAAGGCGGGGCAGGTGCAGGCCGTCGATGCGCATGTTGGCGGTCGGCCAGCCGAATTCGCGGCCCCGCTTGTCGCCATGGACCACCTCGCCCTCGATCCGGTGCAGGTGGCCCAGGATGCGTTCGGCGTCCCGCGGGCGCCCCATGGTCAGGGCGCGGCGGATGGCGGTGGAACTGTAGTGCTGCCCGCCCGTGCCCACCAGCGGCGCCGAGGTCACGCCGAAGCCAAGCTGCCGGCCCAGATCCTGCAGGGTCGCGACATTGCCCGCCCGGTCCTTGCCGAAGACGAAGTCCGCCCCGACCGTCACATGGGCAACCCCAAGCCCGCCGACCAGAACGTCGCGCGCGAAAGCCTCGGGCGACAGGCCCGCCAGCACGGCGCCAAAGGGCAGTTCATACAATTGCTCGACCCCAAGCCGCGCCAGGCGGTTGGCGCGCGATTCCGAGTTCATCAGCCGGAAGGGCGGGGCGTCGGGATTGAAGAACTGGCGGGGATGGGGCTCGAAGGTGACGATGCCCAGGGGCGCGTCGCTGGCCTGGCGCGCGGCTTCGATCACGGCACGGTGGCCCAGATGGACGCCGTCGAAATTCCCCATGGCGACAGAGGCGCCACGGGCGCCTGCCGGAAGTCCTGTCCAATCGCGATGGATCTGCAAAGGGTGCCCCCACTGGGGCGCGGGTGCCCCGTCAGTCGAACTTGCGGCTTGGCGCCAGAACGACTGCCTCGCCTTTCAGGACGACCGTATCACCCACGAGGCAGCGGGTTGCAAGCGTGACCCGCCGTTTCGCATGGTCGATGCTGTCCACCGTCACCTCGGCCCGGACCGTGTCGCCGGGACGGACGGGGGCCATGAACCTGAGCGTCTGGCCCAGATAGACCGTGCCGTGCCCCGGCAACTGTTCCCCGATCACCGCCGAGATCAGCCCGGCCGTCAGCATCCCATGGGCGATGCGCCCTTCAAAGATCGTGTCGCGGGCATAATCGTCGTCCAGATGGACCGGATTGCGGTCGGTCGACACTTCGGCGAACAGTTCGATGTCGCGCTCGGTCACCTGCTTTTGCAGGTGGCGGGTCATGCCGACCTCGAGATCCTCGATGACGATGGTGCCGCGGGGAAGGTTGTCCAGCATGATGCGTTCCATTCGTGCGACCGAACCGACGGGTGATGATGCTGCATAGCAGCGAAGACATCATTGCGCAATTATAATGCGCACATACTGCAGAAAAGTATAACATTATTGCTGATCGGTTCGGCGGCCAGCAAAAAGCCCGCGCCCTGGCAGGCGCGGGCCTTGTCCTGTTCCGCAGTCTCAGCGCAGGCGGCCGATGCTGTAGCGGGGGGTCATACTGTGGCCTTCCAGCCAGTCCAGCAGCATGCTGTTGTCGGGGTTCTCGACATCGGGACCAAGCGCATCGGCCGCAAGCCCGCCCGTGACGAACAGCACGTCGATGCCCTGTTCCAGCCCGCCCTTCACATCGGTGAAGATGCCGTCCCCGACCGCCAGGATCCGCGCGTCCGGCGCCAGTTCCAGCAGCCGCCGCGCCCGGTCATAGATGGGCGGATGCGGCTTGCCGAAATAGAGCGAACGGCCCCCCAGGCCTTCATAGTATTCCGCCAGCGCGCCCGCGCAATAGATGCGCGTCTCGCCCATGTCCACGACCACGTCCGGATTGGCGCAAAGCAGCGGCAGCCCGCGGTCCCGTGCCTCGATCAAGCGGTCGTGGTAGTCCTGCGGCGTTTCGGTCAGTTCCTCGAAGGGACCGGTCGCGACGATCCCCTCGGCCTCGGCCAGGGGAACCCGCCGGATCGGCGGGGCGTCGCGCCATTCGGCGGGGATGTCGTCGAAGAAGCCGTCGTCCTTCGCGGTCCCGATATGCCAGACCTCGCGGCCGACCGCGCCCGAGAACATCGCTTCCTGCGCGGCGTCCCCGGAACTGACCACGACGTCCCATGCGTCGCGCGGCACGCCCATGCGGTCCAACTGGGCGACGACATACTGGTTCGGGCGCGGCGCGTTGGTCATCAGCACGACCTGGCCGCCCTTGTGGCGAAAGTCCTGCAGGGCAGCGACGGCGGCGGGATAGGGCTGCTTGCCGTTGTGCAGGCAGCCCCACAGGTCGCAGAACAGCACGTCGTAATCGACGCCGATCTGCGACAGCGACTGGATGATCCGGGTCATCAGACGGCAAGCACCGGGATGATCTGCTTCTTGCGGCTCATGACGCCGGGCAGGACCACGCTGTCGCCGGTGACGGTCACGCCGAAGCTGCGTTCGGCGATCTGGCGGACATAATCGTTGGGCACCAGCAGGGTCGCCTGTTCGCGCAGGATGTCCACGACGAACAGCAGCACCTCGTCCGCGCCATCGGCGGCTGCGACGGCGGGCATGGCGGCCAGAAGCGCGTCCTTGCGGGCCAGCAGGACCTGCGGCGACGTGGTTTCCAGGACCGAGATGCGCAGCTGCTTGCCGCCCAGTTCGTATTCCTTGCTGTCCATCCGCAGCAGCGCCTCGTTCGAAAAGGCGCTGACATCCGACTTGGCGGCGAACATCTCGGTCGCGTAATCGGTGATGTTGATGCCCAGGTCGGCGGCCAGCTTCTCGGCCACGGCGCGGTCATGGACCGTTGTGGTCGGGCTGCGGAATTCAAGGGTGTCCGACAGGATGCAGGTCAGCATCGCGCCCTTGATGGATTGGGGCGCGCGGGCCATGTCCTCGCCGATCAGGTCGTGCATGATGGTGGCGGTGCAGGCCAGCGGGCGCAGGGTAATGTTGATCGGCACCCGGGTCTTGATGCCGCCGGCCAGCAGGTGGTGGTCGATGATCTCGATCACGTCGGCATCGTCCAGGCTGGCGGGCAGTTCGGCCGGGTTGTTGGTGTCCACGATCACGCATTGATCGCCCGCCGCGACATCGGCAATGATCTGCGGCTTGTCCAAGTTCCAGCGCTTCAGCATCCAGGCGGCCTCGGTGTTCGGCTCGCCCTGCAGGACGGCCTGCGCGGGGGTCTTGCGGACCTCGTTCAGATACCAGGCCCAGATGATGGGAGAGCCGGTCGAATCCGTGTCGGGGGCGGTATGGCCGAAGACCTTGATCATGATGCACCTGTAAGCGTCGGGTTTCGCGCGCGTTATAGGGCGGGGCGGGAGCGATGTCCAACGGGGGAGGGGATGGTGCCGGTTGCAGGAATCGAACCCGCGACCTTCTGATTACAAATCAGCTGCTCTACCTGCTGAGCTAAACCGGCATGGCGCGCAAGGCCGCCAGTCCTGCGATAGCTTCTGGCGGCGATTTCCGCAAGCCGCCTTTGCAGCGAATGCGGTTTGACTGCGCGGGACGCCTCGCTACTGTGCGGCGTTACCCGCGTGGGTTGAAGGCCAAGGAAAGGGACGGATCCGATATGCAGATGGTGTTTCATCTGGGGGTGCATGGCACGGATGGCGACAGGCTGCTCAAGACGCTGCTCAACAACCGCGACTGGCTGATGCAGCACGGCACCGACGTCATCACCCCGAACCGCCATCGCGGACTGTTCGAAGAGGCGCTGATGTCGCTGAAGGGCGGTTCCGCCACGGCCGAGATGCAGCAGATCATGCTGGACGCGGTCCTGCACAGCGAATCCCTCGACCGCGCCGTCTTTTCCACGCCGACCTTCATGGGCGCGCCGGGCCGGGTGGTGGGGCAGACGGGACTTTATTCCCAGATCGGCGCGCGGGCGGCGGCGCTTGCAAACCTGTTTCCCGACCACGAGGTCGAGTTCTTCCTGGCCATCCGCAACCCCGCCACCCTGATCGCCGAGGTCCTGCCGATCTTCACCGGCGGCGGCTATCACGTGCTGATGCAGGGCCGGCAGCCCTTGGACCTGCGCTGGCGCGACCCGATCCAGGCGCTGCTGCGCGCGGTCCCCGGCCGCCGGGTGGTGATCTGGTGCCACGAGGACGTGCCCCTGATCTGGCCCGAGATCGCCCGCCTGATCGGCAACATCCCCCCCGACGCGCCCCTGAAGGGCGGGATGATGTATCTGGAGGAGATCCTGGGCCAGGAAGGCATGACCTGCCTGAAAGAGGCGCTGTCGGCGCAGGACCGCCTGACCGTCGCGCAGCGCCGGGCGATATCCTCCGATGTGATCCAGAACCACGCGCTGCCCGCCGCGCTGGACCAGGTGATCGACCTGCCGGGCTGGACGCAGGAGGTGGTGGACCAGGTGACCGCCAATTACCGCGCCGACGTGGCCGAGATCGCGGTGCTGCCGGGGGTGGAGTTCGTGCTGGCGTAAGGGCGGCCGCGGGGTGGTCGGCTGTCGTGGTCCCAGGCGGCCCTTTGCTGCGGTCCGCCTTTCTTGCAACGGTCGGCATGTGGTGTCCGCGCCTGCATCGGCGCCAGTGGCCACGCGGGTCCGGCTACAGCAGACCGGTCGCGCGAAAGGACACCTCTGAATCCTTGCCGACCACGATATGGTCGTGGACGGTGACATCGATGGCC
This sequence comes from Paracoccus benzoatiresistens, assembly GCF_026913015.1. Lineage (GTDB taxonomy): Bacteria > Pseudomonadota > Alphaproteobacteria > Rhodobacterales > Rhodobacteraceae > Paracoccus > Paracoccus benzoatiresistens. The sequence continues at coordinate 67,153 of NZ_JAPTYD010000010.1, forward strand.
TCGCAGGCCGCTGCCACGCGTGCCGTCATGGTCACGTCCTCGCGGCTTGGCGTCGGATCGCCCGAAGGGTGGTTGTGGACCAGGATCACCGCGCTGGCATTCAGTTCCAGCGCGCGCTTGGCCACTTCGCGCGGATAGACCGGGACATGGCCCACCGTGCCGCTGCCCAGGGCCTCGTCCGCGATCACCATGTTCTTGCGGTCGAGGAACAGCACGCGGAACTGCTCGATTTCCCGATGCGCCATGCAGGTTCGGCAATAGGCGATCAGGGCGTCCCAGGATGACAGGACCTCGCGCCTGAGCACCTTGGCCTGTGCCATCCGCTGGGCAAAGGCGTCCACCAGCCTCAGTTGCAGATAAACCCAGCGGTCGGCGCCCTCGACCTGAAGGATGCGATGCTCGGATGCGGCGATCACGCCGTTCAGGTCCCCGAAGGTCGCAAGAAGGCGCTTGGCCAGCGGCTTCACGTCGATCTTCGGGATGGCGTTGAACAGGAGAAGCTCAAGAAGCTCGTATTCGGGCATGGGGGCATGGCCGCCCTCAAGGAAGCGCGTGCGGAGCCGTTCGCGATGGCCCCAGTAATGCGGGCGTGCCGCTCCGGTCTCGTCCCGGAGGAGGCCGCCGCCCGCCGCGACATCCGGCCTCAGCCGGTCCGTCATGCGGAACGACGGCGCAGACGCAGGTTCCGTGACGGCATGCGCCGGGGGCAGGCGGGCGTCGAGGTCATCCAGTCCCCGCATCGCTTCCTCGGAAAAGCCGCCCTGCGGGTGCCTTGTCCCGTCCGGCATCTGCAAGCCCCGGCGCGGTCCCGGCCCCCCGTCGGCGGTATCGACACGCCCATCCCGATGCTGATCTGCCATCCGCACTGACCCATTTGCGCAAGACGCGGACGAACCCCGCGTCTAGTCGCTGCCCTTCCTTGCGCAAGGAAGATGCCCGATCCGGGTAAAGGAAGCGTTAATGCTCCTGCCGTCAGATGAGACAGGGCGAAAGATGGGCCTTGCAGGTTCCATGTCGGGGGACGACTGCACGGAACCAACCTTCCGGCAGGCCAGGGAGGTCGCCGCATTCCGGCAAACAAAAAGGGCGCCTCGCGGGCGCCCCTTGTTCTGGATCGGCCCAAGGGTCCGACCTGTCCGGCAAGATCCTTACTTGATCTTGCCTTCCTTGTATTCGACGTGCTGACGGACGACCGGGTCGTATTTGCGGACGGTCATCTTTTCGGTCATGGTGCGGGCGTTCTTCTTGGTCACATAGAAGTGGCCCGTGCCGGCGGTCGAGTTCAGCCGGATCTTGATGGTGGTCGGCTTCGCCATGTCATTGCTCCTGCTTCGGGGCAATCGCGCGGCGCAGACCCCGTGGAATTCGTTGGAAGCCCGCCTTTTACCCACCGGCAGGCCGAAGTCAACCCGAATCGCCGGGGAAATCACGGCGAAAGGGCCAGATTGCGCGGAGGGCCTGTAAGCCGGATTCTGTCCACCGCCGTTGGCGGCTGGATGACCATTCCTCTGGCCCGGCGGTTGCCCGCCGGATCAAGCTGCCTACCCGGACCTGCTGGGGCAAGGCGGCCCTGCGGATCGCTCCGCGCGCGGTCCCTATTCGGCATTGCTCCCGGTGGGGCTTGCCATGCGGGGCCTGTTGCCAGTCCCCCGGTGGGCTCTTACCCCACCGTTTCACCCTTACCCATGCGGACATGGGCGGTCTCGTTCTCTGTGGCGCTTTCCCTGGGGTTGCCCCCGCCGGGCGTTACCCGGCACCGTCGCCTCATGGAGTCCGGACTTTCCTCGACAGTCGCCTGCCGCGGTCATCCAGCCCTCCGCGCAAGGGGGATATGGCGGGGAAGGGGGCGCGGGTCAATGAAAAACCCCCGCTGGCTGGCAGCGGGGGTAGGGTGCGTGTTTGCACGCATATCTGGCGCGAAGGTGCGTGCAAGCACGCACCCTACGGGTCAACTCTTGGCCAGGTTGCGCAGCACGTAGTGCAGCACGCCGCCGTTCTTGAGGTATTCGATCTCGACCTCGGTATCGACGCGGGCCTTCAGCTGGATCTCCTTCACGGTGCCGTCGGCATAGCGGATGGTGCAGGGCACCAGCGACAGCGGCTTGAAGTCGCCCGCCAGCCCGTGGATCGACACGACCTCGTCGCCCTTCAGGCCCAGGGTCTTGCGGTTCTCGCCCGGCAGGAACTCGAACGGGACGACGCCCATGCCGACCAGGTTTGACCGGTGGATGCGCTCGAACGATTCCGCGATGACCGCCTTGACGCCCAGAAGGTTCGTGCCCTTGGCCGCCCAGTCGCGGGACGATCCGGCGCCGTATTCGATGCCGCCGAAGATCACCAGCGGCGTGCCGGCGTCCTGATAGGCCATCGAGGCGTCGAAGATCGTCGTCTGCTGGCCGTCCGGACCCTTGGTGAAGCCGCCCTCGACCCCGTCCAGCATCTCGTTCTTGATGCGGATGTTGGCGAAGGTGCCGCGCATCATGATTTCATGGTTGCCGCGGCGCGAGCCGTAGCTGTTGAAATCCTTCGGCGCGACCTGGCGTTCGGTCAGGTACTTGCCGGCCGGGGTGGTCGGCTTGAACGACCCGGCGGGGCTGATGTGGTCGGTGGTGATCATGTCGCCCAGGATCGCCAGGACCCGCGCGCCGTCGATGTCGCTGATCACGCCAGCTTCCTTGGCCATGCCGCGGAAATAGGGCGGGTTCTGGATATAGGTCGAGGTCGGCGGCCAGTCATAGGTCTCGCTGTCGGTCACCTTGACCGCCTGCCAGCGTTCGTCGCCCTTGAAGACGTCGGCGTATTTCGACTGGAACGCCTCGCGGGTGACGGTGGCGTGGACCAGGTCGGCGATTTCCTGGTTGGTCGGCCAGATGTCCTTCAGATAGACGTCCTTGCCTTCCGGGGTTTGCCCGATCGGGTCCTTGGTCAGGTCCACGTTCAGGTCGCCCGCGATGGCATAGGCCACGACCAGCGGCGGCGAGGCCAGGAAGTTCGCGCGCACGTCGGGGCTGATGCGGCCCTCGAAGTTGCGGTTCCCGGACAGCACGGCGGTCGCGACCAGGTCGTTGTCGTGTATCGCCTTGGAGATCGCCGGATCGCCCAGCGGGCCCGAGTTGCCGATGCAGGTGGTGCAGCCGTAGCCCACCAGGTTGAAGCCCAGGGCGTCCAGATCCTCCTGCAGGCCGGCGGCCTCAAGATACTCGCCCACGACCTGCGAACCGGGCGCAAGCGAGGTCTTGACCCAGGGCTTGCGGTTCAGGCCCAGCTGGCGCGCCTTGCGGGCGACCAGGCCGGCCCCGATCATCACATAAGGGTTCGAGGTGTTGGTGCAGGACGTGATCGCCGCGATCACGACCGAGCCGTCGCGGATGCTGTAGTCGGTGCCTTCGACCGGAACGGTGCGCACGGCGTCGCGGACCAGCACGTCGCCATCCTCCTGCGCACCGCCGCGATAGTCGGCGACCAGCTTGCCGAAGGTCTGGGCCGAGTCGGTCAGCGGCAGATAGTCCTGCGGACGCTTCGGACCGGAAATGGCCGGGACGATGCTTGCCATGTCCAGTTCCAGGGTCGAACTGTAGACCGGCGCGTAATCCGCGCCGCGCCAGAAGCCGTTCTCCTTGGCATAGGCTTCGACCAGGGCGATGCGGTCCTCGTCACGGCCGGTGTTGCGCAGGTAGCGCAGGGTTTCGTCGTCGATCGGGAAGAAGCCGCAGGTGGCGCCGTATTCGGGGGCCATGTTGGCGATCGTGGCGCGGTCGGCCAGCGGCAGGTTGTCCAGCCCCTCGCCGTAGAATTCGACGAACTTGCCCACCACGCCGTGCTTGCGCAGCATCTGCACAACCTTCAGCACCAGGTCGGTGGCGGTGGTGCCCTCGACCATCCTGCCGGTCAGCTTGAAGCCCACGACTTCCGGGATCAGCATGGATACGGGCTGGCCCAGCATCGCGGCCTCGGCCTCGATGCCGCCCACGCCCCAGCCCAGCACGGCCAGGCCGTTGACCATGGTGGTATGGCTGTCGGTGCCGACCAGCGTGTCGGGATAGGCGACCAGATCGCCGTTCTGGTCGGTGTCGGTCCAGACGGTCTGGGCCAGGTATTCCAGGTTCACCTGGTGGCAGATGCCGGTTCCGGGCGGGACCACGCGGAAGTTCTGGAACGCGTTCTGGCCCCATTTCAGGAACTGGTAACGCTCGATGTTGCGTTCGTATTCCAGGTCCACGTTCTTCTGGAACGCACGCGGGTTGCCGAATTCGTCGATCATGACCGAATGGTCGATGACCAGGTCCACCGGGTTCAGCGGGTTGATCTTCTGCGCATTGCCGCCCAGGCCGATGATGCCGTCGCGCATCGCGGCCAGGTCCACCACGGCGGGAACGCCGGTGAAGTCCTGCATCAGCACGCGGGCGGGGCGATAGTTGATCTCTCGCGGGTTCTTGCCGCCCAGGGACGCCCATTCGCCGAAGGCCTTGATGTCGTCCACCGACACCGAGAAGCCGCCGTCCTCGAAGCGCAGCAGGTTTTCCAGGACGACCTTCAGCGCGGCGGGCAGTTTCGAGAAATCGCCAAGCCCGGCCTCGGTTGCGGCGGCGATGGAGTAATAGGCGTAGTCCTTGCCGCCCGCCGTCAGCTTGCGGCGTGTCCTGGCGGTGTCGGTTCCGATCTGGATAGGCATGGTGGCCTCCCTGTCTGCGAATTGGATGGGTCGGGCTTGCGTGGACTTGCTTTGCCCGATGAGACCGAACAGCGCAAGAGTGTCACGCGACGAATTGTATGCAATCGCATACCATAGATGGTGCTGTTGCTCAAGGGGCACAAGGGGATCTCACGCACTCGCTAACAAAGCGTTGATTTGTTCGCGGGGCGTTGCCGGCGCTATGCAGATAGGCACGTTCAAAAAGCATCGGACCACGGAATGCTGGCCGTATCGGCAGCCCTGCGCAGCAAGACGCTTATCACCGCCCTGTGCGGCCTGACTGCCGCCTGCGGCGGAATGGCCGCCGCGCAAGGGGCGGGCAACGGTGGCCCCGGAGTGCCGGGCGGACCGGCCGATGCGGCGAATGGGGGCAGCCCGCCCGTCATCGCCGCGCCACGCCATCCCGGGCGATCCGCCCCATCGTCGGCCTATGCGCCGACCGAGTTCGGCGGGCTCAACAGTTTTGCCGCGACGGACACGCCGCCGCCGATGGAAAGCTTTGGCCTCGATGCGATCCCCGTGGTGGTCGAGCTTTTCACCTCGCAGGGGTGCTCGTCCTGCCCGGCGGCCGATGCCATGCTGGCCACGCTGGCGGGCGAACCCGGCATCCTGCCCTTGTCCTTTCATGTCGATTACTGGGATTATCTTGGCTGGGCCGACAGTTTCGCGCGGCCGGAATTCACGGCCCGGCAGGAAAGCTATGCCCGGGCGGCGGGGGAACATGCGGTCTATACGCCGCAACTGATCGTGGGCGGCGTGGACACCGCGGTGGCGCTTGGGCCCGCGCAGCTGATGGGGCTGATCGACGCCAGCCGCGTGGCCCCCGCCATGGTCAGCGTGCAGCGCGAAGCCACCAAGGACGGCCAGAGGATCGAGCTGATGCCCCTGTCCGACCTGGGCGGCGGGGTCGAGATCCTGCTGATCCGCTATGCCCCCGAACGTGCGGTCGAGATGACGGCGGGCGAAAATCGCGGCAAGGTCGTGACCTATACCAATGTCGTGCTGTCGCTGGACCGGCTGGCCGAATGGGACGGCTCGGCGCCGCTGCGCATGACCGTCAGCCCGGACGGGGCGGCGGATGACCGCTATCCCGAAGACACCCGCCACGCGCTGCTGGTCCAGAAGGAGCAGGGCGGCGACAACCTGCCCGGTCCGATCCTGGCCGCGATCCGGCTGGATTGACGCGGCGGCCCTTGCCGGGCGCTTCGCGATGCGGGAAAACGGGCTGGCCTGACCGGATGAAGGATGCTGCGATGAAGGAACCGAAACCCTGGGTGCTGCCCGCGCTGGAATGGGGGCCGCTGCTTCTGTTCTTCGCCGTCTTCATGCTGAACCGCGGGGGCAGCGTCAGCCTGTGGGGGCAGGACTATACGCCGCTGGTCTTTGCCACGCTGGTCTTCATCCCGGCGCTTGTGGTCGCCACGCTGATCCGCTGGCGGCTGACGGGGCACCTGTCGCCCATGCAGATCGCCACGCTGCTGCTGGTCGTGGTCTTCGGTGGCCTGTCGGTCTGGCTGAACGATCCGCGTTTCTTCAAGATCAAGCCCACGATCATCTATCTGCTGTTCGCGGGGCTTCTGGGCTTCAGCCTGGTGGCCGGCAGGAACTGGCTGCAGGCGATCCTGTCCGAGGCGCTGCCCATGGACGCCGAGGGCTGGCGCAAGCTGACGGGACGCATGGCGCTGCTGTTCCTGACGCTGGCTGTCGCCAACGAGGTCGTCTGGCGCAGCATGTCCGAGACCACCTGGGTCTACTTCAAGACCTTCGGGATGCCGGTGGTGATCTTTGTCTTCCTGATGGCGAATGCCGGGCTCTATCGCGCCCATTCGATCGAGGTCCCGACCGACGACGCCACGAAATAGGTCAGGTCGTTCCCGTCGGCGGCTGACATGTCCCCGATGGAACCCGATCACCCAACCGGGGCACATGCGTTTCCTGAAGCCCGCCCGCGCGGGGCTGCGAAAGGAAACGGCCTAGGCCCCGACCCCGCCCAGTGGCGCGGGCAGGGCCAGCAGGCGCGACCAGCGCGCTTCGATCCGGCCGGGCAGGCGGGCGCGCAGCATCGGCAGCGACAGCGCCCAAGGCTGTGCCAGGGCGGTGCGATAGAAATCGAACAGCCCGCGCCGCAGATAGGGCGTCCAGTGCGACAAGCGCAGCGGGCGTCGCTCGACCGGGAAGCCCAGGCTTTCCAGGGCGGCAAGGGTCGCCTGGTCGTCGATCTGCACGTCCAGCCAGTTGCCCGCCGGGCGTTCCAGCCCGAAGCCCAGGGCCTGCCTGCGGCCGCGATCCAGCCAAAGCTCCATCCCGTAATCGAACAGGTCGTTCTCTCGAGAGGTGACGTTCAGCACCTCGGCCCGCCGTCCGGCGGGACTGTCCAGCGCGGCGGCGGCGGTGTCGCGGAATTCGGCCCCCGCCAGCAGGACGATGCGGCCGATGCTGCCGGGATCGGCGCCGTGCAGCGCCTGAAGCGCAACGCGCGCGCCCAGCGAATGGGCGATCACCGCGACCGGCCTGCCGGCCCGGTCCGCCACGGCAGAGGCCAGGGCGGCAACCTGGCGGCCGGCATCACCCGCGCGGGCATAGGCCTGCCCCAGCATCCCCCGCGCCTCCCAGCCGAAGGCGATGGCCAGGCCCTCGTCCTCGGCCCCCGCGCCGAAGCCGAGCGCGCGGGGCCAGGACAGCGCGCGGCGGTCCGCGCGATCCGGGTCGAGCGACAGGATATGCCGGTGCGGATCGCAACGGGGGGCGGCGGGCGAATAGCGATAGCCGTGGATCATCAGGATGACCGGCGCATGGCCGGGCAGGGCGCCCAGGGCCCTGGTCAGCCCCGGGGGCGGCGCGTGATCGGCATCGACCTTGACCACCGGCATGGACAGCGTTCCCCTTCCTTGCCCGTCGGGCATAGGCCAAGGGTGCGACATGGGCGTGAAAGAAGCGTTAAGGCTGCGTGACGTCTGTTGCAGGGGCATTTCATGCGCGCCAGAACCCGCCCATTCGGGGCCATGCCGTTTTCGCCATTGAATTTTCCCTGCCACCCCCTCTATGTTGCGGCTATGCGTCCTGCGATCTTCAATCGCGGGTTGTGGGGCGCTCACAGTTTCGCAGCGCGGCACCTCTGGCACCGGATGAACGGAAGGCGGCATGTGTCACGCGGAAAACCCGCCCATGCTGCGCGTTGCCGTGCAACCGGGCGATATCAGACAGCGGCGCGGCGGGTTCTTGCCATCGCGTCAACCGTAAGGAACAGACGCGATGACGCGCGCATGGCACGGACAGGATCGGGACGGGGGGGCTGGCTGCCTTTCCCGCCGCATCGCCGTTGCCGATGCCGCACCCGCGTCCCCATCACATCGCAGCCTGGCTTCCGGGACGCCACTGGCGCCGCCCGGCACAGGCTCGCGCGAAAGATATAGCAATGGCAAAGAAAATGCTGATCGACGCCACCCATGCCGAGGAAACTCGGGTGGTCGTGGTCGACGGAACCAAGGTCGAAGAATTTGACTTCGAGACTGTAAACAAGCGCCAGATCTCGGGCAACATCTACCTGGCCAAGGTCACGCGGGTCGAACCCTCGCTGCAGGCGGCCTTCGTGGATTACGGCGGAAACCGCCACGGCTTCCTGGCCTTCGCGGAAATCCACCCGGACTACTACCAGATCCCCGCCGCCGACCGCGAGGCGCTGATCGCCGAGGAGCGCGCCTATGCCGAGGCGCAGGAGGCCGAGGAAGCCGCACGCGCCAAGCGCCGCCACACCCGGGCCGAAAGGGCCGAAACGGGCGATGAAGTCGTCAGCGCCGAGGGCGAGGGCGCCGATGCCCCCGAGGGTGATGTCGTCGAACGCGACGTGGCCGAGGTCGAGGACGCGGAGCGCGCCTCGGGCGACGGCGCCGAAGCCGGGGACGCCGAGCAGGGCGCCGACGAGGACGCGTCCGAACGCGCGACGCATGCCTCCGACAAGGACGAGGAGATCGAATCGGTCGCGGACGAGGACGTCGCCGAGGAAATCCGCGTCCAGAAGAAGCCGCGTCCCCGCCGCTACAAGATCCAGGAGGTGATCAAGGTCCGGCAGATCATGCTGGTCCAGGTCGTCAAGGAGGAGCGGGGCAACAAGGGCGCCGCGCTGACCACCTATCTGTCGCTGCCGGGCCGCTACTGCGTCCTGATGCCCAACACCGCGCGCGGCGGCGGCATCAGCCGCAAGATCACCAATGTCGCGGACCGCAAGAAGCTCAAGGACATCGCCGGCGAACTGGATGTGCCGAAGGGCGCGGGCCTGATCATCCGCACGGCGGGCAGCCAGCGCACCCGGACCGAGATCCGGCGCGACTATGAATACCTGCTGCGTTTGTGGGAACAGATCCGCGACCTGACCTTCAAGTCCGTCGCCCCGGCCCCGATCTACGAGGAAGGCGACCTGATCAAGCGGACCATCCGCGACCTTTACAGCAAGGACATCGACGAGGTCCTGGTCGAGGGCGAGCGCGGCTATCGCGTGGCCAAGGACTTCATGAAGATGATCATGCCGGACCACAGCCGGGCCGTGCAGCAATACACCGACCAGATGCCGCTGTTCGCGCGCTATCAGGTCGAAAGCTATCTGTCGGGCATGTTCAACCCGGTCGTGCAGCTGAAGTCCGGCGGTTATATCGTCATCGGCGTGACCGAGGCGCTGGTTGCCATCGACGTCAACTCGGGCCGGGCCACTAAGGAAGGCTCGATCGAGGAAACGGCGCTGAAGACCAACCTGGAGGCCGCCGACGAGGTGGCGCGCCAGCTGCGCCTGCGCGACCTTGCGGGCCTGATCGTCATCGACTTCATCGACATGGAGGAGCGGCGCAACAATGCCGCAGTCGAGAAGCGCCTGAAGGACAAGCTGAAGTCCGACCGCGCCCGCATCCAGGTCGGCCGCATCTCGGGCTTTGGCCTGATGGAGATGTCGCGGCAGCGCCTGCGTCCGGGCATGCTGGAATCGACCACGCAGCCTTGCGCGCATTGCCACGGCACCGGTCTGATCCGCAGCGACGACAGCCTTGCGCTGACCATCCTGCGCGCGATCGAGGACGAGGGCACCCGCAAGCGGTCGCGTGAGGTGCTGGTCAAGGCGCCGGTTGCGGTGATCAACTTCCTGATCAACCAGAAGCGCGAGCATATTGCAGGCATTGAGGCGCGCTACGGCCTGTCGGTCCGGCTTGAGGCTGATCCCTCGCTGATCTCGCCCGATTTCGCCATCGAGAAGTTCAAGACGGCGACCCGCAGCCTTGCCGAGGCCGTGGCGCCCGTCCTGTCGGTCGATGCCGATCTGATGGCCCAGATCGACGACGAGGAAGAGGATCTGGTCGAGGAAACCGAAGCCGAAGCCGAGGCCGAGACCGAAACCGAGGAAACCGGCGAGGCCGCCGGCTCCGAGGAGGAGAATGGCGAAGGCCGCTCGCGCCGCCGCCGTCGCCGCCGCCGCCGGAAGGGGGGCGAGCGCGCCGAGGGCGAGGAGACGGGCGAGGCTGGCGAGGCCGGCGATGATGCCGAGGAAGCCGCTGAGGACGTGGCCGAGCGTGAGGGTGAGGCTGAAGCCGAAACGGCCGAGGCCGAGGGGAACGGCCGCCGCCGCCGCTCGCGGTCGCGCCACCGCCGCCGCAACGGCGATCTGCCGCCCGCCGAGGGCCTGCCCGAGGTCGTGGACCTGCGCGATCCGTCCGACGAGCCGGTCGAATCGCTGCCCGGCCTGAACGCCCGGCGCGAGGAACCGGTGGAGTCCATCGAGGAAGAAGGCGAGATCGTGCCGCTGTCCGAGATCGCATCCGAGCCCAAGGCCGCAGCCGAAGCCGAACCGCAGGCGGAAGCCTTCGTGCCTGCCGATGTGGTTGCGGTGCAGGTCGAGGAAACGGTGATCGAAGCGCTGGTTGTCGAGGCAGTCGAACCCGAAAGCGCGCCGGCCGAGGCCCCCGAGGACCAGCCCGCCGCAACTGAGACTGCCGCCGAGCCTGAACCCGCGCCCGAGCCCGCACCGGCGGAATCGGCCTCCGCGCCTGCCGAACGTGAACACGAAATGGCCGATGCCGAGTCCGACCGGCCCAAACGCCGCGGCTGGTGGTCCGGAAATCGCTGACAAGACAAGGGGCGCGGGTGAAACCGCGCCCTTTTCGCGCAGGCGTGACCCGATGACCCATGGCCCCGGCGGCCGCAAACGCTAGACTGCGCGCCATGCTGGGAATCGAACTCGCCACCGCCGCCTTTCTGCCCGCCGCCCTTGTCGCGCTGCTGGCGGGAATCCTGTCCTTCCTGTCGCCTTGCGTGCTGCCCATCGTGCCGCCTTACCTGGCCTATATGACCGGGGTGGGGGTGAACGGGCTGCGTGCCCATGAACGCAGCGCCGTGCTGCCCGCGCTGTTCTTCATCCTGGGCCTGTCCACGGTGTTCCTGATCATGGGCTTCGCGGCATCGGCCTTTGGCCGGGCTTTCCTGCAGTATCAGGACCTTCTGGCCAGAATCGCAGGTGGCGTGGTGATCGTCATGGGCCTGCATTTCCTTCACGTGATCCGCATTCCCTTCCTGGACCACGAGGCGCGGCTCGACGCGGGCCAGCAGGGGGGCGGCGCGGTCGGGGCCTATCTGCTGGGGCTGGCCTTCGCCTTTGGCTGGACCCCCTGCATCGGGCCGCAACTGGGCATGATCCTGTCCCTGGCAGCCACGGGAGGCGAGCTGTCGCGCGGCACGGCGCTGCTGGCGGTCTATGCGCTCGGCCTGGGGATCCCCTTCCTGCTGGCCGCCATCTTCATCAACCGCGCCATCGGCCTGATGAACCGCATCAAGCCCTGGCTGCATGTGATCGAGCGCGTGATGGGCCTTCTGCTGCTGGTGGTGGGGGTGATGCTGCTGACCGGCGCCTTCTCGGCTTTTTCCTATTGGCTGCTGGAAACCTTTCCCGGTCTCGCCAGCCTGGGCTGACCGGTCGCACAATCCCCAGTAGCGCGGGCCTGACTTTCGCGCTATGCTGACCGGCAGACCCGGATCAACCGGGCAATATTCAGAGGCAGTGACGGCGGTATTCCCATGACCGAGATGGTCTTTGGCACGGCGCCCGTACGGGCGGGCGACCCCATTCTTCCACGCTGGTGGCGTACGCTGGACAAGTGGTCCCTGGCCTGCGTGCTGGGCCTGTTTGCCATCGGCATCCTGCTGGGGCTGGCGGCCTCGGTTCCGCTGGCGGAAAAGAACAACCTGCCGCGCTTCTACTATGTCCAGCGGCAGGGGCTGTTCGGCGGCATGGCGCTGGTGATCATGCTGGTGATCTCGATGATGCCGCCGCGCCAGATCCGGCGGATCGGCGTCATGGGCTTTGCCGCGGCCTTCGTGCTGATCCTTCTGCTGCCCCTGATCGGCGAGGATCACGGCAAGGGCGCGACCCGCTGGCTGTCCATCGCCGGGATTTCCATGCAGCCGTCGGAGTTCCTGAAGCCCGGCTTTGTCGCGATCTGCGCCTGGTTCATGGCCGCCGCGCAAATGGTCGGCGGCCCGCCGGGCAGGCTTTATTCCTTCATCACCGCGATGGCGGTGGTCGTCCTGCTGGCCTTGCAGCCGGACTTCGGCCAGGCTTCGCTGGTGCTGTTTTCCTGGCTGGTGATGTATTTCGTCGCCGGCGCGCCGATGGTGCTTCTGCTTAGTGTCATGGGGATCGCGGCAGCGGGCGGGTTCTTTGCCTATGGCGCGTCCGAACACTTCGCTCGGCGCATCAACGGGTTTCTCTCGCCCGAGATCGACCCGCGCACCCAGATCGGCTATGCCACCAAGGCGATCCAGGACGGCGGCTTCTTCGGCGTGGGCGTGGGCGAGGGCAGCGTGAAATGGTCGCTTCCCGACGCGCATACCGACTTCATCATCGCCGTCGCGGCCGAGGAATACGGCACCATCATGGTGCTGGCGGTGATCGCGCTTTACTGCACCATCGTTGTCCGCTCGCTGCTGAGGCTGCTGCGCGAACGCGATGCGTTCACGCGGATCGCCGGGGCGGGCCTGGCCTGCGCCTTTGGCGTGCAGGCGCTGATCAACATGGGCGTGGCCGTGCGCCTGCTGCCCGCCAAGGGGATGACGCTGCCCTTCGTCAGCTATGGCGGATCGTCCGTCATCGCCTCGGGGATCGCGGCGGGAATGCTGCTGGCCCTGACCCGGACCCGGCCTCAGGGCGAACTGGGCGAGATCCTGCGGCGGGGACGCTGATGGCTGCCCTGACCGAAACACCCTTGGCCCTGATCGCCGCCGGGGGGACCGGCGGGCACATGTTCCCGGCCCAGGCCCTTGCCGAACTGCTGCTGGCCAAGGGCTGGCGCGTAAAGCTTTCCACGGACGACCGGGGCGCGCGCTATGCGGGCGGCTTCCCCGAGGGGGTCGAGCGCAGCATCGTGCGATCGGCCACCACCGCGCGTGGCGGGTTGGCGGGCAAGCTGACCGCTCCCCTGAAGATCGCGGCGGGCGTTCTGACGGCGCGGGCGGCCTTCCGGCGCAACCGGCCCGCCGTCGTGATCGGGTTCGGCGGCTATCCGACCATTCCGGCCATGTCGGCGGCGCTCAGCATGGGCGTGCCCCGGATGATCCACGAACAGAACGGCGTTATGGGCCGGGTGAACCGCGTCTTTGCCTCGCGCGTCCATCGCGTCGCCTGCGGCACCTGGCCGACCGATCTGCCCGCAGAGGTGGAGGGGGTCCATACCGGCAACCCGGTCCGCCAGGCGGTGCTGGACCATGCCGCCGCGCCCTATGCGCCTCCGGACGAAGGACCGCTGCACCTGCTGGTGATCGGCGGCAGCCAGGGGGCGCGGGTGCTCTCCGATGTGGTTCCCTCGGCCATTGCCGCCCTGCCGGATGACATGCGCGCCCGTTTGCGCGTCAGCCACCAGGCGCGGGCCGAGGATGGCGACCGGGTCACTGCCGCCTATGCCGCCGCAGGCATCGCGGCGGATGTGCAGCCCTTCTTCACCGATGTTCCCGAACGGCTGGCGCAGGCTCAGCTTGTCATCAGCCGCTCGGGCGCATCGTCGCTGGCCGACATCACCGTGATCGGCCGGCCCGCCATCCTGATTCCCTTTGCCGCGGCCGCCGGGGACCACCAGACCGCCAATGCGCAATCCCTGGCCGAGGCCGGGGCCGCGCTGGTCCATCCCGAATCGGTGCTTGACGTGCCCGGCCTCACGCGCGACATCCGCGCGATCCTGAACGACCCCGCCCGTGCCAGCCAGATGGCCAGCGCCGCCCTTTCCCTCGCCCGGCCCGATGCGGCGCGGCGCCTTTACGACCTTGTCACGGAGATTGCCCGATGAACGCCGCAACCAAACTGCCGCACGAGCTGGGACCCATCCATTTCATCGGCATCGGCGGCATCGGCATGTCGGGCATCGCCGAGGTCCTGCTGACGCTGGGCTATGACGTGCAGGGAAGCGACGCGAAGAAGTCCAAGATCACCGACCGCCTTGAAACCCTGGGCGCCCGCGTCTTCGAGGGCCAGCGGGCCGAGAACATCGGGCAGGCGGGCGTGGTCGTCATCTCGACCGCGATCAAGAAGGGCAACCCCGAGCTTGAGGAAGCGCGCCGCCGCGGCCTGCCGGTGGTCCGCCGCGCCGAGATGCTGGCCGAGCTGATGCGGATGAAGTCGAACATCGCCATCGCCGGGACACACGGCAAGACCACCACCACGACCATGGTGGCGACGCTTCTGGACGCGGGCGGGCTGGATCCGACCGTGATCAACGGCGGCGTGATCCACGCATATGGCTCGAACGCGCGGGCCGGGGCAGGGGAGTGGATGGTGGTCGAGGCGGACGAATCCGACGGCAGCTTCAACCGCCTGCCCGCCGACATCGCCATCGTCACCAATATCGACCCCGAGCATATGGAGCATTGGGGCAGCTTCGACGCGCTGCGCCAGGGGTTCTACAACTTCGCGTCCGGGATTCCGTTCTATGGCCTGGCCGTCTGCTGCACCGACCACCCCGAGGTTCAGGCCCTGGTGGGCAAGCTGACCGACCGTCGCGTCGTGACCTTCGGCTTCAACGCCCAGGCCGATGTGCGTGCGATGAACCTGCGCTATGAAAACGGCATCGCGCATTTCGACATCGCGCTGCAAGGCGAGGGCCCGACCGAGACCGGCGACATCGAGATGATCGAGGGCTGCACCCTGCCCATGCCGGGCGATCACAACGTCTCGAACTGCCTGGCCGCCGTGGCCGTGGCCCGCCACCTGGGCATCAAGAAATCCGAAATCCGCGAGGCCTTGGCCAAGTTCGGCGGCGTCGGGCGCCGCTTCACCCGCGTGGGCGAGGTGAATGGCGTCACCATCATCGATGATTACGGCCATCACCCGGTGGAAATCGCCGCCGTGCTCAAGGCCGCCCGCCAAGCCACCAAGGGCCGCGTGATCGCCGTCCACCAGCCGCACCGTTATTCGCGCCTGTCGAACCTGTTCGACGATTTCTGCACCTGCTTCAACGAGGCCGATGTGGTCGCCATCGCTGAGGTCTATGCCGCCGGAGAAGATCCGATTCCCGGCGCCAGCCGCGACGAACTGGTTGCCGGGCTGATCGCCCACGGCCACCGCCACGCCCGCGCGATCCTGGACGAGAACGACCTGGAGCGGCTGGTCCGCGAACAGGCGCGTCCCGGAGACATGGTGGTCTGCCTGGGCGCGGGCACGATCTCGACCTGGGCGAACGGGCTGCCGGAAAGATTGCAGGGGCGGGCCGCATGATGCATTCGGCGGTCCTGGCGCTTGCGGTGGTGGCGGGCTGGCTGCTTCTGGTCCGCCTAGCCCGCACCCTGGGCAGGCGCCAGCGCCAACGTGCCCTCTGGGCGCTGATCATCAGCGGTGTTCCGCTGCTTGGCTGGCTGACCTATGCCTGCGGTCCATGGGCGGGCATCGGTTTTCTCTCGCTCGGCCTGCTGGTGCTGGTCCGCCTGCCCATGCGGTCGCGGACCCGAACGGCCCCGTGATCCCTTATCAGGTGATCCCCTTCTATCTGGTCATCGCCCTTGTCGTGTTGTGGGGCGTCTGGACCGGGGCGACGCGCGTCGCCGCGCGGTCCTTTCGCCCGGTGCTGGCGGCGCTTGCCGCGCTGCTGGCCGGGGCTGCGGCCTGCTGGCTGATCGGCGCGCAGAAGACGGGACATGTCCATGCCGGGCTGCTGGGGACATTGGCTTCCATGCTGCTGCTTCTGGCTGCCGGGTCCGTGGCCTTCGGCGCCGCGCTTCGCGGGCTGCACGATGCGACCCGCCGCCGGGTGGCCGCCGAACCCGCCGAGCCGCTGCGCCCGGCCTGGGACATCTGGGGCCTTTGCGGGCTGTCCGCTGTCGCCGTGATCGCCAGCCTGCTTGAATAGAGCCGCCCGGTTGACCCATCGGGTCCCGCTGTTTACCACATTCGCCATGATGACCGACCTTCCCCCCACCCGTGGCAACCTGACCCCCAACCGCCCCCTCGACAGCCTCACCTGGCTGCGCGTCGGCGGCCCGGCCGAATGGCTGTTCCAGCCCGCCGACGAGGATGACCTGGCCGCCTTCCTGCGCGATCTGGACCCCTCGGTCCCGGTTTTTCCCATCGGCGTCGGCAGCAACCTGATCGTGCGCGACGGCGGCATCCGGGGCGTGGTGGTCCGCCTTGGCCGGGGTTTCAACGGGATCGCGGTGGAAGGCGACCGGATAACGGCAGGCGCCGCCGCGCTGGATGCGCATGTCGCCCGGCGCGCGGCGGACGCGGGGCTGGACCTGACCTTCCTGCGCACCATCCCCGGAAGCATCGGCGGCGCGGTGCGCATGAACGCGGGCTGCTACGGCAGCTATGTTGCCGATCACCTGATCGAGGCGCGGGCCGTCACCCGCAGCGGCGAACGGATCGTGCTGGCCCCGGACGACCTGCGCTTTTCCTACCGCCATTCCGACCTGCCCGAAGGCTGCATCCTGACCGAGGCGACTTTCCGCGCCGCACCGGCCGACCCCGACAGGCTGCACCAGAAGATGGCCGACCAGCTGGCCAGGCGCGATGAAACGCAGCCCACCAAGGAACGCAGCGCCGGATCCACCTTCCGAAACCCGGCGGGCTACAGCTCGACCGGCCGTGCGGATGATGTCCATGACCTGAAGGCCTGGGCGCTGATCGACCGGGCAGGACTGCGCGGGCATAGCTGGGGCGGGGCGCAGATGTCGGAAAAGCACCCGAACTTCCTTCTCAACACCGGCGGCGCCACGGCGGCGGAACTCGAGGCGCTTGGCGAACTGGTCCGCCGCCGCGTGCTGGAGGACAGCGGCCACGAGTTGCAATGGGAGGTGATTCGCGTGGGCGAACCCTTGCCGCAACCGCAGGCTGATTAACGAATTGCCTAACAATCTTTGGCAGATAGCGAAAAATGCCCTTTTGCGGCTTTCGCGCATCAGCTATCCTTTCGCCATAAGCGTAGACCGGGGATGAACCCGGCCGCGCGGGGACAGAAAATCCCGGATCAACCGGGGCGAAAGGCGAAACGTGGCGGGCAGGTCGAGCGGGACAGCCCATACCGTAGCCGTTCTGATGGGCGGACCCTCGGCCGAGCGCGAGGTGTCGCTGTCGTCGGGGCGCGAATGCGCGAATGCGCTGCGGGTGGCGGGCTATGAGGTGATCGAGGTCGAACTGGGGGCCGAACGCGGCGGCGATCTGGTCGCGCGCCTGGCGGGCCTTCGTTGCGATGTCGTCTTCAACGCCCTGCATGGCCGCTTTGGTGAGGACGGATGCGTCCAGGGCATCCTGGAATGGCTGGACCTGCCTTATACCCATTCCGGCGTCCTTGCTTCGGCCTTGGCGATGGACAAGACGCGTGCCAAGGATGCGCTGCGCGTCGCTGGCCTGCCCGTGGTCGAAAGCGTCATCGCCTGCGCGGACGAGGTGCGCGCCCGCCACGTCCTGCCGCCGCCCTATGTGGTCAAGCCGAATGACGAGGGATCCTCGGTCGGCGTCTACATCGTCCATGACGGCGCGAACCAGCCGCCGCAACTGGCCGACACCATGCCCGCCCGGGTGATGGTCGAAACCTATGCGCCGGGACGCGAGCTGACCACGGCGGTGATGGGCGACCGCGCCCTTGGCGTGACCGAGATCGTGACCGAAGGCTGGTATGACTATGCCGCCAAATACTCGGTCGGCGGGTCGCGCCATGTGATCCCCGCCGATATCCCGGCCGAAATCACGGCAGCCTGCCTGGACTATGCCGTCCGCGCCCATGAGGCGCTTGGTTGCCGCGGCCTGTCACGCACCGACTTCCGCTGGGACGAGGCGCGGGGCCTGGGGGGGCTGATCATCCTGGAGGTGAACACCCAGCCGGGCATGACGCCGACCTCCTTGGCGCCCGAACAGGCAGCCCATGCCGGCATCGATTTTCCCGCCCTGATGCGCTGGATGGTGGAGGATGCGCTGTGCCGGACGTGATCGACCATCGCCCGAATCGTCAGCCCCAGCCCGACCGCATCAAGCGCGATCCCGCGCCTTCGCGCCTGCAATACCGGCTGGAGCGCATGTGGCTGCGCCCGATCTGGCGCCGCGCGGTGCGGGTCGGCGTCCCGGCCTTTCTGGTCGCGATGACCGCCGGCATCTGGCTGTCGGACGAGGATCGCCGCGCGCAACTCTCTGACGGCGTCCAGCACGTCCTGGACAAGGTGCAAAGCCGCGAGGAATTCCTGGTCAGGACCATGGTGATCGAGGGTGTCTCGCCCGTCGTGGACGAGGCGCTGCGCAAGATGCTGCCGGTCGATCTGCCGGCCTCCAGCTTCGACATCGACCTGACGGCGCTGCGGCTGCAGGTGATGCAGTTGGACGTGATCGAATCGGTCGATCTGCGCATCAAGCCGGGCGGCATCCTGTCGGCGGTGGTCAAGGAACGCGAACCGGCGGTCCTTTGGCGCCATGCCCGGGGGATCGAGATTCTGGACAGGACCGGCCACCGCGTCGCATCGGTCACGTCACGCGACGTGCGCGCCGACCTGCCGCTTATCGCGGGCGAGGGCGCGGATCTTGCCGTGCCCGAGGCGCTGTCGCTGATCGACGCCGCCGGGCCGATCCTGCCCCGCGTGCGCGGCCTGGTGCGCAAGGGCGAACGCCGCTGGGATCTTGAGCTGGATCACGGCCAGAAGATCATGCTGCCGGCCGAAGACGCGGTGATCGCGCTTCAGGCCGCGATTGCGCTGGACCGTGCGCAGGACCTGCTGGGCCGCGACATCACTGCCGTCGATCTGCGCAATCCCTCCCAGCCGGCGCTGCGCCTGGGGATCGACGCGCGCAACACCATCCGCGAGGCCCGGGGGCAGGCGCTTCTGGGGCCCGACGGCAAGGTCATCATTCCGGAAGACGACAAGAAGGGGGGCTGAACGATGGCGGAACTTTATCAGACGCAACGTGCGATGCGGAACATCCGCCGGGCGGCCCTGCAACGCGGCGTGATCGGCATCCTGGACATCGGCACCTCGAAGATCGCCTGCCTGGTGCTGCGCTTCGACGGCACCGGCACCTTTCGCGAAACCGACGGCGTCGGGCCGATGGCGGGACAGGCGAACTTCAAGGTGATCGGCGCCGCGTCAACCCGGTCGCGCGGGATGCGCCGGGGCGAGATCGACGTGATGGCGGAAACCGAACGCGCCATCCGCACGGTGGTTGCCGCCGCGCAGAAGGTCGCGGGCGTGCGCGTTGACCACGTCATCGCCTGCCTGTCGGGCGGGCGCCCGGCATCCTACGGCCTGGCGGGGGAAATCACGCTGGAGTCGGGCAGGGTGCATGAACATGACGTGGCCCGCGTCCTGGCCGCCTGCGACGCGCCCGACTTCGGGCGGGGCCGCGAGGTGCTGCACGCGCAGCCGGTCAATTTTGCCGTGGACAACCGCAGCGGCCTTGGCGATCCGCGCGATCACGTCGGCAACAAGCTGGCCTGCGACATGCATCTGCTGACGGTCGATGGCGACGTGATCGGCAACCTGGTCCAGTGCATCCGCCGCTGCGACCTGGAACTGGCGGGCATCGCCTCGGCCTCCTATGCCTCGGCCCGCGCGGCGCTGGTCGAGGACGAGCAGGAGCTGGGCTCGGCCTGCATCGACTTTGGCGGCGGCGGCACGGGTGTGTCGATTTTCGTCAAGAAACACATGATCTTCGCCGACAATGTTAAAATCGGCGGTCATCTTGTGACGCAGGACATCGCGCAGGGTCTGCGCATCCCGCTGCCGGTGGCCGAGCGCCTCAAGACCCTGAATGGCGGAGTCGAGGCGACGGGCCGGGACGACCGCGACATGCTGGATCTGGGCGGCGACGCGACGGGATGGGACGGGGACCGCCGCCCGGTCAGCCGCGCCGACCTGATCGGCATCATGCGCCCCCGGGTCGAGGAGATCCTGGAGGGCGTGCGCGAAGTGCTTGACGCGGCCGGCTTCGACTCCATGCCCAGCCAGCAGATCGTGCTGACCGGCGGGGGCAGCCAGATCCCTGGCCTGGACGGTCTGGCGGCGCGCATCCTGGGGCCGAACATCCGCTGCGGGCGCCCCCTGCGCATCGACGGGCTGGCGCATCAGTTCACCGATCCCAGCTTTTCCAGCGCCGTCGGGCTGGCGCTGTTTGCCGCCCATCCCCAGGACGAATGGTGGGATTTCGAGATGCCGGCGGACAGCTATCCGACCCGCAGCTTGCGCCGCGCCTATCGCTGGTTCAGGAACAACTGGTAAGCCATTGACCAGTAATAGGTCGTATTCTGCCTGTCCCACCACATGGTGGGGCATTGGCAAGATACCGCCTAAAACACCTGCAGATACCGCCAGATTTTGCGGTTTTTGCGCGTTTTTCGGGTGACTGAAAGGCATCTGCCCGCTAGGATTGACGATGATACGAGGGATTCGACGGGCGGCAGGTCATGACCCGATCGACATAGCAAAAACAGGCGGACTCATGAACCTCAATCTGATGATGAACGACGAGGACGAACTCAAGCCCCGGATCACCGTATTTGGTGTCGGCGGCGCGGGCGGCAACGCGGTCAACAACATGATCGAGAAGAACCTGGACGGGGTCGAGTTCGTGGTTGCCAATACCGACGCGCAGGCCCTTGCCGGGTCGCGCGCGACCAGTCGCATCCAGATGGGTCCGAAAGTGACCGAGGGCCTGGGCGCCGGCGCCAAGCCCGTCATCGGCGCCAAGGCAGCCGAGGAAACGATCGAGGACATCGTCGACCACCTGATGGGCGCGCACATGTGCTTCATCACCGCCGGCATGGGCGGCGGCACCGGCACGGGCGCCGCGCCGATCATCGCGCAGGCCGCGCGCGAGATGGGCATCCTGACGGTAGGCGTCGTGACCAAGCCTTTCCAGTTCGAGGGCACCAAGCGGATGCGCCAGGCCGAGGAGGGCGTCGAGGCCCTGCAGAAGGTCGTGGACACGCTGATCATCATCCCGAACCAGAACCTGTTCCGCCTGGCCAACGAAAAGACCACCTTCACCGATGCCTTCGCACTGGCTGACGACGTGCTGTACCAGGGCGTCAAGGGCGTGACCGACCTGATGGTCAAGCCGGGCCTCATCAACCTCGACTTTGCCGACGTCCGCTCGGTCATGGACGAGATGGGCAAGGCCATGATGGGCACCGGCGAGGCCTCGGGCGAGAACCGCGCCCAGGAAGCCGCCGAACGCGCCATCGCCAACCCGCTGCTGGACGAGATCAGCCTGAACGGCGCCAAGGGCGTGCTGATCAACATCACCGGCGGCTATGACATGACCCTGTTCGAGCTGGACGAGGCCGCCAACGTCATCCGCGACAAGGTGGACAGCGACGCCAACATCATCGTGGGCTCGACGCTGGACCCGGACATGGACGGCTCGATCCGCGTGTCGGTCGTGGCAACCGGCATCGATGCCAGCGTCGCCGCCGCCGCCGAAGTGCCGGCCCCCCGCCGCAGCATGGCCGAGCCGCTGACCCAGAACCCGCCCGTTTCGCAGAAGGTCGAGGTTTCGGCGCAGCAGGACGACCTGCCGCCGCGCCGCGTCGCCCCTCCGCTGGGCGACACCCGCCCCGTGGCTCCGGCGCCGGCTTCCGCCGCGCGGACCGAGGACGACATGCCGGCCCCGGCCTATCAGCGCAAGGAAGCTGCGCAGCCCGCGATGCTGAACGTCCGCGAGGACGCAGGCTTCATCGCTCCGCGCGCGCCGCAGGGCGCAGCCCCGCGCGGCCAGGCCTCGCCCGAGACGCTGGAGCGTTTGCGCCGCGCCGTCGAGCACAAGGGCGAACGCCAGCAGCCCGCGCCCCAGCCGGAGCCCGTCCGCCCCCACAGCCGCATGGCGGGTCTTGGCCGGATGCTGGAGCGGATGGCGGGCCATGCCGACACCTCGGCGTCCAAGCCCGCCGCATCCACCATTTCTGAGCGCGTGAACGAGCGCGTGGCCGTTCGTGCGCGCCAGCAGGAAACCGATTTCGACGATCTGGCCAGCCCCGATGCGGGCGGCGACAATGTCGAGATCCCGGCCTTCCTGCGCCGGCAGGCGAACTGAGCCGATCACAACTATTCAGACAGGAAGGGCCGCTGTTTCGCGGCCCTTTTTGCTTATTGTGTCAGGCAGCTATGGCATTCCCGGGGTCCGCCGCGGCGTTGCGGGCCTGATTGTTTCACACCGTTACAAATCGTTAATTGCCCGATTGGCACCCTTGGCATAGTTCACCTGTTACCCCGATGAACGATGTCGTTCCGGGGCAAGATGAAGGCAGGTGGCCATGCAGGCGACGTTGAAAAAGATGGTGACGTTTCAGGGCGTGGGGCTGCACTCCGGCGCCCCGGCGCGGCTGGAGATTCATCCCGCGCCTGCAGGACACGGCATCGTCTTCCGCCGCAGCGACCTGACGCCGGCCGTGGATATTGCCGCCAGGTGGGACCATGTCACGCCCTCGAAGCTGTGCACGCTGATGGATGACGGCAAGGGCACGACCCTGTCCACGGTCGAGCATGTCATGGCGGCGCTGGCCGGGACGGGCATCCACAACGGCCTGGTGATCGTCGATGGTCCCGAGGTTCCGATCCTCGACGGCTCCTCCGCGCCCTTCGTCCGCGGTATCCTGCGAGCCGGAATCGCCGTGCAGGCGGCGCCCCTGCGCGCGATCCGCGTGTTGCGCCCGGTCGAGGTCCGCGAGGGCGAGGCCTTTGCCCGCCTGACCCCGGCGGACCACCTGGAGATCGATTTCGAGATAGACTTCGTCGATGCCGCGATCGGCCATCAGGAAAAGCGCCTGGACATGGCCAACGGCGCCTTCCTGCGCGAACTGGCCGACAGCCGCACCTTCTGCCGCCAGGCGGACGTAGATGCGATGCGCAGGAACGGGCTGGCCCTGGGTGGCACCTATCTGAATGCCGTGGTCGTCGATGGCGCGCGGGTCCTGTCGCCGGGCGGCCTGCGCCACGCGGACGAGGCCGTGCGCCACAAGATGCTGGACGCGATGGGCGATCTGGCCCTGGCCGGCGCGCCGCTGCTGGCGCGCTATACCGGGCATCGCGCTGGCCATGCGATGACGAACAGGCTGCTGCGCGCGCTGTTCGCCGATCCGACGGCGTGGGAATGGGAAACCTGTTCCCCTGCGCTGGAGGACCGCCTGCCGGGGGCCGGAGTCGCGGCCTATGACCTGGCCGCGACCGCTTGGGTGGCCGCGTAATCGGGCGGCTTCCCGCCATCTTGAACCCCTGCTGAAAAGGCAGGCCAAATTCAAAGGATTGCCATTTTGCGCCCCCTGATGTTCTGTGCTAGAGGGTCCATGTAGCTTGGCCGAACGGCTTGGTTGCAGGGAAGAAGTCTTAGGCAGGGTGAAGATGGCGCGCTCGAAATTCTCGGCTTCCGTGATGGCGGCGGTTCTGGCGGGTCTGGTGCTGACAGGATGTGACAGGGGGGGGCTTGCCGAATCCGACAAGCGCAACCTGGATCGCTTCACGGCCGAGGAAATCTACAAGCGCGGCGAGTTCGAGCTGGAAAACAGCCGCAAGCCCGAGGATGCGGTCTTCTATTTCTCCGAGGTCGAGCGGCTTTACCCCTATTCCGAATGGGCCAAGCGTGCGCTGATCATGCAGGCCTATTCCAACCACCGCGCCCAGAACTACGAGGAAGCCCGGGGCGCGGCGCAGCGCTTCATCGACACCTTTCCGGGCGATGAGGATGCGGCTTATGCGCAGTATCTGCTGGCCCTGTCCTATTACGACCAGATCGACGAGGTCGGACGCGACCAGGGCCTGACCTTCCAGGCGCTGCAATCGCTGCGCACGGTGATCGAACAGTATCCCGACAGCGAATACGCCCGCAGCGCGATCCTGAAATTCGACCTGGCCTTCGACCATCTTGCCGGCAAGGAAATGGAAATCGGGCGCTATTACCTGAAGCGCGGGCATTACGCGGCCTCGATCAACCGGTTCCGCGTCGTGGTCGAGGAATTCCAGACCACCACGCAGACGCCCGAGGCGCTGCTGCGGCTGGTCGAGGCCTATCTGGCCCTGGGCCTGAACGACGAGGCGCAGACGGCAGGGGCGATTCTCGGCCACAACTTCAAGTCCTCGCCCTTCTACGAGGATGCGTATCGCCAATTGCGCGGGCGCGGGCTTGCGCCCGAGGCGCGCGGCGACAACTGGCTGAACAACGTGTATCGCCAGATGATCCAGGGAAGGTGGCTGTAAAGGCGGGCGATTGCCCCGCCCTGCAAGGATAAACCGATGCTGCGCTCGCTGGACATCCGCAACATGCTGCTGATCGACCGGCTGGGGCTCAGCTTCGGTCCGGGCCTGAATGTGCTGACCGGCGAAACCGGCGCGGGCAAGTCGATCCTGCTGGATTGCCTGGGCTTTGTCCTGGGCTGGCGCGGCCGGGCCGATCTGGTCCGGCAGGGCGCGCAGCAGGGCGAGGTGACGGCCGTCTTCGACCTGCCCGCCGGCCATCCCGCCCGCGCCGTTCTGGCCGAGGCGGGGATCGAGCTTGAGGATGACGAGCTGATCCTGCGCAGGGTGAATGCCGGTGACGGGCGCAAGACCGGCTATGTCAACGACCGCCGCGTTTCGGGCGAGGTGCTGCGGCAATTGTCCGAGACGCTGGTGGAACTGCATGGGCAGCACGACGACCGGGGCCTGCTGAACCCGCGCGGCCATCGCACGCTGCTGGACGCCTTCGGCGCCATCGACCTGGGCCCGGCGCGCGGCGCCTGGTCCGCGCGCCGAACCGCCCGCCGCGCCCTGGACGAGGCCGAGGCACGCCTGACCGCGGCGCGCGCCGAGGAGGATTTCCTGCGCCATGCCGTTGCCGAACTGGACGACCTGTCGCCCGAGGCGGGCGAGGAAGCGACGTTGGACACCCGCCGCCGCGCCATGCAGGGCGCCATCCGCATCCGCGAGGATGTCGCGCGCGCCTTGAAGATGCTGGGCGGCGACGGGGCCGAGGGCGCGATGCTGGATGCCACGCGCTGGCTGGAAGGCGCCGCCGACCGGGCGGAGGGTCGGCTGGACGAACCCCTGGCCGCGCTGTCCCGCGCCCTGCTCGAGTTGGGCGAGGCACATCGCGGGGTCGAGGAGGCGCTGTTCGCGTTGGACGTGGATCCCGCCGCGCTTGAGGCGACCGAGGAGCGGCTGTTCGCGCTGCGCGCCCTTGCCCGCAAGCACAACGTGCTGGCCGATGATCTGGCCGGGCTGGCCGACGAATTGCGCGGCCGTCTGGGCCAGATCGACGCGGGAGAGGCGCAGATCGCCGCGTTGCGCAAGCAGGTCGAGGACGCCGATGCCGCCTATGACGCGGCGGCCGATGCGGTGACCAGGGCGCGGACGGATGCGGCCACCGCGCTGGACCGCGCCGTCACCGCCGAACTGGCGCCCTTGCGGATGGAGCGCGCGGTCTTCCACACGCTGGTCACGCCCGGCGAGCCCGGACCCGACGGGCGCGACGACGTGGCCTTCACCGTCGCCACGAACCCCGGCGCGCCGGCTGGCGCCCTGGACAAGATCGCCTCGGGCGGCGAGTTGTCGCGGTTCCTGCTGGCGCTGAAGGTCTGCCTTGCGCGCGGCAATGACGCCCTGGTGCTGATCTTCGACGAGATCGACCGGGGTGTGGGCGGGGCCACGGCGGATGCGGTGGGGCGGCGGCTGAAGAAGTTGTCGGATGACGCGCAGGTTCTGGTGGTCACGCATTCGCCGCAGGTCGCGGCGCTTGGCGCCAATCACTTCCGGGTGTCGAAGTCGGTCCATGACAACATGACGACATCCACCGTCGCCGCGCTGTCCCCGGCCGACCGCGTGGACGAGATCGCCCGGATGCTGTCGGGCGACCGGATCACCGATGCCGCAACGGGCGCGGCAAGGGCCTTGTTGCAGGGCTGAGGCGCGACGCCTTCAGGTCGTGATGAACTCGCGCACGAATTCGGTCGCGGGCTTGTCGCGGATGTCATGGGGGCGGCCGATCTGTTCGATCCGGCCCATGGACATGACCACGACTAGGTCGGCCAGTTCCATCGCCTCGTCCTGGTCATGAGTCACGAAGACCGTGGTCAGGCCGGTTTCGTCATGGATGTCGCGCAGGCCCTGGCGCAGTTCCTTGCGGACCTTGGCATCCAGCGCCCCGAAGGGTTCGTCCAGCAGCAACATCCGTGGTTCGATCGCAAGGGCGCGGGCCAGGGCCACGCGCTGGCGCTGGCCGCCCGACAGCTGCGTCGGATAACGCTTGGCAATGTCCGGCAACTGGATCAATTCCAGCAGCTTGGTCACGCGGCGGTTGATCTCGGCCTTGGGGGGGCGCTGGTTGCGGGGCCGGGCGCGCAGGCCATAGGCGATGTTGTCGAAGACCGTCATGTGCCGGAACAGCGCATAGCTTTGGAACACGAAGCCCGCGCGGCGTTCCTGGACCGTCATGCCGGTCGCGTCCTGGCCGTTGAACAGCACCCGCCCCGATGTCGGGAATTCCAGCCCGCCCAGGATCCGCAGCAGCGTAGTCTTGCCCGAACCCGACGGCCCCAGCAGCGCGACAAGCGCCCCCGAGGGGATGTTCAGCGACACGGGCAGCAGGGCGGTGGTGCCCCCGAAGGTCTTGGCGATTTCGTCGATGTCGATATGCATGGCAGCCTCCTCAGTGGCGGCGGATGGCGGCAAGCTGGTCGGCGTGACGCAGCTCCAGCAGGGTTTTCAGAAGCAGCGTGACCAAGGCCAGCGCCGTCAGCAGCGCGGCCATCGAAAAGGCTGCGACGGACAGGTATTCGTTGTAGAGCATCTCGATGGTGATCGGCATGGTGGCAGTCTGGCCGCGGATCTTGCCCGACACGACCGCGACCGCGCCGAATTCCCCCATGGCCCGTGCCGTGCACAGCAGCGTGCCGTAAAGCAGGGCCCAGCGGATGTTCGGCAGGGTCACGGTCCAGAAGGTCCGCCAGCCGGACGCGCCAAGCGTCAGGGCGGCTTCCTCCTCGGCGCGGCCTTGTTCGATCATCACCGGGATCAGTTCGCGCGCGACAAAGGGGAAGGTCACGAAGATCGTCGCCAGCACGATGCCGGGAATGGCGAAGACGATGGGCCAGCCGTTCGCGACCAGCCAGCCGCCGATGGCGGAATTGGCGCCGAACAGCAGCACGATGCACAGGCCCGCGACCACGGGGCTGACGGAAAAGGGCAGGTCGATCAGGGTGATCAGGAAGGCCTTGCCGCGAAAGTCGAACTTGGTGATGAACCAGGCGGCGGCTATCCCGAAGGCCGCGTTCGCCGGCACGGCGATGGCGGTGATCAGCAGCGTCAGCCAGATCGCCGAACGGGCGTCCTGGTTGCCCAGGCTTTCGACGGCGGCAAGCCAGCCTTCCCGCAGCGCCTCGGCAAAGACCACCGCCAGGGGGGCAAAGACCAGGATCGCCAGCCCGGCCACCGCTATGCCGATCAGCGTGATGCGCAGAAGGGGGGCTTCCTCGGTCGCGGCGCGGAAGGCGTGGCGTCTTGTGTGCAGGGTGGCATCAGACATGGCCCATCCTCCGGCGGCTGACGATCTGGATCAGGTTGATGGCCAGCAGCATCACGAAGGAGATCACAAGCATGGCGATGCCGATGGCGGCTGCGGCGTCATAGTTGAATTCCTCGAGCTGGATCACGATCAGCAGCGGCGCGATCTCGGTGCGCAGCGGGATGTTGCCGGCGATGAAGATGACCGACCCGTATTCGCCCACGGCCCGCGCCAGGGCCAGCGCGAAGCCGGTCAGCGCGGCAGGCATCAGCATCGGCAGGATCACGTGGCGCAGCGTATAAAGGCGAGAGGCGCCCAAGGTGGCGGATGCTTCCTCGACCTCGCGGTCGATCTCCTCGATCACCGGCTGGACGGTGCGGGTCACGAAGGGCAGGCCCACGAAGACCAGGGCGATGAAGATGCCCATCTGCGTATAGGCGATCTTCCAGCCGATCTCCTGGGCCACGCTGCCGAAGGCGCCGTTCGGCGCATAAAGCGCGGTCAGCGCAATGCCCGCCACGGCGGTCGGCAGGGCGAAGGGCAGGTCCACGGCGGCGTCCAGGAAGCGCTTGCCCGGAAAGCGATAGCGGACCAGAACCCAGGCCAGCAGCACGCCGAAGATCAGGTTGAACAGCGCCGCCAGCAGCGCCAGCTTGAAGGACAGATACAGCGACGCCGCGACCCGTTCGCGGGTCACGACTTCAAGGATGTTGGAAAGGCCGAAATTGGCGCCCTTCAGAAGCAGGGCGCCGATCGGCAGCAAGACGACGATGGAGAGCATCGCGATCGTGATGCCGGCCGAAAGGCCGAGGCCGGGCATCGCCGTCTTGTGGACCAAGGGTCGGTGGGTCATGCGTTGTTACTTTGCCGTATAGATTTGGTCGAAGATCCCGCCGTCTCCGAAATGTTCGGGCTGCACTTTCTTCCAGCCGCCGAATTCCTCGATGCTGACCAGATCCAGCTTGGGGAAGCGGGCCACATCCTCGGGCGCTGCGGCGCTGGTGTCCCAGGCTCGATAGTAGTGCTTGAATGCCAGGGCCTGGCCTTCGGGCGAGTAGAGAAAGTCCAGATAGGCCGTGGCCAGTTCGCGTTGGGCATCGCTGGTGATGTTGCCCTCCACCACGGCGACCGGCGGCTCGGCCAGAACGGAAACCGAGGGCACGACGATGTCGAACTGATCCTCGCCGATCTCCTCAAGCGCCAGATAGGCCTCGTTTTCCCAGGCCAGCAGCACGTCGCCGATGCCGCGCTGCGCGAAGGTGGTGGTCGATCCGCGCGCGCCGGTATCCAGGACCGGGACATGGGTGTACAGCTGGCCCACGAATTCCTTGGGGTCCTGGCCGTTCTTTTCCGCCCAGGCCCAGGCCGCCAGATAGTTCCAGCGCGCCCCGCCCGAGGTCTTGGGGTTGGGCGTGATCACCTCGACCCCTTCCTTGACCAGGTCGCCCCAGTCGTTGATGCCCTTGGGGTTGCCCTCGCGCACCAGGAACACGATTGTCGAAGTATAGGGGCTGGAGTTGTGGGGCAGCCTCGACTGCCAGTCGGCGGGCAGCTTGCCGGCATCGGCAATCTTGTCGATGTCGGACGCCAGGGCCAGCGTCACCACCTGCGCGGACAGACCGTCGATCACCGCCCGGGCCTGCGCGCCGGACCCGCCGTGGCTGGTTTCGATGGTGGGCGCATCATGGCCTTCGGCCGCCCATTTTTCGGTGAAAGCCGCGTTCACGTCGCGATAAAGTTCCCGCGTCGGATCATAGCTGACATTTAGAAGCGTTTCGGCGTGGACCGGAACCGCGGCCGCCAGGGCCAGCGCGATGGCGGACAGCGAGGCGCCGATACGGCTGGACTTCGACTTGAACATTAGACCCTCTCCTGAAGATGTCTTTATTGGTGCGTGCGGGTGGCCAGCGGTTCGATCCGGGCTTCCCAAAGCGCCGGGTCACGCCCTTCCAGCAGGGATGCCGCCGCTGCCTCGGGCTCTCGGCTCAGCGCCAGAAGGGGGGCGCCATTGACGCGGTGCACCTGCCCGGTGCGCCGGTCGATCAGGCGAACCGAATACAAAGGGGGGGAACTTGCACCGATCTGTTGGCTTTGGATCGTCATCTCGGCCGCTCCCCTGACTCGCCACTTATCTATGGCACAAATAACGACAGGGAAAGTCGTGTTTAGCAAGAGATGAGATGCGCTGAAATGCCAGCCTCAGGGAGAAAATAGTTCTCTGCCGCAAAGGCGCGGGATGGATCGCCCGCGCCTGTCTGCGGCGGTGTTCTCAGGCGACGGGGATGACCTTGTCGATCACGGTCCGCAGCCGGGCCAGGGTGCCGTCCACGTCCTTCAGTTTGTCCAGCCCAAAAAGGCCCAGACGAAAGGTCGAGAACTGGTCGCCCTCGTTCACCGCCAAGGGAACCCCCGCGGCGATCTGCATTCCTTCCGCCGCGAATTTCTTGCCGTTCCTGATGTCGGGATCGCCGGTATAGCTGACGACCACGCCCGGCGCCGCAAAGCCGGGTGCCGCGACCGACCGGACACCGCGCTCGGCCAGCATGTCCCGCACCGCATTGCCAAGGCGCCATTGCGCGTCGCGCGCGGCCTCGAATCCCATCTGGCGGGTTTCCTCCATTGCGTCGCGCAGGCCCAGCAGCGCGTCGGTCGGCATGGTCGCGTGATAGGCATGGCCGCCATCTTCATAGGCCGCCATGATGGCGCGCCATTTCTTCAGATCCAGCGCAAAGCTGTTGCTGTCCGTCTGCGCCAGCCGTTCCGCCCCGCGTTCCGACAGCATCACCAGCCCCGCGGCGGGCGAGGCCGACCAGCCCTTTTGCGGGGCCGAGATCAGCACGTCCACGCCGGCAGCCTTCATGTCCACCCAGGCGGCACCGGATGCGATGCAATCAAGCACCATCAGGGCGCCGACCTGATGCGCGGCCTCGGACAGCGCGCGGAGATAATCGTCGGGCAGGATCAGCCCGGCCGAGGTTTCGACATGCGGCGCAAAGACCGCATCGGGCCGCGTCTCGCGGATCCTGGCCACCACTTCGTCGATCGGCGGGGGTGCATAGGCGGGCTGCGGCTCGTTGCCCGCGGGGCGGGCCATGACGACGGTGGTCTCGCGCGCGAAGCCGCCCATGTCGAAGATCTGGCTCCAGCGATAGCTGAACCAGCCGTTGCGCACGATCAGCGCATGGCCCGTGCCGAACTGGCGGGCAACCGCTTCCATCGCATAGGTGCCGCCGCCGGGCACGATGGCGACCTGATGGGCGGAATAGACCTCGCGCAGGGTGGCGGACAGATCGCGCATCACCTGCTGGAAGCGCTGCGACATGTGGTTCAGCGACCGGTCGGTAAAGACGACCGAGAATTCGTCCAGCCCGTTCGGGTCGATGTCGGGGTGAATGTGGGGCATCGCGTTCTCCTGTCCAGTTGGCCGCAGACTAACCCTGACGCGCGGGGACGGCCAGACCGCCAAAGGGCGCAAAGGCCCGCACCCCCTTGCAGCCCCCCCACCCGGGCGACTACCTTCCTGCGTGCAGCAACATCGCAGGTTTTTCATGCGCATCGGCATCCTTCAATGCGGCCAGGCGCCCGCCGAATTGAAGCAGGACTTGGGCGATTACCCGGACCTGTTCGTCCGGCTTCTGGACGGGCGAGGCTTCGACTTCACGACATGGCATGTCGAGGCGATGGAGTTTCCCGCTTCCGTCCATGACGCCGACGGCTGGCTGCTGACCGGATCGCGCCATGGCGCCTATGAGGATCACGACTTCATCCGCCCGCTGGAACGCTTCATCTGCGACGCCTATGAGGCTGCCGTCCCGATGGTCGGCATCTGCTTCGGCCACCAGATCATCGCGCAGGCGCTTGGCGGCACGGTCGTCAAGCATCCGGGCGGCTGGTCGGTCGGCACCCAGGATTACGACTTCGACGGCGAGACCGTGCGGCTGAACGCATGGCACCAGGACCAGGTCGTGGTCTTGCCCCAGGACGCGCAGGTCGCAGGCCGCAACGCTTTCTGCGAGAACGCCGCCCTGATCTATGGCGACCGCGCCTATACCGTGCAGGCGCATCCCGAGTTCAACGACGACTTCATCCAGGGCCTGATGGACAAGCGGGGCCGGGGCCTCGTGCCGCAGGACCTGCTGGACCGCGCATCCGACCGCATGGGCGAGCCGAAGGGCTCGGCCGCCATCGCCGACCGGATCGAGGCCTTCTTCAAACAGCCCCGCGCCATCAGCCGGGGTGCCGCATGAGCGACTGGATCGACAGGCTGCCCCAGGCCGCCCGCAACTTCGTGGCCGGCCGCCGGCTGGACGAGGTGGAATGCATCCTGGCCGACATCGCGGGCGTCGCGCGCGGAAAGGCCATGCCCGCGTCGAAATTCGCACGGCAGGACAAGTTCTATCTGCCGAACTCGATCTTCCTGCAGACGATCACGGGGGAATGGGCGGACAATCCGGCGGGGGCGTTCACCGAACCCGACATGATCCTGACCCCGGATTTCAGCACCGCCACCGCTGCGCCCTGGACCGCCGACTGGACCTTGCAGGTGATCCACGACGCTTATGACCAGCAGGGCAACCCCGTGCCGATCGCGCCGCGCAACGTTCTGAAGCGGGTGGTGGATCTGTATCGCCAGCGCGGCTGGAAGCCGGTCGTCGCGCCGGAAATGGAGTTCTTCCTGGTCGCTCGCAATATCGACCCCAACCAGCCGATCATCCCGCCGATGGGCCGGACCGGCAGGCGGGCGGCGGCCAAGCAGGCCTATTCCATGTCCGCCGTGGACGAATACGGCAAGGTCATCGACGACATCTATGACTTTGCCGAGGCGCAGGGCTTCGAGATTGACGGCATCCTGCAGGAAGGCGGCGCGGGTCAGGTGGAAATCAACCTGAACCACGGCGATCCGGTCGCGCTGGCCGACGAGATCTTCTACTTCAAGCGCCTGATCCGCGAGGCCGCGCTGCGCCACGACTGCTTCGCCACCTTTATGGCCAAGCCCATCGAGGGCGAGCCGGGCAGCGCCATGCACCTGCATCACTCGATCATCGACGTGGCGACGGGGCGGAACCTTTTTTCCGACGAAAGGGGGGCAGAGACGCCGCAGTTCCTGCATTTCATCGCCGGGATGCAACGGCACCTGCCCGCCGCCGTGGCGCTGCTGGCGCCCTATGTGAACAGCTATCGCCGCTATGTCCCCGACTTCGCCGCGCCCATCAACCTGGAATGGGGCCGCGACAATCGCACCACCGGGCTGCGCGTGCCGATCTCGTCCCCCGAGGCGCGGCGGGTCGAGAACCGGCTGGCGGGCATGGACTGCAACCCCTACCTGGGGATCGCTGCCAGCCTCGCCTGCGGTTATCTGGGGCTGGTAGAGGGTGAAAACCCGCGCGGCGAATGCCTGGGCGACGCCTACATGTCCTCGCAGGACGAGCTGCCCTACAACCTGGGCGACGCGCTGGACATCATGTCCGACAGCGCGCCGATGCGCAGCGTCCTGGGCGAGGATTTCGCCGCCGTCTATGAATCCGTCAAGCGAAATGAATACAAGGAGTTCCTGCAGGTCATCAGCCCCTGGGAACGCGAACACCTGCTGCTGAACGTATGAAGCTGCTTTATGCCAACGACCGGCGGGGGGAATATCCGCCCAGCCTTTATGCCGATACCCGCGCAGCGCTGGACCGTTTTCCGCCGCTGAAGGGGGAAACGCGCGCCGACGTGGCGGTGATCGGCGCGGGCTACACGGGTCTCTCGGCCGCGCTGCATCTGGCGCGGGCGGGGCGGGACGTGGTGCTGGTCGATGCGCAGCGGGTGGGCTTCGGGGCCTCGGGCCGCAATGGCGGGCAGATCGGGTCCGGCCAGCGGCAAGAGGTGGACTGGCTGGAACGCCAGTTCGGGCGCGACACCGCGCGCCGGCTGTGGGATATGGCCGAGGATGCGAAGGCCCTGACGCAGGCCTTGGCCGCCGAATCCGGCGTGCCGATCCGCCCCGGCGTGGCCCATGCCTGCCGCAACCGGGCCGAGGTCGAACACAGCGCCCATATGGCCGCGCATCTGGCGACCCGTTACGGCTATGACAAGGTCCAGCCCCTGGACCGCGAGGCGCTGGCCGCGCATCTGGGCAGCCACGCCTATGCCGGTGGCGACGTGGACTGGGGCGCGGGCCATGTCCACCCGCTGAATCTGGCGCTTGGCATGGCGCGACTGGCTGTGGCTGCCGGCGTGCGCATCTTCGAGGGCACGCATGTCCACCGCGTCGAACACGGCACGGCGACGGCCAAGAGCCGCGTGCTCTGCGATACCGGCAAGATCATCTGCGATCATGTGATCCTGGCGGGAAATGGCTACCAGGGGCGGCTTGATGCCAAGGTGGCGGCGCGGGTCATGCCGATCAACAACTATATCGTCGCGACCGAGCCCCTGGGCGATCGCTTCCCCGAGATCCTGCCGCGCCGGACCGCCGCCGCCGATACCAAGTTCGTGGTGAACTACTGGCGCCTGGACGACGACCGCCGCCTGATCTTCGGCGGGGGCGAGACCGTCAGCTATCGTTTCCCCAAGGACATCGGGGCCCTGGTTCGCCCGCATCTGCTGGCGGTCTATCCGCAGCTTGAAGGCGTCAGGCTGACCCATGCCTGGGGCGGCACGCTGGCCATCACCATGAGCCGGATGCCGCATTTCGCGCGACCCGCCGCGAACTGCCTGTCTGCCGGCGGCTATTCCGGCCACGGCGTTGCCGTGGCGACGCTGGCAGGCAGGCTGATGGCCGATGCGGTGGCAGGACAATCCGAAGGCTTTGACGCGATGGCCGCGATCCCGACGCGGTCCTTTCCGGGCGGGTCCATGCTGCGCAACCCGTTGCTGGTGGCGGGCATGGCCTGGTATGGGCTGCGCGACAGGCTGGGTTTCTAGGAGCCGCCCACCACACGCTGGCGTTGCAGGGCCGAATCGCGGTCCGTCACCCCCAGAAGCCCGGAAACCAGCCGGATCGCCATTTCCTCGCTCGCGGCGCGGTGGTTGTCGGCCAGAGAGATTTCCCACATCGCGCCGATGATGGCGATGCGATCCTCGAGCGAGACGCGATCCTTGATCAGGCGCGTGAAGCGGACGGTGTCAGGCGCCTCGGCCTCGATCATCTCGGCAACCGAGCGGCGCTCGGCGGCGTCAGCCAGTCCCATGCCGTGCATGCGTGCCAGAACTTCGTCGATGCGCCGCTTTTCGGCCGCGTTGTAGTGGTCGTCCACGCGCGCCACGCGCACCAGAAGGGCGGCGACGGCAATCTCCGCGTCCTCCGTCGCCAGCGGCTTCGGATCGGGTTCTTCCGTGAAGAGGCGGCTCAGGAGATTGCGGAACATGGCGCCCATAGTAGACCTTCGCCGCCATCATTCAAGGCTTAAGGGTGCAGCCGTCCCTTATCGGGCCCGGGGACCCGCCGCTAGTACACCTGCGGCACATACAACTCCCGCGAGAGTACGTCGCGTTCGTAGTCGGGGTTGAAGACGCGGTCGGGCAGGGTCACCTCGTCATGCGGGACCTCGGCATAGGGGATCAGGCTCAGCAGGTGGCTCATGCAGTTCAGGCGGGCGCGCTTCTTGTCGTTGGCAGGCACGATATACCACGGCGCCTCGGGGATGTTGGTGTGTTCCAGCATGTCCTCCTTGGCCTTGGTATAGGCTTCCCAGCGGACGCGGGACTGCAGGTCCATCGGCGACAGCTTCCACTGCTTCAGGGGATCGTGGATGCGCATCAGGAAGCGCATCTGCTGTTCCTCGTCGGTGATCGAAAACCAGTATTTCACCAGCCGGATCCCCGACCGGACCAGCATGCGTTCGAATTCGGGGACATCCAGGAAGAACTGGTCCACCTCCTCGTCGGTGGCAAAGCCCATCACGCGCTCGACGCCCGCGCGATTGTACCAGCTGCGGTCGAACAGCACGATCTCGCCCCCGGCGGGCAGGTGGGGGACATAGCGCTGGAAATACCATTGCGTCTTTTCCCGGTCCGAGGGCGCGGGCAGGGCCACGGTGCGCACCACGCGGGGGTTCAGGCGCTGCGTGATGCGCTTGATCGCGCCGCCCTTGCCGGCTGAATCGCGCCCCTCGAAGATCACCACGACCTTTTCCTTGTTGTGGCTGACCCAGTCCTGCAGCTTGATCAGTTCCGTCTGCAGCCGCAGCAGTTCGCGGAAATACAGCTTGCGGTCCATCTGGTCGGGCCGCTTGTCGCGATAGATGCGCCGGATCTCCTCGGACAGGGCGGCATCTTCCAGCTCGATCTCGTAATCCTCGTCCAGGGTATCCAGAAGTTCGGCTTCCAGCCAGTCCTTGGGTTCTTGGTTCATGACACAACTCCGGCTATTCGAGGTTTCGTCTAGGGGCGGAACGTAACGAAATTGCGGCGGCCCGTTGTTCCTGCGGCAGATTGTCAGCGCCCGAATCGGGCCGCGCAGGCGGGCGTGACGGCCAGCACGAAGTCGCGGGCGCCCCCGTCCACGGTGCCGCACCACTGTCCGGTGACGGTGAACAGGCTGCGCGTGCCACGGGCGGGACGATAGGCAATGCGGCGGCCGTTCACGTCGAAAAGGTTCAGCACGCCGCCCGGATTGGTCGCGTAATAGCCCAGGACACCCCCGTCGGCGGTGATGATCAGGCGCTGTTCGTTGTCGGGGTTCGAGGGCCGGTTCTGCCAGGTGGTGCCCGCATTGGCGGTATTGCCCGACGAATTCCAGGCGGCGTTCGGGGAGTTGGTCGGGCTTGCCGGATTGTTGGCCGGGTGGCCGGGGCCGAGGTCGAAGGGCAGGCGGGTCTGGTCCAGGACGATCAGCGGCACGTCGGCATGGGCGGCGGCGGATGCCAGGACCAGGGCGATGACGACGGACAGGCTGCGCATCTCAGCCCTGCGCGGGAGGTTCGGGGTGTTGCGGGCGGAGCTGCATGTCTTCGGGCAGGACGGGCGATCGCTCGGCCCGGTCGCGCTGAAGGGCGGCACGGGCCAGCATCATCAGCGTGACCGGCGTGGTCACGACGATGCAAAGGCCGATGACGAATTCATGGATCACCGCGCGCCCCTCGATCACGCTGAACATCAGCGCCGAGGCGATAATGATTCCGCCCGTTCCCCAGCTTGTGGCCAGCGTCGGCGCGTGAAGCCGGTCGTAGAAGCTGGTCAGCCGCGCGAAGCCAAGCGCGCCGATCAGCGTCAGGGTCGAACCCAGCACGACCATGATTGCGACCGGGATGGCGATGAACAGGGGAACGGCCTGAAGCGGGCTCATTCGATCACCTCGCCGCGGAACAGGAACTTGGCCAGCGCGACCGAGGTGACAAAGCCCATGATGGCAATCACCGTCGCCGCCTCGAAGAAGAAGGCCGTGCCAAGCTGCATCCCCGTGACCAGGAACAAGAGCATGATCGAGACATAAAGGGCGTCCAGCGCCAGCACCCGGTCCTGCGCACGCGGGCCGCGCAGAAGCCGCGTGCCGGCAAGGCAGCCCGCCAGCGCAAGGGCCACCTGCGCGTAACCCAGGGCGATGGTCAGGATCGTCGCGCTCATTCAAAGATCTCCATCAGCATCGGTTCATAGGTCTTGCCGATCACGTCGCGATAATGATCCGCTTGGGTCGCGTCGAAGATGTGCAGCACCAGCGTGCCCGTATCCGCGACATATTCAAGCCAGGCCGTGCCGGGCGTCGCCGTCAGGATGATCGCCAGCACCGCCAGCGCGTTCTCGTCGGTGATCTTCAGCGGCACCTGCATGAAGGCCGAGCGGCGCGTGCCCCGGCCCTCAGTCAGCAGCAGGCGGGCGACGTTGATGTTCGAGAGGATGATGTCCCAAAGCAGCGTGGCGACCAGCCGGGGGATGACGCGCCAGCGCCTGACGCGGGGCTTTGCGGGGTGCAGCGCCGAATAGGCCCAGCCGGCGACAAGCGACAGCGCGGTGCCCAGGATCAGGTAGCCCAGGGAAAAGCGCGTCAGCATCAGCCACAGCAGGACCAGCGACGCCGACAGGACGGGATGGGGAACCAGTCTTGTCATGGCGCCGGATCCTCGGACCGGTCGGCGACGCGGGGGGTTGCGAACACGCCATAGGCATAGGCCTCGGTGTCGTGCAGCGCGCGGGCCGTGCCCGTCGTATAGCGCAGCATCGCCTCGGCCTTGAGGCTGGTCAGGGCCAGGATGACCAGCAGGCCGATCACCGGGGTGATTTCCAGCGCCAGCACACGGGGCAGGGCGATGTCGCTGGCCCAGAAGGTCTGGATGCCGATCCGCGCCATGCCGATCAGGGTGGCGAATCCCGATACGATCAGCAGCACGATGAAGGCCCAGGCCAGGCCCGCAGGCAGCGCGGTCTGCGCGATCAGGGCCTGCACCATCGCCAGCTTGCCGATGAAGCCCGGCAGCGGCGGAAGCCCTGCCAGCATCAGAACGCACAGCGCGAAGCAGATGCTCAGCACGGTCATCGCCGGGATGTCCAGGCCCGCATCCGGCACCTCGTCCAGATCCGTGTCATCCAGGCCATAGGCATCGGCGGTCAGCGCCAGCATCGCGGCGATGCCCCCGTCCTCGCGGTTCATCGGCTCGATCAGCAGGAACAGCGCCCCCGCCGCCAGGACCGAGCCGATCAGATAGTAGAGCGCCCCCGACAGCATCGCCGGGCCTCCACCCGCCAGCGCGAAGCCGGTGATGCCCAGGACCGTCCCGGACGAGATCAGCACCGAATGCGCGGCCATGCGCCCCAGGCCCTGCGACGACAGCACCCCCAGCAGCCCGAACAGAACCGTGGCCATGCCCAGGACGATCAGGACGCTGGCGCCGAAGCCGGTGGATGCCCCGCCGGTTTCGCCGAACAGCAGCATGGACAGGCGCAGGATCGCGTAAACGCCGACCTTGGTCATGATGGCAAACATCGCGCCCACGGGCGCGGCCGCCGCCATGTAGGCCGTGGGCAGCCAGAAGGACAGCGGCCAGCTGCCAGCCTTGACCAGGAAGGCCACCGCCAGAATGGCCACGCCCGCATGCAGCAGCGGCCGGTCCTCGACCGAGACTTGGGCGATCAGGTTCGCCAGATGCGCCATGTTCAGCGTGCCCGTGACGCCATAGATCAGGCTGACGCCGATCAGGAACAGCAGCGAAGCCGCCAGGTTGATCGCGATGTAATGCATCCCCGCCCGCACCCGCAGCTGGCCCGAGCCATGCAGCAAAAGGCCATAGGAGGCGGCCAGCAGGATCTCGAAGAAGACGAACAGGTTGAAGACGTCACCGGTCAGGAAGGCGCCGTTCAGGCCCATCAGCAGGAACTGGAACAGGGAATAATAATGCGGCCCCTGCCGGTCCCAGGCCGCATGGGCATAGACCAGCGACGGGATCG
Source organism: Paracoccus benzoatiresistens (assembly GCF_026913015.1). Taxonomy (GTDB): domain Bacteria; phylum Pseudomonadota; class Alphaproteobacteria; order Rhodobacterales; family Rhodobacteraceae; genus Paracoccus; species Paracoccus benzoatiresistens. Next base: position 106,164 of record NZ_JAPTYD010000010.1, read on the forward strand.
CCAGCAGCGCGGTCAGAACCAGCATCATCGCGGCCAGCCTGTCCAGCACCAGCACGATGCCATAGGGCGCGGCCCAGTCCCCCAGCAGATAGAAGCTGATGCCTTCCGCGTCGCTGATGTCGCCGCCGGTCTTGGCGCGCACCACCAGTTCCACTGCGATCAGCAGCTGCGCCGCCGTCGAGACGATCGAAAGCCAGAACTTCGCCTCGCGCTGCTGCCGGTCGTCGTAAAGCAGCATCAGCGCGCCCGTGACGAAGGGGATCAGGATCGGCGCGATGATCATGTGTTCGCTGATCATTGGCTGCGCTCCTTTCCGTCGACATGGTCGGTGCCGGTCAGGCCGCGCGACACGATCATGACCACCAGGAACAGCGCCGTCGTGGCAAAGCTGATGACGATGGCGGTCAGGACGAGAGCCTGAGGCAGCGGGTCTGCGTAAAGTGTCGGGTCAATGAAACCACCCTTCGGCATGATCGGGGGCGCGCCGGGGGTCAGGCGGCCCATCGAGAAGATGAACAGGTTGACCGCATAGGACAGCAGGCACAGCCCGATGACCACCTGGAAGCTGCGCGGACGCAGCACCAGCCAGATGCCCGACGCGGACAGGATACCGATGGCGGCAGACAGGATGATCTCCATCAGGCAACCTCTTTCCGGGCAGCGGCTGCTTCGTCCATCTCGCGACGACGACTGGCGCGCAGCGACTGGTGGGCGATGGCAACCAGCATCAGCACCACGGCGCCGACCACCGTGGCAAAGACGCCGATGTCGAACAGCAGCGCGGTGGCCGCCGGGACCTCGCCCACAAGGGGGATGTGGACATAGCGGGCATGCGCCGTCAGGAAGGGATAGCCGAAGAGCCAGGCCCCCATGCCGGTCGCGACCGAGACCAGAAGGCCGATGCCCATCCAGCGGATCGGCAGCACGGTGATGCGCGATTCGACCCAGCGGACATTGGTGCCGATGTACTGGACCAGGAAGGCGATCGCCAGCGTGACGCCCGCCGCGAAGCCTCCGCCCGGCAGGTCATGGCCCCGGAAAAAGAAGTAACCCGCGACCATGATCAGCACAGGGAACATCCAGACCATCACGACCGACGGCACGTAGAGATAGTCGTCCAGCGACGGGCTGTCGGCCAGGGTCTGCTGGTCCGGCGCCTCGACGCTTTCGGGGGCGGGCCGGAAGCGGCGCAGCAGCGCATAGACGGTCAGCCCCACGATCGCCAGCACGGCGATTTCGCCGAATGTGTCGAAGGCACGGAAATCGACCAGGATGACGTTGACGACATTGGTGCCGCCGCCCTCGTAATAGGCATTGCCCAGGAACCAGTCGCCCAGGTTGCTGATCAGCGGCCGCGTCATCATGGCAAAGGCGATGCTGGCGATGCCCAGGCCGCCGATGACGGCGATCACCAGGTCGCGGGCGCGCCGAACCTTGGCGGGCAGCAGCTTGTCCTCGGCAATCTCGGAGCGGCGCTTGGGCAGCCACCGCAGCCCCAGAAGCAGCAGCACGGTGGTCGCCACCTCGACCAGCAGTTGCGTCAGGGCAAGGTCTGGGGACGAGAACCAGGCGAAGGTCAGGCAGGTCACGACCCCCGCGCCGCCCAGCAGGACCAGGGCGGCGAAGCGGTGATACTTGGCCTGCCAGGCCGCGCCGATGGCACAGGCCGCGCCGACCAGCCACAGCAGCCCGAAGCCCGGGTTCGGCGCGTGCAGCCGCAGGTCGGACGCGAAGCTCAGCGCCCCCCACAGCGCCCCGCACGCGACAGCGATGGCCGTCAGCACCAGCAGGCGAAGCTGCGGTTGCAGCGCCTCGGTCGAAAGCCACCGCAGTGCAAGGCGGGGCAGCCGCCACGTCAAGCGGAACAACAGCCAGTCATAGACGCGCTGGCCCCGGATGCGGTGCAGCAGGAAGGGGCCTTCCGGACCGTCGGAGATGGATTTCGCGCTGAGCGCATAGATCAGCGTGCCGACGCCCAGGGCCGCCAGGCTCATCATCAGGGGGGCGTTGACGCCGTGCCAGACCGCAATCTTGTAATAGGGCATGTCGGCCCCCGCGACCGAGCGGGCGGCGGTGTTAATGATCGGCCCCAGCGTCAGCGCGGGGAAGATGCCGACCAGCAGGCAGATCAGGACCAGCAGCTCGACCGGGCGGCGCATCCAGGCGGGCGGTTCATGCGGAGGTTTGGGAAGATCGGTCGCCTGGGGGCCGAAGAAGACGGTCGCGATGAAGCGCAGCGAATAGGCGACCGACAGGCTGCTGCCGACAATGGCGAAATAGGGCAGGGCGTCGTCCAGCCAGGTGCCGTTGTGCCAGTCCACGGCCTCGGCAAAGAACATCTCCTTGGACAGGAATCCGTTCAGCAGCGGCACGCCCGCCATGGCGGCGGCGGCGACGATGGCCAGCGTCGCGGTATAGGGCATGGGCCGGAACAGCCCGCTCAGCCGGCGCATGTCGCGGGTGCCGGTCTCGTGGTCGATGATGCCTGCGGCCATGAACAGCGAGGCCTTGAAGACCGCATGGTTGCAGATGTGGAAGATCGCGGCCAGCAGCGCCACCCGACCGCCAATCCCGGCCAGCGCGGTGATCAGGCCCAGGTGGCTGATCGTGGAATAGGCCAGCAGCCCCTTGAGGTCGTGGCGATAAAGCGCGACCACCGCGCCCAGGACCAGCGTGACGCAGCCCGCGCCGGTGACGGCAAAGAACCAGGCCTCGGTCCCGCCCAGGACCGGCGCGAAGCGGACCAGCAGGAAGACGCCCGCCTTCACCATGGTCGCCGAATGCAGGAAAGCCGAGACCGGCGTGGGCGCGGCCATCGCGCCGGGCAGCCAGAAGTGGAACGGGAATTGCGCCGACTTGGTGAAGGCGCCCATCAGGAACAGCGCCAGCATCGGGCCATAGAGGGAATGCGCCCGGATCTTTTCGCCGGCCCGCAGGATCATGCCCAGGTCATAGCTGCCCGCCGCATGGCCCAGCATCAGCATCGCCACCAGCAGGCAGAGCCCGCCAAGCGCGGTGATGATCAGCGCCGTCCGCGCCCCGTCGCGTGCCGCCGCGCCTTGGTGCCAGAAGCCGATCAGCAGGAAGGACATGAACGAGGTCAGTTCCCAGAAGACCACCATCACCAGCACGTTGCCGGAAATCAGGATGCCCTGCATGGCGCCCGTGAAGGCCAGCAACAGCGCGTAAAAGCGCGGCAGGCTGTCGTTGCGGCCCATGTAGTATCGCGCATAGATCACGACCAGCAGCCCGATCGACAGGACCAGCGTGGCGAACAGCCAGGCAAAGCCGTCCATCCGCAGCGCCATGTTCATGCCCAGAGAGGGCACCCATTCCAGGCGGGCGCGCAGCACGTTGCCTGCCTGGATTTCAGGCAGGAACGCAAACAGGACCGCCAGCCCACCCGCCATGGACAGGGCCGAAAGCCAGCTGGAAGCTCCGCGCGCGCCCTGGGGGAGGGTCAGCAGGATCAGCGAGGTCGCGAAGGGAAGGCAAGCCAGCAACAGGAACAGATTGTGTTCGGCCATGCTTGCCTTGCCCTCACCCTGGATAAATGCATCGCGGTCCCCGCGCATGCCGGTGCGAATCTGGTTCCGGGGTATCGGGAACAAGCGGCGCCAGGCGGTCGGGGGTTTGGACCCGAATGCCTTCCGCCACGGCCAAGATCAAGGCTGGATTGACGGCAAGGGCCAGATTTCTCCAACTTTTCCGTTACCCCTTCCCGGGGGGTGGGCAAGGCCTGCGGCAGATTGTCCCGGCATTGAACCAAGAGGCGCGCGCCGCCGTTGGGGCACGGCGCGCGCGGGTTCTCAGACCTCGACCTCGATCTTGCCCATGGGATGGGAACAGCAGGCAAGGATATATCCGTCCTCGATATCCTCGTCGCTGATGCCGCCGTTGTGGACCATGTGCACCTCGCCCGAGACCTTCCTGATCCGGCAGGTGCCGCACAATCCGAAGGTGCAGCCCGATGGGATGTTCAGCCCCGACCGCTTGGCGACGGCCAGAACGGTGTCCGTTTCCGCGCAGGCGGCGGTGACGCCGCTGGCGGTGAAGGTGATCTGGGCCTTGGCGCCTTCCTCGGGCGCGACATCCTCTATCACCGGGGCATCGGCCTCGGTCATGATCGGGGCACCGAAGCTTTCCTGATGGTAATGGTTCATGTCGAAGCCGAGCGCGATCAGAATGTCGCGCACGGCCTGCATGAAGGGCTCGGGGCCGCAGCAGAAGACCTCTCGCTCCAGGTAGTCGGGGGCCATCAGGCCCAGCATGATCTGGTTCAGCCGCCCACGATAGCCGGGCCAGGCGCCGAAGGCATCCTGTTCCTCGACCGTGAAATGCAGCTGCAGGCCAGGAGTGCGGCTGGCGAACTGCTCCAGCCGGTGGCGGAAGATGATGTCGGACGGACGCCGCGCGGCGTGAACGAAGGCGATGTCGGGCGCTTCGCCCGAATCCCAGGCCCAGGTGGTCATGGACATCATCGGCGTGATCCCCGACCCGGCCGAGATGAACAAGTATTTCTTCGCCGGATGCTTGTGGAAGCTGAAGATGCCTGACGGGCCGAAGGCCTTGATCCGCACGCCGGGCTTGAGGTTGTTCAGCATCCAGCGCGTGCCGACCGACATCGGCTGCGCCTTCACCGTGACCGAGATCGACAGCGGCCGCGACGGGCTGGAACTGATCGTGTAGGTCCGCTGGACATTGCCCGCCTGGCCACGCGCGGGATCGACGGGCAGGTCAAGCGTGATGAACTGCCCCGGCTGATAGTCGAACCACGCCCCCGACGGCGCCCGGAAGGTGAAGGTGGCAGTGTCCGGTGTTTCGGGAACCACCATCGTGCATTCCAGCAACTCGTCGTCGGACCACGGCTCGGCGGCCCAGTTCAGGCGTGGCTTCTTCATCAGTTCTCTTACTCCGCAGCGACCGAGGTCGGGGTCAGCCGCCGGGCCATCAGCCCGCAATACCAGTCGATCAGGTGGATGACGCCGGCTTCCTGCGTCGGCGAATAGGGGCCGGGCTGGTAGGCGGGCGACAGGATGCCGCGCTGGTTTTCCTCGACGACCTGACGGTCCTCGTCGTTGGTGTTCAGCCACACCTCGGTCAGCTTCTGCAGGTCATAGTCCACGCCCTCGACCGCGTCCTTGTGGACCAGCCACTTGGTCGTGACCTCGGTCTCGGTGGGGCTGATCGGCAGGATGCGGAAGACGATCGCGTGATCGGGCAGGAAGTGGTTCCAGGACGAGGGGAAGTGATAGAACATCAGGCTGCCCGCGTCGTTCCAGGGGATCGTCCCCATCCGGCGCGACACGGCGGCCTTGCCCGACATGGTGAAGCTTTCCTGGTTGTCCATCAGCGGCACGCGGGCCATGCGCCATTGCATGTCGGGCGCGTTGGTGAAGCGCGAGGGCAGGCCCGCCGCGTCGCAGCGCGCCCAGTGGTCCAGGATCTCGGGGGAGGCGGAATTCGGGCCTTCCATCACCGTCATCAGCGGATCGTCGGAATAGGTCCGGCACAACGAGGGATGCGAGCCGCCGCAGTGATAGCACTCGCGGTTGTTCTCCATCACCAGCTTCCAGTTGCCCTTCTCGATGATGGTCGAGCTGAAGGCGATCTTGCTGTCGGCGATGCCCGACGGCTGCACGAAGCGGGGCAGGTTGGCGGCCAGTTCGTTGATCGCGGGCGGGATCTGGGCCAGGCAGATGAAGACCATGCCGCCCAGGTCCACGCAATGGACCGGCTTCAGCCCGTATTTGCTGGCGTCGAACCCTTCGCCCATGTCGCGGGCGTAAAGCAGCTTGCCGTCCAGGTCATAGGTCCACTGGTGATAGGGGCAGACCAGCTTGGGGTTGGACCCGTTCGTCTTGGCGCAAAGCCGCTGGCCGCGATGGCGGCAGACGTTGTGGAAGGCGCGGATACGGCCGTCGCCGCCGCGCACCACGATCACCGGATAGGCGCCGACATTCAGGGTGACGAAGTTGCCAGTCTTGGGGATCTCGCAGGAAGGCAGCGCGAAAAGCCATTCGCGATACCAGATCTGTTCCAGATCGTCCTGGAAGGCCTGTTCGCCGCAATACAGGTCGCGCGGCAGGGAAAAGCCGGGAACGCGTTCTGCGATCAGGCTGGCGGTCGAGGTCGTGTTCATGTCTGGACCCATGGAGGTGCTGGCTGCTATGGGGTGCAAGTTAGACGCATTGTCGCGCAAAAATGGCAGAATTGCGACCTTGTGACGCATGATTGAGACATGGCTGGCTGCCATGCTGAAATACACGGCGGCAGGTGGTGCCGAAAAAGCAACAGCGGTGTTTTTCCTCCAAGTCAGAAACCGAATCGCCTGTCAACATGTTGACGTGTCGTTGGCAAATATGGCTAGATGATGTGGTGATGCCCCCTTGCGGTTGTCGATATGCAACAGCTAAGAGGGCGACCGGATCACGCAGGAACGACCTCCTTGGCAAGCCGATGGCTGGCAGGGCAGTCTGACCGAGAGGTCCGGGGCCAAGGCTGGCCATGACAGGAAAACGACACCGGGCAGCAGGCCTGACAGAGCGGTTCGGGGACTTGTCCTGCGGCCTGTCCGACTCTGCCCGAAGCAGAAGGAGCAGTGCGCATGACCATCACCGTTTATTCCAAACCCGCTTGCGTGCAATGCACCGCAACCACCCGTGCGCTTGATGCCCGCGGCTTGTCCTACAGCGTCATCGACCTGACCGAGGATGCCCAGGCGATGGAGCGCGTGACGGCGCTTGGCTATCGCCAGGCGCCCGTGGTCATCGCGGGCGATGCGCATTGGGCGGGCTTCCGGCCCGACATGATCGGCCGGCTGGCGTAAGTCCGTGGCAGGCGGGGCATGGTGGGGCGAGACCCCACCCTGCGGGCTGGTCTTCTATTCCTCGGCCTCGGGGAACACGGCGCGCTTCGTGGCGCGCCTGGGCCTTCCGGCGATGCGGATCCCGATCCGGCCCACGGATCCGATGCCTGTGGTTGACGGTCCCTTTGTCCTGATCTGCCCCACCTATGCGGACGGGCAGGGGCGCGGCGCGGTCCCGAAGGCCGTGATCCACTTCCTGAACGATCCCCGCCGCCGGGCCGGCCTGCGCGGCGTGATCGGCGCGGGCAACCGCAATTTCGGCGCGACCTTCGCCCTTGCGGGCCGCGTTATCGCAGAAAAATGCAATGTCCCCGTGCTGTGGCGGTTCGAGCTGGCGGGGACGGACACTGACATTCAAAAGGTCCGCACGGGCCTTCATCAATTCCGGGGGTTGGAATGCTTGACGGTCTGAAGCCAGAACTGGACTACCACGCGCTGAACGCGATGCTGAACCTGTATGACGCCGACGGGCGCATCCGGTTCGACGCGGACCGCATGGCCGCGCGGCAGTATTTCCTGCAGCACGTGAACCAGAACACCGTCTTCTTCCATTCCCTGGACGAGAAACTGGATTACCTGGTCGAGGAAGGCTATTACGAGCCCGAGGTCCTGGACCAGTATTCCAAGAATTTCCAGCGCGCGATCTGGGACGCCGCCTTCAAGCGCAAGTTCCGCTTTCCGACCTTCCTGGGCGCGTTCAAGTACTACACCAGCTATACGCTGAAGACCCGCGACGGACAGCGCTACCTGGAGCGCTACGAGGACCGCGTGGTAATGGTGGCCCTGGCACTTGCGCGCGGGGACGAGGCGCTGGCGATGCGCTTCATGGAGGAGATGCTGTCGGGCCGCTTCCAGCCCGCGACGCCGACCTTCCTCAACGCCGGCAAGAAGTCGCGGGGCGAGCTGATCTCGTGCTTCCTGCTGCGGCTTGAAGACAACATGGAATCGATCGGCCGATCCATCAACTCGGCCCTGCAGTTGTCCAAGCGCGGCGGCGGCGTGGCCCTGATGCTGACCAACCTGCGGGAAGCCGGGGCGCCCATCAAGGGGATCGAGAACCAGTCGTCCGGCGTGATCCCGGTGATGAAACTGCTGGAAGACAGCTTCAGCTATGCCAACCAGCTTGGCGCGCGGCAGGGCGCGGGCGCGGTCTATCTGAACGCGCACCATCCCGACATCATGCGTTTCCTGGACACCAAGCGCGAGAACGCGGACGAGAAGATCCGCATCAAGACGCTTTCGCTTGGCGTGGTGATCCCCGACATCACCTTCGAGTTGGCCAAGAAGAACGCCGACATGTACCTGTTCTCGCCGCATGACGTGCAGAAAGTCTATGGCGTGCCGTTCTCGGAGATCTCGGTGACCGAGAAATATGCCGAGATGGTGGACGACAAGCGCATCAAGAAGCGCAAGATCAACGCCCGCGAATTCTTCCAGACCATCGCCGAAATCCAGTTCGAGAGCGGCTATCCCTACATTATGTTCGAGGACACGGTGAACCGCGCCAATCCCGTGCATGGCCGCATCACCATGTCGAACCTGTGCAGCGAGATCCTGCAGGTCAACGAGGCTTCCGAGTTCAACGAGGATCTGAGCTATTCGCACCTGGGCACGGACATTTCCTGCAACCTGGGTTCGCTGAACATCGCCGCGACCATGGACGGCCCCGACTTCGGCGCCACCATCGAGGCCGCCATCCGCGCCCTGACCGCCGTGTCCGAGATGTCCGCGATCGAGGCCGTGCCGTCGATCCGGCGCGGCAACGACGAGGCGCATGCCGTGGGCCTGGGCCAGATGAACCTGCACGGCTTCCTGGCGCGCGAGCGGATCCATTACGGATCGCCCGAGGGGGTCGAGTTCACCAGCGTCTATTTCGCCGCCGTGGCCTTCCACGCCATCCGCGCGTCGAACCTGCTGGCGAAAGAGCATGGCAAGACCTTCAAGGATTTCGAGAAGTCGAAATACGCCGACGGGTCGTTCTTCGAAAAATATACGACCCGCGACTGGCTGCCCGCGCTGCCCGACGTCGCCCGCGTCTTCGAGAACGTGACCCTGCCCACGCGGGAAGACTGGGCCGCGCTGAAGGCCGAGGTGATGCAGCACGGGCTGTACAACCGAAACCTGCAGGCGGTGCCGCCGACGGGTTCGATCAGCTACATCAACAACTCGACCAGTTCGATCCACCCGATCGTCAGCAAAATCGAGATCCGCAAGGAAGGCAAGATCGGCCGCGTCTATTACCCCGCCGCCTTCATGTCGAACGAGAACCTGGAATACTATCGCGACGCCTATGAGATCGGCCCCGAGGCGATCATCGACACCTATGCCGCCGCGACAGAGCATGTGGACCAGGGCCTGAGCCTCACGCTGTTCTTCCCGGCCGAGGCGACGACGCGGGACATCAACCGCGCCCAGATCTATGCCTGGAAGAAGGGCATCAAGACCATCTACTACATCCGCCTGCGCCAGACCGCGCTGGAGGGAACCGAGGTCCAGGGCTGCGTGTCCTGCACCTTGTAATCCGGCGGTGCGTGTGAACACGCACCCTACCCAACCCGTAGGGTGCGTGCTTGCACGCACCATCCGAAAGGCCACGCGATGAAAGACCTTGCCCCACACGCCGCCGCGCGGGCGATCAACTGGAACCGTCTGGACGACGAGAAGGACCTGGAGGTCTGGAACCGCCTGACGGTGAACTTCTGGCTGCCGGAAAAGGTGCCGCTGTCCAATGACGTGCAAAGCTGGGCCACGCTGCGCCCGGCCGAGCGGGAGCTGACGATCCGCGTCTTTACCGGGCTGACGCTTCTGGACACGGTGCAGAACACCATCGGCGCGCCCTCGATGATGCCGGACGCGATCACCCCGCACGAGGAAGCGGTGCTGTCCAACATCGCCTTCATGGAGGCGGTGCATGCGCGGTCCTATTCCTCGATCTTCTCGACCCTGTGCCTGACCAAGGAGGTGGACGAGGCCTTCCGCTGGTCCGAGGAGAACCCGCACCTGCAGGGCAAGGCGCGGCTCATCCTGGAGGAATACAAGGCGGGCTCGGACCCGCTGAAGAAGAAGATCGCATCGGTCTTCCTGGAAAGCTTCCTGTTCTATTCGGGCTTCTACCTGCCGATGTACTGGTCTAGCCGCGCGAAGCTGACCAACACCGCCGACCTGATCCGCCTGATCATCCGCGACGAGGCGGTGCATGGCTATTACATCGGCTACAAGTTCCAGCGGGCCCTGGAGCGCGAGACCGAGGCACGTCGGGCCGAGTTGAAGGACTTCGCCTTCTCGCTAATGTTCGAGCTCTACGACATCGAGCAGAAATACACGGCCGAGCTTTACGACGGCATCGGCCTGACCGAGGACGTGAAGGCCTTCCTGCACTACAACGCCAACAAGGCGCTGCAGAACCTGGGCTACGAGGCGCTGTTCCCGCCCGCCGCCTGCGAGGTGAACCCCGCGATCCTGGCCGCGCTGTCGCCCGACAGCGAGAACCACGATTTCTTCAGCGGGTCCGGGTCGTCCTATGTCATCGGCAAGGCGGTCGCGACCGAGGACGAGGACTGGAACTTCTGAAGCGCGCGCAGGACCTGCGGGACGATGTCCGGCAGGTCGTCCGCGATCAGCCCGGGGCCGAACAGGCGTGCGGCCCGGGCATGGATCAGCGTGCCAAGGCTGGCGGCGTCCAGCGGCGTCAGGCCGCGCGCCAGAAGTCCGGTGATCATCCCCGCCAGAACGTCGCCCGCGCCTGCGGTGGCAAGCCAGGGCACGTCGAAGGCGGAATGGATGCGGGCGCGCCCGTCGGGGTGGGCGATCACCGTATCGGGGCCTTTCAGCAGGACCACGGCACCGCAGCGCGCGGCGGCTTCGCGTGCGGCGTCCAGCTTGGACCAGGCGGGGCCCTGCGTGGGGGTTTCTTCTAGCCGTTCCGCAAGGTCGGGAAACAGGCGCGCGAACTCGCCCATATGAGGGGTCAGGACGCAGTCGCCATGCAGTCCGGCCATGAGATCCGCGTTCCGTGACAGGGCGGTCAGGACGTCGGCATCCAGCACAGTGGCACGCCGGGCCCGCAACAGGTCAGCCAGCAGGTCAGCGGCGCGGCCGATGCCGCAGCCGGGGCCGATGCAGACTGCATTGATGCGCTTGTCGGCCAGCAGGTCACACAGGCCCCCGGCATCGTCGATGGCGAGGCGCATCAGCGCATCGGGCGGGCCGGAGTGTTCGTGCAGGGCCTCCCGCGACGGGCCGACGGTCACCAGGCCGGCACCGATCCGCAGCGCCGCACGGGCGGACAGGCGCGCGGCACCGCCCTTGGCTGGCCCGCCGGCAAGAACCAGCGCATGGCCGTGGCTGTATTTGTGCGAGCCTGAAACCGAGTGCTTCCCCAACGTCGCGGTTGGTGAACGGAACCGCTGGTCGGGAATGTCGAATCCAGGCCAGATTGCCTGCAACCGGACAGGCCGCTGGCCGGGGCCGTCGAGGGTGCGCTCTCTCCAGGATTGCAGCCCGATATCGGCCACGACCAGCGCGCCGCAAAGCACCGGTCCAAGGCCGATCAGATGCCCCGGCTTCGGGCTGTCGAAGGCCACGGTCAACCGCGCATGGGGGGCAAATCCGCCGCCGGTGCGCGGTTGGCCCAGCATGGCGCCACTGTCCATGCACATCCCGCTGGGGCAATCCACCGATACCACGCAAGGGCGATGGTCCCGGCCACCCGATCCGCCCAGATGAGCGAGGATCGCGGCGATCTCGCCCTCGGGCGCACGGGTCAGGCCGGTGCCGAAGATCGCATCGACACAAGCATCGCTTTCAGGACCGTTCCGCAACTCCCGTTCGGTCAGCGGCGCGATTCCCCCGATCATCTGCCATTGCCGCTTCATCTCGGCGGCGTCCGGGCCGGGCGTGTTGTCCATCCCCAGAACCCGCACCTGCCAGCCCGCCCGGTGCAGCAGGCGCGCGACCACGTAACCGTCGCCACCGTTGTTGCCGGGTCCGCACAGCACCGTCGCCCGTCCCGCCTTGGGCCAGCGCAGGCGAATCTGGTCCGCGACGGCGCGGCCCGCGCGCTCCATCAGGTCCAGCCCCGTCACCTGTCCGCTGGCCATCGCGGCGGATTCGATGGCGCGCATTTGGGCGGTCGTCAGAACTTCGGTGCCTTTCAGCATGGCTTATGCCTTTTCGTTCATCATGAAGCACAAAAAAGAGGCACAAACCCCTGGTCTGTCTGATTGCAGGCCCGATCCATGCCGCAGCCCGTTTACCCCTGCAAGGAAACCCGCCAAGCAGGCGTCAGGCAAGCCGCGAGGAAGGATCATTGCGATGAAGAAGGTCGAGGCGATCATCAAGCCGTTCAAGCTGGATGATGTGAAGGAAGCGCTTCAGGAAGTGGGCGTGCAAGGTCTTTCCGTCACCGAGGTCAAGGGCTTTGGACGCCAGAAGGGTCACACCGAACTTTATCGCGGCGCGGAATACGTGGTCGATTTCCTGCCCAAGGTGAAGATCGAGATGGTCCTGCCGGACGATCAGGTCGAGGCCGCGGTGGACGCCATCATCGGCGCGGCACGCACCGAAAAGATCGGCGACGGCAAGATTTTCGTTTCGCCTGTCGAGCAGGCAATCCGCATCCGCACGGGTGAAACCGGCGACGACGCGGTCTGAGCACAACAAGAACAAGATCCCAACAGGACTTTCGTGCCCGGCGCCGTTGATGGCCGGGCCGCATCTACGAAGAAAGGGAAGAGATGACAGTCAATGAGGTTTTGAAGCTGCTGAAGGACGAGGAGGTCGCCTATGTCGACGTCCGCTTCACCGACCCCAAGGGCAAGCTTCAGCATGTGACGCTGGATGTGGACCTGATCGACGAGGACTTCTTCGAGGAAGGCTTCATGTTCGACGGCAGCTCGATCGCGGGCTGGAAGTCGATCGACCAGTCCGACATGAAGCTGATGCCGGATCCCGCCTCGGCCTATCTTGATCCGTTCTATGCCGAAAAGACCCTTTGCGTGCATTGCAACGTGGTCGAGCCGGACACGGGCGAGGCCTATGCCCGCGACCCGCGCGGCACCGCCGTCAAGGCCGAGGCCTACCTGAGATCCTCGGGCATCGGTGACGCGGCCTATTTCGGCCCCGAGGCCGAGTTCTTCATCTTCGACGACGTGCGCTATCAGGTCACGCCGCAGAAGGTGTCCTACCAGATCGACGCGACCGACGCGGCCTGGAACACCGACACCGAATACGAGATGGGCAACCAGGGCCATCGCGCGGGCCACAAGGGCGGCTATTTCCCGGTGAACCCGATCGACGCGGCCCAGGACATCCGGGGCGAGATGCTGTCCACCATGAAGCGCATGGGGATGAAGGTCGACAAGCACCACCACGAGGTTGCCTCGGCGCAGCACGAGCTGGGGCTGATCTTCGGGTCGCTGACCGAGCAGGCCGACAACATCCAGAAGTACAAGTACGTCATCCACAACGTCGCCCATGCCTATGGCAAGTCGGTGACCTTCATGCCCAAGCCCATGAAGGGCGACAACGGGTCGGGGATGCACGTCAACATGTCGATCTGGAAGGACGGCAAGCCGCTGTTCGCCGGCGACAAGTATGCCGACCTGAGCCAGGAGGCGCTGTATTTCATCGGCGGCATCCTGAAGCACGCCAAGGCGCTGAACGCGCTGACCAACCCTTCGACCAACAGCTACAAGCGCCTGATCCCCGGCTTCGAGGCCCCGGTCCTGCGCGCCTATTCGGCCCGCAACCGGTCGGGCTGCGTGCGTATTCCGTGGACCGAATCGCCGAAAGCCAAGCGCGTCGAGGCCCGCTTCCCCGACCCGGCGGCCAACCCCTATCTGGCCTTCGCCGCCCTGCTGATGGCGGGCCTGGACGGGATCAAGAACCGGATCGATCCGGGCCCCGCGTCGGACAAGGACCTGTACGATCTGCCGCCCGAGGAACTGGCCGAAATCCCGACTGTCTGCGGTTCGCTGCGCGAGGCGCTGGAGGAACTGGAGAAGGACATGGACTTCCTGCTGGCGGGCGACGTCTTCACCCGCGACCAGCTGGAAGCCTATATCAAGCTGAAATGGGAAGAGGTCTATGCCTACGAGCATACGCCCCATCCGATCGAATACGCGATGTATTACAGCTGCTGAGGCTTGGGGCAGTGACACGGAAAGGCGCCCTTCGGGGCGCCTTTTCTATTGCAGCCGCAGCTTGGCCGCGAAATCCAGGAAGCTGCGCATCGCGCCGGTCAGCAGCTTGCCGGACGGATAGATCAGGCTCACCGGCAGGTCGGGTAGGGCATAGTCGGTCATCAGCACCTCCAGCCTGCCCGCCGCCACATCGTCGCCGGCGATGAACTCGGGCAGCAGCGCCAGCCCCCTGCCGTTCAGCGCCATGGAATGCAGCAGTTCGATGTTGTTGCTGGAAAAGCTGGGCCTGACCTGTTGACGGATGGTCCGGCTGCCCCGGCGCAGGGGCCAGGTGTTGTTTCCCGGCAGGTTGGTGAAATGCAGGCAGTCGTGGCGCAGAAGGTCGGCAGGGCGTTCGGGGCGCCCGCATCGCGTCAGGTAATCGGGCGAGGCGACCAGCAGGAGCCGCGCCGAATGCAGCCGCCGGGCATGCAGCGAGGAATCCTTCAGGTTGCCGATGCGGATCACGGCATCGAAGCCCTCACCGATGATGTCGCTGGTGCCGTCGTCCAGCACGACCTGCAACTGGATGTCGCGATACCGCTCCATGAAGTCCAGCAGATGGGGCTGCAGCACCTTCAGCGTGTAGAAGATCGGGCTGCCGATCTTCAGCGCGCCCGCCGGGCTGGTGGTGGACCTGGCTGCCTCGGTCGCCGCGTCCAGCCGGGCCAGGATGTCGCGCAGATCGCGGCTGTAGGACAGGCCCGTGGCGGTCGGCGTCACCTTGCGCGTGGTCCGCACCAGCAGCCGGACGCCCAAGTGAGCCTCCAGATCCGCGACATGCTTGCTGCACAGGCTGCGGGAAATACCCATGCGCCCAGCGGCGGCCGCAAAGCTGCCCTCGTCCACGACGCTGACAAAGGTGCGAAAGACGCTGATATCCATTTGGCTCCGGTGGTCCATCACGGGCGCCACCATGCACCGGGGCGCCAAAAAGGAAAACCGCCCCGAAAGGGGGCGGTGTTCAAGGGGTCGGGGGTGCGATCAGCGGGTATAGGTCGAGCGCGAGCCGGGGGCCGAAAAGTCGCTGACGGTCAGGTTCGCATCGGCATCAAGGCCGCGACGGGCAAGTTCCTTGCCGGACAGCACATGGCCCGCCTTGACCTGGACCGGGTTCTGCGCGGTCACGGGCGCGGTCGGCATGTCGTTGTGATCATTCGTCAGGTTCAGGCCCGAGGCCTGTGCGGCCCCGGTCGCTAGAACCAGTGCGCCGATGAGGGTTGCAATGTTTTTCATCGGTCTGTTCCTTCTGTGTCGTTTCAGTGACACAGAGATAAGCCAGTGAATCGGCAGGGATTAGGGCATCAATGCTGGCTTCAGTGTTCGATGATGCTGCACAATCGGCGTCTAATCCTCGGCCACAATGTCCACGCTGTGGCTGCCCGACTGGCTGCCCGCCAGCCGCATGGACCCGGTCACCGGCGCCACGTCGCCATAGTCGCGGCCATAGCCGATGGTGACGTGGTTTGCGGCGACAAAGCAGGTGTTCGTCGGGTCGTATTCGGTCCAGCCCGCCTCGGCCCCCGTCCAGGCGCGGACCCAGGCATGCATCGCGTCCGCACCTTCCAGCCGGGGCTTGCCCGGCGGCGGGACCGTGCGCAGGAAGCCCGACACATAGGCCGCCGGTATCCCCAGGTTGCGCAGGCCCGAGATCATGATCTGCGTGAAATCCTGGCACACGCCGCGACGGCCCGCGAAAGCTTGGGCAATGGGTGTGTCCACCTCGGTCGCGCGGGCGTCGAAGCGCATGTGGCTGTGCAGCGCGATACCCAAACACTCCACCGCCTCGCGCACGGTCGAGGCGCTCCCGCAGGCGGCCCGGGCGAAATCCGCGATTTCCGCCAGCAGCGCGACCCGGGGCGAGGCGCGCAGGAAGTGATGGGGCGAATGGGGACCAAGGTCGGTGATGTCGTCCAGATCCTGCTCCAGCCGGTCCAGCGGGGCCGACAGGTCCAGTTCCGATTCACCGGGCAGGCGCAGCACCCGGCCCGCCATGTCGAAGCGGATCTGCGTCAGCCCGGCGGGCAGGACAAGCTGCGTGACCTCGTTCCCGAAGAAGTCGATGAAGCCGCTGCGTTCGGCGGGGGGCGGGGTGACGGTGATGCTGGCCTGCTGCACCTCTTGCATCCCGGGCAGGTCCGCCGGGCTGATGCGCAGAAGCTGCCGCCCCGCGCCCGTGGGGCGGGCGAAGTCATAGCGGATGGACAGGCGCAGGCGATACAGCATCAGTGAAAATAGCTTGTGGTCAGCAGATCCGACAGCATCGCGATCCTTCCGCGCACCTGCCACAGCGTCTCCGTCGTCAGGGTGTCAGGGTCGGTCGTGGCCAGTTTCGCGTGCAGGCGCAGCACCTCGCGCGCCAGGGGGGACAGGGCGCCTTGGTCGTTGGCGGCGGGCAGCATGTCCACCTGTTCGCGCAACCCGTCGATCTGGTGGCGCAGCGCGCGCGGGTTCAGCGGGTCCAGCCCCAGAAGATCGATCACGGTCGCGCGCGAGACGCTGAAGGAAAAGCGGCGGCGATGCGTCAGCACGCTGTCGCCGACCTCGATCGCCAGTTCCAGCGCACCCTCGGGGGCGCCGGGGTCGCACAGGACCGCCAGCAGCGCGGCCGTGCCCATGGCGCGTTCGTGCAGGCGCCCGATGGTCAGGAAGCGCCAGTCGATGAAGCGGTACATGTTTTCATGCACCAGCCCCGATATCCCCGCCAGCTTGCGCAGCAATGCGGAAAGTGTACGGGCCGCGTCATCGCCGGGCGCCACCTTGGGGGCCAGCGCCCGGGCGGTGCGGTCGATGTCATGCAGCGCGGACCAGGCATCGGGCGAGAAGCGGTCGCGCACGCTGCTGGCGCTGCGGATGGCGGCGGACAGGTTGTCCAGCAGTCTCTGCGGGATGGGCTCGCGGGCGTCGATGCCTATCTGGCGGAACAGCGGATCGAAGCCTGCCAGCAGTTGCGCGCCGGCCTTGTCGGATTCGGCCAGGCGGGTGTGATAGGCGCGCATCAGGCGCACGATCCCCTCGGCCCGTTCGGCATAGCGGCCCAGCCAGAACAGGTTGTCGGCGGCGCGGGCGGGCAGGCCGCCCGGGACCAGCCGCTTGTCCGCCACGCCAGCCTGGCGCGCCATGGTGATGGCCGGGACGGAGGCCTTGCTGACCACCCAGACATCGGCGGCGGCTCCGCCTTCCTGCATGGCGATGGCCGATACATCCGCGCCCGTCCCGATGCGGGCAAAGCCGCCCGGCATGACCGCCCAGCCATCGGCGGTCCGCGCCAGATAGACGCGCAGGGCCATGGGGCGGGGCACCAGCTTGCCATCGACCAGGGCAGGGGTGGTGGACAGGGTCACGGCCTCTTGCGCGACCAGGTTGCCGCCGCCCTGGGCCAGCCGCCTGTCCAGCACATCGGCGGGCAGCCCGACAGCGCGGGTCGGGTCGTCCTTGGGATCGAAGGGCAGGCGGGTCGTCAGCGCATCGGCCAGCACCATCCGGCGCGGGCTGGCGCGCACCGCCTCGCGCGCGGCAGGGTTGCCGCACCACCAGGTGGCGATATTGGGCATGGCCAGCGGGGCGCGCACCAGTTCCGGCGCAAGCTGCGGCAAAAAGGCCATCAGGGCGCGCGTTTCCAGCACGCCCGAGCCCAGCGAATTGACCATCGTCACCGAACCCGCCCGCAGCGCCGCGACCATGCCGGGCGTGCCGATGCGGGATGCCGGGTTCAGTTCCAGCGGGTCGGCATAATGCCCGTCCAGCCTGCGCCACAGCACATCGACCGGCCGCATCCCCTGGACGGTGCGTACCATCAGCCGGTTGTTCGCCACGCACAGGTCATCGCCCTCGAGCAGGGCAAAGCCCAGATAGCGCGCAATATAGGCGTGCTCGAAATAGGTCTCGTTCATCGGGCCGGGGCTCAGGATCGCGATCCGGCTGTCCTTGTCGCCGGCCTGGGCCTGCAGCGCATCGCGGAAATCGCGGAAGAAACCGGCCAGGCGATTGACATTCTCATCCGCGTAAAGCTCGGAAAAGGCCCGGGTGGTGGCGACGCGGTTTTCCAGCGCATATCCCGCGCCCGAGGGTGCCTGCGTCCTGTCCGCCAACACCCACCATTCGCCGTCCGGGCCGCGGCCCAGTTCGAAGGCCAGGAAATGCAGGAAATGCCCGTTCCTCGGCCTGACGCCGACCATCGGACGCAGCCATTCCGGGTTTCCCGCGACCAAAGCGGCGGGCAGCCGACCCGAGGCCACGAGTTCGTTCGGGCCGTAAAGGTCGGCCATCACCGCTTCCAGCAGGTCGGCGCGCTGCCGCAGGGCCAGGCCGATTTCTTTCCATTCATCATCGGCCAGCAGGACGGGAAGATGGCTCAGAGGCCAAGGGCGTTCGACGGATTCGCCGCCGCCGTATTGGCGATAGAAGACGCCGCTATCCAGCAGATAGCGGTCCGCGCGCGACAGGTTGTGGGACAGGCCGTCTTCCGACAGGGCGTCCAGATGCGCGACCATCCGCCGCCACAGCGGGCGGACCTTGCCGTCGGGCGCGACCATCTCGTCCGGGACGCCGGGCAGGGGGCGATAGCTTGCCGTCCGCGACATTCGGCCCGGATATGCCCTTTCGCCCGCCACGCCCCTAGACCCCTGGAGCGCGGCGCAGATCCAGCGTCAGCGGGAATTCGCGGTGGACCCGTTCGGCCTGGACGGTATGGCCATGGCCGGGGCGGTGGCCGTGCGGGGTGAAGCGGGCCAGCCGCCGGGCCTCGGCCTCGTTCCCGTTGACGGGGAAGGTGTCATAGTTCCGCCCCCCGGGGTGGACCACGTGATAGACGCAGCCGCCAAGCGCACGGCCCGACCAGGTGTCGAAGATGTCGAAGGTCAGCGGCGCATCGACCCGCAGGACCGGGTGCATGGCGGATGCCGGCTGCCAGGCCTTGAAGCGCACGCCCGCCACGGATTTGCCCGCGCCGATGTCCGTCAGCGGCACCGCGCGCCCGTTGCACAGCACCTGATAACGCGCGGGATCCGGTGCCGCCAGCTTGACCTGCAAGCGTTCGGTCGAACTGTCGGTATAGCGCACGGTCCCGCCGATGGCCCCGGTTTCGCCCAGGACGTGCCATGGCTCCAGCGCCTGGCGCAGTTCCAGATGGACGCCCTCGACCTCGACCTCGCCGCAGAAGGGGAAGCGGAACTCGGCCTGGGCCTTGAACCAGTCCTGCTGCATCGGGAAGCCGTGGTCGGTCAGGTCGCGCAGCACGTCGCAGAAGTCCTGCCACACGAAATGCGGCAGCATGAAGCGGTCGTGCAGCGCAGTGCCCCAGCGGGTCAGGTCGCCCGTGGCGGGCGTCTTCCAGAACCGGGCGACCAGCGCGCGCAGCAGCAGTTGCTGGGCAAGGCTCATCCGCGCGTCGGGCGGCATCTCGAAGCCCCGGAACTCGACCAGGCCAAGGCGGCCGGTGGGACCGTCGGGGGAATAAAGCTTGTCGATGCAGATTTCCGCCCGGTGGGTGTTGCCGGTCACGTCGGTCAGGATGTTGCGCAGCAGCCGGTCGGTCAGCCAAGGCAGGGGTGGCGTGCCACGGTCGGGCGCGGGAATCTGGGCCAGCGCGATCTCCAGTTCGTAAAGCGCGTCGTGCCGCGCCTCGTCGATCCGGGGGGCCTGCGACGTTGGCCCGATGAACAGCCCCGAGAACAGGTAGGACAGCGAGGGGTGGCGGTTCCAGTGCAGGATCAGGCTGGCCAGCAGGTCGGGGCGGCGCAGGAAGGGGCTGTCGTTGGTCGTGGCGCCGCCCACGACGACGTGGTTCCCCCCGCCGGTGCCGGTATGCTTGCCGTCGATCATGAACTTTTCCGCGCCAAGCCGCGACTGGCGCGCGTCGTCGTAAACCCCCTGGGTGATCTCGACGCAGTCGTCCCAGTTCGCGGCCGGGTGGATGTTCACCTCGATCACGCCGGGATCGGGGGCCACGCGGATCACGTTCAGGCGCGGGTCATGGGGGGGCGCATAGCCTTCCACATGCACCTTGAGGTTCAGGCGCAGGGCCGCGGCCTCAACCGCGCGCAGCAGGTCCAGGTATTCTTCCAGCGTGGCGACCGGGGGCATGAAGACGCAGAGCCGCCCGTTCTTGGGCTCGACCGACAGGGCGGTGCGGACCATGCCCTGCAGTTCAGGGGCGCCTGTGCCGGGCAGCTGCTGCACGACATCCTGGACCGGCTGGTTGGCGACAAAGCTTGCCATGGGCTGCGACTTGCGGTCGGGCGCGATCTCGCCCGGATTGGCCAGCGGCGTGCGTTCGACCGTCGGGTCGGTGGGGTTGATGTAGGGATAGACCGAGGCCGGCAGATGCGGCAGCGAGGATAGCGGCAGGCGGTATCCGACCGGGCTGTCGCCGGGCACCAGGAAGACATGCCCCCGCCGCAGCCGCCAGCGCTCGGAATACCATTGCAATCCTGCCTTCGATTGCCATGCCTGGATCGGCAGAACGAAGCCGGTGGGCGTCGTCAGGCCGCGATTGAAGACGGTGGCGATGCGGTGGCGCGCCTCGGGGTCTTCCAGCTTGCTGTTCTCGGGGGTGACATTGGCGGGCAGGTTGGCCTCGCGCACCAGCCATTCGGCGGGGTCCTCATAGGCGGGCAGGACGTTCTCGTCGCCGATCCCCAGCTCGGCGGCCATTTCCCGCAGCAGTTCCTGCGCCTGCAAGGGCGTCACCGCGCCTTCGTCGGCTTCCTGCGCGATCAGGTCGGGATTCTGCCAGACCGGCAGCCCGTCCTTGCGCCAGTAGAGCGAGAAGGTCCAGCGGGGCAGCGTCTCGCCCGGATACCACTTGCCCTGCCCGTAATGCAGGAAACCGTTGGGCGCGAAACGGTGGCGCAGCTTGCGGATCAGCACGTCGGCGCGGTTGCGTTTCGTCGGACCGACGGCATCGGTGTTCCATTCGGCGGATTCGAAATCGTCGATGGACACGAAGGTCGGCTCTCCGCCCATGGTCAGGCGCACGTCGCCCTCGCGCAGGGCGGCATCGACATGGTGGCCCAGCCGGTTCAGGTCGGCCCAGGCCTCGTCGCTGAAGGGCTTGGTGATGCGCGGATGTTCGGCCACGCGGCGGATCTGCATGTCGAAGTCGAAATCGACCTCGGCAAAGCTGGCCATGCCGCTGATCGGGGCGCAGGACCGGTAATGGGGCGCGGCTGCCAGCGGGATATGGCTTTCACCGGCCAGCAGGCCCGATGTCGGATCAAGCCCGATCCAGCCCGCGCCGGGGATATAGACCTCGGCCCAGGCATGAAGGTCGGTGAAGTCATGGGTGGTGCCGGACGGGCCATCCAGCGCCTGCAGATCCGGCTTCAGCTGGATCAGGTAGCCCGACACGAAACGCGCGGCAAAGCCCAGGTGCCGCAGGGCGTTGACCAGCAGCCAGGTGGAATCGCGGCACGATCCGCTGCGCAGGTCCAGCGTTTCCTCGGGTGTCTGGACGCCCGGCTCCATGCGGATGGTATAGGCGGTTTCCCCGGCGATGCGGGCGTTCAGGGCGACCACGAAATCGACGGTGCGGGTCTTTTCGCGCGGGATGCTGGCCAGCAGCGCCGCCAGCAGCGGCCCGGCGGGTTCGGCCTGGCGATAGGGGACCAGTTCCTCGGCCAGTTCGGGAGCATAGTCGAAGGGCCAGTGTTCGGCGCTGTCTTCGACGAAGAAGTCGAAGGGGTTGTAGACGGTCATGTCCGCGACAAGATCGACCTCGATCTTCAGTTCGCGCACGGGCTCGGGGAAGACGAAGCGCGCCATCCAGTTGCCGAAGGGATCCTGCTGGTGGTTCACGAAATGCTTGTCGGGCGTCACCTTCAGCGAATGAGAGATGACCCGGGTGCGCGAATGCGGCGCGGGACGCAGGCGGATCACCTGGGGACCAAGGACCACCGGACGGTCATACTTGTAATGCGTCAGATGATAGATGCTGGCCTTGATGGACATGCGCGCTGCCCCCCCTGTCTTTTCCCGCAGCTTACACATTGTGAAGCGCCGCGCGAGAAGGAAAGCCGGCGCCGCGGTGACGGTGGCTCCGGCGAGGGTCCTGCCTAATTCTAGCGCAGGGGGGTGGCCAGGCGATCCCACTCGGCGGAACTGACGGGAATGCCCAGCCGCAGCCAGGTCGCCGACCAGGGAAACCGCCGCGCCCGGACATGCGCGCGCGCCAGGCGGTCCTGCGCGGCAGCGGCGTCGCCGGTGTCATACAGCCGGAACAGATGCGTGCCCCCTGCCGGGCGCCAGCCGGCGGCACTGGCAAGCCTGTCCAGGCGCAAGGCGGCCTCGGCCAGGTAGAGGATCGTGTCGTCGGCCCAGGGCCGGTCGGCCATCGCCAGCGCGCCGATGTGCAGGACGCGCCCGCCGACCGGCCGGGAAGCAGACAGACGGCCCCGCAGGGCGGGATTCGCCAGCACGAAGCCAAGGCGCAGTCCCCAGAGTGGGCCAAGGCTGCGTAGGACCAGGGCGTTCGGCGGCAGGGCCGGGGCAAGCGACAGGTCGGGGCGGGCGTCCGCAAGGCTTTCATCGACGACCAGATACCCGACGCTGCGGGCCAGCCGCGCCAGCAGGTCGGGGCTCCATTCGCGCCCGTCGGGGTTGCCGGGGTTGGCGACAAGGGCCAGGTCCGCGCCCGCCGCCCCTTCGGCGGTCGGGACCTGGGCCACCTTCCAGCCCGCCGCACGCAAAAGGGTGGTGTGGCGCTGTTGGCCGGGCGCAATCACGGCGGCCCGGCCTGCGGAAAACAGCCGGGGGATCATCGCCGCCGGGGCGCCCGCGACAGGCAGGACCTGCGCTGGCAGGCAGCCGAACCACTCGGCGGCAACGCGGATCAGCCGCTCCTGCGTTGCCATTCCGGGGTCGCGCACGGCGTCAGGCGGCAGGTCGGGCACCGGCCAGGGGCGGCGGTTGATTCCCTTCGACAGGTCGATCCAGTCGCCTGCGCCAGCCTGCGCGGCGGCCTTCTCGATATCGCCTAGGTCCATGCGCTGCATCTTGCCGACCTTGCCGGAAAACGGATGCACTTGCCTATCCCCAAGGCCAGTTTTCCACAACCTTTCGGGCAAATCCGCTTTACAGCAGCCCCAAACGCGCCCACGATATCTTGTAGGAACATAGGGGCACCCATGCCCTGTCTTGTTCTGCAACCAAGGGTTAGCGGCGGCAGAATCGCTTCCCGTCTGAGGCAGGATGTTGAAATGGCACAAACGGAAGCAGTGATTCCGACGGATGAGATCCATCCCATCGACATCGTCGAGGCAGTGGCCGCCCATCACGACTGGGAATTCGACCGCCTGACCGACGACCAGATCGCCATGACGGTGGAAGGGCAGTGGCGCAGCTATTCGCTGACGCTTGCCTGGTCCGCCAGAGAGGCCGTGCTGCGGCTGATCTGCACCTTCGACCTGGACCCGCCCGCCGACCGGCTGCCCCTGCTCTATGAAACGCTGAACCTTGCCAATGACCAGGTCTGGGACGGCGGCTTCACCTTCTGGTGCAAGCAGCGGCTGATGGTCTGGCGCTATGGCCTGGTGCTTGCGGGCGAGGCATTCGCCTCGGCCGAGCAGGTGGACCAGATGATCAGCAACGCGCTGATCTCCTGCGAGCGGTTCTACCCGTCGTTCCAACTGGTTGCCTGGGGCAACAGCAGCCCCGCCGCCGCGCTGGACATCGCCCTGGGCGAGGCCTACGGACGGGCATAAGGGGCGCTGGCCCCGCTGTGCGATGGGGGGCCGGATGAGCGATTTCGACGATATCAACAGGCGCGGACTGGTGCTGGTCGGCTGTGGCCGGATGGGCGGCGCGATGCTGCGGGGCTGGCTGGCGCGCGGGCTGGAGCCGGGCGCGGTGACGGTGATGGACCCCCGGCTTGCGCCCGAATGGCAGAACAAGGGCCTGAACGTGAATGCCGCGCTGCCCGGCGATCCCGCCGTGCTGGTGCTGGCGGTCAAGCCGCAGATGATGGCCGAGGCCCTTGGCACCCTGCCGGTGCTGGGCGACACGCTGGTCCTGTCGGTCGCGGCGGGCACCACCATCGCGACCTTCGAGGCCGCCTTCCCGGGCGCCGCCATCGTCCGCGTGATGCCGAACACCCCCGCCGCCATCGGGCAGGGCATCAGCGCCATGATCGGCAACAGCCGCGCAACGCCTGCACATCTGGATCTGGCCGAGACGCTGATGGCTGCCGTGGGCCGCGTCGTGCGTCTGGACCACGAGGACCAGATGGATGCCGTCACCGGCCTGTCGGGCAGCGGCCCGGCCTATGTCTTTCACCTGATCGAGGCGATGGCGAAGGCGGGCGAGGCGCAGGGCCTGCCCGCCGCGCTGGCACTGGAGCTGGCCCGCATGACCGTCGCCGGGGCAGGGGCGCTGGCCATCGACGCGGACGAGGATCCGGCGGTCTTGCGCGAAAACGTCACCTCTCCCGGCGGGACGACGGCTGCGGGGCTGCGGGTCCTGATGGACCCGGAAACCGGCCTGCCGCCCCTGATGGCGCGCACGGTTGCGGCCGCCACCGAACGCGGGCGCGAGTTGGGACGGACCGCGCAATGACCATCAGCTTCGACGACTTCATGAAGGTCGATATCCGCGTCGCCACCATCACCCGCGCCGAACCCTTCCCCGAGGCGCGCAAGCCCGCGATCAAGCTGTGGCTGGACCTGGGCGATCTGGGGGAACGCAAGTCCTCGGCCCAGATCACGCGGCATTATGAACCGGATGCGCTGGTCGGCAAGCAGGTGCTCTGCGTGGTGAACTTTCCGCCGCGCCAGATCGGCCCCGTCCGCTCCGAGGTCCTGGTCCTGGGCGTCCCCGACCCTGAAGGAGAGGTCGTGCTGATCCGCCCCGACCTGGACGTGCCGAACGGAGGAAGGCTCTATTGATGAAGCTGCTTGTTACCCGGCTGATGACGGATCGCGCCACCCAGGCAATCCGCGACCGTTTCGATGTCACCTTCAACGACGACGATACCCCGCTTGGGCCCGCCGAGGCCGCGCAGGCGCTGGCCGACTACGACGCGATCATGCCGACCTTGGGCGATGCCTTTCCCGCCGAAGCCTTCCGGGACAAGCCGCGCTGCCGCGTCATCGCGAATTTCGGGGCGGGCTTTAACCATATCGACGTCAAGGCAGCCGCCGCGGCGGGCGTTGTCGTCACCAACACGCCCGATGTCGTGACCGACGCCACCGCCGACATCGCCATGACCCTGATCCTGATGACCATGCGCCGCGCCAGCGAAGGCGAGCGGATCCTGCGACGGGGCGAATGGACCGGTTGGAAGCCCACTCAGTTCCTGGGCGCGCAGGTGACCGGCCGCACCCTGGGCGTGATCGGCATGGGCCGCATCGGCCGCGCCATCGCCCGGCGCTGCCATTGGGGCTTCGGGATGGGGGTCGTGTTCTTCAACCGCTCGCCTGTAACCGACCTGGACTTTCCGGCCCGCCAGATCCCTGACCTGAACGGGATGCTGCAACAGGCCGATGTCGCCGTCGTGGCCGTTCCCGGGGGCGCGGGCACACGCCACCTGATCGGTGCGCAGCAGATGGCCGCGCTTGGGCCCGAGGGCTATCTTGTCAATATCGCGCGGGGCGACGTGGTGGACGAGGCGGCCCTGATCGACGCGCTGACCAGCCGCCGGATCGCAGGGGCGGGGCTTGATGTCTATGAACGCGAGCCCTTTGTTCCCCAGGCCCTGCTGGATGCCCCGAACGCCACGCTGCTGCCGCATCTGGGCACCGCGACCGACGATGTGCGCACCGACATGGGGCTGCGCGCGCTGTCCAACCTGATCGCCTTCGCCGAGGGCCGCCTGCCTCGCGATCAGGTGAACTGAGGCCCTTGGCGGGTCAGGAACCGCCTGCTTCCGTTCGACGTTGGCTAAACATATGATAGCTATAACGGAGGCATGACATGAACTGGGATATCATCCAGGGCAAGTGGAAGCAGGTCAAAGGTTCGGTCCAGGAAAAATGGGGCGAACTGACCAATGACGAACTGGACCAGATCAACGGCAACAAGGACCAGTTGGCCGGCAAGCTTCAGGAAAAATACGGCTGGACCAAGAACGACGCCGAGCGCGAGATCGACGATTATTTCCGCGACCGCACGTTCTGACGCCGCCTTGGCTTGAACGCGAAAGGGTGCCTGCAGGGCGCCCTTTTTCTTTGCCTCCTGCCGCGCTACCAAGGCCGGAGATCAAGGGCCGGGGTTCGCTGCCATGATGTATTCCTATGTCGTCCGCCAGGGGCGCATCACCCGTCAGGACAAGGGCGCCGCTCTTGCGGATGCGATCTGGATCGACCTGATCGCCCCCGACCCGACCGAGATGGCCCTGCTGCGCGACCTGGGCGTCGACGTGCCCACGCTGGCCGACATGGAGGAAATCGAGATCTCGAACCGCCTCTACCGCGAGGAGGGGCTGGACTACATGACCGCCGTGCTGCCGGGCGAGCGGGGCGATGGCGAGCGGGTGGTGATGCCCGTCAGCTTCATCCTGTCGGCGCAGCGGCTGGTGACCGTGCGCCACCATTCCCCGCGCCCCTTCCTGACCTATCCCGAACGGGGGGAACGATCGACCTTGGGCTGTTCCACCCCGCACCGCCTGTTCATCGGCCTTGTCGAGGAAATCGTCGCGCGCCTGGCCGATCTTCTGGAGGGCTCGGGCCGGCTTCTGGACGACACCACGCAGACGGTCTTCGAGACACGCAGCGTGCGCGGCCAGGGTGCCCATCTGCAGGCCGCGCTGCGCCATGTGGGACGCGAGGCCGAGGCCATGGCCCGCATCCGCCTGTCGCTGCTGACGATCGAGCGGATGCTGGCCTTCTATATCGCCGCCATCGACGAACAGCCCGAATCCGCCCGGCTGCGCCCGGTCATCAAGGGCCAGCTTCGCGACGTGCAGGCGCTGGAGGTTCATGCCGACTTCCTGGGATCGCGCGTCAGCCTGGCGGTGGACACGACCCTGGGCATGATCAACCTGGAACAAAGCAACGCCGTGCGCATCCTGTCGGTGGTCGCCGCGCTGTTCCTGCCGCCCACGCTGATCGCCAGCATCTATGGCATGAACTTCGACGTGATGCCGGAACTGCAAAAAAGCTGGGGATATCCCATGGCCCTGGGGCTGATGGTCGGGACCGCCGCCGCCACCTGGCTGGTGCTGCGCTGGAAACGCTGGCTGTAGACCGGCGCAGGCCTGCGCCGAACCGGCCCAGGGGTCCCTTGGCGGCCTTGGACCATCCGCCCACTGGGTGACGCCGAACAGGAGGCAAATCCATGCGCTCGTCCTTGTCCTATCTGCGCTGGCCGCTGATCGTCACAGTCATTGGCGTTCTTCTGGCCGGGTGGCTGGGCTATCGCTTCACCGGCTCCATGGCGGGGGCGGTGTCCTTCCTGACGATCGCCCTTGTTCTGGCGGTCCTGGAGATTTCGCTCTCGTTCGACAACGCCATCGTCAACGCCAACAAGCTGAAGGAGATGGCGCCGAAGTGGCAGCGTCGCTTCCTGACCTGGGGCATCATCATCGCGGTCTTCGGGATGCGGGTCATCTTTCCGCTGCTGATCGTGGTGATCGCCGCAAAGATCGGACCGGGGGCCGCAATCCGGCTGGCCGCCACGAATCCCGACGAATATTCGCGCCTGATCCACGAAGCGCATCTGCCGATCGCCGCCTTTGGCGGGGCCTTCCTGATGCTGGTGGCGTTGAGCTTCTTCTTCGACCAGTCCAAGGAAGTGGACTGGATCGGCAAGATCGAACGCGCCCTGCGGCGTTGCGGGTCGGTCCGCGGGATGGAGGTCGGTTTCGTGCTTATCCTGATCCTTGTCTTTGTCTGGCTGCTGCCGACGCAGGAAGAGCACACCTTCATGTTCAGCGCCATCTGGGGGATCGTGACCTTTCTGGCCGTTGACGCGCTTGGCCATGTCCTGGATCGCTGGGGTCAGACGCAGGATGCCAATCGGGGGGCGGCGCAGGCGGGTCTGGGCGGGTTCCTGTATCTCGAGGTGCTGGACGCCTCGTTCAGCTTCGACGGGGTGATCGGTGCCTTTGCGTTGACGCAGAACCTGTTCCTGATTGCCATCGGCCTGGGTATCGGGGCCATGTTCGTCAGGTCGATGACGGTGATCCTGGTCGAACGCGGCACCCTGGCCGAGTTCCGCTATCTGGAACACGGCGCCTTCTGGTCGATCCTGATCCTGTCGATCCTCATGTTCGGCCAGACAATGTGGCACCTGCCCGAGGTCGTCACCGGCCTTCTGGGCGCGGTCTTCATCGGCACGGCCTTCGTCAACTCGATTATGTGGAACCGCCGCCACAAGGGCGAGGCGCATCACTGATAACCGGCCGCCGCATGAAGGGGCGCGGACTGGTCCGCGCCTTTTCTACATCTGGTCGATCAGGTCCAGCATTTCGGGCGGGATCTGCTGTTCCCGCAGCGTGAAGCTGTGGGACTGGCGATCCTCGGTCACGGTGATGCGATAGGTCATCCGGTCGGCGCAGTTGCCGCAGGGCTGACGGGCAAGGCGGGCCAGCTCGTCGGGCTCGAAGGCCTCGGACAGCTCCTGCCGCATTTGTTCTGGCTGGTCGGACACGTCGATGGTCTTGCACAGGTTCGCGGCCGTGACGCCGCCAAAGCCGCCCTGTGCCGCGATTTCGATGATCATGGCGATGACCCCCCGCTGAATGGGGGGAATCTAGGTCTAGATCGCGATTCCGACAAGTTTCCAGGCGCGGCGCAGCATCACAGTCTCGATGCTGCCACGGCTGGTCAGTTCGGTGGCGGCTTCCACGGTCAGGTCCGCCCAGTCCAGAAAGCTTGCCATCGGGTTGTTCAGGGTCTGCAGCGCGCGGTACCAGACCTGGCCCGGCAGTTCCCAGGCCCGCCCGCCAAGGTAGGCGCAGAACAGATAAAAGGCATGGTTCGGAATCCCCGAATTGATATGCACCCCGCCATTGTCGTCGCTGGTCGTCACGAAGTGGTCCATGTGCCAGGGCTGCGGATCCTGGCCCAGCAGGTCGTCGGAATATGCGGTGCCCGGCGCCTTCATGCTGCGCAGCGCGGCTCCGTTGATGCCCGGCCCAAGGATGCCCTTGCCCACCAGCCAGTCGGCCTGATGCACTTCCTGCCCCAAGGCGCGTTGCAACGCGAGAGAGCCGAACACATCGGCGATGCTTTCGTTCAGCGCGCCCGACTGGTTTTCATAGATCAGGCCGCCGGAATGCTGGATGACGCCATGCGCCATCTCGTGCCCGATGACCGACAGTTCCAGGAAGGTCCGGAACACCTTGCCGTCGCCGGTGCCATAGGCCATCTGCGTGCCGTTCCAGAAGGCGTTGTTGTAATCCTTGCGGTGATGGACGGTGGCGATCAGGGGCATCCCTTGGCCATCCAGGGAATTGCGGCCGTATTCCTCGGCGAACAGGGAAAAAACCTGCCCCGCGGCGTTATAGGCGGTGTCGGCGTCCGGAATGCCCGTGGGACCATCGCCTTCCGACCGGATCAGCTTGCCAGGCAGCGCGGCCTTGAACTGGCCGTCATGGATGCGCCGGTCGGGGCAGCACAGATCCTCGACCGGGGCAACGGCGGCCTTTGTGGCGCCGCCGAAGGGCTGCGCCGGAGGCAGGCCGCCGTGGTTCAGTTCGGCCCGTTCGTCGCGCAGCTTTTCCGTCTGCTTCAGCAGCGTCCGCGCCATCTCGGCGGTCTTGGGATCGCCGCGCAGGGCGAGAACCCGCAGCATGTAGGGCGGAACGATGCAGGTGATGGGATGGTGGTGCGAACAGTTCAGCGAAAAGCACATGAGGCGAATCCCGTTCTGGAAACTCGCCTCATTCTAGCATGGGTCGAATGTGAACGAAACGAGAACGTAACCTAGGCCCTGCGCAGCCGGGCCACCAGCGGAAGAAGCGTCGCCTGCAACAAGGGATTGATGACCCACTGGGCAAGGGGGATCAGGACCAGCCCCAGGACCAGTCCGAAGATGCCATCGAAGAAGGCGGTCACAACCCAGGCTGCCAGTCCGGGGGCCTGCGGAACCGCGTGGGCCGCAGCCTCGGCCTGGTGGTGAACCCAGTCATAGGGGCCATGCAAGCCCAGTTCGGCAGCGCCGTGCAGCACGATCTGCCCGCCGACCCAGATCATCGCCGCGGTGCCGACGATCGTCAGAATCTTCATGAAGTAAGGCATGACCTCGACGATGCCGCGGCCCAGAAGGGCGACCAGCCCCCGCCGCTGCGTGGCCAGGTGGACGCCCGCATCGTCGGCCTTCACAATCAGCGCGACAAAGCCGTAAACCGCCACGGTGATGCCCACGGCCACCACGGCCAGGATCAGCGCCCGCATGAACAGGCTGTCATTCGCGGGAATGGTCGCCAGGGCGATGGTCATGATCTCGGCCGACAGGATGAAGTCGGTCTTGATCGCGCCGGCGACGCGCTGTTCCTCCAGTGCGGCGCCGTCGGAATCGGGATGGGTATGTTGCTCGCTGGCATGGGTATCGCCATGGCCCAGGGCGCAGACGACCTTTTCCGCGCCCTCATAGCACAGATAGGCGCCGCCCAGCATCAGCAGGGGCGAGATCGCCCAGGGCGCAAAGGCCGAGAGCAGCAGCGCCACCGGCAGCAGGATCACCAGTTTGTTGAACAGCGACCCGCGGGCGATCTTCCAGACGATGGGGATTTCGCGGCTGGCGTCGAAGCCGTGGACGTATTTCGGCGTCACCGCCGCGTCGTCGATCACCGCGCCAGCCGCCTTGGCGCCCGCCTTGGCAGCCTGACCGGCGACATCGTCGATCGACGCCGCCGCGACCTTCGAAATGGAGGCCACATCGTCCAGAAGTGCCAGAAGTCCGCTCATCCGATCCTCATCCTTGCTGCGGGCTTTCCAGCTGCCCGCCATCCGGCGCGATCCTGGACAGGATCACACCGGATGCAAACCCCTCCGGGCCTATATGGTTCAATCCATGCTGACGTTTGCGTCCTTGACCACCGGCTCCCACTTGGCCATCTCGGTCTTCACATGCTCGGCCAGTTCCTCGGGGGTCGAGGCGACGATGGTGGCGGAAAACTCGGCCATCCGTTCGGCGACGGCGGGATCGGCCATGGCGGCCTTGGCGGCATTGGCCAGCGCCTCGATCGCCTCGGGCGGGGTGCCCGCGGGCGCAAAGAGCGCGTTCCAGCTGTAGGTCTCGTATCCCGGCAGGGTCTCGGCGATGGCCGGAACGTCGGGGAAGCTGGCGGCGCGTTCCGCCGTGGTCACGCCAAGCGCGCGCAGCTTGCCGCTGCTGATATGGCTTGATGCCGAGGGCAGGTTGTCGAAGATGATCGGCACCTGGTTGCCCAGCACATCCGTCAGCGCCGGGCCCGAGCCCTTGTAGGGGATATGGTCGATCTCGATCCCGGCCATGGACTTGAACAGCTCGCCCGACAGGTGCAGCGGCGTGCCGTTGCCCGAGGACGCATAGGCCAGCGGTTCGGTCTTGGCGAGGTCGATCAGCTCCTGCACCGTGTTCACCGGCAGCTCCGGGTTCACCGCCAGCACGTTCGGGACCAGCACCAGAAGCGAGACCGGGGCGAAGTCCGCCACCGGGTCGTAAGGCTTCTGCTTCAGGATCAGCGGGTTCAGCGCATGGGTGGCGACCGTGCCCATCAGGATCGTGTAGCCGTCCGCATCCGCCGCGGCCACCTGCTGCGCCCCAAGGGATCCGCCCGCGCCGCCGACATTCTGGACGACGATCTGCTGGCCCAGTTCCTGGCTCATCCGCTCGGCCACGATGCGGCCCACCACATCGGTGGACCCGCCGGCGGCGAACGGGATCACCAGCGTGACGGAGCGTTCGGGAAACTCGGCGGCGGCGGTTCCGGCAAGACCAAGGGCAAGGGCGGTCCCCAGCAGGACGCGGCGGGTGATCATGGATAGTCCTTTCATCGTGGTAGGGCTTTCAGGCGTCGCTTTCGGTGAAGACTTCGTCGCGGCGCTTGCGGATCTGGGGCAGGAAGACCAGCACCAGGATGGCCACCGACAG
>NZ_JAPTYD010000110.1 GCF_026913015.1 Paracoccus benzoatiresistens
TCCTCGCCATGCCGGAACGCGTCGCCTCAATCACCTCACGCGATTGGGCGCAGGTCAGTGGTTAATGCCGTTAGTATGAGGCCATGATTGCGCAAGGTGTGCGAACCCGTCCCCTGTCCCGCGCCTAACACCACACAACCGTTACCACATGGTTCGCACCGATCACCTGGAAGGCAGTGAGGCTCGTTCCAGTCAGCCATTCGCCGCCCCAGTCTTCCGTCAAGGTCAGTTTGAGCGTGACCGGGTCATGCGAGCAGGGTCTAGACCAGCCTACCCGTGCCGCTTCAAAGCCGCGGACCTGGCGCGTTTGGGGGAACAACGCTTTGTACAGCGCTTCCTTGGCTGAAAAAACGCGTGTTATCTCTTCGGCCAACGTCAGGCCGGAGGCACCTGGCAAGGCTTCCGGCATGATCGCGGTGGCAATTTCGGCGGCGGTCCCGGGCGCAATAATGCGTTCTAGATCTATGCCCAGGACCGAAACTTCGGTGCTTTGGGCTGGAACAACAACTGCGGTTGCGACCGTTTCGGCATGACTGATGCTTCCCATCCATCCCGGCGGCCAAGCAGGTAAACCATCGGAAGTTATGCCCAGGATCGTGCGGCCTCGGTATCCGACTGCCGTGAGGGCCTTGGCTGCTGCGAGCCGTCCTGCGGCAAAGCTGTTCCGGCGGCGCTCGCCCCAGTTCCGAGCCACCTCCGGCAAGTGGTCCAAGGTGGTCGGCCCCACGGGCTCGAAGACCAGCTTCGCGGCGGGTGGCAGCGGCAGGACGCGTGAGACAAGCGCCAGAGTTTTGAGAGGCCTATTGGGCACCACTTCAGACCGCTCTGCAGTTGCGTATGTCACCGATCTCGATTGTGGCAAGCGTCATACCCTACCGCTATAGTGTGCAGCCGGATAGGCTAGCAGGACCTCATGGATCAACTGCTTCATCCAGGCGGCCGTTTCAGGTTGGCGCGACCCTAGACCATTCGACCCGGCTGACAACGTCCGAGGGTCGACGTTATAGAGGACCGCAAAATGCGCCAATGCTATCAAATAGGCGCCAGTATCGTTTACATGAATATTGTCCTCGAACAGATCCTCGATTGTCGAGATGCCGGGAGCTTCTCCAGCCGCAATCGCATCATGAGCGGCCGCCATCACCAATGGGCCGGGTATCACCCGCATAGCTGGCGATCCGTATGGGCGCCGGACATTTACATGGTCTGCGATGGACTGCCAGCGTGCCATCTCGAGCGGCAATCGGTCACGAAAAGGAAGGTGTGCCTCGGGGTCGTTATGAGGGTTCGCATTCTGCGGCCCGCTGTCGACCTCGACCCAGGACGCATAGAGCACCGTTTGCGCGCCCTTGCCGCCTTTGCCGTGGGCCCAACTGTTCTCGAACCAGCGCAGGGCCATGCTTTTGGAATCGTGCCAAGGCATCGTGTTGACCAGCGACACCCGTTCGGTGAGCACCAGCACGTCATAGGCGGCGATATCGTGACGCGCATCCGGCCCAGGCTCAACGCGGTTGTTCCAGCGCCATTCCATAGGGCTGCCGGGAATGGTCGAGCGCTCGATCTGATAGGGCTTAATCTGCGGCACGCCCTCAGCGGCGAGAATAGCATTCAGCATGGGCACGATAGGATCAGTCAGTGAATGGCCGGACTGAATAACTCGCATCGCGAACGGCCCCTCAGAATAATCAGCGAACGCCCTCCCTGTGAGGCCCAGAAGGGATAGCATTGAAGCACGTACGAAAACAGCGCGCCTGCTCCACAGTTTCTTGCCGGTGCGCAGGTTCTTGGTCACGATCATTTCCGACAACTCCAAAATGTCCAGTCATCAGATGGGTGCATGCCCGGTCAACACAGCTTGGAACTCCAGACTATCGCAGCCGACTGGATCATGTTATTTGAGCTCGAATTTCATGCAACAGCCTCGCTGCATTGGCGCGGCTGTCAAAGCAGTCGATCGCCCTTGTCCGGGCAGCGCGGCCGATGGTCCGCACCAGTTCAGGATCCTCGGCCAAGCGCTGCACGGCATCGGCAATGGCGGCTACATCCTTCTGTGGCACCAAGAGGCCGTCGTGTCCGTCCCTGATCATGTCGGGTGTGCCACCGATAATTGAGCAGATAACAGGCAAGCCACAAGCCATCGCTTCCATCACCGTGACCGGCGCCGCCTCCCCCTGACCGACCGAAGTTAGCGCCAGCGCGTCGACCCTGTGTAGCAGTGCCAAGACGTCATCCTCGCTCAGCGATCCCAAAAACTGAACCTGATCCCCAAGCCCGAGCTGGTCGACCTGCGTCTCTATCTCGGTTCTCTCAGGGCCGTCGCCAGCGATCAGATAGCGTATAGCGAGCCCGCGCTCGCGCAGAAGAGCCATTGCCTGAAGGAAGAAGCGATGACCCTTCGCGCGGTTCAGCCGCGCTACGGTGGCTACCTGGAAGACCAAGCCGCGTAAGTTCTCGGCAGGGGCGCTGTGGGGAGCAAATTGGGTGCAGTCGACCCCCATCCATATTACCGGTGCCAGGGTGTTCGGACTCACTTCAGCGATCTGTTCCGCCAACGGGCTCGTCACGGCTGCGACAAAGGAGGCACTCTGCATCTTGGCGCGGTGATCCTTGCCATAAACTGGCAGGTCGCCGTGCAATGTCAGACTATAAGGCAATCCACTCAGGATATGGGTCAAGGCCCCTAGATGAGCAGCGTTGGCACAGGAATGAATGTGCAGATGTGAAATTGAGTTTTGCTCGGCATCATGGGCCAGCATTGCGGCCGAAGGCAATAAGCCCAGCAGCTTCAACCGCCCGGCAAATGACGTTTCGCGAAGGCCGAGCACATAAGACACAGCCTTCACCGTGCAGGACGGCCGGCGGCGCAGCAATGCGAATGCCTTGGACGACGCAGGAAAGAGATACGTGGTGCGTGACCCCATCCGTGCTGCGAAAGCATGCGGGCAGGCACCCGGGGCTGGCCGGCGTGTTGAGTACAGCCGGACGGGAACTCCCATTGCTTCGATGGCATCAGTTTCGCGGCAGAAGAAGGCATGGGTCTGGGTTGGAAATTCAGGAACAAGATAACCGAGACGCATGGACGCTCCACTCTTTAACTAACCGACACCGCCCACCGTGTTCCCTGACAAACGGCCGGGACGTTGATTTCCAACCAGAACTGACCCGGATTTTCCATCGAGGCGTGACCGACGTTTGATTATGGTTTCCGGTTCAGGCAATGGTCAAGGCACGATTGTCCTGCGACTTCTTCGAAACTGTCGTGGCTGAACTGTCCTCTGGATGGCGGCACGCACGTGGTCCGAAACCGCGATGCCCAGGGCAGGGACCATCGCGCAGTACTGTTGGTCCGATATGCAACGATGTCGGTTCGTCCGCCGATCGAGAAGCAGCCGAATTGCCGGCGTCAGGATCTCGAATTTATCCATTCTGAGGAGCTCGATCCGTCGGAAGGCGGGGCACCCGTCTTTTGGAAGTTGACTACGAACCCGCCGGTTGCGTCCCGTGCGGACGCCGTGCACAAGCTCGAATCGAAGGCCGCCCGCTGGAAGATCGAGAGCTTCTTCCCGGCCCTGAAAATCGGTTGCCGGATTGAGGAGCTGCGCCTGACCAACTGCATTGCGCTGTGCTGCGTCGTGGCTTGGTGCCATGGCTGACGCAGCCTGCTCGAACACGCGACGCGGGATAGTAAGCGGCAGACACCGCGCAATCTTGATCTCTCTATCAGGGCGGTTGTGTGGCTCGGAAGCTATCTCGACCGTATTTCCCGCCGCCATCGGGATTGAACGTCATATGGCAAGGTTGCCTTGGATCAGGAGATGGATGTGCCCTTTGATCTCAAAGAGCTTCCTCAAAATGCCCCGGATCCGTGGGACTATCTCGCAAGATCCCCGGGGCATTCTGCACCCCATGGCGGCGAGCAGATCGGGTCGGGTCTCGGGTGCTGTCTTGCACCAGGCCCTGAGCAAGATGCTTGGTGCTAGGACGGAGGAACAAGACAGGCGCCTGGTTGCAAATCAACACCTCCATGCAGTAGAGGGCTAATTGTTCAGCAGGCTGCAGTTCTGCGCAGCCCCTGTTCGCTACGGAACTAATCTAGAGCACCGAACGCGTTCAAATCGCCCGGGAGTTTGGAGGAGGGGCAGGGTAGAGGTGCGACTGTCCTTGTTCAACCCCTTGCAGGTATCCTTAGGGATTGATCAACTTCGATGGAAATCTACCTATGGTGGAGTTCAGGAAACCCTTTTTGGTTACTTTGAAATGGTTGTCAGAAGGGCCGGACTCGTGGCAAAAATTCATCAGGGTAGCTGCGCCCACCCTCCGCTTCACAGGACCAGCATTTCCAAAGTTGATGATCGTCTGCCAAGCTCCGACTTGTCGCACGGAAGCAAATACTTTAGCCGAGGTCACGCGGTCACCTGAGGATTTCGCGACAGATAGTCTGTACTCGCGTTTGCAAGTTTGAAAACGATCTAAGATGTTCGAGTATATTATTGTTTTGATAAACACCGTTGGTGTGATGGCAATCTGCACTTTGCTTTACGGCCTCATGCAGCGACGGATACAAAATTTTGTGATTCGCCGGTTGGGCTTGGGTTTGGTGCTGGGCTGCAGCGGTATTCTCATGATGGCACAGCCAATCGTTCTAGGCCCGGGACTTCAGGCCGACGCTCGCGGAGCGTTTATTGGAATGGCTGCAGCCTTCGGTGGCCCGATCGCTGCAGTGACAGCTGGCGTGCTGAACGGTGTTGCGCGCGTCATCATTGGCGGAAGTGGGACAATCGCAGGCGTTCTGGTTATCGCCGCCAGTGGTGCGGGTGGTCTCCTTTGGCGCTACCGGGTCGGCAAAGCACGCAAGAGGATATGGACGGATTGGTTGTCGATCAGCATCCTGTGCCTTGGTCCCTCGGCTTTAACGCTGGTCGCTGTTGCGAGCACTGCCTGGCGGACCTCGATCTTCCTGGGTCTGGTTATCGGCCTGGTTGTGTTCATCTTTGGCAAGATGCTTGAGACCGAGCAGCGGCGTGGGCGGCGAGAACGTCAGCTGACCAAGGAGGCTTCCACCGATTGCCTCACAGGCCTTCCTAATCGTCGTTCGCTCATGAACTATGCGCGGGAACTCGAAGCTGAGCGAGTCACGGGTGTTCTCTTCCTTATGCTTGACGTTGATCATTTCAAGAAGATCAATGACGAGTTCGGCCATGATGCAGGTGATATCGTCCTGCAAGAAATCGGATCGGCTATTCGCCGCACGGTTCGCGCTACTGACTTTGCAGCCCGAGTAGGAGGTGAAGAGTTTGCTATCCTGGTGCACACTAAGAATGCTGATGCGGGGCGCCTTGTAGCTGAGCGGTTCCGGAAGGCCTTGCAGATCCCCTATGGCACGACCCAGCTGACACGTGTCAGCATCGGGGGATTTTTCTTCGAACAAGCGCCGTTCAACTACAGCAAAGGTTACCAACGAGCGGATCAAGCGCTCTATGCCTCAAAAATCCAGGGGCGGGATCGGGTGACCCTCTCGCTCTCCGAGGAGAGGGATCTCGAGCTAGCCTCTTGAAGCAGCCGACCCAGGATGGTCGCCCGTGATTCGATGACCCGCTGTCTGGGGACGGCGTCATCGTCGCCTTGAGGTCTGGCATTCAGGGGTAGGCCCCTGTAGCGCGACTTGGGTGTTCGGACGTGACCTGAGGCGGGGATACAGGACTGCAGTGTGAGTGCTGGACGTAATCTCCCCAAAACGGCTGGATGAAAATTCCCCAGTTTGGCGCTGATGCCGATGCTCAGG
>NZ_JAPTYD010000111.1 GCF_026913015.1 Paracoccus benzoatiresistens
AAGGTTGCCTCCCATTTGGCAGCCTTGAATCAGCCAGCGATCAGTTTGGAAACCCTCAAACGTCAACACGCCCTAGTCGCTCCGGCGGGAGGGGGCAGTCCTGATCGTTCCAGCGTCCAGGCAACGCCTGACCCGCTGATGGAAGCTCCTGATTGCCAGGAAGCTGAGCCTGTCGGTTTCCAATCGACGTCCCACTCAGCCCGCACATCAGGAACTCAGGGAAGGTGCTGCCGCTCTTTCAGCAAGGCCACCACGCTTTCGGCCATGCCGGCGCAGCGATGGCCGGCAAAAGGAAAGATCGTCTCGAAGCCGCCCTGGATGCGGTCGGTGATGATTCGCCTCAGGCGATGACGCGCGCGCATCAAGCGGGTCTTTACCGTGCCGAGCGGCAGCGAAAGGTCCCGCGCGATGTCGTGCAGGCTCAGCCCGGAGGCGTCGTGCATCAGAAACACCAGCCGGATATCGGATGGAAGCTCGCTGACCGCCGCCTCGATCAGGGCGCGCGTCTGCATCCGGCCAAGAGCGGCTTCCGTGGGTTCGGTCTCTAAGCCGGGGAACAGCACTACCTCGCCACTGCGGAGCGCAGGTTCCTCGACCGTATCGTATTCCTCCTGCGCGTGCTGCTTGCGCAGTCGCATGGCCGCGCAGTTCAGGGTGATGCGGGTGATCCAGGTCGAGAACCGCGCCGCGTTCCGAAAGCCGTCCAGATGCGTGAAGGCGGCGAGATAGGCATCTTGGACGACCTCTTCAGCCTCGGCGTCGGTGGACATCAGGCCACGCGCGACGCGAAACAGCCGCCCGTTCAGTCGCCGGATCAGCTCGCGCACTGCTGCCTCCTCGTGCAGGCGGGCGGCCGCGACCAGGGCTGCCTCGGACATCTGACGTTCAGCGCAGTCGGACATCATCTTGGAGGGCTTGTTCATGTTTTCTCTCCAGGGCCCGGCATCACGGCTCCTTGCGCAAGGATATCATCGACTGGCGGAAAGGCGGCCAGCGCTGCTTCAGGCAGATCACCCGCCTCGGCGGGGGGGCCCTGCCACCCGGGATCCTGCCCTGGACGGCCCACGACGATCCGCGCCACCATGCCGGCATGCTCGTGAGGCTGGCAATAAAGATCGTAGACGCCAGGCACGGTCAACGTGATCTCAAAAGCCTCGTCCGGCAGGAGCAGGTCGCTGTCCCAGGGCTGTGCCCCGTTCGGAATGCGCTGCGGTCGATCCAGGATGTCGGGGTGGTAGGCCGTAGCCGTGTGGCTGTTGCCTGCGTCGCGGTTCACGAACCGGATCATCGCGCCGGGGTCCACGGCAAGGCCCAGGGGGACGAACCAGACCTTCTCGCCCCGCAAGCTGCCCTTCATCTCGATCATCAGCGGCCCGGCCGCGGTTGCACGCCGAGGCCGCACCTGGGCGGCCCACAGCAGGGCCACCCCCCAAGTGATCAGCATCCGGCGGTTCATGTTCATTCCGCCAGCCGCGCCTTGGCGGCCATGTCGTGGTAGAGCACGACATGGACATGCGGCTTCTCCACACCGGGATGCCCGGCGTTGTAATAGATATCGACCGACGTGACGCTGTTGCTGCCGACCGCAAGGTCGTTGAAGGCACTGCCACCCTCCAGATCTTCGAGCGGCGCCATATAGATCGTGGCCGACAGCTTGCCGTCGTGGTCATAGCCGAGGAAGGGACCGGCAGGCAGGCTCGCCGGATCGACATAAAGCGTGCCGAGGCCGGGCAGGAAGTCCGGCAGGGTGACAAGCTCGCTGACCTTCTGGAACGGAGCGGCAGGCGGAGCTGTATCAGGTGCTGTCTGGGCCGTTGCCAAGAGGGGCAGGGCGCCAAGCAAGAGGCCAGCGGCGAGGAGGGGAATGGGGCGAAGCATGTGAGGACCTTTCCATGGCGGGCCGGATCCACCCGGCCTCACTCATTGGATGCGATCCCGGCAAAAAGGTTCACGTGAGACGCCGACCGATCCTATCTTTGTACTGCCCGAACGGCCCTTAGCGGACGGTCGGCCTCACCCCATGCTGCGTTGCTGCATTCTCCGAAGTTGCCGCTCAACTGCCGCTGCGGCGAGATCCTGACCAGAACCGCCGCTCTATGAGGCAGAACGGACTTTCGATGGCTGGTCTTGTGCAATCCATTATCAGCATCGCGCACATGCCTGCGGTGATTTAGCGTGACGGTGTCGTAGTGATGGCAAAACGATCAAGGTCAGATAATGCGAACTCATTTTGCTGCACTTCTCGCTCTCGTGATCACCACCGGATGCGCGGTCGGTTCTGGTGCAGTGGTCAAGGGCGCAGGGCCTGACGATCTCTTGAAGCTTCGCGAAGGTCCTGGCTTGGACCACAACATCATAATCGGCCTGCCCGACGGAACGCGCCTCACCCGCCAGAGCTGCGTAACAAATGACGGTAAGGTCTGGTGCAGAGCCTCGCTCACCGATAGGCCTCGTATTTCGGGGTACGTTTCAGCGGAATATCTAGCGCATCGCTGACAGCGACATTCGGCCCATTTCGATCATTTGACTTCGAACCCCGCCGCGATGCGGCATCCGCCAAAGCGGCCGCACAGACGCCGCGCAGCGGGATTGTCGACATCCATGAATAGGATGAGATGCGAAGCCTCGCTCATCCATCGCAGCGCGAAGTCCTCGATGTCCTGGATTGCGGAGCGGCGGGTTCTGCCGCTCCGCCAAGCTTCAGTCAGTACTCATCGTGCAGGCGTACCCAGCTCATGGTGCCGGTCTCGTTGCGTCCCTTTGGGGTCAGGTCGAGCCAGTTGAAGGCACCGATCTGCAGCTCGTTGCCGCGATGATAGGTCGAATAAGTGTGGAAGATGTCACCGCTCTCGTCCTTGGCGA
Organism: Paracoccus benzoatiresistens; assembly: GCF_026913015.1. Taxonomy (GTDB): domain Bacteria; phylum Pseudomonadota; class Alphaproteobacteria; order Rhodobacterales; family Rhodobacteraceae; genus Paracoccus; species Paracoccus benzoatiresistens. Next base: position 2,863 of record NZ_JAPTYD010000111.1, read on the forward strand.
AGATGCTCGTCCCGAACATGTCCGGACTGTTTCGGATGACCGTCCCGTAATTGTAGATGGCGCGGCCGGCCTCGCGATCCTCGGGCGTGAAGGACACTGCGAAATCGAAGTTGAAACTGTTGCGCGCGGAGGACAGCCAGGGAAAGGTCCAACCCATCCGCGTCTTGACCGCCTGGATCTGCTCGACAGGGACCCGCGAGATTGCGGCAAAGGAGAGATCGGCTTGCTCAAAATGCTGCCGCGCCGCGTCGACGTGATCGGCAATGAAGGAGCAGCCCGAGCAGATATTGTCCGATCCCGGTGTCAGCATGAAATGGTAGATGGCCAGTTGGCTGCGAGCCTCGAACAGGTCGCCAAGCGATCGCGCGCCATTCGGACCGTCGAAGATGTAGGTCTTGTCGAGCCGGACCCAGGGAAGCTGGCGGCGTTGCGCGCGCAACGCATCCAGTTCGTGGGTCATGGCGCGCTCCCGGGCCAGCAGGGACTTGCGAGCGTCGAGCCATTCCTCGCGCGATACAATTGCCGGTGTCATGGGTTATTCTCCGTTAAGTTGGAATTGCGAGGGAAGCCTGCCAGGCAGGCAATCAGCCGCAACCAGGGCGGCAGGTGAAAAATGCTCATCAAGAGATACATCCCGGTCATGCCACTCATCGGCGAGGCGCCGGGTGCCGAGAGACAGAGACCTCCTCCGTCCAGCGCAGTCATCGCTGCCATCACCGCAAAGCTCGGCGATGCGGCCAGGGAGAGCCATCCGGCATAATCCTTCGCTCTTGTCATGTCTCGCCTCCTCTCTGATGGTGATGACGCAGCTCGATCCTACGGCCGGTTGTAGGCCGCGGGTGAGTAACAAACATGGCGGGATTGCGATGGATACAGTGATCGCGGCTGCTGCGCGGGCCCTTGCCTCGGGCAACGCACTGGGGGCCCTGAAGCGGGTGGCCCTGCGAGAAGACCCCCATGCCCGCGCGCTACGGGGGATTGCCATGGCGCAACTGGGCGATCTGTCGCGTGCCCGTGATCTGCTGCGTGACGCCGCCTGCGGCTTCGGTTCCGGCTCACTCCTGATGGTCGCCAGATGCAATTTGGCAGTCGCCGAAATCTCGCTGGTGCTGCGTGATCTGGGCGGGCTGATGGAATTGTTGCAGCAAACGGGAAGCATCCTTGAGGGGTACGGCGACCGATCCAACCTTGCCCATGCGATCTACCTGCAAGCGCGGCTGGCCCTGCTTCTCGGTCGGTTGGGCCAGGCCGAAGACCTTCTGTCCTCGATTGATCCCGCAATGGTGCCGAGCGTGTCGCGACCGGGCTATTGGCTTGTCGCGGTCGGCATCGCAATGCGGCGGGTCGAAGCCGGCAAAGCCCGTTTCGCCCTGCATCAGGCAGCTCGCGCCGCGCATGTTGCATCAGTTCCGGCATTGCTGGCCGAGGTGGAAACCGCCCGGCAGGCCGCCCGGGCACCGGCGGCCCGGCTGATCATGGAAGGAATGGATCGCAGCCTCAGCCTTGCCGAGGTCGAAAAGGTCCTGGTCTCGGAGAAACTGGTGGTCGATGCGTGCCGAAACCGGGTGCGCCAGGGGCCCCATAATGTGGATCTGCGCGGCCGGCCGGTCCTATTTGGGCTGCTCCGCACCTTGGCCGAGGCCTGGCCGAATGACGTCCCGCGCGAACAAATGTTGCAGCGCGTTTTTCGTGCCCGGCAGGCGGATGACTCGCACCGGGCCCGCCTGCGGGTCGAGATTGCCAGACTGCGCAAGCTGCTCGCCCCGCTGGCCGGGATTGCGGCGACGCGCCGGGGCTATACCCTGAAGCCGCGAAAAAGCACTCCTGTAGTCCTCGCACCCCCAGTCCAAGGACCAAATGCGGCTATCCTAGAGCTCCTTGCCGATGGCGAAGCCTGGAGCAGTTCGGGCCTGGCTCTGGCGCTGGATGTCAGTCCACGGACGGTGCAACGCATGCTTGATGCGCTGAGCCGGTCCGGTAGGGTCGAATGGTTCGGCCATGGCAAGTCGCGGCGCTGGACATTCGCGGGGGTTCCGGGTTTCCCGACAGGATTGTTGCTCCCGGTGAACGCCCCTCGGGAGTAAGATGGAAGCATGAAACACCAAGCCGAAATCCTCCGTGAATACGGTCCCTTTCCCCGGGCGGATGCAATCCACGGCGTCAGCTTCGATGGCCGGAGCATCTGGGTCGCGGCCGGCGATCACTTGCTCGCCATCGATCCCGAAAGCGGCGAAGCCGGACAGGTTCTCGATATGCTTGCCGATGCCGGGACGGCCTTCGACGGCCGCCACCTCTACCAGCTCGCGCAATCCCTGATCCGAAAGATCGACCCCGCCGATGGCAGGGTGGTGGCGACGATCCCGGCGCCCGGAGGCGAGCGGGCCTCAGGTCTGGCCTGGTCCGAGGGCTCGCTTTGGGTGGGGCAATATGACGGGCGTGCGATAATCCGGGTCGATGCAGAGACCGGCGAGGTTCAGCGCGAGATCCGCTCGAACCGCTTTGTCACCGGGGTCAGCTGGGTCGAGGGCGAACTCTGGCATGGCACATGGGAAAATGGGCAAAGCGAGTTGCGCCAGATCGACCCGCTCAGCGGTGTTGTGCTGGACAGCATGGAGATGCCCGAGGGAAAAATCATCTCGGGCCTCGGATCCGATGGTGCCGAAAGGTTCTTCTGTGGCGGCGGAGTCAGCGGCAGGCTGCGTGTCGTGCGACGACCGAGGGCGGCGAGATAGCCGCTGGTTTAAGGGGGGGGGTATGCTCGGGGCGCAAAATCTTGCTCGAACAGCTGGCGCAAACCGACTCACCCCCAATGGCACGGTCCGAACGGCAAGGTCGTGTCGCGAATGTGGTGGAAATTGCCGGGCAGCGGGCTCCGGGCATGTGACGTTGGCTCCAGTCAGGCCGCGA
>NZ_JAPTYD010000112.1 GCF_026913015.1 Paracoccus benzoatiresistens
CGCGCCAGCTGCGGCCCAGGAACCAGAAGCAACCCCGCAAGAATAATCGCCAAAATGACCTTCACCAGGGCAAGGCCAACGAACGCCCGAACATGGGCATCGGCGGGCTCAACCGGCCAGGAAGCTGAAAACGGCCGCGTGAATTCTGTGGCTGCGCTCTGCTAAAATGGGGAGGATTACCGGGGCCGTGACCGCCTCCCTAATGGAATGCCCACCTTTGCCGGTTCCGGTCGTGTTTTGAACCTTGGTGAGAAAAACCACAAATCTTCACTCCATGACGTAAGAACGGCATCTCATCTTGCCGCGCGTTGATGCAGGTCAATGCCGATGCAGGCGTCGAGGTTAACCTGCGTCCGAAGCATACGGGGAGAATGGCATGGAGCAGATTGTCGAGACGCAGACGACTCCTGACAGGCGCCGCTTGCGGGGGGCGAAGATGCGCGCTGCGGTGTTCGTCGAAAAGGGCCGTATTGTTCTTGAGGACAAGCCCGTGCCGGATGTCGGCCCCCTGGACGCGCTGATCCGCATCACGACGACGACGATCTGCGGCACCGATGTTCATATCCTCAAGGGCGAGTATCCCGTGGCACGGGGTCTCACGATCGGGCATGAGCCGGTTGGCATCATAGAAAAGCTGGGCTCTTCGGTCACGGGTTATCACGAAGGCCAGCGGGTCATTGCGGGTGCAATCACGCCGTCCGGTCACTCGATGGCCTGCCTGTGCGGCTGCCATTCGCAGGATGGCGCGGGCACGCGGCACGGGTTCAAGGCCATGGGCGGATGGCGCTTCGGGAACACGATCGATGGGGCGCAGGCCGAATATCTCCTGGTGCCCGATGCCATGGCAAACCTTGCGCCGGTCCCCGACACTCTCTCGGACGAGCAGGTCCTGATGTGTCCTGACATCATGTCGACCGGCTTTTCCGGCGCCGAGAGCGGCGCGGTCCGGATCGGGGATACCGTGGCCGTCTTTGCCCAAGGGCCCATCGGGCTTTGCGCCACCGCTGGTGCGCGGCTGATGGGTGCGACACGCATCATTGCGGTCGAGGCGCTGCCGGAAAGGCAGCAGATGGCGCGACGCCTCGGCGCGGACGAGATCGTCGATTTCAGCAGGGGCGATCCGGTGGCCGAGATCATGCGCCTGACACAGGGCCGCGGCGTGGATGTCGCCATCGAGGCGCTTGGCCGGCAGGCCACTTTCGAAGGCGCCCTGCGGGTCCTGCGGCCAGGCGGCACGTTGTCGTCCTTGGGCGTCTATTCCGAAGACCTCAGGATTCCGCTTGATGCCTTCGCGGCCGGGCTCGGGGACCACAGGATCGTCACGACTCTCTGTCCCGGGGGCAAGGAGCGGATGACCCGGCTGATGAACGTGGTCGCCTCGGGGCGCGTCGATCTTGGTCCCCTTGTCACCCACAGGTTCAAGCTGGATGACATCGAGGCAGCCTATGACCTCTTTGCACACCAGCGCGACGGGGTTCTCAAGGTCGCCATCACGCCCTGACTGGATCCGCGGCAACAAGCGCCTCCTCCGTGAAGGTCAGCCAGTCGGTGAGACGGCAGGACTTGCATTGACAGCGATCAATGACAGAGAGCCCTGCCCCGGCTTCCTTGGCACGGAAAGGAGAACAACCATGCCCAAGGCACCAACCGAGACCCCCGAGGCGGACCGTGTTCTCGACCGGATGAGTGAAGTGGAATTGTCCTTCATCCGTCCGCTTGGCGTATTCAGCACGGCAATGTCCGACGCCTACCTGAACCTGGTCGAGGAATGGACCAATTTCGTGATGCGGCGGGTACGCCAGGACGTCCTCATGATGCACCAGCTTTTGCAGTGTCGCGATGCCGCGCAGATCCAGAGGATCCAGGGGGCCTTCGTGCAGAAGGCGATCAACGAATACCAGGAGGAGGCAGGCCGGGTGAATGCGATCCTCCAGAAGGCGAACCATGCGGTTTCGGACAAGGACGCACGGGAGATCGCGCAAACCTGACCTGAAGCCCGCTCTTGAAGTCAGGAAGAAGCGTCAGCCGGGGGTGGTCAGCGCGCCGTCCACCAGTTCCAGCTGCCGGTCCGTCAAAGCGGCAAGCGACAGGTCGTGGGTAACGGCGATCACGGTCTTGCCTTCGGCGCGCGACAGCGACTGCAGGATCGTGAAGACTTGGCCCGAGCTTTTGCGGTCAAGGCTGCCGGTCGGTTCATCGGCCAGGATCAGGGGCGGGTCATTGGCCAAGGCCCGGGCCACCGCCACGCGCTGACGCTGCCCCCCCGAGATCTGGTCCGGCCGCTTGGCCAGATGCCCGGCCAATCCCAGTTGCGCCAGCAAGTCCTCGGCCCGCCGCCGTATTGCTGACGGGGGCAGCCGGCCAAGCCGCAGCATCGGGATTTCGACATTCTCGCGGATCGTGAATTCCGGCAGAAGAAAATGGAACTGGAAGACAAAGCCGATCCCCTGCAGCCGGAAGCCCGATCGCTCGGCCTCGGACATGTGCCGGGTGTCGCGCCCGTCGATGCGGACCGTCCCCGAGGTCGGCTGGTCGAGCAACCCGAGCAGATAAAGAAGCGATGACTTTCCCGAGCCTGAAGGCCCCGTCAATGCCACGAACTCGCCCGGCGCGACCCGCAGCGTCACGTCGCGCACCAGCGTCACCGGAACAACCGAGGGCAGCGTGCGCGTCAGGTGTTCCGTTTCTATCAGGCCGGTCATGTCGCGCCCCGGATAATGTCGACCGGGTTCAGGCGGGCGGCCCGGCGAGCGGGAAGATAGCCCGCGATGCCGGCTGCCATCAGTGCAAAGCCTGTCGCAAGAACATAGTGAAGCAGGCTCCAGGCCAGGGGCAACCGCGTTGCCCCGCCAAGTTCCTCCAGTTTGATCGGGATGCTGACCAGAACCAGGCACAGCCCATAGCCGGTGATCCATCCCAGCAGCGAACCCACGGCGCCGATCACCAGCCCTTCCAGAAGGAACAGGCGGCGCATGTCGGCCTCGGGAAAGCCGAGCGATTTCAGGATGGCGATGTCGCGCGCCTTTTCGTGCGTAATGGTCGAGACGATGTTGAAGATGCCGAAGCCCGCCACAAGCATGATGGCCGCCACCACCGTGTACATGATGACGTTGCGGATGGTCAGCGCCTCGAGGACCGCCTGATTGGCCTCCTCCCAGGAAACGGCCTTCTGCCCGATCTGGATCTCGGCCCGGGCTGCGACCTCTTGCGAACGGGCCGGATCGTCAAGACGGATGCGGATCGTGTTGATGGCATTGGGCCTTCCCGACAGGGTTTGGGCCCCCTTCAGCGCGACATAGACCTCGCCCTCGTCGCGCGACCGCGCGCCGGTATGGAAAAGGCCGACGATCCTGAAATCGCGTGCCTGCCCGCTGCCCGTGACCAGGCTGACGGAACTGCCAAGTGCCGCGCCCAGCTTGTCCGCAAGGGCGCGGCCCATGATCACGTTGTTGCCCCCTGCCGCAAGCTCCGAGAAGCTGCCCACCACGAAATCGCGCGCGATCGAAGAAACCTGCGCTTCCTGACGGGGCAGGACGCCATAAAGAACGACCCCTGCCTCTCGCCCGGAAAACCGCGCCACGGCCTGGATCCGCAGGGCGGGTGCGATCTGCCCCGGAACCCAGGTCCTCAGCGCCGCCTCTACCGCGGCGGGGTTGCGGATGCCGCGCTGGTCATCGACGGGACGCAGTCCAAAGAATTCCGCTGCGGCAAAGACCTGTTCGGCAGGCTGCGGCGCGGGGCGGCGCAATTCGTCCAGCACCTCAACATGCGGCATCGCATCAACAAGCTGGCGGACAAAGTCCTGTTGCGAGCCCTGCATCAGCGCGGCCATGGCGATCGAAAAGCCGACGCCAAGCGCCACCCCCAGTCCAGCCACCGTCATCTGCCGCAGGCGGCCCCGGATATGGGCAAAGGCCAGCATCAGAAGCAGCTTCATCGCGGATCCCTCACTCTGACGCGGGCGCCATCCTCAAGATCGACGGGTGCCGGCACGATGACGGTCTGGCCTTGGGCCAGTCCTTCGAGGATCTCGGCCTTGCTGCTGCCGCAGATGCCGGTTTTCACCGCTGCCCGCCGCGCATGATCCCCCTCCAGAAGCCAGACGGTCGCATCCGGCCCCACGGCCTGGGCGGGCACAAGCAGCGTATCCGCGCGCAGCCGGGTGATCACGTTCACCTCGACCGTCATCCCGATCATCAGCGGCGTTTCGTCGGGAAGCGCAACATGCACGCGATAGGTTCTTGCAACCGGATCGCCCATCGGGGTGATGCTTTCGACCACGGCCTCCAGCTTGCGGCCCGGGAAGGCGTCGGACCGGATCAGGACTTGCTGGCCGGTGGCAAGACGGGGAACGTCCTCCTCGTTGACCTCGGCCCGGATGTGCAGGGGCCGAGGCTGGCCGACATGATACAGAGGGGTGGCAGGATCGGCGATTTCGCCGACCTCGCCGTCCTGGCGCAGGACCACACCGGCAATCGGCGCTCGCAGGACATAGGCCTCGAGGCGGACCTCCTGCGCGGCGATCTGTGCCGCGATCCGCGCCGCCTCGCTTTCGCTGCGCTCAAGATCCTGGCGGCTGGCGATGTTGCGCTCAGCCAGGACGCGAAGCCTTGCAAGAATGCGCGTCGTGAAATCCTGCTGGGCGCGGAGCTCCTCCAAGGTCGCCCGCGCCTGACGATCGTCAAGACGCGCCAGCTCGTCCAGGGGCTTGACCTGCCAGCCCTCGCAGTCGCACATCCAGACGATCCGTTCCCGCACGGATGGCGCGACCTTGGCCCAACTGCGCGGCTCGACCACACCGGTGGCATAGACGATTTCGGCGGCTTGCCCGCGCTCGACCGCTGCCACGGCGACAACCGGTGGGCGCAGCATGACCGCCGCAACCGCTCCTGCAGCCGCCAAGCCGAAAAGAACCGCCACCGCAAGAACCTTGCGACGGCCACCAAGGGCGCGAAACAGAAGGCTGGTTGCGGCTGCAGGGCCATGAAGGGCGTCCGGCGGCCGCAGGGATGCAGGTGCAGGTTGCAGGGCCTGTGACATTCGACTGCTCCGCTGTCTTGCGCCCAAGATGGGGCGGCCGTCCCCTGCCCGCCTTGACAGGGGTCAAGCCGGCCCCTGATCCAGCCGACGAATGCCACGTGGTTGCCCAGACCTCCTCGCCCGCCGCCGCCCTCAGCGCCTGCGGGTCTGTGATCCCGCGGCGCCGGCCAGAAGCTGCGGCAGGCCGGAAAGCGCCTCGGGACTGTCCGCGCCCGCCTCCTCCGCCACCGCCTCGAGGTCGCGGATGGCGATCAGATCGGG
>NZ_JAPTYD010000113.1 GCF_026913015.1 Paracoccus benzoatiresistens
CGCCACCAATGCGCTGCCCTCATTGTGAAAGGCTCATCGCAGAACGCCCCAAGGAAAATCTGCCAAAGTAGTGCTAGGGTGCTCCCTCCCATGATAGGAAAGTCAGAACTTTTCTAAGGCTGTGCCCCGATCTGAGACGTCGTGGCTTCATCGCTGGCGGATGACGCTTCCGCGAGCATCCGGCGCAGACACCAGCGCGCGTAAGCGTGGGCACCCAGGAGCCGCCCGAGCCGCGACCGAGGCAGGTTGTAGTCGATGAACACCCGCACCCGGCTCCCGCCCACCTCGGTGGCAATCTCGAAGCCGAGGCGGTAGTTGCCGAACACGAGCAGGCGCGGCTCCTCGATGGTCTCCCAGACCTTGCGCCTTGGCGGATCACGCTCGGCGATCCTCTCGATGATGGAGAGCGGCAGCCCGAGAACCCACCCCTCGACCCGGATCACCGAGCCCACAGCGCGGCCCTCCTGTTCGTCGAGGGTATAATGCATGGAGCCGCCCAGCATCATCATGGACGGCCTTTCCATGTGGCGGCCAAGGCGGCGAGGGTCGTCGAGGACTGCGAAGACATCTTCGGGCGCTGCGGGGACGACAGCCTCCACGGCTTTGGAGAACACATAGGCCACGCCGCCTCCTGATGCTCTACTCCTGCATGAAGGTTTGCAGCTCTTCAGGCGTCACCCGGCCGTCTTTATCGGCATCCACGGCGCCGAAGACCCGCCGATGGATGTCCGCGATCTCCTCGAGGGAGAGCCCGCCGTCGCCATCCGCATCAGCGATGGCGAACATGACCTTCATCATATGCCGGCGGTGGCGCATCCCCATGCCGGCCATGGCTTCTCCCGCCCCGGGGCGGGCCATTCCCCCCATCATTCCCGGCCCCATCATGTCGCCCATCATCCCCGAGCCCATCATGTCATCCATCATCCCGGGAGACATCATGCCGCGCTGACCGGACTGGGCGTCATGATCCTGATCCCCCATGTTCCCGGGGGCCGTCGGCGGCATCGTCCCGGTCGCTCCCGCCCCGGGTGCAGCCACGCCCGGTTCGGAATGGTGCTCTTCATGGTCGGCGGTGGCCTGGGCCAGAGTGCCGGTGGCCGCGCATGTGGCGAGAAGGGCCGCAAGCGCGGCTGCGCGTTGCAGGGCTGTCAGCATGACGATCTCCTTCCTGTCTCTCCTGGGACGTCAGGCCGTCCCGTGCCAGCTCAGGTCATGCGGAGCGACCTCGGCCGTTCCGCAAGGGCGGCCGCGGCTCCCGCTGCGGCCGCAGTCATACTCCGCCGGAGCGTTCGGAGCCTATGCGCCCATCCACTGATGATGGATTGGGCAGCCTGACAAGACAAGCGAGATTAGCTGCCGTCCCGTCTTTGCCGTGAGGGCCTTACGGTTCATGCCGTATCTGCGATGCCTTGCTCAGATGTCCTTTGATCCGAGAAAGCGTCCGAAGCTTTGGGTGGTGGTTGGGCCAAACAGGAACGCCTCATAGGGCTCCGGCTCGACGCCTGGGCCATCCATGCCGGGCGACCCTGCCGGCATGCCGGGAACGGCCAGCCCGGTCGCGTCGGGGCGCTCGGCCAGAAGGCGGCGGATCGCCGTGGCGGGCACATGGCCCTCCACCACATAACCATCCACCTCGGCGGTGTGACAGGATGCCAAGGCGGCCGGCACCCCGAGCCGCTGCTTGAGACCGTCCAGATCAGCGGACTCCGCCACCCGCACCGGGAACCCCGCCGCTTCCAGATGCGCGACCCAGCCGTTGCAGCAGCCGCAGGACGGATCCTTGCTGACCGTGACCAGGGGGAGCGGGTCGGCTCCTGCCCGGCCAGACAGGGACATCAGGACGGGAAACCCCGCAGCAGTTGCCAGAAGGGCCCGCCTGCTCAGGCCGTGATCGTCTTGCATCGTCGAACCTCGCTTTCGGGTGTCAGTATCGCGCCGTGCGGGTCTTGGCACGATGCACGAAGCGGTGAAGGGGTGCTGTGCGGGCCAGCCGCCCCGGTCACAGCTTCACCCCCCGCAGCCGCGCGGCATTGGCGATGACGCTGACCGAGGACATCGCCATGGCGGCCGCGGCGATGATCGGCGACAGCAGGAGGCCGAAGACCGGGTACAGCACGCCCGCCGCCACAGGGATGCCAAGCGCGTTGTAGATGAAGGCGAAGAACAGGTTCTGGCGAATGTTGCGCATGACGGCCTGCGACAGCCGCCGCGCCCTGACGATGCCGGTCAGATCGCCCTTCAGAAGCGTGACGCCCGCGCTCTCCATCGCGACATCGGCGCCGGTGCCCATGGCGATCCCCACATCGGCCGCCGCCAGCGCGGGCGCATCGTTCACGCCGTCGCCCGCCATGGCCACGACGCGGCCTGCGGCCTTGTGCTGCTGGACCACCGCGCTTTTCTGATCCGGCAGGACCTCTGCCTCGACCTCGTCGATCCCGAGGCGTCGGGCGACGGCCTCAGCGGTCGTGCGGTTGTCGCCGGTAAGCATGACAACCCGGATGCCTTCTGCCTTCAGCGCCGCAAGGGCCTGCGGCGTCGAGGCCTTGACCGGGTCCGCGATGGCAAGAATGGCCGCGGCGCGACCCTCGACGCCTATGAAGATGGCCGTCGCCCCGTCCCGCCGCAACTCGTCCGCCTGTGCCGCAAGAGGGGCCACATCCACGCCCTGCTCTGACAGGAACCGCGCATTGCCAAGTGCGATGCGCTTGCCCTCGACCGTCCCTAGTGCCCCCTTGCCGGTGGGCGAGTCGAAGTCCACAACGGCCGACGCGGCGATCCCGCGGTCCTCCGCGGCACGCACGATGGCCTGCGCCAGCGGATGCTCGCTGGCGCGCTCCACGCTGGCGGCCAGGCGCAGGGCTTCCCCTTCCGTGAAGCCTGCCGCGGGAACGATCGCCGTGACGGCCGGCCGGCCCTCGGTCAATGTCCCCGTCTTGTCGACCACAAGGGTATCGACCTTCTCCATGTGCTCCAGCGCCTCGGCGTTCTTGATCAGGACGCCCGCCTGCGCACCCCGCCCGACGCCGACCATGATTGACATCGGCGTGGCCAGCCCAAGCGCGCAGGGGCAGGCAATGATGAGAACCGAAACCGCCGCGACAAGCCCGAAGGAGAAGCGGGGCTCCGGTCCCCAGACCGACCAGGCGGCAAAGGCAAGCAGCGCGAGCAGGATCACCGCCGGCACGAACCAGCCCGATACCTGGTCGGCAAGGCGCTGGATCGGGGCGCGGCTTCGCTGTGCCTCGGCGACAAGCTGGACGATCTGCGACAGCATGGTGTCCCGGCCGACCTTGCGCGCCTCGATCACCAGGGCCCCGGACTGGTTCAGGGTGCCGCCGATGGCGGCAGAGCCGGCCTCCTTTGTCACCGGCATCGACTCGCCCGTCACCATGGATTCATCGACGGCGCTGCGCCCGTCGATCACCTCGCCATCCACGGGGACCTTCTCGCCGGGCCGCACGCGAAGCCGGTCGCCGACCTGGACGGCATCCAGCGGCACCTCGTCCTCGGCCTCGTCCTCGCGGATGCGCCGGGCGGTCTTCGGGGCCAGATCGAGCAGCGCGCGGATCGCGCCGCTGGTGCTTTCCCGGGCCCGCAGTTCCAGCACCTGCCCCAGCAGGACAAGAACCGTGATAACGGCGGCGGCCTCGAAATAGACCGCGACCGATCCATCATGCTGGCGGAAGGCAGCCGGGAAGACGCGTGGCACAAGCGTGGCGATGACGCTGTAGATCCAGGCTGCCCCGGTTCCCATGGCGATCAGCGTGAACATGTTGAGGTTGCGGGTGACGAGGGACTGCCAGCCGCGCCGGAAGAACGGCCAGCCTGCCCAAAGGACAACGGGCGTCGCAAGAAGCATCTGCAGCCAGTTCGAGATGCGCTGGCTGACAAGGTGGTCAAGCCCGAGGAAATGGCCGCCCATTTCGAGGATCACCACCGGGATTGTCAGGGCAACGCCGATCCGGAAGCGGCGGCGCATGTCGGTCAGTTCTTCGTTGGGCTCCGCCTCAAGGCCGACCAGCACCGGTTCCAGTGCCATGCCGCAGATCGGGCACGATCCGGGGCCGACCTGCCGGATCTCGGGGTGCATCGGACAGGTGTAGATCGTGCCGTCCGCGACCGGCTCGGCTGCTGCGGTGACGGCCGGATCGAGATAGCGGTCCGGCTCGGCCAGGAACTTTGTGCGGCAACCCGCCGAACAGAAGGAATATGAGCGACCGGCGTGCTCGGCCTTGTGGGGCGTCCGGTGCGGATCAACCATCATGCCGCAGACGGGATCCTTGACGGGACGGGTGCTCTCCGGCGCAAGGGCCGAGTGGTCATGGGGGCGGGGCGAGTGAGGGTGCGGGGCTGCCGCATCAGAAACGTCTGAATCGTCGGACATCTGATC
>NZ_JAPTYD010000114.1 GCF_026913015.1 Paracoccus benzoatiresistens
AACATGAGCCGACTGCGGCGAGGTGATCAGCCGTTCGCGCTTGCGCAGACCGGCTTCCTCGAGACTCGCAAGGGTTTGGCCGACATGGTCGAGGAACGCAGTGCGTGACATGGATGGCCCTTTCAGGATGGTGGCTTCATGTTTGCCGCCTTCCGCTCGTCCGTCAATATAAAAGAATTATGTGCGCTATGACGGAATTAACCCCGGCCTGTCACAACTTGGATCTAGGTAGTCCAGCGGTCCAAGGTCGCCACCCCGTCCAAATCTCGCGCGAGGTGGGTCAGGTCGATATGTCCGTCGTTCAATAGGACGCAGTAGATGGTCTGGTTGGCCTCGGCCTTCAGCGACACCATCCCCCAGCCCTGTGGCCTCAAAGCATCGACAGAATGCACCCAAGCCCTCCAGCCCGGTGCAGGTCAGTTCCAGGTGGAAGCTGATCCATGAGTCGGGAAAGTTGCGCCTGCGATCGGTGACCTCCCTGACCGGCAATGTCACGGCGGCGATCTGTTGGCGATGCGATTCCGTTTGCGTCTGGGGCGGGGCTGCCATGTCCTTCATCGGCCTCTCCTTGCGGCAGTGATCCCTGCTGGTGTTTCGGAAGACGACCCGATGGCCCCTTCGCTTTAGCTGAACTTGTTTCGCGCCCGCAAGCTGTCGCTCAAATCGGCGCGTTCGTTCTTCCATTATATCGACATTGAATCCACCATACAAGAAAAAGCCGCCATGCTGTCGATCTCTTGGGAGAGTCGGTGGAGGCATAATATCTGTCCCTATCCCCTCCAAGGCGTTATCCATTTGGTATGTCACATGTCCATGCTAGCCATCCCGATGTGATCAAGCGACTGAAACGTGCCGAGGGGCACCTGCGCCACGTCATTACAATGATCGAGGCGCGGGAGCCCTGTCTGGATACCGCGCGTCAGTTGGCCGCCGTAGAAAGCGCGGTGACGGCGGCCAAGCGTGTGCTGATCTATAACCACATCGATCACTGTCTGGACCAAGATTCCGATGACACCCTCGCCGAAATGAAGGCCTTGTCGAAGCTTCTATGAGGAGACTGCTGTGTTGGGCATTCTGTGCAACCGCACCTATCGCCATCTGTTCGCCGCGCAGGTGATCGCGCTGCTGGGGACCGGACTGATGACGGTTGCCTTGGGCCTTCTGGCCTATGATCTGGCCGGGCCGGACGCGGGTGCGGTGTTGGGCACGGCCTTGGCCATCAAGATGGTCGCCTATGTGGGGGTGGCGCCGGTGGCGCAAGCCTCTACCGACCAGTTGCCGCGCCGGCCACTGCTAGTCGGCCTGGATCTGATCCGGGGCGCGGTGGCGCTGTGCCTGCCCTTCGTGACCGAGATCTGGCACATCTACCTGCTGATCTTTGTGCTGCAGTCGGCTTCGGCGGCCTTTACGCCAACCTTCCAAGCTACCATCCCGGACATCCTGCCTGACGAAGGCGACTATACCCGCGCCCTGTCCCTGTCGCGGCTTGCCTATGATCTCGAAAACCTGGTCTCGCCGATGCTGGCGGCCGCCCTGCTGAGTGTTTTCAGCTTCCACAACCTGTTCGCGGGAACCGTGGCAGGGTTCCTCGCCTCGGCCCTGCTGGTGCTCGGTGTGCGGCTGCCTGTGGCGCGGCCGGGGCCACGGAGCGGGATCTGGGATCGAACCACGCGGGGAATGCGCATCTATCTGGCGACGCCCCGCCTGCGGGGTCTGCTTGCCATAAACTTCGCAGTAGCGGCGGCGGGTTCAATGGTCATCGTGAACACCGTGGTGCTCGTTAAAACGGACTTCAGCCTGGCCGAGCCGCAGGTCGCCCTGGCCCTGGCAATCTTTGGTGCGGGCTCGATGATCGCGGCACTAGCCTTGCCGCGGGTGCTGGACCGGTTGTCGGACCGCCTCGTTATGATCGCGGGCGCGTGCCTTCTGGCGGCGGGCACGGCGGCGGGAATTCTGGTCGGCAGCTTTGGCGTATTGCTGATGCTGTGGCTGGTCCTGGGCTTCGGCTACTCCGCCGCCCAAACTCCTTCGGGCCGACTTTTGAGACGCTCGGCCCATCCCGAGGATCGACCCGCCCTCTTTGCCGCGCAGTTCGCCTTGTCGCATGGCTGCTGGCTGATCTGCTATCCCCTGGCAGGATACTTAGGGGCGACCGTCGGGATGGATGGCGCATTTGCCGCCATGGCCGCAACCGGTCTTGTCGGCGTGGTGATGGCGCGGCGAGTCTGGCCCTCGGACGATCCGGCCGCCGTCCCCCATCATCATCCCGACCTGCCCGCCGACCACCTGCACCTGCGCAGCTTCGGATCACACGACCACCATCACCATCCATTCGTGATCGATGATCTTCACGCACGGTGGCCAACCTGACAGGGATGTCGGAGACCAAGTTGCCTTTTATCGTCGAACTCATGTTCCGCTGAGCCTGCTGTTTGGTTGCAGAACATCATTGGGACGAGGTAAGCTGGGTCATTGCTGAACAGGCCTGGCGCTTTGAACCCGTTCTTGCCGAGGTGAGGTGATGATGCAGATCCATCCCCAGGCCCGGATCACGCCAGCTGTTCGGGCTGACATCGCCCGCTCCACCGAGCCCACCAGGGTCCTGGCCAAGCGCTACGGCATCAGCGAGGAAACTGTGCGCAAATGGCGCAAGCGCGGCGAACAGGCCTGCCAGGATCGGTCAAGCCGGCCAAACCGCCTGCCGTGGCGTGTGACAGAGGAGGAGCGTGCGATCATCTGCGCCGTGCGACGCGCAACGGGCTTTCCCCTGGATGACCTGACCTTTGTGCTGCGCCACTTCCTGCCGCATCTCAACCGCGACAACATCTATCGTGTCCTGAAGGCTGAAGGCCTGAACCGCCGTCCTCCCAAGCCATCAACCCTGCCTGCCAAAGGACAAGGGCGCTTGAGCGCCGTCCGGCCCGCCGCATGGCGGTTCGACAGACCGGCGGTCCCGCCGTCGTTGTAGCGATGAACCCAATCGCGCAGGGTCTGCCGATCCATGCGGCAGGCCTGCGCCGCCGCCTTGCGATCATTCGCCATTGTCGCTCGGACCGATGGCGCGACATGGCTCATCATCCAGAACAAGAGCGATCGCCAGCATCCACCGCGCCGCCTTCGCATTCTTTGTGCGAGCCGCCATCGCCCGTAGTTCGCTCGCCGACATGTCCTTTCGCGTGATCTCAACCGCCATCAAAGCCTCCATCGCTAGAGGTCCATGATTCAGATTTTCAGGTCGAGAGGAATCCCGAGCGAGTCAGAGATCAAGGCGATTGGTATGACACGACAACTTCAATAGGTGTGCAACATGACCTGCAATGTTCCAGAGGATGCCCGGACCAGGATCCGGCTAGTCTCCCAAAAGCATGGATTTAACCCCTCCCATTGAACGCGTGGTAAGCGGTCATATGGATTGCTGCTCTGAATGGGCTCCTGCAATCAGCCTACACCACGCTCAGAACTGCCATCAGCGCGACACTTGCTCCCCGCGCGAGATCCGCATGTATGGTCGGACCGGGGTAACGCTCGGCTGATCGCCAAGTGCCAATGACTGCCATGATGTTGTAAGGCACCGTAAACGCATAACCGGCAACCAGGGCTTCCCAAGGTCGTTCAAGACTGATCAATGTCAAAAGCGCGATGATGGCCAAGAGGTTGATCGTCAGCCCAATGGTCACCGTCCATGTCCAGAATGCCTCATCAAGTGGAAGGTCTCCTCGCCAAAATGCCTGCAGCCTGGTCATTGCAGCTGCCGCTGCGTGACATGTCCCATGCGTCGATTAAGAGTACTAGGATCCGAACCTGAAAAGACGCTGGGGCACGGGGAAGAGCGGTTCATGGACCTTTTCCACGTGAACCAAAGGCTTCGTATCATCCGAGCGCCGCTGTGGAAATCGACGTCGCAGTCTTGCCGGTCGGCAGAACCCGTTTGACAATATCGGACAAGGAGATGACGCCCAGCATCTGACCACTATCCATCACCACCGCCAACTGCACGCTTGCAGCGCGCATGCGGCCAAGCGCCTCGTAGACAGGCATGGTGGGCGACAGCACATGCACAGGCCGGGCAATGGATGCGACGGGGCTTGCCTCGTCCAGCATCAGCGTATCGCGGACATGGACAATGGTCGGCGGAGCACCGGTCTTTCCGGTCATCAGGATCCGCATGTGTCCCGATGCCAGGCCCGCAGCGCGCACATCGGCCACGGTGGCCGCGGGCC
>NZ_JAPTYD010000115.1 GCF_026913015.1 Paracoccus benzoatiresistens
GGCGCGGAACCAGTCCGCTCAAAAGCTGGGGGCTCGGCCTGATGCGGCGCGTCGGCGCGAAGAAAGCCCGCGTGGCGGTAGCACGGAAGCTCGCTTGTCTATTGCTGCGCCTGTGGAAAGAGGAAAGCCACTTCGACGCGGAAAAGGGAGGATCGCTTCGCCCGGCCTGAGGTCGGGAAACAAGTTTCGGCCAAGCCGAGTGCGGCAGAGGTCGAACCCGAGGGATGAACGCGGGACCGTTGGTTGCAGCACAAGCTGCGTTTGATACAGTGCGCCGCCCAGAAGGTTCGGAATGTGGAAAGACCGGGATAGTGGCGCGGCCCGCGTGCTGACGCCGAAGAGAACCAGGACCCGCAGACCGCTATTGTCGCGCACAAAGCCGAAAAACAGACTTGACGCAGCAGCCCCATGTAGAGAACCAACGGCCCTAAGCATTGACCGCTTTTGCATACTCACGCGTGGCAACTGATCGGACGCGCTCGGGGTCGTTTGCGAAGGCATTCCAGGCATCGCAGCATCGATTGACGATGTCATCGCAGGTGTCGAAGACGGTGATGGCGAGGCGGTTTGCCCGCAGATAGGCCCAGATGTTCTCGACCGGGTTCAGCTCCGGTGCACAGGGCGGAAGCGTCACGATGGTGATGTTGTCGGGGATGCGCAGGGCGCTGGAGCCATGCCAACCGGCGCCGTCCATCACGAGCACGGCGTGGGCGTCTGGCGCGACGGCTTTTGCGATTTCGACAAGGTGGGCGTTCATGGCCGAGGTGTCGGCACGCGGCATGACCAGAGCCGCGGTTGTGGCGCGGGCCGGGCAGACGGCGCCAAAGATATAGGCCCATGTGTAGCGGGTATCGCGTGGCGCGCGGGGGCGGGTTCCGCGCTCGGCCCAGGTCCGGGTGAGCGTCCCCTGCTGGCCCACACGTGCCTCGTCCTGGTACCATACCTCCAATGGCTTGCCGCGCGCTGCCTCTGGCAGGGCGGCCTTCACCGTAGCGGCAAAGTTTTTTTGAATGCCTCTTGCATCAACGGGTCGGACCTGGGGTGCTGGGGGCGCACCGAAAGGCGGCGAAAGCCGAGGGCCGCCAGCTGTTTGCCGACCGTCCGCTCATGCATGACCACCCCAAAGCGGTCCTCGATCTTGCGCTTGAGATCGACGCAGCGCCAGCGGACCACCCCATCGGCTTCAAGGTCAGGTCCTTCCCGGACGATCCGGGCCAGCTCCGCCTTCCGCTCCGAGTTCAGGAGCGGCGTTGGGCCTGCCGCATAGCGGTTTGACAGACCGGCAATCCCGTCGTTGTTGTAGCGATGCACCCAATCGCGCAGGGTTTGCCGGTCCATGCCGCAGGCCTCCGCCGCCGCCTTGCGATCCGCGCCTTCCAGCACCAGAGCGATCGCCAGCATCCGCCGCGCCGCCTTCGCATCTTTTGTGCGAGCCGCCGTCGCCGGAAGTTCGCTTGCCGCCATATCCGTGCGCGTGATCTCAACCGCCATCAAAGCCTCCATCCCTCGAGGTTCATGATTCAGATTTTCAGGTCGAAGGGAATCCCGTGCGAGTCAGAGATCAAGGCGATTGGTATGAGACGAGCTTGAGGCCGGCGATGCAGGCGACGATCCCCAGGATCAGGACGATCCGGGCAAGGGTCGCGGCCTCTCCGTAAAAGAGGATGCCGACGGCCGCCGTGCCAACTGCGCCGAACCCGGCCCAGACCGCATAGGCCGTGCCCACCGGGATGGTCTTGGTTGCCGTATTCAGACAATAGAAGCTGAGCGCGATGCAGGCCGCGAAGGCGATAGTCCAGGGTAGGTTGCGAAAGCCGTCGACGTAGCGCATCGCGGTGGTGAAGCCGACCTCGAAGAGGCCACCGATGAGAAGAACGATCCAGGCCATAATGAAACTCCCTTATCACGTGATGTTTGATTGTGGGTGGACGGTTTGCCGATTGTCGGCCGACCCTGTGACAAGGGGCGCGGCCGGGTGGCGCGAGAAGAGGCCCCATCCCCAGTTCAGCGCGACCGAGGCCCGGTTGCGCATGCCGCCCAACAGCCACAGATGGACGAGCGACCAGAGGAGCCAGGCCAGATAGCCGCGGAGCTTCAGCAGGCCCAGATCGGCGACGGCCGAACGGCGGCCGGTCACGGCCATGCTGCCCCAGTTCCGGTATCGGAACGGCCCGGGGGGCGGCCTGCCGCCGATGCGTCTGGCGATCAGCCGGGCCACATAGCGGCCCTGCTGCTTGGCGACCGGCGCAAGCCCGGGCAGAACCCGCCCGTCTTCCGTTCGGAAGCTGGCACCGTCTCCGACGGCGAAGATGACGGCATGTCCCGGCACGCCGCAATCGGAACGCACCTCGATGCCTCCGTTCCGGGCGACGGGCGCGTCGATCCAGGTGCCGGCAGGCCGCGCCTGGGTGCCCGCGCACCAGATGACGTTGGGGGTGGAGATCCACACCCCGTCCGCGCGCAGGCCCTCCGGGCCGATCTCGGCCACGGGGCTGTTCAGCATCAGCTCGACGCCCTGACGTTTCAGGGTGGCGCAGGCATGCGCGGACAGATCGGCGCCGAAATGCCCCAGAATGGTGGGTCCGGCCTCCAGAAGCAGGACGCGGATGTCCCGGGGGCTGACATGGCGAAACCGTCGCACCGAGAGCCGTGCCAGATCGAGGATCGCGGTCGCCATCTCGACGCCGGTTGGTCCGCCACCCACCACCGCAAAGGTCAGCAGGCTGTGCCGCCGGGCACAGTCCGACTCCGCCTCCGCCGCTTCCAGGCTTCGGAGGATGCGTTCCCAGACATGCAGCGCATCCTCCAGCGACTTGATGACCGGGGCCGTGGCCGCCCATTCGTCTCGACCGAAGAAGCTGTAATCCGCCCCGGTCGCCAGAATGAGGTAGTCATATCCGTAAGACTGTCCGTCCGACGACTTGACCTCCCGCGCATCGGTGTCGACGCCTGTGACCGTGGCCATCACCACGCGGACGTTGCGCCGCCTGACCAGGGCGCGCGTGCTGGCGGCGATGCCGGACGGCGCCAGGCGCGCTGTCGCCACCTGATAAAGCAGCGGTTGGAACAGATGGTGGTTCGTCCGGTCGATCAGCGTAATGTCGACGCCGGATCGTGGCAGCGTCTTGGCGGCCTCCAGGCCGCCAAAGCCCGCGCCCACGATGATGACTCTCTTTGGCCAGGCCATGCGAATCTCCTGTCTCATGCAGCATTGGAATACGTTCGTATTTATATTATTTCAATACGTGTGTATTCAAAAGGAGACCCCCATGGGTCGAAAGCAGACCATTGACCGCGACCAGGTTCTTGCTGTGGCCGAGGCCATCGTGTCCGAACAGGGCGCCGCCGCGCTGACGATCGACGCGGTCGCCAAGGCTGCAGGGATCAGCAAGGGCGGGGTTCAGTCCTGCTTCGGGACCAAGGAGGCGATGATCAGTGCCATGCTGGATCGCTGGCTGCAGGACTATGCTGCCAAGTTCGATCAGCTGCTCAAAGCCCAGGGTGATGACTTGGCGGCGCGTATCGGCGCCCACGTCTCGCTTTCCCTGGGCGGCGATTCTGCCGGAACAGAGCGAGCCGCGGCCCTGGTTGCCGCCCTGGTCCAGAGTCCCGAGCAGTTGGAGGCCGTCCGAGCCTGGTATGAGGAAAGATTTGCCGGCCTATTCGCGGCCAAGGGTTCGGGGCGCACGCTTCGGGTCGCTCTGTTGGCGACCGAGGGAGCCGTCTTTCTGAGACATTTCGGATTGGCCGCCCTGTCGGAGCGCGAGTGGAACACGCTGCATGATGATGTGGCGGCCCTGCTTTCAAAGCCATCAACAGACTGAACCTACCACCCCTCACGCCGACAGCCTCCTGCGGACCTCTGGCCGCGGCCATCTTTGATGCTGATTTCGGGTGAAGCGTGCCGCGCGCGGTGGTTGCCGCGCATGCAGTCTTCCTCAAGCGGACCAACAGCCACAGATTCCTGCTGCAGGACCGCGTGTGGAACGAGCCCGGTCTCGAGGATTTAACATCGAGGTTGGCGGAGATGGGATCTTATACCAACGGCATTAACCACTGACCTGCGCCCAATGGCGTGAGGTGATTGAGGCGACGCTTTCCGGCATGGCGAGGAGCGTGTTCCAGGCATTGCAGCAGACGTCGACGATGGCCTCGTAGCTGTCGAAGACCCGGTTCGCGAGGGAGTTCT
>NZ_JAPTYD010000116.1 GCF_026913015.1 Paracoccus benzoatiresistens
GCGATGATGCCTGTGTCGGATCTGTTTCCGAAGGCGGGGATCACCTTCTGGGACACTGCGCACGAGACGAATGCGGGTTTGATGGCGGATGGGTTCACGCGCTCGACCGGCAAGATGTCGATGATGATCGCGCAGAACGGGCCGGGCGTGACCGGGTTTGTGACGCCGGTCAAGACCGCCTACTGGAACCACACGCCGCTGCTGCTGGTCACCCCGCAGGCCGCCAACAAGACGATCGGGCAGGGCGGCTTCCAGGAGATGGAGCAGATGCGGCTCTTTGCCGACTGCGTGTGCTACCAGGAGGAGGTGCGCGACCCGTCCCGCATTCCTGAGGTCCTGAACCGCGTCATCATGCAGGCCTGGCGCAACTCGGCGCCCGCGCAGATGAACATCCCGCGCGACATGTGGACCCAGGTGATCGATGTCGAGCTGCCGCAGGTGGTGGCCTTCGAGCGTCCGGCAGGCGGCGAGGAAGCCGTGAAGGAAGCGGCGAAGCTGCTGTCCGAGGCCAAGTTCCCGGTGATCCTGTCGGGGGCGGGTGTGGTGCTGGGAGGGGCGATCCCGGACCTCATCAAGCTGGCCGAGCGTCTGGATGCGCCGGTTGCCTCGAACTACCAGCACAACGACAGCTTCCCCGGGTCGCACCCGCTGGCGGTCGGCCCGCTGGGCTATAACGGCTCAAAGGCGGCGATGGAGCTGATCGCCAAGGCCGATGTCGTTCTGGCACTGGGCACGCGCTTGAACCCGTTCTCGACGCTTCCGGGCTACGGCATCGACTACTGGCCAAAGGACGCCAAGATCATCCAGGTCGACATCAACGCCGACCGGATCGGCCTGACCAAGAAGGTCACGGTGGGCATCCAGGGCGATGCGGGCAAGGTGGCGCGCGGCATTCTGGCGCAGCTGTCCGATACCGCCGGCGACGCCGGGCGCAAGGAGCGCAAGGATCTGGTCGCCCAGACCAAGTCGCGTTGGGCGCAGGAGCTGTCCAGCCTTGATCACGAACAGGACGATCCCGGCACCGAATGGAACGAGGAAGCGCGCAAGCGCGACAGCGACCTGATGAGCCCGCGCCAGGCCTGGCGCGCAATCATGCAGGCAGTGCCGCAGGATGCCATCGTGTCCTCCGACATCGGCAACAACTGCGCCATTGGCAACGCCTACCCGACCTTCGAGGGGGGCCGGAAGTATCTGGCGCCGGGCCTGTTCGGCCCCTGCGGCTATGGCTTCCCGGCGATCCTCGGCGCCAAGATCGGCAACCCCGACACCCCGGTGATCGGCTTTGCGGGGGATGGCGCCTTCGGCATCTCGATGAACGAGATGGTGTCGGTGGGCCGCGAGGACTGGCCCGCAATCACCATGGTGATCTTCCGCAACTACCAGTGGGGTGCGGAAAAGCGCAACACGACGCTGTGGTATGCCAACAACTTCGTGGGGACCGAGCTTGACCGCGACACCACCTATGCCGGCATTGCCAAGGCTTGCGGCGTCCATGGCGTTCAGGTGCGCAGCGCCGAGGACCTGACCCATGCCCTGCACGACGCGGTCGAGCGCCAGATGAAGAACAAGGAAACCACCTTCATCGAGGTCCTGCTGAACCAGGAACTGGGCGAGCCCTTCCGCCGCGACGCGATGAAGAAGCCTGTTCCCGTGGCCGGGATCGACAAGGCCGACATGCGCCCGCAGCGCGGCGCGGCCTGATCCCAACCGCTTTGCAAACCTGACCATCCGGCGCGGACCCTCCGCGCCGGATGGTCCCCTGCACTCAAGGAAAACGCCATGACCAGCATCGACCTGCTTCCTGCCCGCCAGACGATCTCGGACGCCTTTCCGGGCTTTGCGGTGTCGGTCCTGGTGGCGGCGACGGCGCAGTTCCTGTCCGAGCATTACGGCGCGCCGGCGATGCTCTTGGCGCTGCTGCTGGGCCTGGCGCTGAACTTCCTGGCCGAGGACGGCACCCGGACCGCGCCGGGCGTGGCGCTGACGGCGCGCACGGTGCTGCGGCTGGGGGTGGCGCTTCTGGGGGCGCGGATCAGCGTGGACATGCTGGCGGGCCTGGGCGGCCCGGCGATTGCCCTGGTCGTGGCGGGCGTGGTGCTGACCATCCTGTTCGGCCTGATCGCCGCGCGCTTTGTGAATCGCGACTGGCGCTTTGCGCTGCTGACCGGCGGTTCGGTGGCGATCTGCGGGGCCTCGGCCGCCATGGCGATCGCCGCGGTGCTGCCGCGCCATGAACGCTCCGAACGCGACCTGGCCTTTACCGTGCTGTCGGTGACGGTGCTGTCCACGGTGGCGATGGTGCTTTACCCGATGCTGTCGGATCTGTTCGGCTTTACGCCCCGCGACAGCGGCGTGTTTCTGGGCGGCACCATCCATGACGTGGCCCAAGTCGTCGGCGCGGGCTTTTCCATCGGTCCCGAGACGGGCGAAACGGCGACGCTGGTCAAGCTGATCCGCGTGTCGATGCTGGCCCCCGTGGTGCTGTGCTTCTCGCTGGTGATCCGCGCGCGCGGGCTGGCGGACCAGGAGGGCGGCAAGCGCCCGCCGCTGCTGCCAGGGTTCGTTCTGGGCTTTCTGGTGCTGGCGGCGCTGAACTCGGTCGGCGTGATCCCGGCGGTCCTGGCGGACTGGGCGGGCGTTCTCAGCCGCTGGGCGCTGCTGATCGCCATCGCCGCCGTGGGCATCAAGACCTCGCTCAAGCGGATGCTCGATGTGGGTGGCGTCGCCATCGGCCTGATCGTCGCAGAAACCATCTTCCTCGGCGTCTTTGTCGTCGCAGGCCTCCACTTCCTCAGCTGAAAGGCATTCCGCCATGAAACCGCTGGACCGCATCCTCGCCGCGGCACGCGCCAACCCGCGCCACATCATCCTGCCCGAAGGCCGCGATCCCCGTGTGGCAGAGGCCGCAAAGCGCCTGACCGGCGAAGGCCTGGCGCGCGTCAGCCTGATGAACGGGCCGCAGATCGACGGCGTGGCCATGATCATCCCGTCCGAGGCACCGGATCTCGACCACCTGGCCGGTCACTGGCACCGGATGCGGATGGCAAAGGGAATGACCGCCGAACAAGCGGTGATCGAGATGCGCGACCCGATCCGCCAGGCCGCGATGCGGGTCCGGCTGGGACAGGCCGACGGCACCGTGGCGGGCGCGGTGGCGACCACTGCCGATACGGTGCGCGCCGCCCTGCAGATCATCGGCCGCGCGCCTGAGGCGTCGATCGTGTCGAGTTTCTTTCTGATGCTCGCCTGCGACGGCGGCGCGCCGATCAAAGGCGGCATGATCTTCGCCGATTGCGGCCTGGTGGTCGATCCAGATGCCGAGGGGCTTGCCGCGATTGCCCGCGCCTCGGCCGACAGTTGCCGCAAGCTTCTGGGCGAAACTCCGCGAGTAGCAATGCTGTCCTTCTCCACGGCAGGTTCCGCCGATCATCCGAGTTTGATGAAGATCCGCGAGGCGCTGTCCCTGGTCCGTGCCGCCAAACCCGATCTCGAGATCGACGGAGAAATCCAGTTCGACGCGGCCCTGGATGATGCCATCCGTGCCAGGAAGGCACCGAACAGTTCCTTGACCGCACGACCCAACATCTTCGTCTTCCCCGACCTCGCCTCGGGCAATATCGGCTACAAGATTGCCCAACGCCTTGGCGGCCTGACCGCCATCGGACCTATCCTGCAGGGCCTCGCCAAGCCCGCCAACGACCTCTCGCGCGGATGCACAACCGACGACATCGTCAATGCCGTCGCCATCACCGCAATGCAGGCCGGCTCAGGAAACATCGAGCACACATCCGACGGGCAGGGGAAAGACCGCGAACTTGTCCAGCGATAGCGATGGCCGATCTCATCGGCATGTCGTTGGCGCAGTCGCCATTGAAATCCTCGCAAACTGACGGAGCAGATGTGCCAAATACAACTGTCTTTGCCGCCAAGGCGATCCTGACCATGGACCCGAATTGTCCAACCGCCACACATGTCGCGGTTCGCGACGGCCGTATCCTGGCGGTTGGCGACCGGTCCTGTGCCGATCCATGGGGCGGGGGGAAGACAGACGACAGGTTTGGCGAGGCGGTGATCGTTCCCGGCCTGGTCGAAGGACATTCCCACCTGATGGAAGGCGGCCTGTGGCG
>NZ_JAPTYD010000117.1 GCF_026913015.1 Paracoccus benzoatiresistens
TAGCGCCGGAGCGGGGCCAGAAGATCAAGGATCGGGTCGCGGTGTCGGGTCATCTTGCATGATAGACGGAGCCGGGCAGCCTTTGCTTCCCGCGCGGCAGAAAAAATTCTGGGGGTGCCCGCGTGCCGCGTCGGTTCGCTTTGCGGAAAGGTCTTCCTATTCCGCTGCGCTTCGGGTCATCGACTAAAAAACGGGCGGCTGGCTCTGTCACGGCCAGATCAGCGCCACGTAGGCCACGTAGCCAGCGGCAAGGATCGCGCCCTCGATGCGGCTAAGACGCCTCAGTTGTGGGCTCAAATCGAAAAGACGAGCGAACAGCAAGGCCGGGGAGGCTGACAGCCGATCCCGCCTTTTTCGGAACAATGCCTGCCCCCTCACGTTCCCTTGGCTCAAACAGAAGGAGTCATGCAATGAATGAAGACCGCGTGAAGGGCCAGGCAAAGGACGTGAAGGGCTCGGCCAAGGAAACGATTGGCAAGGCCATCGGCGACAAGGAAACCGAGCGCAGCGGCCAGGCTGATCAGGTGGAAGGCAAAGTTCAGAAAGGCGTCGGCAAGGTCAAGGATGCCCTGCGCGACGACTCATAGGGTGATGCCATGTTGAAATTCATCGGCGGCACCGTCGGGATCATCTTTATAATCGGCCTACTGGTCGTGCTCGGCCTGCTGGCACTGATCTTCTAGAGCACGCCGATCGACCAGCCGCACCCCCGCTGCGGGAACACCTGACACCCCCGGCTGATCGTAATCGGCCAAGGACGGTCTTGATGCAAAAGCCTAATTATGTGAGGCCGCCCCATGGTGTCCCGCCCTCCCGTCCTGCTTTGGCCTTCGGCTGCCACGGAGCGATTTGAATGCTTCCGTGGGCGATGAAGATGAACTTGGCATAAGGTTCTCAGACATAGATCGGCGAGAGATGGCCAGGTCAAGCACGACGGGACACGGGGCGCGGTCGACGAACATCCCCATATGATGGAGTTACGACAGCAATGGGCGGCAAGGATAATGCAGAGCGCGTGAGGCTGATGGCGCCACGGCGTCGCGCTCTCTCTCTGGGGATCCTTGGGGCGCTGCTGATCCTGCTTCTGGCCTTTGCCCCGGATGTTCTTCTGGTGATCTTCGCGGGACTTCTGTTCGCTGTGTTCTTCAGCGGTGGCGGGGAATGGCTTGCCAGACGCCTCGGGATCGGCCGGAACTGGGGGATCGGCCTTTTCCTCCTGATCCTCGTTCTTGCCCTGGCCGGCATCTCCCTCGGCTTTGCCCCCTTTGCAGTCGATCAGTTCGAGCAGCTTTCCCAGAAGGTGCCGGAAGCGTTCCAGAGTGTCCGTGAGCGTCTCGAGCAATACTCTTGGGGTGAGAAGCTTCTGGAGAGGGCGACACCGGGAGCGCTGATGTCGGAAGGAAGCGGGGGCGCTGCCGCGGGCGCGGTCACCGCCACCTTCGGTGCGTTGGGCAACTTTGTCATCATGCTGTTCATCGGGCTTTATGTGGCGCTCGACCCCAAAACGTACCGGAAGGGTTTGCTTGCCCTCCTGGCTCCCTCGGTCCACGCCGAGGGAGAGGACGTGCTGAGCAAGGCAAGCGACACCCTGGCAAACTGGCTGGTCGCGCAGATGATGGCCATGGCTGTCGTGGGCATCCTGACCTGGCTCGGCCTGTGGCTCGTGGGGGTCCCGCTTGCACCGGCCCTGGGGCTTATCGCGGCGCTGCTGGCCTTCATTCCCAATATCGGGCCGATCATTGCCGCTGTGCCGGCTGTTCTGCTTGGACTGTCCGAGGGCCAGACAACGGCGTTGTTGGTTGTTGGGGTCTATGTCGGCGTGCAGGCGCTCGAAAGCTACGTCATTACGCCGCTGATCCAGCAGGAGCGGGTATCGCTGCCCCCTGCCCTGATCATCTCCAGCCAGTTGCTGATGGGCATCCTGTTCGGCATCCTGGGTCTCGCCCTGGCCACGCCGCTGGCCGCACTGGGTCTAACACTGGTCAGGGAGACATATGTCAGGCGCTACCTTGAAAAGGAAGAAGCTGAACTCCGCGTCCAGCAGCCCGCCCATCGTTAGAGGTCGGGGAGGGCTCGGACCCGGCGGATGATGCGAGACGCGAGACGCTGCTGACGACGTGCTGGAGAAAACGACCAGGAGGGAAAGAGGATGACGGGAGATCAGAAGACGGCTCCGCGTCCAGAGCGCACTTTCTGCCCATCGGGACCAGGAGGTCGCAGCCTCTTCGCCCCCTGGACGAAACCTTTGGGCATGGCGAAGAAGACACACAAGCTTAGGGCGTTGGTCTCCTTGGCGCCGACTCCTCGGCATTCCACACGGAAGCGTCAGCACGGAGTACCGGTTGAGTGCCGTCAGTCCTTTGCCCGGCTCCGCTGCCATAGCCATGCACCGCCTGCCAGGAGCGCCGCCCCAGCCATCACGTGCCGCGCGGTGATCCCGGTGCGGGCCTGTGCGCTGCGGCGATAGCGAGGGTCGAAGAAGCGCGTATTGGACAGAAGACTGCCCAGCCAGTTCTCGCGGCGAAGCGGCAAAGGGTGCAGGCTCCGGCCTTCGGTGTGACAAAGGTCGTCAAGCGCTGCGACAAGGCTGTCCTGGCGGGCGACCCGGTCGGAAACCTCGTCCCGGCGGCAACCCAGATGTTCCGCCAGCAGATTATCACGGAAGTCGCGGATCAGACTGCGGGTCGCATCGTCTTGTGCCTGAATCGCCACATCGCATTCGGTGTCAAAGCCCATCGAGCGGCGATCGATATTGCTTGACCCCACCCGCAGCAGCATGTCGTCCACGATCATGATCTTGGCATGAACATAGATCGGATGGCCGCTGTCGGTGACGGGATACAGGATGCGGAACCGCCTGTGGGGATCGTGACGGCGCAGATAGCGCACCATTCGGCTGCGGGTGACGTGCATGGCCTGGTCCTCGACACGGCCCTGCGCGGCAAAGGGATTGATGACCACCACCTCGGGCCCGTCAAGTTCAGCCAGGCGCCGGCGGATCGCGCGGGTGATGCTGCCAGAGCAGAAATACTGCGACTCGATGTAGATGCAGTCGCGCGCGCTGCGGATGGCATCCAGATACAATTTCTCGATTTCGTAGATTCCCGGTTTGCCGCGTTCAGGAGGGGCGGTCTGGGCAATCGCAACATCGATGTCACGGAAGACAGGCTCAATGCTGTCCGGCCACATGTCGGCGCCGGGCTTAAAAACCTCGTCCACTTCCGCGTCGTGAGCGCGGATCCAGCGGGCGCGGGCCAGTTCTGACAAGGCCGCCGCCGCCGGGCCCGTCATGACCGTCGAGGCATCATGCCAGGGCTGCGCGCCGTCGCCGTTCTTCAAGGAGCGCAGCGGATTGTGGTCCAGGTGGCGGCGGTCGTCCCAGCGTCCGTCGGTCATGTCGATGCCGCCGCAGAAGGCCAAGCTATCGTCAATGACAACGATCTTCTGGTGATGGCAGGCGCCGATCGGGTGGCGGCCATCGAAAGCCAGGTGGATTTGGTCGGGCGACATCAGCTTCACACCAAGCGGCGCCAAGAGGCCACCCGGCGCGATCAGAGCGCCCCCGCTCCATTTCAGCAGGAAGATGTCCAACCCTTCGCGTCGGTCGACCAAGGCATCCAGGAACAGGCCGAGCTTGTTGGGAAAGCCGTCTGGCGCCAGCCCCTCATTGTCGCTTTCGCCGGGCAGCATCTCGATCTGGAAGTCAAAGTCCCAGCCAATCATCATGGCCATCCGCTCGGCCTTCAGAAGCGCTTCGCGCAGGGCACGGAAATAAGCCTGCCCATCGATGATGACAGCCATCTGGTCAGCTGTCTCGACACGCCAGCAGTTTCGGCCAGGATCAAAAAGGGTCATGAATGTCCTGTGTCAGGGTAGGCTCTCCTTGTGACATAAGGTGCAGACGAGGAAAACTCGTTGAGGAAGTCAGACCTGACGTGGTCACTTTGTCATCGAACTTTGCCAATCAGGATGGGACACTTTGGGCTGAGAATTGCCTGCTCTACGGGTCGAGAAAGGGGCGGCCTGACTACTGTGAGTTGGTCCCTCCTGAGGTCGTGTCGCGAATGTGGTGGAAATTGCCGGGCAGCGGGCTCCGGGCATGTGACGTTGGCTCCAGTCAGGCCGCG
>NZ_JAPTYD010000118.1 GCF_026913015.1 Paracoccus benzoatiresistens
CGCTGGAAATGCGAGGTAATCTTAGTCCGTCTGCACTTTCACGAAACTACCAACACGATATGCGGACACCTCCTATTCTTTTGGCTGCAGGGATTTGGCAGGATAGCCGCGGACGGGCTTGTTCATCCGTAACGGACCATTCTTGCCATGACCCTTTTCCGGTTTCTCCGCGCGGCCGCTGTCACCGGCCTTCTCGGGTTTGTGGCCGCATGTGGCACCACCTATCAAATGCCGGGCGTGGACGACGCCGTGAACGCCCGCGCTTCCGCCATGTTCGCCGAAGCCAAGGCCGCCCCGCCGCGCCGCATGACCAGCGCCGATGCCGGGGAAGCGCGTTTCCTGCGCGTCGCATCCCGGATCCAGCCTGTTGCCGAACAACTGTGCCAGGCCGAGCTTGCCGCGAAGGGCGCGGATTGCCGCGTCAAGCTTGAGCTGGACCGGCAGAGGAGGGACCGGAACGCCTATTTCACCTATGCCGGGCCGGGAAACAGTCAGCCGGTGATCCGCTTCACCGTGCCGATGCTGCAGGATGTTGAAAGCGATGACGAGGTCGCCTTTATCCTGGGCCATGAATACGGCCACCTGATCGGTCAGCACATCGTCAAGCAGCAGCAACAGGCGATTGCCGGGGCGCTGATCCTCGGGGTACTGACCGCCTATGGCAATGCGCAGGCGGC
This sequence comes from Paracoccus benzoatiresistens, assembly GCF_026913015.1. Lineage (GTDB taxonomy): Bacteria > Pseudomonadota > Alphaproteobacteria > Rhodobacterales > Rhodobacteraceae > Paracoccus > Paracoccus benzoatiresistens. Next base: position 678 of record NZ_JAPTYD010000118.1, read on the forward strand.
GTCGGCGGGACAAGGCTATGACCCGAACGCCGTCAGCCGCAACATGGAGATCGGCGCGGCTGTCGGCGGCATGGCCTATTCCCAGACCTATGAGCTGGAAAGCGACATGCTGGGCACCCGCATCGCCACGGCGGCGGGCTATGATCCGGTCAGGGGCGCGCGCTTCTTCGCCCGAGACGAGGCCGCGCGGTCAGAGACCGGGCAGCTGTCCTTCTGGGGAACGCACCCGGCCGATGCGAAGCGCCTGGCAGTGGTCCTGGCGACCGTGGATCAGATCAAGGCTGGCAGCAGCGCGGCCATGCGCAAGTGACACCGGGCCGCGCCTGTCCTGCGACCGGCGCGGCAGCCGATCCTAGGCCGTCTTCCATTGCGACACGCAGGGGATCTTGTCCCGGTCGCAGCGGTCGGCGTATTTGCGGGCGATTTCCTGAACCTCGGCCAGCAGGCCATCGGCCAGCTTGATCGGCTCCAGCCCCAGCCCCAGGAAGCGGTCATTGGCGACGTGGAGGTCGTTCTCGTCCGCCTCGTTGCGGGGGTTCTTCAGGAAGGCGACATCGACCCCGGTCTGGTCGGCGATCATCCGGGCCAGGTCGCGGACGCGGTGGGTTTCGGTCATCTGGTTCAGGATGCTGACCCGGTCGCCCCGGGCAGGCGGGTTCATCAGCGCCAGTTCGATGCAGCGGCAGGTGTCCTGGATATGGATGAAGGCGCGGGTCTGGCCGCCCGTGCCATGCACCGTCAGCGGATAGCCGATCGCGGCCTGCATCAGGAAGCGATTCAACACCGTGCCGTAATCGCCGTCATAATCGAAGCGGTTGATCAGCCGGTCGTCCAGGCGCGTTTCCTCGGTCTGGGTGCCCCAGACGATGCCCTGGTGCAGGTCGGTGATCCGCACGCCGTCGTTCTTGTTGTAGTAGAAGAAGAACAGCTGATCCTGGGTCTTGGTCATGTGATAGATCGACCCGGGGTTCGCGGGATACAGGATTTCCTGCTGGTGGGGGCCGTTCTCGGTTTCCACCACGACGTTCAGATAGCCTTCGGGGATCTTCATGCCCGCGGTGCCATAGCCATAGACGCCCATCGTCCCCAGATGGACCAGATGGATGTCCTGGCCGCTTTCGACGATGGCGGCCAGCACGTCATTGGTGGCGTTCAGGTTGTTACTGACCGTATAGCGCTTGTGCCAGCTGGACTTCATCGAATAGGGCGCGGCGCGCTGTTCGGCAAAGTGGATCACCGCATCGGGCTGTTCGCGCTGCAGCAGGGTCAGCAGGCGGTGGTAATGCTCGCCCACGGTAAAATTCTCGACCCGGATCGTGTGGTTGGTCAGTTCGTGCCAGGCCCGGACCCGCTCTCCCAGGGGGCGGATCGGGGTCAGGCTGGTGACCTCAAGCTCGACGTCGATCTTGCGGCGCGACAGGTTGTCCACGATGATCACGTCATGCCCGCGCGCGGACAGGTGCAGCGCCGTCGGCCAGCCGCAGAAACCATCTCCGCCCAGAACGATTATTTTCATGAAACTGCCTTCGGTGGGACCAGGTTTGTCCGCCTTGTAGTGTGCCGGCCAGCCGGACGCCATAGCTGCCACGCTGGCGACACACAGCCGTTGCAATCCGCCGCCGCCGCAGACCTGTCAGGCGGCAGGACGCTGCATGTTGGCGGTATGGGCCTGGATGGCGTCTTCGAGGTCGTGGTAATAGCTGAGCTTGCCGTTTTCCAGGACGGCGCCCGCCTGGCAGATCTCGCGCAGGGTCGCCATGGAGTGGGATACCACCACGGCACCCGCCGCCTTCATGCGGGCGTTGAAGACGTGGTTCGACTTGGCGCGGAACGCCGCATCGCCCACCGCCGAGACCTCGTCCACCAGATAGGTGTCGAAGGGCACGGCCATCGACACACCAAAAGCCAGCCTGGCCTTCATGCCCGCCGAATAGGTGCGGAAGGGTAGGTAGAAGTGCTGGCCAAGCTCGGCAAAGTCCTCGACGAAGTCGCGCATCTCGTCGGTGTCGATGCCGTAGACGCGGGCCACGAAGCGGCAGTTCTGTTCGCCCGTCAACTCGCCGTTGAAGGACCCGGCGAAACCCACGGGCCAGCTGATCGTGCCGGTGGACAGGATCCGCCCCGAGGTCGGCAGCATCGCCCCCGAGATCATCCGCAACAGCGAAGATTTGCCTGCCCCGTTGCGGCCAAGCAGGGCCACGGACACGCCCGTCGGGAAGGTCGCGTTCAGGTTGTTGGCCACGACCTTGCGGCGACCGTTCAGCTTGTAGATCTTGGTTAGGTTTTCCAGGCGGATCATCGCCGGTCGCGCAGGCTGTAGAAGGTCAGGACGCCCACGACCCAGATCAGCAACAGGAACCCGGCCATGGTAGGAAGCAGCTTCATGCGTTTGGGGAATTCCGCATCCTGCGCAAGCGTCGGCTTGACATAGGCCGCGAGATAGCGGGTCTGGCGCGCCGCCTCGGCCCGGGCGACGTCATAGGCCGCAAGGGCCGCGACATAGGTCTGTTCTGCGAACTGGCGATCCACCGTCAGGCTTTCGAACTGGCCGACCACCTCGGACAACGCCTCGCCGGTGGCGGTCTCCGAGCCGAACTTCTGGCGTTCAGATGCGATCTGTTCCCGGATCACATCGATGCGAAGCTGCGTCTGCTCGATCCGGGGGTCGTTCTCCTGGGCATTTGCCTGCAGCAGGCCAAGCGCCACCAGTTGTTCGGCCAGTTGCGCCTGGAGCGTGCTGACGACACCCGCCTGGCCCGCGACATCGGCGGCCGGGTCGACAAGCTGGTGTCGGTTGCGGAACTCGGTCATGGCCTGGCGGGCGGAGCGCAGGCGTTCCAGCGCCTCGTCCAGATCATGGCGGGCATAGCGCAGCGCGTCCTCTCGGGCGACATCGTTCAGCTCGTTCACCAGGAGGGTGCTTTCGTCGTAGATCGCCTGGGAAATCTTCTGTGCATCCTGCGGGTCAAAGGCCAGAACGCGCAGGTCGATCATCCCCTCGTCGTAATAGACGCGGACCTTGCGTTCCCATTCCGACAGCAGATCTTCCAACGAGTCGTTGCCGGTATAGGCGAAGATCGGATCGTTCTCGGGCTTGGACCAGATCGCGCGCAGATCCAGCTTCTCGTCGATGCGCTGGACCAGATCATGGCTCTGGATGAACTTGTAGAGGATGTCGGTGTCGCTGCCGGTACTGGATGTGGTGCCGACAAGCGAGGTCAGCCCACCAAGCAATTCGCTGGAGGTGGGGCCGGATTCCGACCGGACGGTGAAGCCCATATAGGAGGCATACTGATCCTCGGCCCGGGCATAAAGATACCAGGCGGTGACCAGCAGCGGCAGCAGCACGATTATCAGGAA
>NZ_JAPTYD010000119.1 GCF_026913015.1 Paracoccus benzoatiresistens
AGAAAATCCTGATCGCCAACCGGGGCGAGATTGCGATCCGCGTGATGCGGGCGGCCAACGAACTGGGCAAGAAGACGGTCGCGGTCTATGCCGAAGAAGACAAGCTGGGCCTGCACCGCTTCAAGGCGGACGAGGCCTACCGGATCGGCGAGGGTCTGGGACCGGTGGCGGCTTACCTTTCGATCCCCGAGATCATCCGGGTGGCCCGGGAAAGCGGCGCGGACGCGATCCATCCGGGCTATGGCCTTTTGTCGGAAAACCCCGATTTCGTGGATGCCTGCGAGGCGGCCGGGATCACCTTCATCGGCCCCCGCGCGGACACCATGCGCGCCCTTGGCGACAAGGCATCGGCGCGGCGGGTGGCCATCGCGGCGGGCGTGCCCGTGATCCCCGCGACGGAAGTGCTGGGCGAGGACTTCGAGGCGATCAAGCGCGAGGCAGCCGAGATCGGCTATCCCTTGATGCTCAAGGCCTCCTGGGGCGGGGGCGGGCGCGGGATGCGCCCGATCAACGGGCCCGAGGAATTGGTGGACAAGGTCCGCGAGGGACGCCGCGAGGCGGAAGCCGCCTTCGGCAATGGCGAGGGCTATCTGGAAAAGATGATCCTGCGCGCGCGCCATGTCGAGGTGCAGTTGCTGGGCGACACGCATGGCGGCCTTTATCACCTGTATGAACGCGACTGCACCGTGCAGCGGCGCAACCAGAAGGTCGTCGAGCGCGCGCCCGCGCCCTATCTGACCGAAGAACAGCGGGCCGAGGTCTGCGAGTTGGCGCTGAAGATCGGCCGCGCGGTGGGCTATCAGAACGCCGGCACCGTCGAGTTCCTGATGGATATGGAGAGCCAGCGGTTCTACTTCATCGAGGTGAACCCCCGCGTCCAGGTCGAGCATACCGTGACCGAGGAGGTCACCGGCATCGACATCGTCCAGTCGCAGATCCGCATCGCCGAGGGTGCCACGCTGGCCGAGGCGACGGGCGTGGCCAACCAGGACCGGATCACCCTGTCGGGTCACGCGCTGCAATGCCGCGTGACGACCGAGGATCCGCTGAACAACTTCATCCCCGACTATGGCCGGATCACCGCCTATCGCAGCGCCACCGGCAACGGCATCCGGCTGGACGGCGGCACCGCCTATTCCGGAGGCGTGATCACGCGCTATTACGACTCGCTGCTGGTCAAGGTCACGGCCTGGGCGCAGACGCCCGAGGCGGCGATCCGGCGCATGGACCGGGCGCTGCGCGAATTCCGGGTGCGGGGGGTCAGCACGAACATCGACTTCGTCATCAACCTGCTCAAGCACCCGACCTTCCTTGATGACACCTACACGACCAAGTTCATCGACACGACGCCCGAGCTGTTCCACTTCGACAAGCGCCAGGACCGGGCCACCAAGATCCTGACCTATCTGGCCGATATCAGCGTGAACGGGCATCCCGAAACGGCGGGCCGCGCCATGCCGCCCGCCCAGGCCCGTGCGCCCGTGCCGCCCGCGCCCAGGGCCGAACCCGCCTCCGGCACCCGGCAACTGCTGGAGGAAAGGGGCGCGCAGGCGGTGGCCGACTGGATGGCTGCGCAATCGCGGCTCTTGATGACCGACACCACCATGCGCGACGGCCACCAGTCGCTGCTGGCGACCCGCATGCGGTCCATCGACATGATCCGCGTGGCGCCATCTTACGCCGCCAACCTGCCGCAACTGTTCAGCGTGGAGTGCTGGGGCGGGGCGACCTTCGACGTGGCCTACCGCTTCCTGCAGGAATGCCCCTGGCAGCGGCTGCGCGACATCCGCGAACGGATGCCCAACCTGATGACGCAGATGCTGCTGCGCGCATCGAACGGGGTGGGCTATACCAACTATCCCGACAACGTGGTCCAGTCCTTCGTGAAGCAGGCGGCGGAAACCGGCATCGATGTGTTCCGGGTCTTCGACAGCCTCAACTGGGTCGAAAACATGCGCGTCGCCATGGACGCGGTGATCGAGACCGGCAAGATCTGCGAAGGCACGGTCTGCTATACCGGCGACATGCTGGACCCCCAGCGGTCCAAGTATGACCTGGCCTATTATGTCAGGACCGCGCAGGACCTGAAAGCCGCGGGTGCGCATGTGCTGGGCCTCAAGGACATGGCGGGCCTGCTGAAGCCCGCCGCCGCGCGCATCCTGATCAAGGCGCTGAAGGAGGAGGTGGGCCTGCCCGTCCACTTCCACACCCACGACACCTCGGGCCTGGCCGCCGCGACGATCCTGGCCGCCGCCGAGGCTGGCGTGGACGCGGTCGATGCGGCGATGGATGCGTTCAGCGGCGGCACCTCGCAGCCCTGCCTGGGCTCGATCGTCGAGGCGCTGGAGGGGACCGACCGCGACACCGGGCTGGATATCGCGGCGATCCGCCAGATCAGCAACTACTGGGAACGCGTGCGCGAGAACTATGCGGCCTTCGAGAGCGGGCTGCAGTCGCCGGCCTCCGAGGTCTATCTGCACGAGATGCCGGGCGGGCAGTTCACCAACCTCAAGGCGCAGGCGCGGTCCATGGGGCTGGAGGACCGCTGGCACGAGGTGGCGCAGGCCTATGCCGACGTGAACCGCATGTTCGGCGACATCGTCAAGGTCACGCCGTCCTCCAAGGTGGTGGGCGACATGGCGCTGATGATGGTGGCGCAAGGCCTGACACCCGAGCAGGTGATGGATCCGGCGGTCGAGGTCAGCTTCCCCGACAGCGTCGTGGACATGATGAAGGGCAACCTGGGCCAACCCCCCGGCGGCTGGCCCGAGGCGCTGCAGCGCAAGGTCCTGAAGGGCGAGCAGCCCATCACCGACCGCCCCGGCGCGCATCTTGAGCCGGTGGACATCGAGGCCGCGCGGGCAAAGCTGTCGGCCGACCTGGGCGTCGAGATCGACAACGAGGATCTGAACGGTTACCTCATGTATCCCAAGGTCTTCACCGACTACATGGCGCGGCACGAAACCTATGGCCCGGTCCGCACCCTGCCGACGCGCAACTTCTTCTATGGCATGGAGCCGGGCGACGAGATCAGCGTCGAGATCGATCCCGGCAAGACGCTGGAGGTTCGCCTGCTGACCCTGGGCGATACGGACGAAAAAGGCCAGGTCAAGGTCTTCTTCGAGCTGAACGGCCAGCCCCGCCAGGTCCGCGTGCCGAACCGGAAGGCCACCGGCACCAAGGCGGCCCGTCCGAAGGCCGACCCGGCCAACGCGGGCCATGTCGGCGCGCCGATGCCGGGCGTCGTGGCCTCGGTCGCGGCAACGGCGGGGTCGAAGGTCCACCAGGGCGACCTGCTGCTGACCATCGAGGCGATGAAGATGGAAACGGGCCTGCATGCCGACCGCGACGGCACCATCAAGGCCATCCACGTGCGCCCGGGCGAACAGATCGACGCCAAGGACCTGCTGGT
>NZ_JAPTYD010000011.1 GCF_026913015.1 Paracoccus benzoatiresistens
CCACCCCCGCCGACATCGACCGCATCACCGATGCCATCGACACCGCGCTGGCACGGGTGATGGGATAGGGCGGCGCGGTCTGCCGACCGAACCACTCCGGGAAAACCGCCTTCGGCCATGAAAAATCCCCGCGCGATGCGCGGGGATCAGGGATTGTGCCAAGAACCGTCTTACGTCCGGTCACGATCCAGATCGGTCCTTCCCGAAAGATCGGTCCGGTTGAGGTCGGTCCGGTCGTCCTCAACCTCCACCTCGGTGCGGCGCACGGTGTCCGAGATCGTCTCGCGGTGGGTGTCGCTGGTCTTGCGCAGGCCGATTTCCTCGACCACGCGGGCTTCCTTCTGGACCACGGCTTCCTCGCGATACTCCTCGGCCTCCAGCGTGCGGTCCTGGAAGGCCACGTCCCCCGCATCGACGGCGCGGTCCACCGGGCGGCGCTCGATCTCGACGCGCTCCTCGCGCAGTTCGACGCTTTCGTTGACCGGCTGCTCGACCGTATAGGCCCGGACGCGGACCCGGCCATGGGCGGCTTCGCGCTTGCCGACCCGCAGGCGTTCCTCGATCACGGGGATCGTTTCCTCGGTGCCGGCACGGGCGGTGTCATAGTCGCGCGTGACATCGCCGCCCGTCTGCAGGCCCGCCCCTTCATAGCCCGCGGTCGTCGTGCCGCCGGCTTGGCCCACCCGGGTTGCATAGGAGCTTGCCTCGTAGCCGCCCCAGCCTTCGGAACGCCAGCTTTGCTCGCGCTCGTCAAGGTTGACGCTGCCTTCGTCGTCCAGGATGTCCAGGGCGGTCTCGTATTGCGAGGCGGCAAGGCCGGTCACTGTCACCAGATAGCCGCCGCGCGACAGGCCCTCGGCATAGGTATAGCGGTCCTCGTCGGGGAAGAAGAAGTCGCCAAGGCTGTCCCAGAAGCCCTTGTCACGATCTTCGGTGCCGACGCTCGTGGTGCCCGTGCCCGTGCCCGAGCCGCCCGCGACCATCCGGATGCTGGCCGAGGGGATGCCTGCCTGCACAAGCTGATCCACGGCACGCTGCGCATCTGCCTGGCTGTCAAAGAGAGCCGAAACGGAGGTCGTCCCCGCAGTGGTGCCGACTTCGTTGTCATAGGTCATCTTGATCGTCCTTGTTGTGGGATTGGGCCGGATCGGCATCTTCGCCCCGGGGCGGAAGACGGTCGATCTCGACGGTCTGGCGACGGGTGGTCGTCGGTATCTCGATGGTTTCCGTTTTCTCGACGCGGCGAACATGAACTTCCTCGCGAAGATACAGTTCCCGCGTCACGACAAGCCGTTCCTCCACCACGGGGATGATGGTCAGCTCTCCCTCGGTCCGGATCTCGGGCACCGCGTCGATCTTGCGACCGACCGGAACCCTGGCCACCTCCACGTCCACACTGGACAGCTGGGCGGGAAGGATCTGTTCGACGGATTCGGTCCGGGTGGCGATTCTCACCCGGCCGGTGGCGACCTTCTGGCTTGTCAGAGACACCGTCTCCTCGATGATCGGAAGGGTTTCCGTTTTCTGATCGTCGGGCATGTCGTCCCCCCGGTAGCCGGCAAGACACAACGGGATGCCCGCACCATCCGTTCCCTGACATCGGTGTTATCGGCAGATTGCGGGGCAACGGTCCTGACGCGCGGGCACCTGCAGGCGGCACGCCGCCAGCCGTCGCCGAGGGGAAAAGTTAGTGGCGGTTCGCTCGAAGCCCGGTTAGGAAACAAATACCTTCAAGTTTTCATCATGGATATGACGGACCCCGGAAAAGAGCCGATCTTGCAAGGCGGCGGAGAATGCGGTGCGCTGCTGCGCGGGCTCGACTGGGCCCGGAATCCGCTTGGACCTCCGTCGGCCTGGCCGGCCGAACTGGCCGCGCTGGTGGGGATCGCGCTGGCCTCGGCCCAGCCGATGCTGATCGTCTGGGGACCACAGCAGATCACGCTCTACAACGATGGCTATGCCGCCATGTGCGGGCAGCGCCATCCCGCCGCCCTTGGCCGGCCCTTCAAGGAGCTGTGGTTCGACATCTGGGACCAGGTCGGGCCGATCATCACCGCCGCCTATGAGGGCAAGAGCACCTCGATGGACGACATCGAGTTCACGATGCACCGCAACGGCTATCCCGAAAGGACGAACTTCGCCTTTTCCTATACGCCCGTGCGGGACCGCTCGGGCGCCGTCCTGGGCATGTTCTGCCCCTGCACCGAAACCACCCCGGTGGTCGCCCTTCGCGACGCGCAGCGGGTCGAGCGCAGCGGTTTCCTGCAGATCTTCGAGGTGGCGCTTGGCGCGGTCGCACTTCTCAGCGGGCCCGACCACATCTTCCGCTTCGCCAATACCGACTACCTCCGCCTTGTCGGCAATCGCGACGTCATCGGGAAACCCGTGCGCGCGGCCATGCCCGAGGTGGTGGCCCAGGGCTTCATCGACATCCTGGACCGGGTCTACCGGACGGGCGAATCGCATGTGGGCCGCCATGTCCCCGTCATCTTGCAAACCCACCCCCGCGCGGTCGCCAGGCAGCATTTCGTGGATTTCCTGTATCACCCGATCCGGGGCGACTCCGAGGCGATCAACGGCATCTTCGTGCAGGCCATCGATGTCACCGAACGGGTGGACGAGGACCAGCGGCGGCAGATGCTGCTGGGCGAGTTGAGCCACCGGATGAAGAACCAGCTGGCCATGATCCAGGCGATCGTCAACCAGACGCTGCGGTCCGCCGACGACCTCGCCTCTGCCGCCAAGGTGCTGAGCGAACGGATCCGGGTTCTCTCGGGCGCCCATGACATCCTGATGGAGGGACGCACCAACAGCACCACGGTGGATGAAATCGTCCACAGGACCCTCAGCCTGCACGACCATGGCAGCGAGACACGCTTCCGGATCGAGGGTCCCGCGCTGGCCATCGCGTCCCGCCCGGCCCTGTCCCTGGCACTGATCCTGCATGAGCTTTCGACCAATGCCGCCAAATATGGCGCGCTGTCCAATGACGCCGGGGTCGTCCGCATCGCCTGGAAAACCCTCAGATCGCCCCAGAAAGGTGAGCGGTTCGTCCTGACCTGGGCCGAGGAAGGAGGCCCCCTGATATCGCAGCCGGAAACCTTCGGATCGGGTTCGCGCCTGATCGGGGCCGGCCTGTCAGGGACCATCGATTGCGAGGTGGCGACCGACTATGCGCCCCAAGGCCTGCGCTGCGAGATCAACGCGGATCTGGAAAGCGTCCAGTCCTCGGATTGACCCCGGGGGTCCTTGGGCGGCACGCATCCCCGACGTGCCGCGTTGGGCCGTGACCAAGGACGGATGGGGCCGATGTGCAACCTGTATAACCTGACGACCAACCAGCAGGCAATCCGCGACATCGCGGGGGTCATGCGCGACAGCCTGGGCAATCTGGAACCCAGCCTGGACATCTATCCCGACCGAGAGGCGCCGGTCGTGCGCAACACGCCCGAAGGCTGCGAACTGGCCCGGCTGACCTGGGGGATGCCGACGCCGCCGCAATTCCTGAAGACGAAGGACGCGCCCGATACCGGCGTCACCAATATCCGCAACACCCGAAGCCCGCATTGGCGGCGCTGGCTGGGAGTCGAGAACCGCTGCCTGGTGCCCGCGACAGCCTTTTCGGAATACGGGCAAAAGCCCGACCCGGTCACGAAGCGCAAGCCGCTGTACTGGTTTGCAACGGACGAGACGCAGCCCTTGTTCTTCTTCGCCGGAATCTGGACCCCCTGGCACGGCACGCGGGGATCGATGAAGACCCCGCGCCCGGGCGAGCATCAGCTTTTCGCCTTTCTCACCTGCGAGCCGAATGCGGTCGTGAAGCCGATCCATCCCAAGGCCATGCCGGTGATCCTGACCAGCCCCGAGGATATCAAGACCTGGATGACCGCCGACTGGCCCGTCGCCCAGGCCTTGCAGCGTCCGCTGGCCGATGATGCCCTGACGTTGGTGGAACGGCCCCTTACTGCCTGATCGGCTGCGGGGGAAAGGGGCGGCTGAGGCCGGACGCACCGGCAAGGCCAAAACGCCAGGGCAGATCCTGCGCCCTGCTGATGCCGATCCGGGGGCCGACCAGCAGGTCGGGCCTGGCGGCGGACAGGGTGATGGACAGATCCGTCGTGTCGAAAGGGGCGCCGTCGTCCTCGGGGCGGATGCCAAGCGCCTGCGTCAGCCGCCCCGGTCCGCTGCACAAGGGGGCGCTGCCCCGCCGCATCTTCATCAGGTCGATGCCCGTCGTGGGGGCCAAGGCCCGGATCAGCACCGCCTCTCCGGGGCGGGCGACCACGTTGAAGCACAGGTGGATGCCATAGGACCGGTAGACATAGGCATGTCCTGCCGGTCCGAACATCGCGGCATTGCGCGCCGTGGGGCCGCGAAAGCTGTGGGATGCCGGATCGTCGCGGCCATAGGCCTCGGTTTCGATGATGGTTCCGCCCGTGCCGCGCACCAGAAGCCGCGCACCGACCAGGCGGCGCGCCAGATCCACGGCCCCCAGGCCCGAGATCTGTTCGGCGAAGGGCAGGCGGGTCATGGCATCACCTTCAAACCTCGGGGCGCGTCACCACAAAGGCGGCGATTGCGGTGCAGACCATCGCCTGCGTCGCCACCACCCACAGGGGCATCCCGGCGACCAGGCTGAAGCCCACGCCGCAGGCCATGGCCAAGGTCGCCCAGACTTTCGCCAGGCGGCCGATGGCGCCGCGTTCGCGCCAGGCCCGGACAGGGGGGCCATAGGTAGGATGGTTCATGATCCGCCGCTCCAGCCGGGGGCTGCTGCGGGCGAAGGCAGCGGCGGCGAGCAGCAGGAAAGGCACGGTCGGCACGACGGGCAGGGCGATCCCGATAATGCCCAGTGCCAGCGCAACCATGCCAAGGACATACCACAGCCGCCGCCGCATGGGTCAGGCCGCCAGTTCGCGAAGGATGGCGTTCAGCAGGGGCCTGCCGTCGCGAGTGGTGCGCAAGCGGCCGTCCCGGCATTCGACCATGCCCAGATCCGTCAGCCTTGCAATGGCGTCCCCGTCCAGCGGGCCGCCGGCCAGACGGGCATAACGGGCCAGATCCAGCCCCTCGGTCAGTCGCAAAGACATCAGCAGGTATTCGGTTGCCTGTTCATCCAGAGGGACCAACGCGCGCAGCGATTCCCCTGTTCCCTGCGCCTCGACGGCACGCAGCCATTCGCCGGGCGCGCGATGCGCCTCGGTGGCGTAACGCCCGGACGGCAGCGTGATCCGGCCATGCGCGCCGGGGCCGACCGCCACCCAATCGCCCTGCCGCCAATAGACCAGGTTGTGACGGCTTGCCGAACCGGGGCGGGCGTGGTTCGAGGTCTCGTATCCCGCCATCCCCGCCGCCTCGCAGAGGTCCTGGGTTTCCAGATACATATCGGCGGCCAGATCGTCGTCGGGCAGGTCGCGCAGTTTGCCCGCGGCCGCACGGGCGCCAAAGGCGGTGCCGGGCTCGATGGTCAGCTGGTAAAGCGACAGGTGATCCACGGCCATCGCCAGCGCCTCGGCCAGTTCCGCCCGCCAGGCCTCGGGCGTCTGGCCTTGGCGCGCATAGATCAGGTCGAAGCTGACCCGGTCGAACGAGGCACGCGCCACGTCGAAGGCCGCCCGCGCCTCGGCCACGGAATGCATCCGGCCAAGGCGGCGCAGGTCGGTGTCGTTCAGCGCCTGGATGCCCATGGACAGGCGGTTAACGCCGGCTTGGGCAAAGCCCTGGAAGCGGGTGCGTTCCACGCTGGTGGGATTCGCCTCCAGCGTGATCTCGATATCGTTGGTGAAACCCCAAGCGGCGCGGGCAGCGCGCAGCACGGCATCAACGGTTTCCGGCTCCATCAGCGACGGGGTGCCGCCGCCAAAGAAGATGCTGCCCAGGTGACGGCCGGGCAGTTCCTGTGCCAGCCGGGCGATCTCGGACGACAGCGCGGCGGCCCAGCGGGACTGGTCCACCCCCGCCACCACATGGCTGTTGAAGTCGCAATACGGGCACTTGGCCGCGCAGAAGGGCCAGTGGACGTAAAGGCCGAAGCCCCCCGCCCGCCAGTCCGCATCCACGAAGCTGTCCTGCCCCGGCATCATCATGCGCGCATCGCCGTGGCTTCGATCTCGACCTTCATCTCGGGCCGGATCAGGCCCGCGATGACCATGGTGGCGGCGGGGCAGATCTCGCCCAGGGCCTCGCCAAGGGCCGGGGTGATCGCCTCGACAAGGGCGGCGTCGGTGACGGTGTATTGCACCCGGACGATGTCGGCCGGCGCGAAGCCCGCCTGGGCCAAGGTAGCGAAGATCGTGCGGAAGCAATTCCTGGCCTGTTCGCAGGGATCGTCGGGCATCGTCATGGTGGCATAGTCGTATCCGGTGGTGCCGGACACGAAGCACCAGTCGCCCTTCACCACCGCGCGGCTGTAGCCCATGGTCGCCTCGAAGGGCGATCCGGTCGAGATCCTATGCAAAGCTGCCCCTTATCATCTGCTCCACCGCCCGCGCCCGGTGGCTGAGGCTGTTCTTCATGTCGGGGGACATCTCCCCAAGGGTCACATCGTGCCCGTCGGGCATGAAGATGGGGTCATAGCCATGGCCTTCAACCCCACGCGGGGGCCAGACGACCTGGCCGGGCAGGACTCCCTCGAAGACCTCGTCATGGCCGTCGGGCCACATCAGCACCAGCGTGCAACGGAACTCGGCGCTGCGGGGGGCGGGGGCGCCCTTCGCTTCCAGTTCGTCCCAGGTGCGCTGCATCGCCATCCGGAAGTCGCGGCCATTGCCGGTTTCCGCCCAGTCGGCGGTATGGACGCCCGGCGCGCCGTCCAGCGCATCGACGCAGATGCCGCTGTCGTCCGACAGGGCGGGCAGGCCGGTCGCCTCGACGGCGGCGCGGGCCTTGATGCGGGCGTTGCCGACAAAGGTGGTCTCGGTCTCCACCGGCTCGGCCAGGCCCGCCTCGGCGGCGCCCACGACCTCGACGCCGTAGGGGGCCAGCAGGGCGCGCATCTCGGCCAGCTTGCCGGCGTTGTGGGTGGCGACCAGCAGGCGCGTGCCGTCGAATTTCCTCATGCCACGGCGGCCTTTTGCGCAGTGACCAGGTCGGCCATGCCGGCCTCGGCCAGGTCCAGCAACTGGCCCATCTGGTCGCGCGAGAACGTCGCGCCTTCCGCCGACATCTGCACCTCGATCAGCCGGCCCGCGCCGGTCAGCACGAAATTGCCGTCCGTGCCGGCCTCGCTGTCCTCGGCATAGTCCAGATCCAGCACCGCCTGGCCCGCATAGATGCCGCAGGAAACGGCGGCCACGTGGTCCATGATCGGATCGGCGGTGATCGCGCCCGCCTTCAGCAGCTTGTTGACCGCCAGCCGCAGCGCGACCCATCCCCCGGTGATCGAGGCGCAGCGGGTGCCGCCATCGGCCTGGATCACGTCGCAGTCGATGGTGATCTGGCGTTCGCCCAGGGCGACCCGGTCCACGCCAGCGCGCAGGCTGCGCCCGATCAGGCGCTGGATTTCCTGGGTGCGGCCCGACTGCTTGCCCTGGGCCGCCTCGCGCCGGTTGCGGGTGTTCGTGGCGCGCGGCAGCATCCCGTATTCCGCCGTGACCCAGCCAAGGCCGGTGCCCTTCAGGAAGCGCGGCGGCGTTTCCTCCAGCGAAGCGGTGCACAGCACATGGGTATTGCCGACGCGGATCAGGCACGACCCTTCGGCATGGGCCATCACGCCGGTTTCGATTGAAATCGGACGCATTTGGCTTAGATTCCGGCCAGACGGGCGCATGGTCATTCCTTTTCGTGAAGATCGCAGCCCCATACCGCCCCAGCGGCCCATCACGCAACCCTTCGAGGGACATGGACCAGAACACGCTGCTGCAGGACCTGAACGACCGTTCGCGCGAAATCTTCCGCCGCGTGGTCGAAACCTATCTGGAAACAGGCGAACCGGTCGGCTCGCGCACGCTGACCCGCGCCTTGTCCGAAAAGCTGAGCGCGGCCACCGTGCGCAACGTCATGCAGGATCTGGAGCTGATGGGCCTTCTGGACAGCCCGCATGTCTCGGCCGGGCGGATGCCCTCGCAGCAGGGGTTGCGGCTGTTCGTGGACGCCATGATGGAGGTGGACACTGTCAACACGACCGACCGGGCGGCCATCGACCAGACGCTGGGCAATGACGATCCCGACACGGGCGTGTTGCTGGACCGGGTCAGCACGGCGCTTTCCTCGATCACGCGCGGCGCCTCGCTGGTGCTGATGCCCAAGCACGAGGCGCCGATCCGGCACATCGAGTTCGTGAGCCTCGGCGTCGATCGGGCGCTGGTGGTGCTGGTCTTTGCCGACGGCCATGTGGAAAACCGCCTGTTCACCCCGCCCGTGGGCCAGACCCCGTCTTCCATGCGAGAGGCCGGGAATTTCCTGAACGCCATGGCCGAGGGCAGGACCCTGTCCGAACTGCGCGGCCATATCGCGCGCGAGATCGCGGCCCGCCGGCAGGAACTGGACGTGCTGGCCGCCGAGCTGGTCCAGTCGGGCATGGCGCTGTGGGATACCGAATCCTCGGATCCGCGCCTGATCGTGCGGGGCCGCGCGAACCTTCTGGACCAGGAAGTCGCCGATCTGGACCGCATCCGGGTGCTGTTCGACGACTTGGAACGCAAGCGCGACATCGTCGAGTTCCTGGAACTGGCCGAAAAGGGCGACGGGGTGCGCATTTTCATCGGCTCCGAGAACAAGCTTTTTTCGCTTTCGGGTTCCGCTCTGGTCGTTTCCCCCTATATGAATGCCGACCGGAAGATTGTAGGCGCGGTGGGCGTCATCGGACCGACGCGGCTGAACTATGGCCGCATCGTGCCGATTGTCGATTACACGGCGCAGCTGGTCGGGCGCGTGCTGTCCGGCCGGAAAGGATGAAAACACGATGAACGATCAGAACGAACAGCCCCTTGACGACATCCTGGCGGATCCGCTGGCCGATCCCGCCGATGAGGTCGCGGCCCTCAAGGCCGAGCGCGACGAATTCCGCGACAAGTTCATGCGCGCCCTGGCCGATGCCGAAAACGCCCGCAAGCGCGCCGACAAGGACCGCCGCGATGCCGAGCAATATGGCGGATCGCGCCTGGCCCGCGACCTTCTGCCGGTCCATGACGCCCTGACCCGCGCCCTGGACGCCGCGGGCGAGGAACAGCGCGCCGCGGCCGCCGCCCTGATCGAGGGTGTCGAGCTGACGTTGCGCGAACTGTCCAACGTCTTTGCCAAGCACGGCATCAGCGTGATCACCCCCAAACCGGGCGACAAATTCGACCCCAGCGAACACGAGGCCATGTTCGAGGCCGCCGTCCCCGGCACCATCGCCGGAGAGATCATCCAGGTCATGGACAACGGCTTCCGCCTTCATGACCGGCTGCTGCGTCCCGCCAAGGTCGGCGTGTCCTCCACCCCCGCCAGTTGAGGGCTTTCGCTACAACCTTCCGCTGACTTGCCGAAAACTCCCGATGGCGCGACGTTGACAGGACGTTCGGTTCATCGGGAGGGAAGGACCATGGCCAGCACCGAGGGGGTGAAGATTCACCCCGCCGTGGATAACGGCATCAAGCAAGGAAATCCCAGTTTTGCGGGTGGGACATTGACCTGCAAATGCGCGACCAATCCGGTCAAGGTGCGGATCACCGCCCAGACCGCGCATAACCACGTTTGCGGCTGCACCAAGTGCTGGAAGCCCCAGGGCGCCATCTTCAGCCAGGTCGCGGTCGTGTCGCGCGACGCGGTCCAGGTCCTGGAGAATGGCGACAAGCTGCAAGTCGTCAACAAGGACGCGCCGATCCAGCGTTACGCCTGCACGGGTTGCGGCGTGCACATGTATGGCCGGATCGAGAACAAGGACCACCCATTCTACGGACTGGATTTCGTGCATACCGAATTGTCAAAGGACGAAGGCTGGTCGGCCCCCGAATTCGCCGCCTTTGTCAGCTCGGTCATCGAATCCGGTGTCGATCCGTCGCAGATGGACGGTATCAGGGCGCGTTTGCGCGAGCTTGGGCTGGAGCCCTATGATGCCCTGTCGCCGCCGCTGATGGATGCCATCGCGACCCATGTCGCCAAGCGATCGGGCGCGCTGGCCGCTTGACGGCGGCTGCGACCCTGAACATCAACCCGGGGGGCCGCCACGCGGCCCCTGTGGCTTTGACCGCCCCGACTGCTGACCGAACGTCCGAACGGATAGGAGATTGACGATGAAAACCCGTGCCGCCGTAGCCCTGGAGGCGGGCCGACCGCTGGAAGTGATGGAGGTCAACCTCGAAGGCCCGAAAGAGGGCGAGGTGATGATCGAGATCAAGGCCACCGGCATCTGCCACACCGACGAATTCACCCGCTCGGGCGACGATCCGGAAGGCCTGTTCCCGGCGATCCTGGGCCACGAGGGCGCGGGGGTCGTGGTCGAGGTCGGCCCGGGCGTCAAGTCGGTCAAGCCGGGGGATCACGTGATCCCGCTTTATACCCCGGAATGCCGCGAATGCCCGTCCTGCCTGTCGGGCAAGACCAACCTTTGCACCCGGATCCGCGCGACGCAGGGCCAGGGCCTGATGCCGGACGGCACCAGCCGCTTCTCGATGCCGGATGGCACGCCGATCCACCACTACATGGGCTGCTCGACCTTCTCGAACTACACCGTGCTGCCGGAAATCGCGGTGGCCAAGGTCCGCGAGGACGCGCCCTTCGACAAGATCTGCTATATCGGCTGCGGCGTGACCACCGGAATCGGCGCGGTGATCAACACCGCCAAGGTCGAGATCGGCGCCAAGGCGGTGGTCTTTGGCCTGGGCGGCATCGGGCTGAACGTGATCCAAGGCCTGCGGCTGGCGGGCGCCGACATGATCATCGGCGTGGACCTCAACAACGACAAGAAGGAGATGGCCGAGCGGTTCGGCATGACCCACTTCGTCAACCCGAAGGAAATCGACGGCTCCATCGTCCAGCACATCGTCGAGATGACCAAGACCCCCTTCGACCAGATCGGCGGCGCGGATTATTCCTTCGACGCGACCGGCAGCACCAAGGTGATGCGCGACGCGCTGGAATGCACCCATCGTGGCTGGGGCCAATCGGTCATCATCGGCGTGGCGGCGGCGGGCGCCGAGATCAGCACGCGGCCCTTCCAGCTGGTCACCGGCCGGGTCTGGAAAGGCACGGCCTTCGGCGGGGCGCGCGGGCGTACGGACGTTCCGAAGATCGTCGACTGGTACATGGACGGCAAGATCGAGATCGACCCGATGATCACCCACACCATGCCGCTGGAAGACATCAACAAGGGCTTCGACCTGATGCACAAGGGCGAAAGCATTCGGTCGGTCGTCCTTTACTGATCGTTCATCCCTGCATAGGTAAAAGAACGGCGGGGCCGCTGGTCCCGCCGTCACTATCTGAAACGAAGGAGCAGGCCGATGCGTCACCAGTGGCTGGACGATGACGACGACGACGAACCGGAAGAAGACGACCGGCGCCACGAGGGCGAGAAGGACGGCGGCCTGGGCCTTCCCGAAGGCGACAAGATCGGCAAGCTGTATTTCAAGTCGCGCACGGTGATCGTCGCGGGCACGATCAACGACAAGCTGGCGCAGCGCACGGTGGCCCATCTGCTGGCCCTGGCCGAGGATTCGGACCGCCCCATCAACATGCTGATCTCGTCCCCCGGCGGGCATGTGGAATCGGGCGACATGATCCATGACGTGATCAAGTTCATCCGCCCGACGGTCCGCACCATCGGGTCGGGCTGGGTGGCGTCCGCCGGCGCGCTGATCTTCGTGGCGGCCAAGAAGGAAAACCGCTTCTGCCTGCCCAACACGCGCTTCCTGATCCACCAGCCCTCGGGCGGGATTGGCGGCACCTCGACCGACATGATGATCCAGGCGGAGCAGGTGCGCCTGATGCGCGACCGGCTGAACCAGATTTTCGCCGACGCCACCGGCCAGCCGGTCGAGCGGATCGAGAAGGACACGCAGCGCGACTTCTGGCTGAACACGCAAGAGGCGCTGGATTACGGCCTTCTGGGCCGCGTGATCCGCAGCGTGGACGAACTGGCATGACAGGTGCCGGCGGGGTCACCATCCGCCCCGCCACCACCGCCGACCACGACGCCATCTGGGCGATCCTGGAGCCGGTCTATCGCGCGGGGGAAACCTATTGCATCCCGCGCGACATTTCCCAGGCGGACGCGCTGGCCGACTGGTTCGCGCCGCCCTTCGCCGCCTTTGTCGCCGAACGGGACGGCCGGGTCCTTGGCACCAGCCATGTCGGCGCGAATCGTCCCGGCGGCGGATCGCATGTGGCGAACGCCTCCTTCGCGACCCATCCCGAGGCACGCGGCAAGGGGATCGCGCGCGCCTTGGTGGAACACGCGAAATCCTGGGCCAGGGCGCAGGGCTTTGCGGCGATGCAGTTCAACTTCGTCGTCTCGACCAATGCCGATGCCCTCCATTTGTGGCAGAAGGCCGGATTTGCCATTGTCGGCCGGCTGCCGGGTGCGTTTCTTCACCCTCGGCTTGGGCCGGTCGATGGGCTGGTCATGTTTCAGAAACTGGAGGTGTCGGATGACGCTTGAAACCCTATCGGAAAACCGCAGCTTCGGCGGCACGCAGGGCGTTTATCGCCATCACTCGCAATCGACCGGCACCGACATGACCTTTGCGGTCTTCATGCCGGAACTGGTGGCGAACGAACGCGTGCCGGTGCTGTGGTACCTGTCCGGCCTGACCTGCACCCATGAAAACGCCATGACCAAGGCCGCCGCCCAGCAGTGGTGCGCCGAAGCCGGCATCGCCATCATCTTCCCCGACACATCGCCGCGCGGCGAGGGCGTGGCCGATGACGAGGCCTATGACCTGGGCAAGGGCGCGGGCTTCTATGTCAACGCGACCCAGGACCCCTGGGCCCCGCATTTCCAGATGTGGCAGTACATCGTCCACGAACTGCCCGAACTGGTGGGGAACAACTTCGCCATCGACCGCGACGCCATGGGCATCACCGGCCATTCCATGGGCGGTCATGGCGCGCTGACCATCGCCATGACCCATCCCGAACGCTACAAGTCGGTCTCGGCCTTCGCGCCCATTGCCAACCCGACGGAATCCGACTGGGGCCAGAAGCAGCTGACGGCCTATCTGGGCAATGACCGGTCCAGCTGGCGCGCCCATGACGCGACCATCCTGATGACCGAACGGGGCTATCCGGGCGAGGTGCTGATCGACCAGGGCAGCGCCGACCAGTTCCTGGACAAGCTGCGTCCCGAAGCCCTGGCCCAGGCCATGATGGCGCGGCGCCAGCCCGGGCAGTTCCGCATGCAGCAGGGCTATGACCACAGCTACTTCTTCGTGCAAAGCTTCATGGCCGATCATGTGATGTGGCACGCCGAAAGACTGCTGTAGGGCGCTTGCCGATCCTTCCCGACCGTTCTGGCATTTGACCCTAAGACTTTAGGGGTAATTGCCGGAACGGCAGATTGACGCAAAAGGGTGTCCGCCAAAGAGTAGCCTTCGGACGGCACGGGAGGAGGAACCCGTGGCCCGCTTCCAACAGCGGAGGAACACATCCATGAAAAGATTGCTGAACAGCACGGTCGCCGTGCTGCTTCTGACGGGCGCTGCGGGCTATGCCAACGACAGCGTGCTGGCCGAAACGGCCAAGCCGGAACAGTGGGCAATCCAGATGGGCAATTACGCGAATACGCGTTATTCCGAACTGGACCAGATCAACCGCGACAACGTGGGCGACCTGCGCGTTGCCTGGACCTTCTCGACCGGGGTGCTGCGCGGCCACGAGGGCGGACCCCTGGTGATCGGCGACGTGATGTATGTCCACACGCCCTTCCCCAACAACATCTTCGCGCTTGATCTGGCCAACGACGGCAAGATCCTCTGGCGCTACGAACCCCAGCAGGATCCGGAAGTCATCGCGGTCATGTGCTGCGACACCGTGTATCGCGGCGTGGCCTATGCCGACGGGCTGATCCTGTCCCACCAGGCCGACACCACGCTGGTCGCGCTGGACGCCAAGACCGGCGAGGTCAAGTGGCAGGTCAAGACCGGCGATCCGGCCATCGGCGAGACGAACACCGCGACCGTGCTGCCGGTCAAGGACAAGGTGATCGTGGGCGTCTCGGGCGGCGAATACGGCGTGCGCGGCCGCGTCACCGCCTATAGCCTGGCCGACGGCAAGGAGCTGTGGAAGGCCTATTCGACTGGCCCGGACGAGGAAATGCTGGTCGATCCCGAAAAGACCACCCATCTTGGCAAGCCGATCGGCAAGGACAGCAGCCTGAACAGCTGGGAAGGCGACCAGTGGAAGATCGGCGGGGGCACCACCTGGGGTTGGTATTCCTATGATCCGGACCTGAACCTGATCTATTACGGCACCGGCAACCCCTCGACCTGGAACCCGTCGCAGCGGCCGGGCGACAACAAGTGGTCGATGACCATCATGGCCCGCGACGCCGACACCGGCATGGCCAAGTGGTTCTATCAGATGACGCCCCATGACGAATGGGACTTCGACGGCGTCAACGAGATGATCCTGACCGACCAGGAGATCGACGGCCAGCCGCGCAAGCTGCTGACCCATTTCGACCGCAACGGCCTGGCCTATACGCTGGATCGCGAAAGCGGCGAACTGCTGGTGGCCGAGAAGTATGACCCGGCGGTGAACTGGACCACCGGCGTGGACATGGATCCGAATTCGGAAACCTATGGCCGACCGGCCGTGGTCGCCGAGTTCTCGACCGCGCAGAACGGCGAGGACGAGAACACCACCGGCATCTGCCCCGCGGCCCTTGGCACCAAGGACCAGCAGCCGGCGGCCTATTCGCCCAAGACGCAGACCTTCTACGTGCCGACGAACCACGTCTGCATGGACTATGAACCGTTCCGCGTCGCCTATACCGCGGGCCAGCCCTATGTCGGCGCCACCCTGTCGATGTATCCGGCGCCCGAAAGCCATGGCGGCATGGGCAACTTCATCGCCTGGGACAACGTCGAGGGCAAGATCAAGTGGTCCCTTCCCGAGAAGTTCTCGGTCTGGTCCGGTGCCCTGGCGACGGCTGGCGACGTGGTCTTCTATGGCACGCTTGAAGGCTTCCTAAAGGCGGTCGATGCCGAAACGGGCAAAGAACTCTACAAGTTCAAGACCCCGTCCGGGATCATCGGCAACGTGATGACCTATGTCCATGGCGGCAAGCAGTATATCGGCGTCCTGTCGGGCGTCGGCGGCTGGGCCGGCATCGGTCTGGCAGCCGGTCTGACCAACCCGAACGAAGGCCTGGGCGCCGTGGGCGGCTATGCCGCGCTGTCGGACTACACCGAACTGGGCGGCCAGCTGACCGTGTTCGAGCTGCCGGGCGAAGCCTCGGCCTCGGCCGAGCCGGAGGCTGAACCCGCACCTGCCGAAGGTGGCACCAGCGGCTAATACTTTCGGCCCGCTAACGCAAACTTGCTCTGTGAAACGGTCCCCCCGTGGTTAAGCTGCGGGGGGATTTCTACCTGCAGAGGACAGGTAATCGGAACTTTGGGAGGAATGACAGCATGAAAGCCATCACCAGCCTCACGGCGCTGGTCCTTGGTGCGTCCCTGGCCGCCACGGCCCTGGCGCAGGATACGACGACCCAGACCCCCCCTCCGGCCGAGGCAGGCGCCGGTGCGGCCGCCGCGGTGGAACCCGCGGCAACTCCCGGAGCGGCGGCTGGAAAAACCGACGCCCCTGTCGAGATGACCGAGGGGCAGACCACCCTTCCCAACGGCATGGACATCACCCCTGTCACGCAGGAAAACGGCCGCTGGTACAATGCCGAGGGCATTCCGACCTTCAAGATCGACGGCAAGGTCGTCGATTTCGCGACCTTCAACGGCTTCCGCCGCTATCATGCCGAATGCCATGTCTGCCACGGGCCGGATGGCGAGGGCTCGACCTATGCGCCCGCGCTGAAGAACTCGGTCCTGCGGATGGATTATTACCAGTTCCAGGAGGTCGTGGCCTCGGGTCGTCAGGGCACGAACTCGGTCATGCCGGCCTTCGGGACGAACAAGAACGTCTGGTGCTATGTGGACGACATCTATGTCTATCTGCTGGCTCATGGGACCGGAGAGATCGGTCGTGGGCGTCCCGCGGAACGCGGCGAGAAGACCGACGAATACAAGGCGCAGGAAGAATCCTGCATGTCGATGTAGGATGCGCAGGCTTTCAAAGCTGACGCTGATCCTGGCCCTGGCGGGTGCCATGCCCGCCGGGGCTCAGGTGG
This sequence comes from Paracoccus benzoatiresistens, assembly GCF_026913015.1. Taxonomy (GTDB): domain Bacteria; phylum Pseudomonadota; class Alphaproteobacteria; order Rhodobacterales; family Rhodobacteraceae; genus Paracoccus; species Paracoccus benzoatiresistens. The sequence goes on from NZ_JAPTYD010000011.1 coordinate 16,265, forward strand.
CCGACCTGCGGTCCACCACGCAGTTCCGTGTCTGCGCCGACCCGGCCAATGCGCCGATGTCGGTCCGCGACGGGTCGGGGTTCGAAAACAGGCTGGCCCAGGCCTTTGGTGAATGGCTGGGCCTGCCCGTGACCTATACCTGGTTTCCCTCGGGCATGGGCTTCATCGCCAAGACGCTGCGCGAGGGGAAATGCGATGTTGTCATGGGCTATGCCCAAGGCGACGAGCTGGTGCAGAACACCAACCACTACTACACTTCGGTCTACGGGATCGTGACCCGCAAGGACAGCGATCTGGCCGGGATCGACCACCTGTCCGACCCGGCGCTGAAGGATCATCCCATCGGCGTGGTCGCCGGCACGCCGCCCGCCACGGTGATGGCGCAGGCCGGGCTGGCCAAGGACATGCGCGGCGTCGACCTGTTCGTCGACCGCCGGGTCGAGGATCCGGTCGGAGAGTTGATCGCCGGCGTCAAGGATGGCACGCTGCATGCAGCCGTGGTGTGGGGTCCCCTGGCCGGGCCGCGGGTCAAGGACGATCCTGACCTGCAGTTCACGCCCCTGCTCAAGGAAACAGCCGGACCCAAGATGTTCTACCGCATCACCATGGGCGTCCGCTTGCCGGAACAGGAATGGAAGCGGGAGCTCAACAGCCTGATCCGCCGCCACCAGGACGAGATCAACGCCATCCTGCGCGATGCCGGCGTGCCCCTGGTCGATGACTATGGCAAGGAACTTGTCCAATGATCCGCGCGGTCCTGCTGGCGCTTTTGTTGGCCGGACCGGCAGCCGCCCAGGTCCCCGAGCCTGACGGCTATCGCGGAGAGCCGTATCGCGCCCCGGTTCCCGCGACCTTGCAGGGCGCGACCGTCATCGACGGCGCGCAGGCGGTCCGTCTGCACGCCGAGGGCGTGCCCTTCCTGGATGTGCTGCCCCGCAAGACCCGGCCCGAAGGATTGCCCGAGGGCACGATCTGGCGCGAGCCCCTGCACGAAACGATCCCCGGTGCGGTCTGGCTGTGGGACACCGGCTATGACAGGCTGGCCCCGGCCGAACAGGCGCGGCTGGAGCGCGGCCTCGCCGAGGCGTCAAAGGGCGATCCCGCCGCGCCGGTGGTGATCTTCTGCCGCAGCGATTGCTGGATGAGCTGGAATGCAGCCCGCCGTGCCGTGGCCCTGGGTTACACCGCCATCCACTGGTTTCCCGGTGGGATCGAGGGCTGGCAGGCCGCAGGGGGCGCCTCCCTGGTCAAGGCGACACCTGTCGTCCCGTGAACTGCCCGAAGGCGCGTGGGCCCGAGGGCATGTCGATTTCCGCCGTGATCGCCAGGCTTTCGGCATCGATGAGGACCAGCGTATCGGAATCCCAGTTGGCGACCGCAAGGGCGTCGCCGCCGGGCAGGGGGCTGATGCCCTCGGGATAGTCGCCGATGGGGATTTCGTCCAGGACGCGCAGGTCCTGGGGATCGAAGACCGTCAGGGTGCCCGCATACTGGTTCGTGACGAAACCCCGCCCCCCGGCAAAGGCCAGGGCATAGGGATGGCTGCCGGTCGGAATGCTGCCCATCAGCCTGCCCGTGACGGGATCGATCACGGAAACCGTGTCGCCCTGCACATCCGCCGTCCAGAACCGCCCGTCATGGAAGGTGATTCCGAAGGGGTGCGCGCCCGCCGTCTTGATGCGGTGCAGCAGCCCGCCCGTTTCGGCGTCGAAGATGCTGACCGCGTCGTCGTCGCGATCCGCCGTCGCCACCAGGCGGCTGTCGTCGCTGACGGCCACTCCGGCCGGCGCGGCCCCGGTCGGCACGTCCCAGACAGTCTGCAGCTCCCGGTCCAGGTGCAGCAGCCGCGCGCCGAACCAGTCGGTCACGAACAGCCCGCCCTGCGGCGCCGCCGCCAAGCCGAAGGCGCCTTCGCCCAGGTCCCGGCTGGCCGTCAGACCGCCCGCCTCGTCCAGAACATGAAGCCGCCCCGTTTCCGCCGCGACCACATAGGCGCGGCCCGTGGCGGGATCATAGGCCACTGGCGCGGGCTTGCCCGCGATCGGCGTCTGCGCCAGGACCTCCCCCGTGGAGGTGTCGACCAGCGTCACCATTTCGGCATTCTGGCTGGTCACGAACGCCAGGTCCCCCGCGAGGGCGGGGGATGCGGCCAGCAGGGTCGCCAGCGCCGCGCGTCTCACTCGGCCTTGCCGAAACGCTCGACCAGGGCGTCGAGACCCGCCTTGTAGACATCGTTCACCGCGGCCATGGCGGCATCGTCGTTCAACTCGGCCGGGGGATCGTTGTTCGGATAGCCGCGATAAAAGCCGCCCTTCCAGACCACCTCGGCCTTGCCCTCCTTGTCCTTGACCTGCAGGGTCGAGGAATAGTTCGTCACCGGCAGAACCTCGACCGCGACATCGGTGATCATGTATTTGTATTGCCGCTTCCCGAGGTCGAGCGACATCAGCTTTTCGGTCACGATCGGATCGCCGCTGTCCGCCTTGACATGCAGGATGCGGGTCGATTCCTCGGGCACGTCGGCGGGCGCGCCCGCGGGGGTGATTTCGGTGCTGGCGAAATAAGGGTGCCAGCTCATGTCGTCGAACTTGCCGATGACCTGCCACACCTCGTCGGGGGTGGCGTCCAGAACGACCGTCTGTTCGGTCTTCAGCCGCGCCGGTCCGTGCGCCTCGGCGCCCACGGCGAAGGCCAGCACCGCGGCGGCGGCCAGGCCCAGCATCCTGTGCATCATCTGCTTTCTTCCCTTCCAAGTCCCGGCCCGACCATGCGCCCGGCACGCGGCCCGCGTCCATAAGACCTAAGACTGATCCAAATCTTCCCGACCGGGGCGGGAACATAAACCGTCTTGCGGCAACCCGATCCGCGACCCAACATGCCGGCAGGGAGACGAAAAATGTTCAAGGCAATCATGGGACTTGTGGCTGGTGCTTGCGCACTGGCCGGGCCGGTCATGGGCCAGCAGCAGCCCGGGATGCAGCAAATCCGGACCGCAGTCCTGCGCGTGGACGCGCCGGGCCCGCCGCCGATTTCCCGGCTGGACTTGCCGGTCGCGGATCTGGGCTTTGCCGGCGCGCGGCTGGCGATTGACGACAATGACACCACCGGCCGCTTCATGGGCCAGGATTTCGAGGCCGTCGAGGTGACGGCAAGCCCCGAGACCGCCGCGGCGGAACTGGACAGGATCCTGGCCGACGGCATCCAGTTCGTCGTCGTTCTGGCCGATGACGCGACCACGCTGGCCCTGGCCGACCAGGCGGGCGACCGCGCCATGCTGCTGAACGCCCGGGCCCGGGGCGACAACCTGCGCGGGGCCGACTGCCGCGCGAATACCATCCATGTCGCGCCCAGCCATGCCATGCTGGCCGATGCCCTGGCGCAGTTCCTGATGTGGAAGAACTGGCCCGACTGGCTGCTTGTCCACGGCAGCCACCCCGAGGACGAGGCCCTTGCCGCCGCATACCGGCGCTCTGCCGCCAAGTTCGGCGCGACCATTGTCGAGGAGCGCGTGTTCGAGGATACCGGCGGCGCCCGCAGCACCGATTCGGGCCATGTCCAGGTCCAGGCGCAGATGCCGGTCTTCACGCAGCGGGCGCCGGAATACGACATCCTGATCGCCGCCGACGAAAGCGACATCTTTGCCCCCTATCTGCCCTATCTGACCTGGGATCCGCGTCCCGTGGCCGGATCTGCCGGTCTGGTGCCGCGCACCTGGCACCCGGCGATGGAGGCCTGGGGCGGCACCCAATACCAAAACCGCTTCGAGAAGATGGCCAACCGCCTGATCCGCGAGGAGGATTACCAGGCCTGGCTGGCCCTTCGGATCGTGGGCGAGGCCGCGACCCGGACCCGGTCCGCCGATCCGGCCACCTTGCGCGAATTCATCCTGTCGGACCAGTTCGACGTGGCGGGCTTCAAGGGCCAGAAGCTGACGGTGCGGGACTGGGACCACCAGGTCCGCCAGCCGATCCTGCTGACGACCGGCGTGCTGACAACCTCGGTCAGTCCCCAGGACCAGTATCTGCACCAGACCAGTGCGCTGGACACCCTGGGCATCGACCGTCCCGAAACCGAATGTTCCTTCCCGGAGGTTCCATGAAGCATCTTCTGACCCTCGCCCCCGCGCTGGCCCTTCTGGCGGCGGAGCCGGCGTTGGCCAACCGCGTCTTCGTCAGCAATGAAAAGGGCAACGATGTCACGGTCCTCGACAGCGAGACGCTGGAGGTCCTGGGCACCTATCCGGTCGGCAACCGCCCGCGCGGCATCACCATCTCGCCCGACGGGACCGAGCTTTACGTCTGCGCGTCCGACGACAATCTTGTCCGCGTCTTTGATCCGAACACGATGGAGGAGATGCACACGCTTCCTTCGGGTCCCGACCCGGAACTGTTCGTGCTGCATCCTTCGGGCAATCCGCTTTATATCGCGAACGAGGACGACAACCTGGTCACCGTGGTCGATGTGAAGACCAAGCAGGTCCTGGCCGAGATCCCCGTGGGGGTCGAGCCCGAGGGCATGGGCGTCAGCCCGGATGGCAAGATCGTCATCAACACCTCGGAAACGACCAACATGGCGCATTTCATCGACACCGAAACCTTCGAGATCGTCGCCAACGTGCTGGTCGATTCCCGCCCCCGCTTTGCCGAATACAACCACGACGGCACCAAGCTTTATGTCAGCGCCGAGATCGGCGGCACCGTCAGCGTGATCGATCCCGCCACCCAGCAGATCACCAGGAAGATCACCTTCGAGGTGCCGGGCGTGCTGCCCGAGGCGATCCAGCCGGTGGGCGTGCGCGTGACGAATGACGGCAAGAAGGTCTTCGTGGCGCTCGGCCCCTCGAACCGGGTGGCGGTGATCGACGGCGAGACGGACGAGGTCAAGGACTACCTGCTTGTCGGGCAGCGCGTCTGGCAGATGGCCTTCACCCCGGACGAGAAATACCTGTTCACCACCAATGGCAATTCGAACGACGTGTCGGTGATCGACGTCGCCGCCGAGGAAGTGGTCAAGTCCGTCCCCGTGGGCCAGCAGCCCTGGGGCGTCGTGGTCGCGCCCAACTGACGCAGCCCACCCGTTTCACAAGGAGAAATTTCATGACCCGACTGCTGACCATCCTGATGATCATGGCCGGCCTGTCCGTTCCCGCGGCCGCCCAGGACACCGCGACGACCGAAGGCGCCGCCGCGGCCGAGGCCGCGCCTGCCGGGGCGGCGGAGGAGGACGAGGAGGAGGAAGGCGAAGCGGGCGGCGAGGCTGCGGCGACCTATGACGCCAAGGGCAAGTTCGACTATGGCTTTTCCGGCATCATGGCGCGCGACAACCGCACGGATCTTGCGCCCCTGACGCTTGCCTCGGGCCAGCCGGTGGCGGGCGGGGCCTATACGCTGAAATCGGGCGGCTTCTACCGCATCGCCATCAATGCCGATGGCAGCCAGGAACTGGCGCTATCGGGCGGCGACTTCTTCCGCGCCATCTGGATCAACGAGATCGTCATCAACGATATCGAGATCCGCCCGATGGGCGTCCACAGCATCGAATTCGACAATGCGGGCACCGCGACCATCAGCTTCGTTGCCGTCACGCCCGGACGCTATACACTGTCGGTGCCCGGATCCTCGGGCGAAAGCCAGCAGGCCGTGTTCAACATCCAGTAAGGGGACCGATGCCCACACGAATCCTTCGCGGTTGCCACCGGTGCGGCGCTTGACGGACGCGATGCAGGGGCCGGGAAGCGGCCCGTCCTCTGCCGCGGACAGGGCGGATGCGCTGCGCATCACCGACCTGTCGCATCGTTTCGGCAGCGTGCAGGCCCTTTCGGATGTCTCGCTGTCGGTGCCGCGCGGTAGTTTCACCGCGCTCTTGGGCGTGAACGGCGCGGGCAAGACCACGCTGTTCTCATTGGTGACGCGGCTTTACAGCAACGTGTCGGGCCGGATCGAGGTCGCGGGACATGACCTGCGCCGCCAGCCCGCGCAGGCCATGGCGCGGCTGGGGGTGGTCTTCCAGAGCCGCGCCCTGGATGCGGACCTGACGGTCGCGCAGAACCTGGCCTATCACGCCGCGCTGCACGGGATCGGGCACAGGCAGGCGCGCGAGCGGACCCGGCAGGTGCTGGCGCAGGTGGGTCTGGACCAGCGGGCGGGCGACCGCGTCTCGGCCCTGTCGGGGGGGCAGCAACGCCGGGCCGAGATCGCCCGCGCCCTGATCCATCGCCCCGACCTGCTTCTGCTGGACGAGGCGACGGTGGGCCTGGACGTGAAATCGCGGGCCGAGGTTCTGGCCCTGACCCGCCGCCTGATCGCGGTTGAGGGCGTCTCGGCGCTCTGGGCCACGCATATCATGGATGAAATCCAGCCGGACGACGACCTGGTGATCCTGCACAAGGGCCGTGTGCTGAGCAGCGGCAAGGCCGCCTCCATCGCCGGGCCCTCCGGGCTGACGCAGACCTTCCTGTCCATGACCGGGGCGGCGGCATGATGGAACGCCGCTTTCCCGCGAACGCCTGGGCCACGGCCTTTCGCGGCATCGCCTGGCGCGAAACGCTGCGCTTTGTCCAGCAGCGCGGGCGCTTCCTGGCGGCGCTGGTGCGTCCGCTGGTCTGGCTGTTCATCTTCGCCGCGGGCTTCCGCGCCGTCCTGGGCCTGTCGATCACGCCGCCCTACCAGACCTATGTCCTGTACGAGGTCTACGTCACCCCCGGCCTGGTGGCGATGATCCAGCTGTTCAACGGGATGCAGTCGTCGCTGTCGATGGTCTATGACCGAGAGACCGGCGCAATGCGGACGCTGCTGGTCAGCCCCTTTCCCCGGTGGTTCCTGCTGGGATCGAAGCTGATGGCGGGGGTGATCGTGTCGATCATCCAGGCCTATGCCTTCCTGGCGATCGCCTGGTTCTGGGACATCCGTCCGCCGGCCTGGGGCTATGTGGCCGTTTTCCCGGCGCTGATCCTGTCGGGGCTGATGCTGGGGGCGCTGGGGCTGTTCCTGTCCTCGGCCATCCGCCAGCTGGAGAACTTCGCCGGAGTCATGAACTTCGTGATCTTCCCGATGTTCTTCGCCTCGTCGGCGCTTTACCCGCTGTGGCGGATGCAGGAAAGCTCGCCCCTGCTGCACGACATCTGCGCGGCGAACCCGTTCACCTATGCGGTCGAACTGATCCGCTTCGCGCTTTACCTGGAATGGAACGGGCAGGCCCTGGCGGTGGTAGCAGGATGCCTTGCCGCCTTCTTCGGCGCCGCCGTCTTCATGTATGATCCCGCCAAGGGCCTCTGGTCCCGCAGGAAGGAGAGGGGATGAGAACCATTGTCGCATTCGCGCTGATGCTGGCTGCCGGGCCGGCCCTGGCTGCCACGGGCGCCGATCCAACCTGGCCCTGCGTGCAGCGCAAGCAGCCGCATCTGTCGCTGGGCCAGCTCTGGACCGGGCCTGTGCCCGACGACCGCATTGCCGAGTTGGCCCGGGACCCGCAGATCGACGCCCTTGCGGCCCGCCTGGAACAGCGCCGCCTGCCGATGGAGCAGGCGGAAGCCGCCATAGCCGACTTCGCGGCCCAGGCCGACGACGCCCGGCTGACCGCGCTGATGGTGGCGATCTTCAACAAGATCGAGCCCGACCGATCCGCGCTGATCGCGGGCATCGCCCGCTATGGCCAGAGCCAGGTCGATCTGGCCCGCCGGATCGAGGAACGCCGCGCCGCCATGGCCGAACTCGAGGCTGCCGCCGATCCCGATTTCGACGCCATCGACGCGGCCGAGGAGGCGCTGGACTGGGAACAGCGCATCTTCACCGAACGCCAGCAGTCGCTGACCTATGTCTGCGAGACCCCGGTGATCCTGGAACAGCGCGCCTTTGCGCTTGGCCGGGCGATTGCCGGACATCTGGGGAACTGAGGCCCGACCTGCATCTGCCGCGCGAAACAACGGAACGTATGCGTTTCGCGCCCGCCGCACGGCGGTGCCGGCGGAAACGGTTCAACCGGTGACCGCCCCGCCCGGCGCATCCCAAGGGCGCAGGTCTGCCTCCATCCACGTGCCATGGGCGGCGTTCGGGAAGACGATCCAGTCCTCGCCAAAGCGGTCGGCGTGATCCTCGGCCAGCCTGTGCTGTTCATCCAGGGTCGCGCCCGCGAAGCAGCCGTGGAAATCGTGCAGCGTATCGCCCAGGTGCAGGATGATGCGGTGGTTCTTTTCGACGGCGGCGCGGCGTTCGGCTTTGGGCGGGCCGAAGAGCAGCACCCGGTCGGCATGGACCTGCGGCAGGCCAAGGCGCGACAGGGTGGCGATGGTCGCCAGCTTGTTTTCCTCGAACCGGTCCGAGACGTAGAAGATCGTCACCCCAAGCCGGTCGGCCAGATGGAAGAAGTCTGCCGCCCCGGGCAGCAGATGCGGCGTGCCCTCGCGTTCCCACAGCTTCCAGGTCTCGAACCCGTCCGATCCCTCGCCCAGGGACATCGCATGGGCCATGACGGCGGTGTTGTCCACGATCGTCTCGTCGATGTCGCTGACGACCGCCAGCCCCTTGCCGGTTCCGTTCGCCTCGACCGCCCCCTTCAGCCGCAGCGTGGCCAAGGCATAGCATTGACGTTGCAGCGCCTTCACCTCGGCCGAGCGTTGCTGATAGCGGATCGCGATGGCGCGCTCCGAAGGGTGATGGCGGGGCGGGGTTGTCATGGGCGAATCCTGTCCTTGCGGGACAGGAACACTAGAACCGCCGCCCCGCGCCGTCAAACCGCCTCGTCAAGCCGCCGCTGCCGCCACGGGCAGGCGGGCCGGGGCCTCGCGCACGGGCAGGTGGATCAGCGCGCTGAAGGCGCCGACACCCACGCCGACCCACCAGACCAGCGTATAGTCGCCATGGGCGTCATACAGCGATCCGCCCAGCCAGACGCCCAGGAAGGATCCGATCTGGTGGGACAGGAACACGAAGCCATAAAGCGTCCCCATGTAGCGCAGCCCATAGATATGGGCGACCAGCCCCGAGGTCAGCGGCACGGTCGCCAGCCACAGCGCGCCCATCACCAGCGAGAAGACGATGACGCTGGCGGGCGTGATCGGCAGCAGGATGAAGGCCGCCGCCGCAATGGTGCGCAGGGCATAGATCCCCGCCAGCAGGTATTTCTTGGTGTAGCGCTTGCCCAGCCAGCCCGACCAGATCGAGCCCGCGATATTGGCGAGGCCGATCAGGCTGATCGCCGCCGCGCCCAGGGCCGAGGTCGTGGTGATCCCGATCGCGGCCAGCGTCCCCATCGGGCTGATCGGGCCGCACATCTCGGTCACCATGGCGGGGAAATGGGCGGTGATGAAGCCAAGCTGGTAGCCGCAGGAAAAGAAGCCCGCGAAGATCATCAGGTAGGAGGGGTCACGGAAGGCGCGGTTCAGGACGCTGCCCAGGCTTTCCTCAAGCTCGTGCCGGGTGGCGGGCTTGCCGTCGCCCAGCATCGGCAGGAAAGCCATGCAGGCCAGCACCATCACGCCGAAGATCACGAACACCGTCTGCCAGGCATAGAAACCCAGCAGGACCTCGGCCAGGGGGGCGCCGAAGACCTGGCCGGCCGATCCGGCGGCGGTGGCGATGCCCAGGGCCAGGCTGCGGTTCTCGTCGCTGGCCGCGCGGCCCACGACCGCCAGGATCACGCCGAAGCCCGTGCCCGCAATGCCGAAGCCGACCATCACCTCCAGCAACTGCATCGTCGCGGGTGTTGTCGCGAAGGCCGTCAGGACCAGCCCCGCCGAATAAAGGATCGCCCCCAGGATGATCGCCCAGCGGTCGCCCCAGCGTTCGGCCAGCGCGCCGAAGATCGGCTGCCCGATGCCCCAGGCCAGGTTTTGGATGGCAATGGCCAGCGAGAAGTCCGCGCGCGGCCAGCCGAAATCCTCGGCCACCGGGATCTGGAAGACGCCGAAGCTGGCCCGCAGGGCAAAGTTGATCAGCAGGATCAGCGATCCGCCGATCAGGATGGGCGTGAACAGGCGGGAATGGGCGGACATGGCGGAACCTGCGCGGCGAAAGGTCGCAGGCAGCGTTGAACCGGTCCACCCTGAAGATCAAGCCCCGGCGGTGTGATGTGATCCATCAACCGCCGTGATGGAAACGCCCGCCGGAGCCGCTTGCCGCGATCAGTTGCGCCGCGCCATCTCGTTGTTGATCGAGAATTTAGACGCGGGGATCGAGCCGCCCTGGCGCATATCGCCCAGGATCACGGTGGTCTTCTGACCGCTGTCGTCGGTCACGACCCATTGGCGCAGCTGCGTCGGCCCGCCGGTGAAGACCATCTGGATATTTCCGTATTGCGGATTCTGAGGGTCCTGTGCCGTCACGACCGTGGCGTTCTTCGATTCGGTATGCGCCGTCACCATGTTGGCGCGGCCCAGGTTCACGTTGGCGTCCAGGATGATCGACAACGGCGTTTGCGACAGCGGATACTGCTGCGGCCCGCTGGATTTCGGATCGAATACCGCCACGTTCCCGCCCGATGCCATGACCAGGGTGTTGTCGTTGTTGTATTCAAATCGCACCCGCCCGGGACGGTGGATATAGACCGTGCCGGTCGAGATCGAGCCATCGGGATTGACCTGCGTGAACTCGGCCGTGGCCGTCTTCAGGCTGTTCAGATAGCGCGACAGTTCGTTCAGCGGAATCCGCTCGGCCAAGGCCGGGAAGGCAAGGGCAAGAACAAGGGCGGGCGCAAGGGCGAGTGATCTGATGTTCATGCGGGCGATCATATCCTTTCCGGGTCCGGATGCACATCACGTCTGGCGGATGGTGCCGCAGCGAACGCTCGCATCAGCGTGAGGGTTCCTGCCGCACGGCGGTTGAACGGAACACATCACGAACATATATTCGCCCCATGGCACCGCGAACCCTTCAGCAGAAGCTTGCGATCCTGTCGGACGCGGCGAAATACGACGCCTCCTGCGCCAGCAGCGGGACCACCCGCCGCGATGCGCGCGACGGCGGGATCGGATCATCAGGCGGCATGGGCATCTGCCATGCCTATACGCCCGACGGGCGCTGCATCAGCCTGCTGAAGATCCTGATGACGAATTTCTGCATCTACGACTGCGCCTATTGCATCAACCGCGTCAGCAGCAATGTCGAACGCGCCCGCTTCACGCCCGAGGAGGTCGTGACGCTGACCCTCGAATTCTATCGCCGCAACATGATCGAGGGGTTGTTCCTGTCATCGGGTATCATCCGCAGCCCGGACCAGACGATGGGCGACATGGTCCGCATCGCCCGGATGCTGCGTGTCGATCACGGCTTCAAGGGATACATCCACCTCAAGACCATCCCCGACGCATCCCCGGAACTGGTGGCCGAGGCCGGGCTTTACGCGGATCGGCTGTCGGTCAACATCGAACTGCCGCAGGACGCCAGCATTCGCGAACTGGCCCCCGAAAAGCGCCCCGAGACGATCCGCGCCGCCATGGCCGATGTCCGCCTGTCGCGAGAGGCCGCGAAGGAAAAGACCCATACCGGCAAGCGCCCCCCGCGTTTCGCGCCCGCGGGGCAGTCCACACAGATGATCATCGGCGCGGACGGGACGAGCGACCGCGACATCCTGAAGACCTCGGCCAATCTTTATTCCGGCTATGACCTGAAGCGGGTCTATTATTCGGCCTTCAGCCCGATCCCGGATGCATCCGCCGCCCTGCCGCTGATCAAGCCGCCCTTGATGCGCGAGCACCGGCTGTATCAAGCCGACTGGCTGATGCGCTTCTATGGCTTCGAGGCCGAGGAGATCGGCGCGGCCCACCCTTCCGGTTTCCTGGATCTGGCGATCGATCCCAAGCTTGCCTGGGCCTTGGCGAACCGGGCGCAGTTTCCGGTGGATGTGGCGAGGGCGTCAAAGGAAATGCTGCTGCGCGTCCCCGGCTTCGGCACCAAGACGGTGACGCGCATCCTGGCCGCGCGGCGCAACGGTCCGGTGCGATACGGCGACCTGCTGCGCATGGGGGCGATCATGTCCAAGGCGCAGCCCTTCGTGACGCTGCCCGACTGGCATCCGGGCGCGCTGACCGACAGCGCGAGCCTGCGCGCGCGCTTCGCGCCCAAGCCCGAACAGTTGCAACTGCTGTGATCCGCGCCGACCTGCCCCGCTTTGGCCGTTTCCAGGCTTGGCGCGAGGCCGCCCGGCAGCTCGCCAGCAACCGCGTGGCGGCGGGCGATGTGACCTGGGCCGATGAGGACACCCCCGCCGAACTGTTCGGCGCCCACCCCATGCCTCCTGCCGGCCCCCATCCGGTCACGGCCACCAAGGATTTCCTGAGCCTCGCCCAGACCGTCGCCAGCCATTCCGACCCGGAACGCTGGGCGCTGCTTTATGCCGCGCTGATGCGGCTGCAGGAAGACCGGGGCTTTGTCGCCAATCCCGCCGATCCACTGACCGACCGCCTGTCGCGCATGGCCAAATCCGTGCGCCGCGACATCCACAAGATGCACGCCTTCGTGCGCTTCCACGAACTGCCGGGAAGCGGCCCGCGCCGCAGCTTCGGCGCCTGGTTCGAGCCCGAGCATCCGATCCTGGAAGCAGCCACCCCCTTCTTCGCCAGGCGCTTCGCCGACATGGACTGGCTGATCGCCACGCCCGAGGGCATCGCCCGCTTTGACGGCGCCATCAGCTATGCGCCCCCCGCGCCGCGCCCGGATTTCCCGGCGGATGCCAGCCACACGCTGTGGCACATCTATTTCGCCAATATCTTCAACCCCGCCCGTATCAAGACCGATGCCATGCGGTCCGAGATGCCGCGCAAATACTGGAAGAACCTGCCCGAGACCGCGCTGATCCCCGAGATGCTGGCCGATGCGCCGCGCCGGGTCCAGGCCATGCGCGAGGCAGGCGCGACGGACGCCCCGGCCTTTGCCGCCCGCGTGACGGCGCGGATCCGGCAGATCCCCGACGACCGCCCGCCCGAGACGCTGGAAGCCGCGCGTGACCAGGCCATGCGCTGCACGCGCTGCGATCTGTGCCACGCCGCCACCCAGACCGTCTGGGGCGAGGGCGATGCCGCCGCCCCCCTGATGATCGTCGGCGAGGCGCCGGGCGATCACGAGGATCTGCAGGGCCGCCCCTTTGTCGGTCCGGCAGGCCAGTTGTTGCGCCAGACCATGGCCGCGGCGGGCCTTGATCCCGCACAGGCTTGGATGACCAATGCGGTGAAGCATTTCAAGTTCACTCCGCGCGGCAAGCGCCGCATCCACCAGAACCCGGCGGCGGGCGAAATCCGGCATTGCAAATGGTGGCTGGACCTTGAACGCCAGATGATCGCGCCGCGCCTGACCGTGGCGCTTGGCGCGACGGCGGCCTTTGCGCTGACCGGCAACCGCCTGCCGCTGACCCCCCGGCGCGGCGGGGTGGAAACGACCCTGGACGGCGGCCCGGTGCTGATCACCTGGCATCCCAGCCTGATTCTGCGCCTTGATCCCGGCCCGGCGGCCATGGCGCGCGAACAGTTCGCCGCCGACCTGTCCCAGGCCGCGCGTCTTGCGGCTGAAGCAGCCTAGAGCGCCTGTCCGGTCAGCAGACGCGGCATCGGATCGACCGACAGCCCCGCCGCCTGCCGCATGAAGCCGCGCCGCAGGGCCGGGGCCGCGCTGACAAGCCCCATGCCGATGCCACGCGCTGCCGACAGCAGCGGATTGTCGCTGGCAAAGGCCCGGTTAACTGCGTCCATGCCAAGCGCCAGCGATGTCGCGTCGAAGCGCCGCCAGCCCTGATAGCGTTCCAGGACCAGATCGGACCCGATATCCTCGCCCCGTCGCGCGGCATCGACCAGCACCTCGGCCAAGGCCGCCACGTCGCGCAGGCCCAGGTTCAACCCCTGGCCCGCGATCGGATGCACTCCGTGAGCCGCATCGCCCACCAGGGCGACGCGATCGGCCGCATAGCGGTCGGCCAGCGACAGGCTCAGCGGATAGGTGAAGCGTGCGCCTGCCAGTTCGATCCGGCCCAGGTAGTCGCCAAAGCGCGGGCGCAGCACGTCCAGGAAGGCATCGTCCGGCAGGGCGGCGATGGCACGGGCATTGTCGTGGGTTTCCGACCAGACGACGCTGCTGCGGTTGCCAGGCAGCGGCAGGATCGCCAGCGGGCCGGTCGCCATGAAATACTGCTGCGCGATGCCCTCGTGCGGACGTTCATGCGCGATGGCCGCGACCAGCGCCGTCTGGCCGTAGTCCCAACCCCGCCGGCGAATGCCCGCGCGCGCGGCCACCCCCGATCCGCGCCCGTCGGCGCCGACCAGCAGCCGGGCGCGCATCCGGCGGCCATCGGACAGCACCGCCTCGACCCCGCTGGCCGAAACCTCGTGCCCGGTGACTGAGAGGCCAGGCAGGTGCTGCACCCGGTCCTGCATGGCGGCCAGAAGGGCGCGATACAGGAACCGATCCTCCAGCATGTAGCCGACCGGACCTTCCTCGATTTCGGCGCTGTCGAAATGCAGGAAGAAAGGCGCGGCCCCTTCGCCCGGTTGGCCTTGGGACGCCTTGACCTGCCGGATCGGCTGGCTGTCGCCCGCCAGCCCGGCCCAGAGCCCGAGCGCCTTCAGCAGCCGTTGCGAGGCGATCGCCAGCGCATAGGCGCGCCCGTCGAAATTGTCGCCCGCGCGCGCATCGGCGGGGCGCGGATCGACCACGGCCACGCGCAGGCCGGCGCCCGCCAGCGCAAGGGCCAGCACCGGGCCATTCAGCCCGCCCCCGGCGATCAGGATATCGGTGTCATGTTCCATGGCCGCGATCATGCACGGGGGCAGGGGGAAGTCCATGCGGCGATCCGCCCGGCAAGGCGTTCTCGGCCGCCAGGATCGCCGCCAGCCCGGCGCGATAATCGGGATAGCGCAGCCTCACGCCCAAGTCTTCCTTGATGCGCCGGTTCGAGACCCGCTTGCTGTCGGTGTAGAAGGACCGCGCCATGGGCGTCATCTGGGCCTCGTCGAACGGGATTTCGGGCGGCGGCGGCAGGCCCAGCAGTTCCGCCGCATGGGCCAGCACGTCCTGAGGCGGGGCCGGGTCGTCGTCACAGACGTTGTAGGCGGTTCCCGGCGCCGGGTGGTCGATGGACGCCAGAAGAACCCGGGCGATGTCCTCGGCATGGATGCGGGAAAACACCTGCCCCGGCTTGATGATCCGCCGCGCGGTGCCGTTCCTGACCTTTTCGAACGGCCCGCGACCGGGGCCATAGATCCCGGCGAGGCGAAAGATGTGCAGGGGCAGCCCGGCCCCCTCGGCCAGGGCGCGCCAGTTCCCTTCGGCCCGGATGCGGGCCTGGCCGCGCGGGCCGGAGGCGTCCAGCGCGCTGTTCTCGTCCACCCAATCCCCGCCGCGGTCGCCGTAAACCCCGGTCGTGGACAGATAGCCCAGCCAGCGCGGCTTGGCGCGCGCCAGATCGTCGCGGAACGCCGCCAGCACCGGATCCCCTTCCGGCCCGGGAGCGATTGACAGAAGGATCGCATCGGCGGCCGCGATCTCGCCCTGCAGCCGCGCCTCCTCGCCGGGCCAGAGCAGCGGCACCGCACCCGCCGCCGCCACCCGGTCGGAACCCGCGCGGGTCGTGCCCGTGACCTGCCAGCCACGCTCCCGCAGCAGCGGGGTCAGGAAAGCGGCCGAATAGCCGTGACCGAAAACAAGCATCTTCATGACGCCAGCGTAACGGCGCATGGGCCGCAGCGCCAGACGCTTGCCTGCCGCGGGCCGGGCTGGCAGGGTCGGGGGAAAGCAAGGACAAGGACGATGGACACGGATTCCCGTTACCTGCCGGTCGAGACCCCCGACGCCCCGGGCCGCCAGCAATTCACCGATGCCGCCGCGGCCGTTGCGCGCCTGCAGGCCCTTTACACGCAGGCGACCGGCTTTCTGCTGGAACGCTTCACCAGGGCGCTGGAGGGCCACCGCCCCGTCGCCCGATATCGCGCCTTCTATCCCGAACTGCGCCTGACCGTGCCGACCCACCCCAAGGTCGATTCGCGCCTGTCCTTCGGCCATGTCGTGGCGCCGGGCAGCTATTCCGCGACCGTGACCCGGCCCGACCTGTTCGGCAACTACCTGACTGAACAGATCGGCCTTCTGATCCGCAACCACGGCGTGCCGGTGACGGTCGGCGTCAGCGACACGCCGATGCCCGTCCATTTCGCGGTCTCCGCCCAGAGCGACCTTGCGGTCCCGCAGGAGGGGGTGCTGGATTTCTCGCTCCGCGATGTCTTCGACGTTCCGGACCTGAACACCATGAACGACGACATCGTCAACGGCGTCGCGGGACCGATGCCCGACGGCTCGCTGCATCTGGCGGGCTTCACGGCGCAGCGGATCGACTATTCCCTGGCGCGGTTGCAGCACTATACGGCCACGGCAGCCGGCCATTTCCAGAATTTCGTGCTGTTCACCAACTATCAGTTCTATGTGGACGAGTTCGAGGCCTTCGCCCGCCGCGTCCTAGGCAACCCCAACCTGGGCTATGACAGCTTCGTGGCCCCCGGCAACCAGGAGATCTCGGACCCCGACGCCCCGCTGGCGACGCTGGCCAAGATGCCGCAGATGCCGACCTATCATCTCAAGCGCGCGAACGGGCAGGGGATCACGCTGGTCAATATCGGCGTCGGCCCGTCCAATGCGAAGACCGCCACCGACCACATCGCCGTGCTGCGGCCCCATGCCTGGCTGATGGTCGGTCATTGCGCGGGGCTGCGAAACAGCCAGTCGCTGGGCGACTTCGTCCTGGCCCATGCCTACCTGCGCGAGGATCACGTCCTGGACGACGACCTGCCGGTCTGGGTGCCGATCCCGCCCCTGGCCGAGGTGCAGGTCGCGCTTCAGGAAGCCGTGGCCGAGGTGACGCAGCTTGAGGGATATGAGCTGAAGCGCATCATGCGCACGGGGACAGTCGCGACCATCGACAACCGCAACTGGGAACTGCGCGACCAGTCCGGCCCGGTTCATCGGCTTTCGCTGTCGCGTGCCGTGGCCCTGGACATGGAAAGCGCCACCATCGCCGCCAACGGCTTTCGCTTCCGGGTGCCCTACGGCACGCTTCTTTGCGTCAGCGACAAGCCGCTGCATGGCGAACTGAAGCTGCCGGGCATGGCCACCGACTTCTACCGCACGCAGGTCGCCAACCACCTGCTGATCGGCATCCGGGCCATGGAAAAGCTGCGCGAGACACCGCTGGAGCGGATCCATTCGCGCAAGTTGCGGTCCTTCAACGAGACGGCCTTCCTTTGACCCTGCGTCAACCGGCCGGGCATCGCCTGCTTTCGCAAGAAGCGGCGAAAAAGGCTTGAACTGTTGGGAAAAACGGTGTGTAGCAGGCGATATGCCGCAAAAGGCGCTATCACTGTGCCCTGCAGAACCGGGCAAGAGGAGACAGATCCATGGCTACGCCATCCGCTAAACCGATGACCAAGACCCAGCTGGTGGCCACGCTGGCCGAGGAGATGGGTTCGGACAAGAAATCGGCAACGGCCGCGCTGGACGCGATCGCCGCCGTCGTGGCCCGCGAAGTCGCCGCCGGCGGCTCGGTCACGATCCCCGGCATCGGCAAGATCGCCTGCCGCGCCCGCCCCGAGCGCCAGGTCCGCAACCCGCAGACCCAGGAGATGATGACGAAGCCCGCCGACAAGCAGGTCAAGGTGACCGTCGCCAAGTCGCTGAAGGACAGCGTCAACAGCTGATCCCTGCGCCAAGGCAGATGAAGAGGCCGCGCCGATGGGCGCGGCCTTTGCCATTTTGGGCCTTTCTGCGGAAGGATTGCTCTGCTAGCCATTTCTGCATCATCTGCAAGCAGGGCCGGACATGGACATTCGCGCGATCGGGATGGGACTGGCCTTTGCGGTGATGTGGGCCTCGGCCTTCACCTCGACCCGGATGATCGTGACCGAGGTGCCGCCGCTGTTTGCCCTGGCGTTGCGCTTCACGCTGTCGGGGGTGCTTGGCATCCTTGTCGCGCTGATGATGGGCGAGACATGGCGCGCCCTGACCCGCGCTCAGTGGCGGGCGGTGGTGATCCTGGGGCTGTGCCAGAACGCGCTCTATCTGGGCCTCAACTGGGTCGCGATGCAGTGGATCGAGGCGGGGCTGGCCTCGATCATCGCTGCCACCATGCCGCTGATCGTGGCGGCCCTGGGCTGGACCCTGATGGGCGAAAGGCTGCGGCCGCTGGGGCTTGCGGGCCTGGCCTTGGGGTTGGCGGGGGTGGCGATCATCATGGGCGCGCGCCTGCAAGGCGGGGGCAGCAACCTGACGGGCATCCTGATGTGCTTTGCGGCCGCCCTGGCGCTGGCCGTCGCCACGCTGACGGTGCGCGGCGCAAGTTCGGGCGGCAACGTGATGATGATCGTGGGCCTGCAGATGCTGGTCGGCGCCGCGACGCTGTGGATCGTCGCGCCCGTGCTCGAGGACTGGCAGGTCACCCTGAATTCCCGCCTGATCGCGGCCTTTCTTTACACCGTGATCGTGCCGGGGCTGGTGGCCACCTGGGTCTGGTTCAAGCTGGTGGGCCGGATCGGCGCGGTCCGGGCCGCCACCTTTCATTTTCTGACGCCCTTCTTCGGCGTCGCCACCGGCGCGGCTCTGCTGGGCGAACAGCTGGCCGCGGGCGACGTGATCGGCGTCGGCGTCATCATGGCGGGCATCCTGGCGGTGCAGCTGTCCAAGGCGCCCGCCCCGGTCGCGCCGATCCGGCGCGCGCCGCCGGCCTAGTCCTTGGGCATCCTTTCTCCGCAGCGCGCCACCCAGTCCTTGACGGTTGGGGTCACCGGCATCCCCTCGCCAAAGAACAGGAAGGGCGAGGCGCAGAGCAGGTCGGCCGCCGAGAAATGCTGTCCCAGCAGGAAGGGTTCCTCCGCCAGCGCCTCCTCCAGCCGCTGCAGCATGGTGCCGTGATCGCGGAAGGTCGCCTGCAGGGCGGGGTGCTCGATCTTCAGGTAATGCAGCAGCGTCACGGGCTCGATCACGCCCTGGTAATAGAACAGCCAGGACAGATAGGCGCCACGCTGCGGGTGGCCCACCGGGCGGCCAAGGCCGCATTCCGGAAAGCGGTCGGTCAGATAGGCGATGATCGCGCCGCGCTCGCGGACATGGTCGTGGCCCGCGACCAGATAGGGCACCTTGCCCTCGGGGTGGGGGTTCCTCGGATCGACGCTGCCGCTGCCGTCCTGGCGCGGGATCGTGACCGTAGTGATTTCCACCTTGTCGCGAATGTCCATCAGGTCGATCAGCGTGACGATGCTGTCCGAGCGGCTTTGCGGGGCGTGATAAAGCGTCAGCATGGGCTTGTCTCCGTTGCGTGTCCGGCCACAGGATAGCGGGCAGTCCTGACAGAAGATGACAGCATGGCCCGAACCGACCGCCTGATGCGCCTGATGACCGCATTGCGCCGCCTGCCGGCCCCCGTCACTGCCGCGCGCCTGGCGCCCGAGACCGGCGTGTCACCGCGCCAGCTTTACCGCGACATCGCCACCCTGCGGGCGGGCGGGGCGCTGATCGACGGCGAGGCGGGCCTCGGCTATACCCTGACCGAGGATCCGGCCCTGCCGCCGCAGAGCTTTTCCCGGTTGGAGATCGAGGCCCTGCGCCTGGCCGTGGAATCGCTGGCCGGGATCGGCGACGAGGATCTGGTGCATGCCGGGCGCGATGCCCTGGCGCGGATCGTGGCGACGCTGCCGGAACGCCAGGCGCGCCAGGCCATGCACGCGATCACCCGGTGCTTTCTGCAAACCCCCGACAGGCCCGAGCCGAGCGTCGATCTGGCGCTGATCCGCGCGGCCTGCTGGGACGAACAGGCGGTGCTGATCGACTATACCGACCTGAACGGCCAGCCGACCCGAAGGGTGATCTGGCCCCTGGGCTTGTCCTATTCCGACCAGTCGCTGATGCTGCTTGCGCATTGCCGGCTGCGCATGGATTACCGGGTCTTTCACGTGAACCGCATCGCCATGGCAAGCCCGACGGGCGACAGCTTCCGTCCCCGCCGCGTGGCGCTGGTCCGCGACTATGCGCAGCGGCGCCGGGAACAGGGCGCGGGTCCGGGACGTTGATTTTCATGGAATGTTCACCATCTTCAAGCCCATGCGCGCCGATCAGATCCTGCACCCGACCGACGCCGGGCTTTACTGTCCCCCCGGTGATTTCTACATCGACCCGATCCGCCCGGTGCCCCGCGCGCTGATCACCCATGGGCATGGCGACCACGCCCGGTCGGGGCATGGCGCGGTCATGGCCACCCGCCAGACGCTGGAGATCATGGCGATCCGCTATGGTGAGGATTTCGCGGGCCAGCGGCAGGTGGCGGATGGCCCGGTCCGCATCGGCGACACGACCGTCAGCTTTCATCCGGCCGGCCATATCCTGGGATCGGCGCAGATCGCGGTGCAGCCCGACCATGGCCCGAAGATCGTCGTCTCGGGCGATTACTGCCGCCATCCGAACCCGGTCAGCGCGCCTTGGGAACCGGTTCCCTGCGACATCTTCGTGACCGAGGCGACCTTCGGCCTGCCGGTCTTCAGGCACCCCGACCCGGCCGGAGAGATGGTGCGCCTGCTGGCCAGCATGGCCGAATTCCCCGAACGCCATCACCTGATCGGCGCCTATGCCCTGGGAAAGGCGCAGCGGCTGATCATGCTGGCGCGGGCGGCGGGCATCGACGGCCCGATCGCCATCCACGGCGCCTTGCAGCGGCTTTGCGATTATCATGTGGAACAGGGGATCGACCTTGGCCCGCTGGTGCCCGCGACCGCCGACCAGGTCGAGGCGCAACTGGTGATCGCCCCGCCTTCGGCCTTTGCCTCGGCCTGGGTGCAGCGGTTCCGCGATCCGGTGATCGGGTTTGCCTCGGGCTGGATGGCGGTTCGCGCCCGCGCCCGGCAACGCGGGGTCGAACTGCCCCTGGTCATCAGCGACCACGTGGACTGGCCGCAGGTCACGCAGACCATCACGGAACTCGCCCCGCAGGAGGTCTGGATCACCCACGGGGCCGAGGACGGGTTGCTGCGCTGGTGCGAGTTGCAGGGCATCCCCGCCCGCCCCCTGCGGCTGGTTGGCTACGAGGACGAGCCGGAATGAGGGCCTTCGCGAATCTTCTGGAACGCCAGGCCTTCACGCCCGCGCGCAACGCCAAGCTGCGGCTGCTGCGGCATTACCTGGAAGCCACGCCCGACCCGGATCGCGGCTTTGCCCTGGCCGCGCTGACCGGCGATCTGAAGCTGCGCACCGTGACGCCGGGCCTTCTGCGCGGGCTGATGGTGGAACGCGTGGACGAGCAGCTTTTCGCGCTGTCCTATGACTTCGTGGGCGATCTCGCGGAAACCATCGCCCTGCTGTGGGACACCGACCGGGACGAGGATGTGCCCCTGCACCAGGCTGTGGCACTGCTGTCCGAGACGGGCAAGGCTGGCCTTCCCGCGGCCATCGCCGGGATGCTGGACCGGCTTGGCCCGTCGCAGCGGCTGGCCTTCCTGAAGCTGGCGACGGGCAACATGCGCATTGGCCTGTCCGCCCGCATGGCGCGCATGGCCCTGGCCGAGATGGGCGTCCCCGACGTGGCCCAGATCGAGGAGATCTGGCACGGGCTGACGCCGCCCTATCAGCCGCTCTTCGACTGGATCGCCGGCGGGACGCGGCCCGAACATGCGGCAAAGGCGCCGTTCCGTCCGGTGATGCTGTCCACGCCCGTCGATCTGGACCAGTTGCAGGCCTTTGATCCGGCCGACTACATCGCCGAATGGAAATGGGACGGCATCCGCGTCCAGGCCATCAACGACGGTGGCGTGCGGCGTCTGTATTCCCGGACCGGAGAAGACATCAGCGGCAGCTTCCCCGACCTGATCGAGGCGCTGGAATTCGATGGTGCTGTGGACGGCGAACTGCTGGTGCGCCGGGGCGACGACGTGGCGGTCTTCGGCGACCTGCAGAAACGCCTTGGCCGCAAGCAGGTGGGCAAGACCATTCTGGACAGCCACCCGGCCAGCCTGCGGGTCTATGACCTGATGATCTGGCAGGGCCGCGACCTGCGCGACCTGCCCCTTGTGGACCGCCGTGCTGTCCTGGAGGGCGCGGATTTCGGCAATGACCGCATCGACGTATCGCCCCTGCTGGATTTCACCACCTGGGACGATCTGGCGGCGCTGCGGGCCGAGCCCCCCGTTCCGGTGATCGAGGGGGTGATGATCAAGCGCCGCGACTCCGTCTATGTCGGCGGACGCCCGCGCGGGCCTTGGTTCAAATGGAAGCGCGACCCGCATGTGGTCGATGCCGTGCTGCTTTATGCGCAGCGCGGGCATGGCAAGCGGTCGGGCTTCTACAGCGACTTCACCTTCGGATTGTGGGACGCCGACCAGCTTGTGCCGGTGGGAAAAGCCTATTTCGGCTTCACGGACGAGGAACTGCGCGAACTGGACCGGTTCGTCAGGAACAACACCATCGAACGCTTTGGCCCCGTGCGGTCCATCGCGCCCAAGCTGGTGCTGGAGGTTGCCTTCGAAGGCCTGAACGCCTCCGGCCGCCACAAGTCGGGCGTGGCCATGCGCTTTCCCCGCATCAGCCGCATCCGCTGGGACAAGCCGGCCGTCGAGGCCGATCACCTGTCCACGCTGAAGGCGATGATCCTGTGACCCTGCCGCCCGAGTTCCAGGAGTGGTTCGCCCGCCAGGGCTGGCAGCCGCATCCGCATCAGCTTGACCTGCTGGAAGCCGATGGCGACACCCTGCTGATCGCGCCAACGGGGGGCGGCAAGACGCTGGCCGGGTTTCTGCCGTCGCTGGTCGATCTGAAGGACGGCCACAAGGGGCTGCACACGCTCTATGTCTCGCCCTTGAAGGCGCTGACGGCAGATATCGCGCGCAATCTTGCCCGCCCGGTGGCGGACCTGGACCTGCCGATCCGGGTCGAGGATCGGACCGGCGACACGCGCACTTCGCAGCGGGCGCGCCAGCGGGTGGATCCGCCGCAGATCCTGCTGACCACGCCGGAATCGCTGGCCCTGATGCTGTCCTATGAACAGGCCCCGCAGATCTTTGGCAGCCTGCGCCGGGTGGTGCTGGACGAGTTGCACGCGCTTGCGGAAAACAAGCGCGGCGACCAGTTGATGCTGTGCCTGGCGCGGCTGCGGACGCTGGCTCCGGGCGTGGCCACCACGGGCCTGTCCGCCACCGTCGAGGATCCGGCCGCCCTGGCCGGCTTCATGGGCGGCGCCCGGATCATCCAGGCCGATCCCGGCCCCGAGCCCGACATCGCCATGCTGGCGACCGCCCGCCCCGCGCCCTGGTCGGGCGGCGGAGGTCATTACGCCATCCCCGAGGTTCTTGCCGAGATCAAACAGGCCCGCACCACCATCATCTTCATCAATACCCGCGCCCAGGCCGAACTGTTCTTCCAGGCGCTCTGGGCCGCCAATGACGACAACCTGCCCATCGGGCTGCACCACGGCAGCCTGGCCCGCGAAGCCCGCCAGCGGGTCGAGGCGGCGATGGCGGCGGGCGAGTTGCGCGCCGTGGTGGCGACGGGCAGCCTGGATCTGGGGATCGACTGGGGCTCGGTGGATCTGGTGATCCAGATCGGTGCGCCCAAGAACGTCAAGCGGCTGGTCCAGCGGATCGGGCGGGCGAACCACCGCTACAACGCCCCTTCCCGCGCGCGCATCGTGCCCGCCAACCGCTTCGAGGTGATCGAATGCGTGGCCGCCCTTGAAGCCGTCCATGAACACGACCTTGACGGCGAGCCGCGCGGCCCCGGACCCCTGGACGTGCTCTGCCAGCATATCCTGCTGACCGCCTGCGCCGGTCCTTTCGACGCGGACGCGCTGTTCGCCGAAGTGCGGACCGCCGGACCCTATCGCGGCCTGACGCGCGCACAGTTCGACGATTGCCTGGATTTCGCGGCGACCGGCGGCTATGCGCTTCGGGCCTATGACCGCTGGCAGCGGCTGATGCTGCGGGACGGATTGTGGCGGCTTCGAGACCCCCGTGCGGTGCGCGAGCTGCGCATGAACGTGGGCACCATTGTCGAGGCCGAGATGCTGAAGGTCCGCCTGCGCGGCCGCGGCGGCAACCTGCTGGGCGAGGTCGAGGAAGGTTTCGCGGCCACCCTGGTGCCGGGCGACACCTTCCTGATCGGCGGCCAGACCGTGCGATACGACGCCATGCGCGAAATGACGGTCGAGGTCACGAGGCAGCCGACGCGCAAGCCCCGGATCGCGGTCTATTCGGGGCTGAAGCTGGCGACCTCGACCCAGCTTTCGCATCGGGTGCAGGCGCTGGTCGGCGATCCCGCGCGCCATTGGGTGCTGCCCCGCGATACCGCCGACTGGCTGGCGCTTCAGGCCCGGATCAGCACCCTGCCGCAGCCCGGGGTGCTGCTGAGCGAAACCTTCCCGCATCGCGGCCAGTGGCATTTCGCGCTTTACGGCTTTGCCGGGCGTCATGCCCTGCAGACGCTTGGCCTTCTGATGACCAAGACGATGGAGGATGCGGGGCTTGGCCCCCTGGGCTTCCTGGCCACCGACTATGCCCTCTGGATCTGGTCGCTGGATCCCGTGACCGATCCCGGACCCTTGCTGGATCGCGGCAGCTTGCGCGCGGGTCTGGGCGACTGGCTGGCGGGCAATGCCGTAATGAAGCGGACCTTCCGCAATGTCGCGATCATCGCCGGGCTGATCCAGCGCAACATGCCGGGGGGCCGGAAGTCGGGCAAGCAGGCGACCTTTTCCAGCGACATCCTTTACGATACCTTGCGCCGCTACGACCCCGACCACCTGCTGCTGCGCGTCACCGCCGAGGAGGCGCGCCGGGGCCTTGTCGATTTCGACCGGATCGAGGAGATGCTGGACCATTCCCCCCACCACGACCACCGGATGCTGGACCGCGTGACGCCGCTGGCCGCACCCCTGCTGCTGGAATTCGGCCGCGTCCCGATCGCGGGCCAGGGCCGCGAGCGCCTCGCCGAGGCCGAGGCCGCCGCCCTCATGGCCGAGGCGGGCCTGACGTGACCCATGCCTTCGACTTCGCGGGCCATGCGCTGGAGGCGCGGCCCTCCGGGGCGCTTTATTGGCCGGAACGCCGCTGGCTGGTCGTGGCCGACCTGCACCTGGGCAAGTCCGAGCGCATGGCCCGGCGCGGCGGATCGCTGTTGCCGCCCTACGAGGTTCTGGCGACGCTGGACCGGCTGGAGGCCGAGATCGTGGCGACCGATCCCGCCGCCGTTGTCAGCCTGGGCGACGGCTTCGACGACGATGCCGCGGCCCTGGCGCTGCCCGACATGCTTTGCGACCGGCTGCGCGGCATGGCCTGGGGGCGGCGCTGGATCTGGGTCAGCGGCAACCACGACCCGGCCCCCGTCTGTCCGCGCCTGCCGGGCGAGACAGTGGACGAACTGACCAACGGACTGGTCCTGCGCCACCAGGCGGGGCAGGGGCCGGATGTGTCCGGCCATTTCCACCCTTGTGTCCGGCTGGCGGGCGACCGGCGGCGCTGCTTCCTGGTCGGGCGCGACCACCTGATCCTGCCGGCCTTCGGGGCCTATACGGGC
Organism: Paracoccus benzoatiresistens; assembly: GCF_026913015.1. Classification (GTDB taxonomy): domain Bacteria; phylum Pseudomonadota; class Alphaproteobacteria; order Rhodobacterales; family Rhodobacteraceae; genus Paracoccus; species Paracoccus benzoatiresistens. The sequence continues at coordinate 41,770 of NZ_JAPTYD010000011.1, forward strand.
GGGCTTGCCATCGACAGTCCCGCCCTGTCGGCGCTGGTGCAGCAGGGCCTGGCCATTGCCTGCGGGGGCAGCCGCGCGCTTCCCTTGCCGGTGGGGGCCGTGCGCCAATCGGGGCGGCGGGCATGAAAAAGGCCGGGTCGCTGCGCGCCCGGCCCCTGCATTCTTTGGCCATCGGCCTCAGAAGCTGAAGTTCACGCCCAGCTTGACATGGTGATGCTCGGGTGTAGCGCGGCTGACGAGGCTGTTGGCGCCCTCTCCGAATTCGACATCGGTCTTGCCGAAATTGCGATACTGCCATTCGGCGAAAACCGACAGGTTGTCGCGCACCTTGCGTTCGACGCCTAGGCCCAGCGTATAGCCGGTCTCGTCGTAATTCACGGACTCGGACCCGGCCACCGTTTCCAGATCATAGTCGAAATCGCCGTAAACCGCACCCGCCGTGCCATAAACCAGCGTTTGCGGGTTCACGGCATAGCCCGTCTTGAACTGCAAGCCCACGGCATAGTTGAGCGAGGATTCAAGCTCGGCCTCTGTCCCGACCAGAGGGAAGCTGTCGCTGCCATCCACGCTGCCGCCCTCGACCCACAACTCGGGGCCGAAGACCCAGTTGTCGCGCTGCCAGCGATAGCCCGCATGAAGGCCCGCGGTCACGCCCTTGAGGTTGGCTTCGCCCAGATCGCTGTTCCGCTGGATCAGGGTATCGCCACGGTAAAGGTCAAGCCCGATCTCATCGTCGCCGGCAAAGGCATAGCCGATCGATCCGCCGGCATAGCCGCCGGCCCAATCGCCGACCGGCTCGACGGGGACGACGGGGGCAACAACAGGTTCGGCTACGGGGGCGACATAGCCGCCCGCCGATGCCGTCGAGGCAACAACAACAGCACCAAGCACACAGGTCGCAAACCGCGAGATGTGACGCATGACAGACTCCTTGAATAAAGAGCAGGCAATCGCGCTGCGAATCGCCATGAATTTCCCCGGGATAGCCAAAAACCGTTCTTGCGGCAATCGTTCTTGTCCGATGTTTCGCCGCAAGGCCCGCCTTGGGCCCCGGACGAGACAGATCTGCCACAGGTTGAATCAGGTATCCAGGTTCTCGACACTCAGTGCATTCTGCTGGATGAACTCGCGGCGCGGTTCGACCACATCGCCCATCAGCTTGGTGAACAGATCCTCGGCCTCGGCGACGTCCTCGATGCGGACCTGCAGCATGGTGCGCGCCCCGGGATCCAGCGTGGTTTCCCAAAGCTGGCCGGGATTCATCTCGCCCAGACCCTTGTAGCGTTGCAACGACAGGCCCTTCTCGCCTTCCAGGAAGATCGCCTGCAACAAGCCCAGCGGCCCGAAGATCGGCTGGTCGCGGTCCTTGCGCACCAGACGCGCGGGCCGGCTGTAGATGTCCTGCAGCGCCTTCGTCATCTCGCCCAGGCGGCGGCTTTCCCCGCTGCGCAGCATCTGCCCGTCGAGCGCCCGGTTCTCCTCGACGCCGCGCAGGGTGCGGGACAGGCGGAGGCCCGCGTCCTGGGTGGGACGGCCGGTCCAGCCGCGTTCGTATTCCTCGGCGATCATGTCAAGGCGCGCGGCAACGGCCGTCGCCGCCCCTTGGGCGTCCTGATCGATCCGGCCCGGCAGAAGGGCACCCGCGATGGCCGCCTGTTCGGTGATATGGGGCGGGTAATGGGTCGGATAGGCGCGCAGGATGCGCCGCGCGACCCGCGCCTCGTCCACCACGCGGGCCAGGTCGGCCCCCACGATCTCCTCGCCCGAGGCGAGCTTCAGGCTTGCCCCCTCGACCCCCTGCTGGATCAGATAGTCCTCCAGCGCGGCTTCGTCCTTCAGGTAAACCTCGGACCGTCCGCGCGTGACTTTATACAGCGGCGGCTGCGCGATATAGAGATGCCCCGCATCGATCAGTTCCGGCATCTGGCGGAAGAAGAAGGTCAGCAGCAGCGTGCGGATATGCGCGCCGTCCACGTCGGCATCGGTCATGATGACGATCTTGTGGTAGCGGAGCTTCGACAGGTTGAACTCGTCCCGCCCGATGCCGGTGCCAAGCGCGGTGATCATGGTGCCGATCATTTCCGACGACAGCATCCGGTCGAAGCGGGCCCGTTCGACGTTCAGGATCTTGCCGCGCAGGGGCAGGACCGCCTGGTTCTGTCGCGACCGGCCCTGCTTGGCGGACCCGCCCGCGCTGTCACCCTCGACGATGAACAGTTCGGACAGCGCCGGATCCTTTTCCTGGCAGTCGGCCAGCTTGCCGGGCAGGGAGGCCACGTCCATCGCGGTCTTGCGCCGCGTCAGTTCGCGGGCCTTGCGCGCGGCTTCGCGGGCAAGCGCCGCCTCGATGATCTTGCCGACGATGGCCTTGGCCTCGGCAGGGTTTTCCTCGAACCACTCGGCCAGCTTCTCGCCCACCAGGTTCTCGACCGCCGGACGAACCTCGGACGACACCAGCTTGTCCTTGGTCTGGCTGGAGAATTTCGGGTCCGGCACCTTGACCGACAGCACGCAGGTCAGCCCTTCGCGCGCGTCGTCGCCGGTAAAGTCGATTTTTTCCCTTTTCGCGATGCCGCTGTCCTGGGCGTATTTCGTGATCACGCGTGTCAGCGCGCCCCGGAAGCCCGCCAGATGCGTGCCCCCATCGCGCTGCGGGATGTTGTTGGTGAAGGGCAGCACCGTTTCGTGATAGCTGTCGTTCCACCACATCGCGACCTCGACCCCGATGCCGTTGCGCTCGCCGGTCATGAAGATCGGCTCGGGCATCACGACGGTCTTGGACCGGTCGAGGAACTTCACGAATTCCCGGACCCCGCCTTCATAGAAAAGCTCGGTCTTCTGGACCTCGGCGTGGCGTTCGTCCTCCAGGAGGATGCGGACGCCGCTGTTCAGGAAGGCCAGTTCCCGCAGGCGGTTTTCCAGCGTCTTGTAGACGTAATCCAGATTGCTGAACGTCCCGTTCGAATCGTTCGTCTTGGCCGAGGCGAGGAAGCGCACCTCGGTCCCCTTTTCGCCGGGCTCGGCATCGCCCACGACGCGCAGGTGTTCGGCGGTGTCGCCGCGCTCGAAGCGGGCGTAATGTTCCTTGCCGTTGCGCCAGATGCGCAGGTCCAGCCAGTCCGACAACGCGTTCACGACCGACACGCCCACCCCGTGCAAGCCGCCCGAAACCTTGTAGCTGTTCTGGTCGAACTTCCCGCCCGCGTGCAGCTGGGTCATGATCACCTCGGCCGCGGACACGCCCTCGGTCGGGTGCATGTCCACGGGAATGCCGCGGCCGTTGTCGCGGACCGAGACGCTGTTGTCGGCGTGGATCTTGACCTTCACATAATCGGCATGACCGGCCAGGGCCTCGTCGATGCCATTGTCCACGACCTCGTAGACCATGTGGTGCAGGCCCGATCCGTCGTCGGTATCGCCGATATACATGCCGGGCCGTTTCCTAACGGCTTCCAATCCCTTGAGAACCTTAATGGAATCGGCGCCGTATTCGGCGGTCTGCGCGGCGGGTGCGGTCATGGGTGAATCTGTCCTGTTCCTGTGAGCCCGATATAAGCATTCCGACAGGCAAAGTCACGGGAAAGGCGGGGTTTTTCCACGATTTTGGCAGGGTTTAGCGCGTGTCCCCGGATGCCTGCGACAGGCCGTCATCCTTTGTCACCGACAGGTGGCGCGCGCGGTCGCCGAAGGCCTCGAAAAGCTCGGGTCCGGTGCCGGTCAGCAGGCTTTGCGCCGGCAGCGCGGCGATGCGGTCGTAAAGCGCCGCGCGGCGGCCGGCGTCCAGATGGGCCGCGACTTCGTCCAGCAGCAGGACCACCGGCTGGTCCGACAGGGCGCGCGCATTGGCCAGGATCAGCGACAGCAGCAAGGCCTTCTGTTCCCCGGTGGACGACAGCGCCGCCGGCATGTCCTGCGGTCCCCAGTGGGCGCCCAGGTCGGCGCGGTGCGGGCCGGTCAGGCTGCGCCCGGCGGCCAGATCGCGCGGGCGCATGGCGGCCAGGCGCGCGGCGATGCTGGCTTCGTCGGGATCGTCGGCAGCGCCTTCGCCGGGCAGCAGCAGCAGGGTGGCGGCGGGAAAGTCGCCGCCGTCCTGCGCGGCCATGATGGCCTGCAGCGCGTCGCGGCGGTTGCGGGTCAGGGCGGCCCCTGCCTCGGCCATCTGCGCTTCCAGTGCGCGATACCAGCCGGGATCGTTGATCTGGTCCTTCAGCAGGCGGTTGCGTTCGCGCATCGCCTTGTCATAGGCCAGCGCCAGGTCGGCATGGTCGGGATGAAGGCTCAGCGTCACGCGGTCCAGGAAGCGGCGCCGCGCCTCGGGCGGGTCGGACCACAGCCGGTCCATGGCGGGCACCAGCCAGATGATCCGCAAAAGCCGCCCAAGCGCCGTCTGCGCCACCGGCTTGTCGTCGATCAGGACGCTGCGCGGCTGGCCGGGCAGAGCCCCGGTCTCGACCGCCCGGTCACCGACCAGGGCACGGATCCGCCAGCCTGCCTCAAGCCCCTGCCGGGCCTGCTCGGGCGCGGGCGCGTTCCGCAAGCCCCGGCCCGGCGCCAGCATCGACACGGCTTCCAGGATATTGGTCTTGCCCGATCCGTTCGGGCCAAAGATCGCCAGGGGCCGACCGTCCAGGTCCAGATCCAGCCGGGACCAGGACCGGAACTGCGCCAGCGAGACGTGGCGAAGCGTCACACCCGCATCGGCATGACGACATAAACCGCCGTCTGGTCGGAGCCTTCGCGGATCAGCGCCGCATCGCCCGAACCGTTGAACATGAAGACAGCATTGTCGCGATCCACCTGGCTTGCGATTTCCTGCAGGTATTTGGCGTTGAAGCCGATCTCCAGCGGATCGTCGGCATAGGCCACGATCAGCTCCTCCTCGGCCGCGCCCGCGTCGGGGGCGTTGACCGACAGGACGAGCCGGTCCTGGTCGAGCGCCAGCTTGACCGCGCGCGAACGTTCGCTGCTGACGGTGGCGACCCGGTCCACGGCGCGCGCGAAGTCGGCGGCGTCAACCTCCAGCTTGCGGGCGTTGTTCAGGGGGATCACGCGCGAATAATCCGGGAAGGTCCCGTCGATCACCTTCGACGTCAGCGTCAGCGTGGGCGTGGCGAATCGCACCTTGGTCTCGCTGACGGAAACCGCGATGTCGGTGTCGTCGTCGTCCAGCAGCTTGCGCAGTTCCGCGACCGTCTTGCGCGGCACGATCACGCCCGGCATCTCGTCCGCGCCGACCGGCAGCGGCGCGTCGATCCGCGCCAGGCGGTGCCCGTCAGTCGCCACGCAGCGCAGCATCGGCTGGCCGTCGGCCTGGGCCACATGCATGTAGACGCCGTTCAGGTAATAGCGCGTTTCCTCGGTCGAGATCGCGAACTTGGCCTTGTCGAACAGCCGCCGCAGCACATCGGCCTTGGCCTTGAAGTTGGCGCTGTATTCGCTGGAGGCCATGACCGGGAAATCCTCGCGCGGCAGCGTGGCCAGGCTGAAGGAGGACCGCCCCGCCTGCACCGAAAGGCGGCCTGCCGCGTCGTCGGAACTGATCTGCACCAGCGCGCCGTCGGGCAGCTTGCGCGCGATCTCGTTCAGCATGACCGCGCTGACGGTGGTGGCGCCGGGGCGTTCGACCTGGGCAGGGGCCTGGTCCACCACCTCGGTATCCAGGTCGGTCGCGCGGAAGCTGACGCCATCGGGGGTCGCCTCGATCAGGACATTGGCCAGGATCGGGATGGTGTTGCGACGTTCCACAACCGACTGTGCCTGAGAGACGGCTTTCACCAGAACGGCGCGCTCGATCGAGAATTTCATCGCTTTTCCCTGTGCCTGCGGCCATCCCGGCCCATTTGCGGACCTGATTTGTAACCAGCCCCGCGATGGCTCACAAGCGTTTCGTGGACGGATTGAATATAACCCCGGGACGCTTCCCGGGGTTACATCTTCGTTTCTGTCCTGTAGGATGGCTTTGTCTAGCGACGAACCTTGAAAAAGGTGGCCCCGTAACGTTGGCGCGTTGCGGGGCATTCTTCGCCCCCGGCAGCGGGAACAAAGCGTCTGGCCATCAGCATCAGATCAACGACCTAACGCCATGATCGCGACGAAAAGCTGCGCGATCATCAGGATCAGCATGGCGTCTTCATACGTCATCGCCTCTCCTTTCCGCACGCGTCTCTGGTTTCTGGCTCACTACCCTGCCTAGACCTTGAGAGGCTGCATTACCGATGGACTAAGCCACCTGCACCCCAAAGGGTAACCAGCCCCGCGATGGCTCACAAGCGTTTCATGCGCTCAGGCTTCCAGCAGGCGCCGGAGCATGTTCACATCCTCGGCCAGGGCGTGATCCTCGATGACCAGTTCCTCGATCTTGCGGATGCCGTGCATGATCGTGGTGTGGTCGCGCCCGCCGAAGCGGCGGCCGATTTCCGGCAGGCTGCGGCTGGTCAGCTGTTTCGACAGATACATGGCGATCTGGCGCGGCCGTGCGACGTTGCGGGCGCGCTTGGGCCCGACCATGTCGGCCAGGCGGATGTTGTAATGTTCCGCCACGCGGCGCTGGATGTCGTCGATCGAGATCTTGCGGTCGTTGGTGCGCAGGATGTCGGCCAGGCATTCCTGCGCGACCTCCAGCGTAATCTCGCGGCGCAGAAGGCTGGCATGGGCGAACAGGCGCTGCAGCGCGCCTTCCAGGACGCGGACGTTGGTGGTGATGCGATGCGCCAGGAATTCCAGCACGCCGGCGCCGATCTGCAGATCCGGCTGCTGGGCGCGGAAGCCCTCGGTCTTGGACTGCAGGATGCCGAGGCGCAGCTCGTAGGTTGTGGGATGCAGATCCACGATCAGCCCGCAGGACAGGCGCGACTTGATGCGTTCCTCAAGGCCCTTGATCTCGGCGGGGGCACGGTCGGCGGAAATGACGATCTGCTTGCCCTGGTCGACCAGGGCGTTGAAGGTATGGAAGAATTCTTCCTGCGTGCTGTCCTTGCCGGCGATGAACTGCACGTCATCGACCATCAGCATGTTCACGTTGCGGAACATGCCCTTGAAATCCATGATCGTGCTTTCGCGCAGCGCCTGCACGAAGCGGTACATGAACTGCTCGGCCGAAAGATACAGGACCTGCGCCATGGGGTGCCGCGTCTGGTAGTCATGGGCGATGGCATGCATCAGGTGCGTCTTGCCAAGCCCCACACCACCGTAAAGGAACAGGGGGTTGAAGCCCACCGGCCCGCCTTCGGCCACGCGGCGCGCGGCGGCATGGGCCAGTTCGTTGGGCTTGCCCACCACGAAATTGCCAAAGGTATAGCGCGGATCCAGCGGCGCTCCCAGATCGGCGCGGGCCACGCGGGCGGTCGCGGGCGCGGCAACGGACCCCACCGGGCGCGCGGGACTTGCCGGCACGGCAACGGGGCGGGCGCGGCCGGGCGCGGTCTGCGGGACCACGTCGAAGCGCAACCGCTCGACCGGCTGGCCGTGGCGGCTCAGCTCGCCCAGGATGTCCTTGGCGAAGTGCCGGTTCACCCAGTCCGAGATGAAGCGGGTGGGACTGGCGAAATGGGCGATGCCCCCGTCCAGTCCGGTCAGGCGCAAGGGCTTGATCCAATGGTTGAAGTTGTTCGGCCCCACGCTTGTTTCCAGCGCGGCGCATGCCTGACCCCAGATGTCTTCCATCGTCTTTGCCCTATCTATCCTGTCCCCAGCCTTCGCCGGTCGCCCGGCGAAACAGGATTCGCGACGCGCATCGGAACGGCGGAACCACAGACAACACCCCACCCTGCGCCCCGAACCGAGTCGCATGACGGGGCTTTCGCCCGATTCCAGATCCAAGACACAGGGTCCGCGCAGCCGGTGGCAGCCGTCTGCAGAAACCCGAGGGCATAAGGAAGTGCCTGTGCTTCCGTGCCCGACCTGCCATCCGCGGGTTCCGAAGAATCCCCTGCTGACCGGCCCGTCCCCAACACAGCGACGTGAATCGCCCCATCAGGTTAGCCATGGCGCCAAGGGGGCTGCAACCGAACTATGCGCTTGACAGAGCCTTTGCCGAACCGAATCTGCGAGAGCCTTGACTCAAAAGGAAAGAATCTGGAAGGCTTTGAAATGTAGGCATTTTTGCAACATTCGCAGGTGCAGAAACGCAAATCGGGCGCGGATTTTCATCCGCACCCGACAAGGGTCCTGGGCCCCCGGGGGCCGCTATTTCAACGGGCTTCGCGCCAAGGCCGATCCGCGGATCAGGCCGCCGACAGCGCCTTCACGCGCGCCGCCAAGCGCGAGATTTTCCGCGATGCAGTATTCTTGTGGACGACGCCCTTGGTCACGCCGCGCATCAGTTCGGGCTGGGCCGCCTGCAGCGCAGCCTTGGCCGCATCGGCATTGCCCGAGGCGATGGCTTCCTCGACCTTGCGGATGAAGGTGCGGATGCGCGAGCGGCGGGCCTTGTTGACATCGGTGCGGCGCTCGATCTGGCGGGCGCGCTTCTTGGACTGGGGCGTATTGGCCATGGGCTTATCCTATCGGTCTTTTCAGCGTTTCTGTCGCGCAAAAGACCCAAGCAACCGCCTTCGGGAAGGCGGTCATGATTCTTGCCTAAGCGGGCCCACGCGCATGTAAGCCGTGGCCTATAGGGCAAATCGCCCGGAAAGAAAAGCGCGAATTCAGCGGTCGCGGAACTGCGGCTCGCGCTTTTCCAGGAAGGCGGCCATGCCTTCCTTCTGGTCCTCGGTCGAGAACAGTGCCTGGAAGTTGCGCCGCTCGAACAGGATTCCTTCGGTCATGGTCGATTCGTAGGCGCGGTTGACGGCCTCCTTCGCGGCCTTGACCGAGACTTGCGATTTTTCCGCGATCTTGCGGGCGGCGGCCATGGCCTCGGGGATCAGCTTGGCGGCGGGCACGATGCGGCTGACAAGGCCGGACCGCTCGGCCTCGGCGGCGTCCATGAAGCGGCCGGTCAGGTGCATGTCCATGGCCTTGGACTTGCCCACGAAGCGGGTCAGGCGCTGCGTGCCGCCGATGCCCGCGATGACGCCCAGGTTGATTTCCGGCTGACCGAACTTGGCGGTGTCAGAGGCGATGATGAAGTCGCAGATCATCGCCAGCTCGCAGCCTCCGCCCAGGGCGTAGCCGCTGACGGCGGCGATGATCGGCTTGCGGATGCGCGTGATGGCGTCGATCTTCGCGCCGAACAGATCCTCGTCATAGACGTCCACGAAGCTCTTGGTCGACATCTCCTTGATGTCGGCCCCGGCGGCGAAGGCCTTTTCGCTGCCGGTCAGCACCACGCAGCGGATCTTGTCGTTGCGGTCGGCATCCGTCAGCGCCTGGCCCAGTTCGGTGATCAGCGCGGTGTTCAGCGCATTCAGCGCCTCGGGGCGGTTCAGCCGGATCAGGGCGACGCTGTCCTCGATCTCGACGATGATGGTTTGATAGGCCATGGGCGGCGTCCCCGTTGCGATGCTTTCGGGGCGGACCCTATCAAAGGCAGGGGCGAAAAGCCAAGCAGCCTAGCGCTGGCAGGCCGGGCAGAAGAAGCTGGACCGGCCCCCCTGCACGATGCGGCGGATGGTGCCCGCGCAGCCGGGGGTGGGGCAGGGCGCGCCCTCGCGGTCATAAACGCGGAAGCTGTGCTGGAAATAGCCCAGTTCCCCGGTCGCCTGCCGGTGGTCGCGAAGCGAAGACCCGCCCGCCGCGATGGCATCGGTCAGCACGTCGCGGATATGGCCGACCAGGGCCGCGACGCGGGCGGCGCCGATGCGCCCCGCCGCCCGGCGCGGGTCGATGCCCGCGCGGTGCAGGGCTTCGGATACATAGATGTTGCCAAGCCCCGCGATGATGCGTTGATCCAGCAGCGCCTGTTTCACAGGCACGCGCCGTCCCGCGAAGGCGGCGGCCAGATAGGCGGGCGTGAAGCCGTCGTCAAAGGGTTCGGGACCCAGGTGGTCCAGCAGCGGGTGGGCGGACCCCTCGCGGATCAGGTCCACCATGCCGAAGCGCCGGGCGTCGTTGAAGGTGATCGTGCTGCCCGCATCGGTCACCAGGACCACATGATCGTGGCGCGGAAGGATTGCCGGGTCACGGTGGAAATCACCAAGGCTGCCGCCTTGGACCAGCATCCGCCCCGACATGCCCAGATGCATCAGCAGCGTGCCGCCGCGGTCCAGATCGGCCAGCAGGTATTTCGACCGCCGCCGCAGCGCCGTGACCGTCGCCCCGGTCAGCACCTGGACCAGATCGACCGGCAGCGGCCAGCGCAAATCGGGGCGGCGAACCTCGGCGCGCGCGATGCGTTGGCCTTCCAGGTGCGGCAACAGGCCGCGGCGCACGGTTTCGACTTCGGGGAGTTCTGGCAATTACAGTCCTCTCGCTGCATTGTGCGCACGGCGCGTCGGGCTTATCTGGCGATGAAACAGGTGAACGGCAAGCGTATGAGCGACAAGAAGCAGACCCATTTCGGTTTCCGGACCGTGGACGAGGATGCCAAGGCCGGGATGGTCCACGGGGTTTTTTCATCCGTCGCGTCCCGATACGACCTGATGAACGACCTGATGAGCGCGGGCATCCACCGCGTCTGGAAGAATGCCATGATGGACTGGCTGGCCCCGCGAAACGGCCAGCATCTTCTGGATGTGGCGGGCGGGACGGGCGACATCGCCTTCCGCTTCCTGGAGCGCGCGCCGGGTGCCCGCGTGACCGTCTGCGACATGACCGAATCAATGCTGGTCGAGGGACGCAAGCGCGCCGATGCCGTGGAGAAAAGCGACCGGCTGGCCTGGGTCACGGGCGATGCGATGGCGCTGCCCTTTGCCGACAACAGCTTCGACCGCTATACGATCAGCTTCGGCATCCGCAACGTGACCCGCATCCCCGACGCCCTGGCCGAGGCTTACCGCGTGTTGAAACCCGGCGGGCGGCTGATGGTGCTGGAGTTCAGCCAGATCCCCGTGCCGGCGATGCAATGGGCCTATGACCGCTACAGCTTCAACGTCATCCCGGCCATGGGGCAGGCGGTGACGGGGGATCGCGACAGCTATCAGTATCTGGTCGAATCGATCCGCAAGTTCCCCGACCAGGATACATTCGCCGACATGATCCGCACGGCGGGCTTTGGCCGCGTGCAGTATCGCAACCTGTCGATGGGCATCGCCGCGCTGCACTCCGGCTGGAAGCTGTAGATGCGCGGCCCCCACAATCTGCTGCGCCTGATCCGCACGGGCGCCACCTTCGAGCGCACGGGCGCAATGCGCGCGGTTCTTGACGCGGTCGAGGCGCCGCCCCGGCTGCGCATTGCGGCGCGCATCATGGGCTGGCCCTGGCGCTGGCTGGGCTACAAGGGCGATCCGAACCTGCCGCCGATCACGCGGGCGATCACCGCGCTTGGCCCCGCCTACATCAAGTTCGGCCAGATCCTGTCGACCCGTGCCGACGTGGTGGGCGTGCAGATGGCCAACCAGCTGCGCATGCTGCAGGACCGCCTGCCGCCCTTCCCGACCGAGACGGCGAAGGACATCATCCTGGCCGACCTGCGCCAGCCGGTCGACGAGCTGTTTTCCGAATTCTCGGAACCGGTCGCCGCCGCGTCCATCGCGCAGGTGCATCGGGCACGGGTCCGCGCCACCGGCCGAGAGGTCGCCGTCAAGGTGCTGCGCCCCGGCATCGGCCCGGCCTTCCGCCGCGACATCGACGCCTTCCACTTCGCTGCCGGCATCATCGAGTTCCTGTCCCCCGGCAGCCGCCGCCTGCGCCCGCGCGACGTGGTGCGCCATTTCGAATCCACCGTGACCGCCGAACAGGACATGCGGCTGGAAGCGGCCAATGCCTCTGAATTCGCGGAAAACACCAAGGATGATGCCGATTTCAGGATCCCGGCGCCCCACTGGGAACTGTCGTCCCGGCGGGTGCTGACCTCGGACTGGGCGGAAGGCCTGCCGATGGGCGACCACGCCGGCCTGGTCGCCGCGGGCCATGACGTGGGTCGCATCGCCACGCGGGTGATCCAGCTGTTCCTGCAGCACGCGCTGCGCGACGGCTTCTTCCACGCCGACATGCATCACGGCAACCTCAAGGTGGCGGCGAATGGCGATGTCGTGGCCTATGACTTCGGGATCATGGGCGAGATCGACGACTATACCCGCCGCGTCTATGCCGAGATCCTTTATGGCTTCATCCAGCGCGACTATCGCCGCGTGGCCCGCGTGCATTTCGAGGCCGGCTATGTTCCGCGCGACCGCGACGAGGCCGCCTTCGCCCGCGCCCTGCGCGCTGTGGGCGAGCCGATCTTTGGCGCCAGCGCGAACCAGATCTCGATGGCGAACCTGCTGGCCTACCTGTTCGAGGTGACCGAGCGTTTCGGGATGCAGACCCAGACCCAGCTGATCCTGCTGCAGCGCACCATGGTCGTGGTCGAGGGCGTGGCCCGGTCGGTCGATCCGCAACTGAACATCTGGGACGCGGCCAAGCCCGTGGTGTCGGATTACATCCGGTCCAGCCTTGGTCCCAAGGCCCTGGCCGGCGACATGGTCAAGGTAGCCCAGACCGTCGGGCGCTATGGCCCGCTGCTGCCGCAAATCGTCGAACAGGCCCTGTGGGAACGCGCCCACCCCGAGGATGCCCGCCGGGTCCAGCCGGTCCTGCTGCGGCGCGGCGCGCCGGTCTGGCTGGCGGTGGTGCTGGCGCTTGGGACGGGGACGGCGATCGGGATGATGCTGGCCTAAGGGGCCCGCGCGCCCTTGGCCCTTGGCAGGCGCGTTGCCGCGCCCGCCCGGTCTGGCGGCCGGAGTGCAGATGTCCTGACGGACCCCTGATCCCTGCTTCAGAAACAGAGGATCTCGGCCTCGGCCTCGGCGCGCTTCAGCTTGGCCGCGACCTCGGTCATCTGGGCCATGCCGCGGAACATGCTGGCGCGGTCGCCCGTCACCTGCTGCATCCGCAGCACGGTCTCGGCCTCGACATAGTCGTCATAGGGCAGGACCTCGGCGATCTGGTCGATGGCGCAGGAACAGCGGTCCAGCATGTCGCGGCTTTGCCCATTCGTCGCCATGCAGGCAAAGACATATTCGGCCCGCGCGTTGGTCGGATAATCGTTGACCGCCTGGGCATGGGCTGCCCCGGCGCCAAGGGTCGCCGCCAGGACAAGCAGCCGCAGGATCATTGCAGCGCCATCCGGTTCACGTAACCAGGCCCCGCCCCCCGGGTTTCGGCCCGCATCTCGCGGATCGGCTGGCGGGGATCATCCAGCACGAAGGTCAGCGTCAGGGTCTGGAAGCCCGCCATCCGGCCAGCGTTCGGATCGTCTGCAAAGGGTTCAAAGCTTGCCACGGACTGGTCGCCCTGCCGGGTGATCTCGCCGCCCTTGAACACCGCGTCCTTGATGCGGTTGCGGATATAGAAGGGGCTTCCGCCGGTCAGCCCCGCCATGTCGCGTACGGTCTGCTCCAGAAAGAAGGTCAGCACCGGGTCCCCGCCCGAGATCGGAAAGGGCCCGATCTGCCGCGTCCGCGTGTCGGTCTTCTGCACCAGTTGCAGGACCGGCTGCTGGTCCGAGGGGTCCGTCACCTCGGTCAGCGTCAGGCTGCCCGCCTTGACCGGCAGGAAGCCCGGGGCATTCGGCCCCTCGACATGGACGGACCAGGACAGGTCCTTCTCCAGCGACCAGGGGCCGCGTTCGGCAAAGACGGCGTCGCCCGCCTCGCCCGACAGGGCGGGGCTGGCAGCCAGCGCGGACAGGCCCAGCCACAGGGCCGCGGCAATGGCACGTTTCATGGTCATCCTCCCAGTTCCGGGGCCAGAGTTGCGCCACCAGGCGCGAAGAACAAGCCCCACCCTGCCGGGCATCGGCCTTTGGTCGCAGCCGTCATGCCAGGATCCCGCCCAGCATCTCGGCCAATTCGGCCGGACGAACGGGCTTTTCCATCAGATGCACCTGCATGGCCACGCAGTTGCGGGCGATCTGCGGGTCGCGATGCGCGGTGATCATCACCGCCGGGATCGGCTGCCCGGCCGAGCCGCGCAGCGCCCGGATCGCATCCACCCCCGTATCGCCGTTTTCCAGGTTGTAATCGGCCAGGATCACGTCCGGCGGATCGTCGCCCATGGTCGCCAGGGCCTCGGCCGTGCCGCCGGTCACACGGGCGACCATGCCGAGGCGGTCGCGCAGGATCATTTCGTATCCCCGCTGCATGCCGGGATCGTTTTCCACCACCAGCGCCACGCGGCCCCGCAGGGGCAGGGCGGCGGGAGCGGGGCGGGCGGAGGGGCCGATCCGGTGGCGGTCCACGACGGGCAGGCCCACGCGGAAGACGGTGCCGCGCATCGCCTCGGAATCCAGGCGGATCGGGTGGTCCAGCTTGGCGCAGGCGCGGCGCACGATGGACAGGCCCAGGCCCATCCCCGGGGTTCGCGCGTCATTGCCGAGCCGCTGGAATTCGTCGAAGATCCGGTTGCGATCCACTGCCGGGATGCCGACGCCCGTGTCATAGACGCACAGCCAGCAAAGCGCGCCGCGCCTGCGCGCACCCACCACCACGCCGCCCCGGTTGGTATACTTGATCGCGTTCGAGACCAGGTTCTGCGCGATCCGGCGCAGAAAGACCGGGTCGCTTTCGACCACCGTATCGGTCGGCACGAAGGACAGGCGCAGGCCCTTGTCCTCGGCCAGGGGGGCGAACTCGATGGCCAGCCTGCGGAACAGCTCGCCCAGGGGAACCGGCTGGCGATGGAATTCGATCCGCTGGCTGTCCAGCCGCGAGATGTCGAGGACCGCGTGCATCAGCTGTTCCACCGATTCGAAAGCGCCCGACAGCCGGTCGGTCAGTTCCTTCTGATGCTCGTCCATGGGCGTGTCCGCCAAGGCCGACAGGAACAGCCGCGCCGCGGAGAGGGGCTGCAGAAGGTCATGGCTGGCCGCGCGCAGGAAGCGGGTCTTCGAGCGGTTCGCCTCCTCGGCGCTTGCGCGGGCCACGGCCAGTTCGCGGTTTCTTTGCGACAGATCGGCCAGGGCGCGCTCCAGGTCGCGGGTCCGCGCCATCACCTCCTGCTCCAGCGCGACGGCGGCCTGGAACATCGACCAGGCGGAACCGCGCGATTCCTCCAGCCGGTCGATGCGGTCGATCAGCACCTGGTTGATGCGCGTCAGCTTTTCGACCCGCCGTTCAGGCCCGTCATCGTCACGCAGCATCGGAGGCCTCGGCCCGGGTCTCGTCTGGGGGCTGGGGCATGAAGGCCAGGCCCACAAAGGTCTGGTTCACATGCATGCCGCTGTGCTGTTCGCCATAGGTGTTGAAGCCCGCCACCCGGTAATGGGCCAGAAGTTCGGACATCCGGTCGCGCAGGCCTTCGCGCTCCACGGCAAGGCGCCGCAGGATGCAATCGAAGCCCAGGATCATCAGCGGCGGCCGCGGCAGGGAGGCCAGCGCCTCGGCAAAGCCCTGGGTCATGTCCTCGGCCCGGCCAAGCGTCAGGACGGTGCCGGTGTCGATGGCCGACATCAGCGACAGCCCGCCATCAGAGGTCAACGCGCTGATCGCGCGGACATGGTGGTGGCGCCCCGTGCGCAGCAGCAGGGGATGGCGCGCGAATTCGGCAGGCGTCAGCGCGTTCAGGGCGGTGCCGGTCAGGCGGGCATATTCCTCGGCCGCGGGTTCGGCGTTCAGTTCCAGGATCCGGCGCTTTTCGGGGATCGCGTCGGTCACGACGACGCGCGTCTCGGTCGGGCTGAAATGGGCGAAGGTGATCTCGCTGACCGCCAGATCGGTTTCGACCATCAGGAAGACGGCGGCATTGGTGATCACCTTGCCTTCCGCCAAAAGCCAGGTCTGGCGGAAGAACAGCCCGTCGCCCGCCGATCCGCCAAGCGTCGGAACCGATGGCAGGGCCGCGTCGATCGTGGCGACCAGCGCGTCTTCCTGGCCGGCCAGGCCATCGACCAGAAGCAGACCGAACACCGCCCGGTCCGGTCCGGGGTCGAAGCGGGCCTGCAAGGCGCGCAGGCTGGCCATCCAGTCCGACACGGGCAGCGCGTCCAGTCGGGGCAGCACCATCGCCTCGGCCCGGAAATGGGCGGACGGAAAGCCGATGGCCACGATGCTGTCGGACGCATATCCCCCCGGCCCGATCTCGCCGGCCGAGGAACAGCCCGCGATAACGCAGCCCTGGGGCAGGCCCGACCGCAGCACGGCGTCAAGCGCGGACAGTTCGGGGCCATGCGCGCCGAAAACCAGGACCAGACCCGGATTGGCTCCGCGCAGGCCGTCCAGCAGGACCAGGCCGTGATCGGCCTGTCCGCGGTCGGCCTGCACGGCCACCGGCCCGGTGGCGCCCTCCTTCGCTGCCGGGCCGGTATTCATCAGCCCGCCTCGAACAGGCGGACCGTATTGGCAAGCAGCACCGCCTGGGTCCGGCGGCGTGCGTTGATCTTGGACATGATGGCGGTGATATGGGTCTTCACCGTCGCCTCGGCGATGGACAGGTCATAGCTGATTTCCTTGTTCGCCTTGCCCTGGCAGATCAGCCGCAGGATCTTCATCTGCTGCGGCGTCAGCGTGGCGAAGCGGCGGGCGAGTTCCGCCTTGGCCTCGTCCTCGGCATCTGCCTGGTCGGGGGCCCAGCCTTCAGGGGTGACATGTTCCCCTTCCCACATGCGGCGCAGGCTGTCGACCAGGGCCTCGCGGCTCAGCGACTTGCTGATATAGCCCTGCGCCCCCGCCGCCATCGCGGCCGAAATCATCGCGCTGTCCAAGTCGGCGGAAATCATCGTGATGGGCACATCGGGCAACTGCCGGCGCAGCGTCACGATGCCCTCGGCCCCGCGCGCATCGGGCAGGTTCAGGTCCAGGATCACGGCATCGGGCGCGCCCTGCGCCCTGATCCCTTCCAGGGCCGCGCCCAGGCTGCGCGCGGTCCTGACGTTCTTCAGGCCGAAACTGATCTTCAGGGTCAGCGCCAAGGCATCGCACATCAGCGGATGATCGTCCACGATCAGGATTTCCCGGACCTGATCGGCGCTTTGCCGTGGCGTCTGCGGCGGTCGTGCCTGCATGGCTGCGGCTGTCATTCGTTTCCTCCCCAGGCGTGAGGCCGCGGTCTCCCCTCCGCAGCGTCTTCGGAAGATTGTAGGGGAGCGGCGCAGCAAAGCAAGCCTGCATCTGCGACCAATGTCGGAGAACAGGTCAAAGCCCGAGAAGGCGAGCGGTCATCCGCCCGCGGCGAATTCCTGGTCCCAGACATTGCCGTCGGTATCCTCGACATGCACGCGGATCGGCTGGCCGTTGGGCTGATAGGCGAAGCGGAACACCGGATCCTCGCTGATCGAGATCCCGGCTTGAAGGGCGAACAGCAGGTCCTCGCCCTGGCGCACGTCCAGCCGGTCGATGAAATGGGCAGGGATGGTCAGCAGCGTCAGCTGGTCGCGCTGCAGGCCCGAAAAGTTCGGGTGCCGGATCATCAGCGTGCCGATCTGGCGGCCGTCCTCCTGGCCTGCGCGCCAGCGCATCTGGCCCATGGTCTCGCGGACCGCCGCCATGTCCTTGCCGGCAGGGGCCGAGCAGCCCCCCGAGGCCTTGACGAAGCGGCCCGCCATCACCTGGCTGCCATTTCCCACATTGGCGATGGCGCGGACATCGGAATAGCTGTCCACGCGGACGCGGAATTCGAAGTCCAGCGGCATCATCGCGGGGCCGAAGGTATATTCGGCGGCCACGGGGGCCGGGTTCTCGTCGATGACAAGGGTCACCGCCTCGACCGCCGGGGCGCCGTGCGGCTGCGTCAGGCGGATCGGGACGATCGCGGCCTCATGCGCGCGGATCGGCGCCTCCATGTCCAGGACGCCGATGTCCTGCGGCACATCGGAGGCAAGGCCCAGGACCGATTCCTTCAGGTCCTGCCATGTTGCCGAGTTCTGCAACGGGTTTTCCTGCGCCGCGACGGGACTGGCCAGCAGCATTGCGGCGACAAACAGGCCTTTCATGGCTATTCTCCTTTCCTCATGCGGCGATAGATGAAATCGGCGGTATCAGCCCCCGCATCGGCTTCGGCGCGGGCCACGACATCGGCGTGGAAGGGCGACAGCGAACAAACGGGATCCGTCGCCCGCGCGTCGCCCGCAAGCGCCATGGCCTGGCAGCGGCAGCCGCCGAAGTCGATGGTCTTGCGGGCGCAACTCTGGCAGGGCTCGGGCATCCAGGCGGTGCCGCGAAAGGCGTTGAAGCTGTCCGACAGGTGCCAGATATCGGCAAGGTCACGGTCGCGGGCGTTCTCGAAGCGCATCCAGCCGATCGACTGCGCGGCGTGGCAGGGCAGGACCGTGCCGTCGGGCGCGACGTTCAGCCCGGTCGAGCCCCAGCCCCCCATGCAGGCCTTGGGATAGATGGCGTGATGGTCGGCGGGGACATAGTCGATGACCATGCGGCCCCGCAGGCGGATGCGCGCGTCGTTCACCACCTGGCGCGCGAAGGCCGCCTGTTCGCGCGTGGGCATCAGCGCCTTGCGGTTCAGGTCCGCCCAGCCGTGGAACTGCACGGTCGCGACCTCGATCCGCCGCGCGCCCAGGGTTTCGGCCAGCTCGATCATCTCGGGCAGGCGTTCCAGGTTCTGGCGGTGGACCACGGCATTGATGGTCAGCGGAAAGCCGATCTCGCGCACCCAGTCGGCAAAGACCATCTTCTTGTCCCAGGATCCGGGATGGCCGCTGATCCGGTCGGCCATGTCGGGGCGGATGCCCTGCAGGGACAGCTGCACGTGATCGACGCCCGCGCGGTCCAGTTCCTCCAGGCGCTCGCGGGTGATGCCGATGCCCGACGTGATCAGGTTGACGTAAAGACCGGCATCCCGCGCGTGGGCCACGATCTGCGCCAGATCGCGCCGCGCGCCGGGTTCCCCGCCCGAGACATGGACCTGCAGGACGCCCAGATCGGCCGCCTGCCGGAAGACGCGCCCCCATTCGTCGGCGGTCATCTCGCCTTGGGCGCGGGTAAGCTCGACCGGGTTGGAGCAATAAGGGCAGGCCAGGGGGCAGCGATGCGTGATCTCGGCCAGCATGGCCATGGGCAAGCCGGGGGTGACGGGGTTGCCGTCCAGGTCGCGGGGTTGGCTCAACTGATCCTTCATGGATGCCCCCTGACGAACACCATCCGCCGTTCGATCAGCCCGGTCAGGAAGTCGCGCACATCGCCGGCGATCTGGTCGGGTGGCGCATTATAGCGCGCCGCGAGGTCGTTGACGATGGCGCCCATGCTGCGCGTGCCGTCCAGTTCCGACAGGATCGCATCGCCGATAGCGTCCAGCTGCATCGCCCGTTCCGGAGCCTGCAACACGCGGATGCCGCGAACCCGATCGTCGGCCAGCCGGACCCCGCGCGGCAGATAGGGAATGTCGTCGGGGGCGATCAGAGGGGCTGGCCGAAGGGGCGCTGGCTGGGCGTTCATGATGCCATCCCCTCTCCAGGTTGCCAGGCGCCTGGCGGGATGTTGCCCTCGACATAGCCGTGCCACAGCGCATCGAGCTGCGCCCAGAGCACGTCGGTCTTGAAGATCAGCGCCGCCGCCGCCGCGTCCTGTTTTTCCTTGGTGTCGGCATGGGTCAGGACGTAATCCAGCCCGAACTTCACATCCTCGGGCGCCTCGGTCAGGCGTTTCCTGAAATAAGACAGGCTGCTGTCATCGGCGAATTCGTAATGCGCCAGCAGCCCCTCGATCCGCTGGGCGTGGATTTTCGGCGCAAAGAGTTCCGTCAGGCTGGCCGCCACTGCATCCAGCAAGGGCATGTCGCGGACAAAGCGGACATAGGCATCGACCGCGAACCGCGTGGCGGGCATGATCCCCACGCCACTGGCGACATAATCCGGGTCCAGCCCCACGGCCTTTGCCAAGGCCAGCCAGCGCCGGATGCCGCCGCCTTCGGCCACGGTGCCATCGTGATCCTCGATCCGCTTGCGCCAGTGGCGGCGCAGGTCGGGATCCTCGACGCGCGACATGAAGGCCGCGTCCTTCATGGGGATGCGCGACTGATACATCCAGCGGTTGATGACCCAGGCCCGAACCTCGTCGGGGGTGCAGTATCCGCCGTGCAGGCGTTCGTGAAAAGGGTGGCGGTCGTGGTAGCGCTCGGCGCCGATGGCGCGCAAACGGGCCTCGAACTCCTCGCGGGACTGGGCCTGGCCCGGTTGGTCAATGGCGTCCTTCACAGCGTGATCTCCATCCCGTCGCGGCCGACCTGCCAGCCGCTGGCCACCGCCTGTTGCGTCTGCGTGCTGCCCGGATCGGTCAGCGGGTTCGAGTTGTTCAGGTGAAGAAAGACCCGCCGCCCCAAGGGCACGTCCTTCAGCGCCACGAGCGTCTGGACCACCGGCATATGGCCCATGCGGCGTCCGGTCTTCCGGCCCAGGCCCAAGCGGATCATCTCGTCATCCTCCCAAAGGGTTCCGTCGAACATCAGAAGGTCGGCCCCGGCAATGCGGCGGACCAGCCAGTCCGGCAGTTCGGCGCAACCCGGAATATAAAGCGCGCGGCGCCCCCGGGCTGTCAATTCCACGCCCACGGTCGTCTCGCCCACCAACCCCGTCTCGACCACGGCGCCTTCCTGGTAAAGCGGCACCTTGCCCGGCACCGCGAACAGCGTGGCCATCAGCCCCGGCGCGATCTCGACCGTCTGGTCCAGGGCCAGGGGTTTTCGCGCCACCAGATCGTCCCGCAAGGCCCCCAGCATCGGGTTTCCGGCCAGCGCCTCGTGGATCACGGGCGTCGCCCACAGCGCGAAGGACTGGCTTTCCCGCAGGGTCAGCAGCCCCGCCACATGGTCGATATCGCCATTCGTCAACAGGACAGATCGCAAGGGCAGGTCCCGCAGCCCTGTCGGATGCAGCGCCGGCGTCGCCGCCAGTTGCACCCGGATATCGGGCGAGGCGTTCAGGATCGCCCAAGTTTGCCCATCCGCGCTGACGGCGACCGAGCTTTGTGTCATGGCCGGTATCCGTCCGGCCCGCGCGGCGTTGCAATTGTCGCAGCCGCAATTCCATTGCGGCAGGCCACCGCCCGCCGCCGCGCCCAGCACGATGATCCTCATGATGCTCCTGACGAAAAAACCCCGCCCGATTGCGTCGGACGGGGCCGTCTACGATGCCTGAAGCCTGCGCCTCAGAACAGGACCGGTTCGTCCTCGGCCGGGGCGTACATGTTGATTTCCATGCCGCAGGCGATTTCCTTCAGGGTAGGTTTCGTCCAAGCCATGCAGTCCTCCTCCAAACTCCATGCCGCACATCTGGCGACTGTTTATTATGTTAGACGAGAGACAACACGTTTCAACACGACTAAGGTCGCAGGTAACAAAAAGTTAATGCGCGGCAACTGTTAACGGGAAGATATGGCAATGTTCTTCGCCATTTTATCCGCATGTCTTGCGACAGATTTCCCGGCCTGCGGCCCGGTGATGCTGGCGGGCCAGCCCTTCGCAAGCCAGGAACAATGCGAGGCGGAAGCGCCACGAATCGCAGCGGACTGGCTTGCGGATCACCCCGCCCTGGTCCGGGACGGCCTGCATTGCGCAGCCCCGGGCGACCTGCCCGCCCTGCCGGTGCAGCAGGTCGCCGAGGGCATCCATGTCCACCTGGGCCAGACGGTGCAGTTCGAGGACAGCCCCGACGGCTGGATCGCCAACCTGGGCTTCGTGATCGGCCGGGACAGCATCGCGGTCATCGACGCCGGGGCCTCGCGCCAGCAGGCGCAGGCGCTGCTGGCGGCTATCCGGCGGATCAGCGACAAGCCGATCACCCACCTGATCATCACCCACATGCATCCCGACCACGCCCTCGGCGCCGCCGTCTTTGCCGAGGCAGGGGCGACCATCGTGGGTCATGCGCGGCTGGGCCAGGCCATGCAGGCGCGCGGGCCGGTCTATGTGGACAATCTCATCCGGCTTTATGGTCCCGGGCCGATGATCGGCACGCAGGTGGTGCTGCCCGATGTCACGGTCGCGGAAAGCCTGGATCTGGATCTGGGCGGGCGCATCCTGACGCTGACCGCCGCGAGCCCCGCCCACAGCGACAACGACCTGACGGTTCTGGACCGTGCGACGGGCACGCTGTTTGCGGGCGATCTTGTCTTTCGCGAACTGACGCCCATCGTCGATGGGTCGTTGCCCGGCTGGCTGACCTGGATGGATGCGGCGCAGGACGCGGGTCCCATCGTGCCGGGCCACGGCCCGGTGGCGCGGAACTGGCCCGAGGCCATCGGCGCGCAGCAGGATTTCCTGACGGCGCTGGACCAGGCCGTGCGCGATGCCTTGGATGCGGGGCTGCCCATGTCCCAGGCGGTTCCCGCCATTGTCCAGTCGCTGCAGCCCTTTGCTGGGGGCTGGAACTCGTTTCCCGACTCGGTCGCGCGCGATGCCACGGCTGCCTTCAAGGAGCTGGAATGGGAGTAAGGATTTGACACAACTACCCGTTTCCTGTGACGATCACGCCAACGGCTCGCACAATGGTTGCGAAAGCCAAGGGGAGGGGGGAAGACGTGAAGCATCGGTTCTGCATCACCGTGGCCTTGGCCGCGCTGGTGGCCGGGGGCGCGCAAGCGCAGCTGGTCATCGAAAAGAACAGCGACGACCGCATCAACTGGAAAAGCCTGGAGGACTTCGGCGCGGCCCATGCCGACCTGAAGGGGCAGAGCGTGACGATCCTGGCGCCCTGGCTGGGCGCGGACCAGGCGCTGTTCACCTCGATCACCGCCTATTTCGAGGATGCCACCGGGGCGACCGTCAACTATTCCGGGTCGAACAGCTTCGAGCAGCAGATCGTCATCGACAGCGAGGCCGGATCGCCGCCCGACATCGCCGTGCTGCCGCAACCGGGCCTGGCCGCCGAACTGGCCGCCAAGGGGTATCTCAAGGACCTGGGCGATGAAACCAGCCAGTGGGTCAAGGACAATTATGCCGCGGGCGAAAGCTGGGCCGCGCTTGGCACCTATGCGGGCCAGGACGGGGCCGAGCGTTTCTTCGCCTTTCCCTACAAGGCCGACGTGAAGTCGCTGGTCTGGTATGTGCCGGAGAACTTCGAGGATGCCGGCTACGAGATCCCCGAAACCTACGAGGAGCTGAAGGCGCTGACCGAACAGATCGCCGCCGACGGCGAGGTGCCCTGGTGCATCGGCCTGGCCTCGGGCGGCGCGACCGGCTGGCCCGCGACCGACTGGGTCGAGGATCTGATGCTGCGCCTGAACACCCCCGAGGATTACGACGGCTGGACCACCAACGCGCTGGCCTTCAACGATCCCAAGGTCGTCAAGGCCATCGAGGAATTCGGCTGGTTCGCCAAGAATGCCGATTTCGTCGCCGGCGGTCCGGCCTCGGTCGCCTCGAACGATTTCCGCGAAAGCCCCGCCGGACTGTTTGAAAGCCCGCCGGGCTGCTACATGCACCGCCAGGCCAGCTTCATCCCGTCCTTCTTTCCCGAAGGCACGGTCGAGGGCGAGGATTACGATTTCTTCTATTTCCCCGCGCCGGCCGATGGCAGCCTGGGCCAGCCCGTCCTGGGCGGCGGCACGCTGTTCGGCGTCTTTACCGACAACCCGGTGGCCCTGGCCTTCATCGACTTCCTGAAGACACCCGCCGTGCATGAGCTGTGGATGGCGCAATCGGGTTTCACCACGCCCCATACCGGCGTGAACATGGAGGCCTATGCCAGCGAGACGCAGCGCAAGATGGGCCAGATCCTGCTGGACGCCACCACCTTCCGCTTCGACGGGTCGGACCTGATGCCCGGCGCGGTCGGCGCGGGCGCCTTCTGGACCGGCATGGTCGACTTCGTGGGCGGCGCATCCGCGCAGGAGGTCGCGGACCGCATCCAGCAGACCTGGGCCACGCTGAAATGATGCCTTGGCGCGGCGGCCTGACCGCCGCGCCCCGTCGCGACTTCGGAGGGCTATCGGCATGGAACTGTTCTGGCTGGCTGTCGGCACCATCGCGGTCGGCGTCTTTGGCTGCGTGGCCTGGTTCTGGGGATCGAACTGGATCCTCGACCGCATCTATCCCCCGCGCGGCTTGAATGCCGGGGACAACATCCGCAAGGCCAACCAGATCCGGCCCTGGCTGTTCCTAGGCCCGGCGATCCTGTTCCTGACCGCCTATCTGGTTTATCCGATCTTCGACAGCCTGTGGCGCTCGGTCCACAACGCGCGCGGCACGGATTTCGTGGGCCCGTCGAACTATGCCTGGCTGATGGGCGACGGCAAGTTCCGCGAATCCATGCGCAACAACCTGGTCTGGCTGCTGGTGGTGCCGGCGCTGTCCACGTTGTTCGGGCTGCTCGCGGCGCAGCTGACCGACCGGCTGAAATGGGGCAACATTGGCAAGTCGCTGATCTTCATGCCCATGGCCATCAGCTTTGTCGGTGCGGGGGTCATCTGGAAGTTCATCTATGAATACCGCGAGCCGGGCGAAAACCAGATCGGCCTGCTGAACGCCATCGTGCAGGCGCTTGGCGGCGATCCGCAGCTGTGGCTGACGCTGATCCCCTGGAACAACCTCTTCCTGATGATCGTGCTGGTCTGGATCCAGACCGGTTTCGCCATGGTGATCCTGTCCGCCGCCCTGCGCGGCATCCCCGAGGAAACCATCGAGGCGGCGATCCTGGACGGCGCATCGCCCTGGCAGGTGTTCTTCAAGATCAAGGTGCCGCAGATCATGGGCACCATCGCGGTGGTCTGGACCACCGTCACCATCGTGGTGCTCAAGGTCTTCGACATCGTCTTCGTGATGACCAACGGGCAATGGGGCACGCAGGTGCTGGCCAACCTGATGTATGACTGGATGTTCCGCGGCACGCCCGACTATGGCCGCGGATCGGCCATCGCCATCGTGCTGATGGCGCTGGTGACCCCCATCATGATCTGGAACATCGTCAACGCCCAGCGGGAGGTGCGCTGATGGAAGGCATGGCCGGGCAGAAATCGGGGCTGGTCTGGGCGGTCAACATCGCCGCCTTCCTGCTGGTCCTGCTGTGGACCATCCCGACGCTGGGGCTTCTGGTGTCGTCGTTCCGCGACCGCGACCAGATCCTGACTTCGGGCTGGTGGCAGTCCTTTTCCCCGCAAGAGGCCACGGGCTTCGTGCGCACGGGCACGGGCGACGACGCGGTCCAGCAGGATGGGCTGTATGTAATCGAGGGCACCGTGCTGGAGGAGGGGCAGACCCTGATCGGCTGGGGCACCCGCGCGCGAGAGCCTGCCGCCTTTGAGCCGGGCGAGACGGCCGAGATCGGCGATGGCTGGCAGGTCACCGTGGCCGAGGATGGCACCTATCGCATGACCTCGCCCACGCCCTTCGAGATGCGCAGGGGAGAGCGGATCTTCGTCACCACCGGCGCCCCCGCCCGGCTGACGACCGAGAACTACAACCGCGTCCTGACCGCCGAAGGCCTGGGCCGCGCCTTCATGAACACCCTGACGGTGACGATCCCCGCGACCGTGATCCCGATCCTGATCGCGGCCTTCGCGGCCTATGCCCTGGCCTGGATGGAGTTTCCGGGCCGTGCGCTTCTGACTGCGGCCGTGGTGGGCCTTCTGGTCGTGCCCCTGCAGGTGGCGTTGATCCCGCTGCTGCGGCTGCACAACGAACTGGGCATCGGCAAGGGCTATCTGGGCATCTGGCTGGCCCATACCGGCTTCGGCCTGCCGCTCGCGATCTATCTTTTGCGCAACTACATGGTCGGCCTGCCGCGCGAGGTGATCGAAAGCGCCCGCGTGGACGGTGCGACCGAATTCCAGATCTTCCGCAGGATCATCCTGCCGCTGTCCTTCCCGGCGCTGGCCAGCTTCGCGATCTTCCAGTTCCTGTGGGTCTGGAACGACCTGCTTGTCGCCACCGTCTTCCTTGGCAACACCAGGGAGCAACTGGTCATGACCGGCGTGCTGCGCGAATTGATGGGGTCGAAGGGCGGGGAATGGGAGGTCCTTGCCACCTCGGCCTTCATCTCCATCGCGGTGCCGCTGGTCGTGTTCTTCGCGATGCAGAAATATCTGGTCCGCGGGTTGCTGGCCGGATCCGTGAAAGGGGGATGACTTGGCGGAAGCGAAAGGCGACCGGGGGAAAGGCGAGGCTTTGACGGAGCCCGTGGCAGGTACGGATTATCGAGGGATATCCACAAGAAGAGGGGGGAGCCGATGGCCGATCTGACACTGGCCGGTGTGGCCAAGTCCTATGGCGAGGTGCATGTCCTCAAAGACATCAACCTGGACATCGCATCGGGCGAATTCATCGTCTTCGTCGGCCCCTCGGGCTGCGGCAAGTCCACCCTTCTGCGGATGATCGCGGGACTGGAAAGGATCAGCGCCGGCACGCTGGCCATCGATGGGCAGCGGATGAACGACATCCCGCCCAGCCAGCGCGGCATCGCGATGGTGTTCCAGTCCTATGCGCTTTATCCGCACATGACGGTGCGCGACAACATGGCCTTTGCGCTGAAGATCGCGGGCAAGTCCCGGGCCGAGGTGCAGGAGGCCACCGACCGCGCCGGCCGGATGCTGCAGCTGACCCCCTATCTGGACCGCCTGCCCAAGGCGCTGTCGGGCGGGCAGCGCCAGCGGGTCGCCATCGGGCGCGCCATCGTGCGCGACCCCAAGGTCTATCTGTTCGACGAGCCGCTGTCGAACCTGGACGCCGCGCTGCGGGTCGCGACCCGGATCGAGATCGCGCAGCTGAAGGCCGCCATGCCCGACCGCACGATGATCTATGTCACCCATGACCAGACCGAGGCGATGACGCTGGCCGACCGCATCGTGGTGCTGGCGGGTGGCGGCATCGCCCAGGTCGGCGCGCCGCTGGAACTGTATGAACGCCCGGTCAACGAATTCGTCGCAGGGTTCATCGGCAGCCCGGCCATGAACCTGCTGCCGGGGCGCGTGACCGCCACGGGGCCCCTGACCACCGTGCAGCTGGATGGCGGCGGCATCGCGCAGGTGGCGATCCCGACCCGCGCGGGCGACGAAGGAATGCGCGTCAACCTGGGCGTCCGCCCCGAGGACATGCGCGAAACCGATGGTCCCGCGATCTTCGAAGGGACCGTGGATCTGACCGAGGCCCTGGGCGAGGTGACGCTGCTCTATTTCGGCACGCGCGGCGAGGGGGTGCCGGTCATCGCCAAGCTGCCGGGCATCCATCCCGGCCTGACCGGGCGGGTGGTGCGCCTGACCGCCGACCCGGCTGCGCTGCACCTGTTCCATGACGGCCGGTCGCTGCTTTATCGCGACGGGGTGGAGCTGCCACCCTACCAGCCGCGCGCATCGGCGGGCATGGCCATGCAGCCTCCGGCCTGACCGCCGGAACCGCCGGCCAGCGGGTTGCCCATAAGCTGCCTGCGCAGATTGCATGTCCGGCTTTCCGAATTTGTCTGGAACCATGGGCTTCCGTTCCGGTTCGGTGCGGAAAAGGGGACAGGCATGCGCATCATCATCACATTGGCTTTCGCCGTCATCGGCGCCGCTCTTCTGGCAGGAGGCGTCTATCTTGCGACCCTGGACGGAAGCCCCTTCATCGCCTTTTCGGGGGCGGTGCTGCTGCTTGTCGCGGTGCTGACCATCTTGCGAAGCCCTCATGCCCGTTGGGTTTATGCGGCCTTCCTGATCGTTCTGGCAATCTGGTCATGGCTCGATTCCGGCTATGACTGGTGGGCGCTCGCATCCCGCATGGGGATGTTCCTGGTCTTGGGGCTGCTGCTTCTGCTGCCGACCGGCGCGCCGCGCAACCGGCCGGCCTGGGTGGCGCTGCTGGCCGTGACGGGTATCGCCGGCATCGGCCTGCTGGGCAGTCTTGCGACCGACCCGCACGAAACCTCCGGTGCGCTTCCCGACCAGATCGCGAATGCCGAGCCCGACATGGGCCCGCCCGGCGGACCCGAGGATTGGCTGGCCTATGGCCGGACCAGTTACGGCCAGCGCTTCTCGCCCCTGGACCAGATCACCGCCGAGAACGTCGGATCGCTGGAAACCGCCTGGACCTACCGGACGGGCGACGTGCGCCTGCCCGAGGACACGGATGAGACGACCTATCAGGCAACCCCGATCAAGGTCGGCAATACCCTGTACCTGTGCACGCCCCATAACTGGCTGGTGGCGCTTGATGCCGATACCGGGGCCGAACGCTGGGTCTACAAGGCGGCCATCGGCCCCTTGAGCCAGCGCCAGCACCAGACCTGCCGGGGCGTCAGCTATTGGCCGGGGGAAGGAGGGGCGCCCGCCCCTGCCACCGCCCCTGCCGCCGCGCCGACGCCAGTGCCTGCGGCTGCCGTGCTGCCCGCCGCGACCGACCATCCGCAAAGCCCCGCCGTCAGCGCCGATGCGCAATCGTCCGGTCCCTGCACCGACCGCATCTTCATGCCGACCTCGGACGCGCACATGCTGGCGCTGAACCCCGAGACCGGCCAGCTTTGCAGCGATTTCGCGGACAACGGCGCGCTGAACCTGATCCACAACATGCCCTTCCGGCAGGCAGGGTTCTATTACTCGACCTCTCCGCCCGTCATCGTGGGCAATGCCCTGGTCGTCGGTGGCGCGGTCAACGACAACTACGATGTGAATGCCCCCTCGGGCGTGATCCGGGCCTATGACGTGCGCGACGGGCGGCTGCTGTGGAACTGGGATTCCGGCAATCCCGCCGCGACCGCCCCCTTTGACGTCAACGATCCGAACCAGACCTATACGCCGTCCTCGCCGAACAGCTGGGCGCCGCTGTCGGCGGATCCCGCGCTTGGGCTGGTCTATGTGCCGATGGGCAACCGCACGCCGGACCAACTGGGCATGTTCCGCAACGATGCCGAGGAAACCTATTCCAGTTCGGTGGTGGCGCTGGATGCCGCCACGGGCCAGGCCCGCTGGGTCCGACAGTTCGTCCATCACGACCTGTGGGACATGGATACCCCCGCGCAGCCCACGCTGCTGGATCTGGACATGCCGGATGGCCGGGTGCCCGCGCTGGTGGTGCCGACCAAGCAGGGCGACATCTATGTGCTGAACCGCCAGACGGGCGAGCCGATCCTGCCCGTCACCGAGCGCCCCGCACCCCAGGGCACCGTCCCCGAGGATTTCGCAGCTCCCACCCAGCCCGTCTCGGCCCTGAGCTTCGAGCCCGAGCCGCTGACCGAATCGAAGATGTGGGGCGCGACCCTGGTCGACCAGATGCTGTGCCGGATCCAGTTCCGCAAGCTGCGCTACGAAGGGCGCTATACCCCCCCGTCGCTGCAGGGCAGCCTTGTCCATCCCGGCAACTTCGGCGTCTTCAACTGGGGCGGCATCGCCGTGGACCCGCGCCGGCAGGTCATGTTCGGGATGCCGCTGCAACTGGCCTTTACCTCGCGCCTGGTGCCGGCAGAGCAGGCCGAGGGACGGGCGACCAATTCGGGCGAGCAGGGCCTCAATTCGAACACGGGCGCGCCCTATGCCGTGGCCATGGGGCCGTTCCTGTCGCCCCTCGGCGTGCCCTGCCAGCAGCCGCCCTGGGGCTTCGTCGCGGGCGCCGACCTGCGCACCGGAGAGATCGCCTGGAAGCACCGCAACGGCACGACCCGCGACATGAGCCCGGTTCCGCTCGCCTTGCGGCTGGGAATGCCGGGGATCGGCGGGCCGGTCATCACCGGGTCCGGCGTCGTCTTCATGGGCGCAGCGGTGGACAACTACCTGCGCGCCTATGACCTGACCACCGGAGAGGAACTGTGGCGCGGGCGCCTGCCGGCGGGCGGGCAGGCCACGCCGATGACCTATCTGGACAGCCAGGGCCGCCAGATGGTGGTGCTGGTCGCGGGCGGCCACGGCTCGATCGGGACGGACCTGGGCGATCACGTGCTGGCCTGGCGGCTGCCTGCCGGCGGGGCCAGCAATTAGCGCTTGGTCGAAGGGCATCGCTGCGTGCTATAATGGGCGTTACCGACCGAGGAGGAGCCGGCCCGGTATGCGTCACGCTGATCATGTCGCAAGAGAGTCGCAGTCGAATTCCGCGACCTCGGCCCTTGCCGCGTCCTGGCGGCGGTCGCTGCTGAAGCATGGGCTTGACCCGTCCGACGCGCGTCGCCCGGAACGGCTGACCCTTGAGGAACTGTCCCGCCGCCGGCAGGCGATGGAGCATTTCCTGCGCGTCGCCGCGCCCCAGCTGGACCAGCTGTTCAATCTGGTCTGCCTGTCGGGCTGCAACGTCCTGCTGACAGACGCCGATGGCGTGGTGATGGACCAGCGGGTGAATGCCGCGGATGCCGAGCAGTTCCGGGATTGGGGGCTCTGGCAGGGGGCCGACTGGTCCGAGGCCGCGCAGGGCACCAACGGCATCGGCACCTGCCTGGCCGAGGGGCGGCAGGTCACCATCCATCGCGGCGAACATTTCCACACCCGCAACACCGCCATGTCCTGCATGGACGCGCCGATCTGGGGTCCCGACGGGCGGCTGCTGGCGGCCCTGGATGTCAGCAGCGCCCGCGCCGACCAGACCGAACGATACAACCGCCTGATCTCGGCCCAGGTGGCGCAGACCGCCAAGGCCATCGAGGCGGTGTTCTTCCGCGCAAGCTTTCCCGGGGCCCGGATCGTCGCGCCCGACGACACGGCTGACGCCGCGGTGCTGCTGGCGGTGGACAATGACGACCTGGCCATCGGCGCGACCCGTGCCGCGCGCCGGGTCCTGGGCCTGGAACGCGAAGGCGCGTTCCGCCCGCGGCCGGCCGCCGACCTGTTGGGCCGCGACGACGACCTGACCGGCTTCGACAAGGGCGAACGGGCCGCCCTGGTACGGGCGCTTGCGCGGGCGGACGGCAATGTCTCGGCCGCGGCGCGCGCCCTGGGGATCGGGCGGGCCACCATGTATCGCCGCATGGCACGGCTGGGGCTGGTCGAAAAAAGCGGCTGACTGTCTCACCGCTGAGACAAACCCGGCGTCGTGGCGGAACGGCCCCGTTGCAACGAATCATCCCCGAGGCAAACCTCCACCCATGCCGAAGAGGGAGACTTCGGGCACGTTGAGGAGGAAAAAAGATGCCGAACGACCAGACGCACGAGTTCAAGGGCGTGGGCGTTATGCCCTTTGCCAAGCGTTACGACAACTTCATCGGCGGGCAGTGGACCGCGCCGAAATCCGGCCGCTATTTCACCAACACCACCCCCATCACCGGTGCCGAGATCGGCGAGATCGCCCGCTCGAACGCCGACGACATCGAGGCGGCGCTGGATGCAGCCCATGCCGCCAAGGACAAGTGGGGCCAGACCTCGGCCGCCGAGCGGTCGCTGATCCTGAACCGCATCGCCGACCGGATCGAGCAGAACCTGGAACTGCTGGCCACGGCGGAAACCTGGGACAACGGCAAGCCGATCCGCGAAACGATGGCCGCCGACCTGCCGCTGGCCGTCGATCATTTCCGCTATTTCGCCGGTGTCCTGCGCGCGCAGGAAGGCGGGATTTCGGAGATCGATCACGACACCGTCGCCTATCACTTCCATGAACCGCTGGGTGTCGTGGGCCAGATCATCCCTTGGAACTTTCCGCTGCTGATGGCGGTGTGGAAGCTGGCCCCGGCCCTTGCCGCCGGGAACTGCGTGGTGCTGAAGCCT
This sequence comes from Paracoccus benzoatiresistens, assembly GCF_026913015.1. Taxonomy (GTDB): domain Bacteria; phylum Pseudomonadota; class Alphaproteobacteria; order Rhodobacterales; family Rhodobacteraceae; genus Paracoccus; species Paracoccus benzoatiresistens. The sequence goes on from NZ_JAPTYD010000011.1 coordinate 73,317, forward strand.
GCCGAACAGACCCCGGCCACCATCATGGTCTTTGCCGACCTGATCTCTGACCTGCTGCCGCCGGGCGTCCTGAACATCGTCAACGGCTTCGGTCTGGAAGCCGGCAAGCCGCTGGCGTCCAATCCGCGGATCGCCAAGATCGCCTTTACCGGGGAAACCACCACCGGCCGGCTGATCATGCAATACGCGTCCGAGAACCTCATCCCGGTAACGCTGGAACTGGGCGGCAAGTCCCCCAACATCTTCTTCGAGGATGTCGCGCGCGAGGATGACGATTTCTTCGACAAGGCGATCGAGGGCTTCGTGATGTTCGCGCTGAACCAGGGCGAGGTTTGCACCTGCCCGTCGCGCGCGCTGATCCACGAATCGATCTACGACCGCTTCATGGAGCGCGCCCTGAAGCGCGTCGAGGCAATCAAGCAGGGCGACCCGCGCGACGCCGCGACCATGATCGGCGCCCAGGCCAGCAGCGAGCAGAAGGAAAAGATCCTTTCCTACTTCGACATCGGCCGCAAGGAAGGGGCCGAGGTTCTGATCGGCGGCGAGGCGGCAGACCACGGCGGCGAACTGTCGGGCGGCTACTACATCAAGCCGACCGTGTTCCGCGGCAACAACAAGATGCGCGTCTTCCAGGAGGAAATCTTCGGTCCCGTGGTATCGGTAACCACCTTCAAGGACCAGGACGAGGCGCTGTCGATCGCCAATGACACGCTTTACGGCCTGGGCGCGGGCATCTGGTCGCGCGAGGCCAATACCTGCTACCGCTTCGGCCGCGCGATCAAGGCGGGCCGGGTCTGGACCAACTGCTATCACGCCTATCCGGCCCATGCGGCCTTTGGCGGCTACAAGCAGTCGGGCATCGGGCGCGAGAACCACAAGATGATGCTGGACCACTATCAGCAGACCAAGAACATGCTGGTCAGCTACAGCCCGAAGAAGCTGGGCTTCTTCTGAAAACGGGCAGGCCGGGCAACCGGCCTGCAATGCCGCGCCCGGCGGGGCGTCTCGGACCTTCCCCTTGGGCGCAACCATCCGCCGGGCGCGGCGTTGAACCGGAAGCAATTGCTTCCGGTTCTCGCCATGCCCAAAGACGCTGTCATTTCCGACCCGCGCGATGCCGCCAAAGAGGCGGGACTGGTTTATGTCAACGACGACATGCCGGGGATCACGCGCAGGAAATCGGGCAAGGGCTTTTCCTACTGGGGCCCGGACGGACGCGCCATCACCGACAAGGCGGAACGCCAGCGGCTGGCCTCTCTGGCGATCCCGCCCGCCTATACCGATGTCTGGATCTGCCCCGATCCGCGCGGCCATATCCAGGCGACGGGCCGCGACGACAAGGGACGCAAGCAGTATCGCTATCACCCCGATTTCCGCGCGGTCCGCGACAGCGCCAAATACGACCACATGCTGGAATTCGCCCATGCCTTGCCGCAGATCCGCGCGCGGGTCGATCAGGACATGTCCCGGCGCGGAATGCCGGCCGAGAAGGTGCTGGCAACGGTTGTCCATCTGCTGGAAAACACCATGATCCGCGTGGGCAATGCCGATTATGTCAAGCAGAACAAGTCCCACGGGCTGACCACCCTGCGCGACAGGCATGTCAGCTTCGAGGGCAACGAGGTCCGCTTCCGCTTCAAGGGCAAATCCGGCAAGGAATGGAACCTGGGTCTGCGCGACCGCCGCGTGGCCCGGATCGTGCGCGCAGCCCAGGACATTCCCGGCCAGCACCTGTTCCAGTATCTGGACGAGGATGGCGAACGGCAGAAGGTCACCTCGACCGAGGTGAACGCCTATCTGCGCGACATCTCGGGCCAGAACGTCACCGCCAAGGATTTCCGCACCTGGACGGGCACGGTGCTGGCCGCCCTGGCCCTTGCCGAATACGAGAAATGCGACAGCCAGGCCGCCGCCAAGCGCAATATCCGCGATGCGATCGAGCGGGTTTCCAGCCGTCTTGGCAACACGCCCACGATATGCCGCAAGTGCTATATCCACCCGCAGGTGATCGACGCCTATCTGGCCGACGAACTGAAGCTGGAATTGCGCGAGGAAATCGAGGAGGATCTGCAACAGCCCGGCCTGCGTCCCGAGGAGCGGCAGGTGCTGGAGTTCCTGAAGAAAAGGTTGAAGGCATGAGCACGGTCACAGCCACCCCCGCCGCCCTTGATCTGATCGCCGAGATCGTGGCCGATCACGGCCCGGTCCTGTTCCACCAGTCGGGCGGCTGCTGCGACGGATCCTCGCCCATGTGCTATCCGCAGGGCGATTTCCGCGTCGGCGAACGCGACGTCAAGCTGGGCGAGATCGGCGGCGCGCCCTTCTACATCAGCGCATCCCAGGCCGAGGCCTGGGCGCATACCGACCTGATCATCGACGTGGTGCCGGGTCGCGGCGGCATGTTCAGCCTGGACAACGGGCGCGAGAAACGCTTCCTGACCCGGTCGGAAATCTGTTCGATCTGACCCACGGGCCGATTGGCAAGGACAGGGGCCTTCCCCTATAACTCCGCCGTAATCTGCGGAGATCGGTCATGGCATACAGCGTTTTCATCGATGGCGAGGCGGGCACCACGGGCCTGCAGATCCGCGAGCGGCTGGAGCCGCGCGATGACATCCGCCTGATCCCTATCGACCCCGAACGCCGCAAGGACGCCAATGCCCGGCGCGAGGCCTTCCGCCAAGCCGACGTGGCCATCCTGTGCCTGCCCGACGAGGCCGCGCGCGAGGCGGTGGAACTGGCGCGCGACCTGGACGTGCGGATCATCGACGCCTCGACCGCGCACCGGGTGGACGAACGCTGGGCCTTCGGTTTCGCGGAACTGGACGCGGGCGCCCGCGACCGGATCGCCGCGGCCCGGCGGGTCAGCAATCCTGGCTGCTATTCCACCGGCGCCATCGCCATCATCGCCCCCCTGGTCGCGGCAGGCCTGATCGAGCCGTCCGAGCCGCTGTCGATCAACGCCGTCAGCGGCTATACCGGAGGCGGCAAGGCGCTGATCGCGGAATACGAAGACGGCGTGGCCCCGGCCCATTTCGTCTATGGCCTGAACCAGCGCCACAAGCATATCCCCGAGATCATGGTCCATGCGGGGCTGACCCGGCAGCCGATCTTCGCGCCCTCGGTGGGCAATTTCGCGCAGGGCATGGCCGTGCAGGTGCCGCTGTTCCTTGACGCGCAGCGGACGCTGGAACGGCTGACCCAGGCCTTGGCCGATCATTATGACGGCCAGCGCTTCGTCGAGGTCCTGGACGGCACCGCGTCCCGCATCGTGCCGACCGACCTGAACGGCACCAACATGCTGCGCATCACCGTCCAGGGCGATGCGGACAATGGCTGCGCCACGGTTGTGGCGGTGCTGGACAACCTGGGCAAGGGGGCGTCGGGCGCGGCGGTCCAGAACCTCAACATCATGCTGGGCGTGGACGAGGCGGCCAGCCTCTGATCGCGCGGGGGCGGGTCTGCGACAGCCGCCCCCGCATCATGGGGGCGGTTCGCCATACCGTGCCGGGGCCGCGATCCGCCTGAGGGCCGTCGGTTCCATCCGAAAGGGCGGCACCGGCCCGGGGGCCGGCGCCATCAGGTCACTCGGCCGCCTCGGCATAGGTTTCCAGCGGCGGGCAGGTGCAGACCAGGTTGCGGTCGCCATAGGCGTTGTCCACCCGGCCCACCGGCGGCCAGTACTTGTCCACCCGGAAGGCGCCCGGCGGGAAGCAGCCCTGTTCGCGCGAATAGGGGCGGTCCCAGTCGGCGACCAGATCCTCCACCGTGTGGGGCGCGTGGCGCAGCGGGCTTTGATGGGCCTCGATGCGGCCTTCGGCGACCTCGGTGATCTCGGCCCGGATCGCCAGCAGCGCGGTGATGAAGCGGTCGATCTCGGCCTTGGTCTCGGATTCGGTCGGTTCCACCATCAGCGTGCCTGCGACCGGCCAGCTCATGGTGGGGGCGTGGAAGCCGTTGTCGATCAGCCGCTTGGCAATGTCGTCCACGGTCACGCCATGGTCGGCAAAGGGGCGCGTGTCGATGATGCATTCATGCGCGACCCGGCCCCGGTTGCCCATGAACAGGATCGGATAGGCCCCGGCCAGCCGCGACGCGATATAGTTGGCGTTCAGGATCGCCACGCGCGTCGCCTGCGTCAGACCCGCGCCGCCCATCATCAGGCAATAGGCCCAGGAGATCAGCAGGATGGATGCGCTGCCATAGGGCGCCGCGCTGACCGCGCCCTCGCCCGTCTGCGGATCGCCCGGCAGGAAGGGCGCCAGATGCGCCTTGACGCCGATCGGCCCCATGCCCGGGCCGCCGCCGCCATGCGGGATGGCGAAGGTCTTGTGCAGGTTCAGGTGGCTGACATCGCCGCCGATCTCTCCGGGTTTCACCAACCCGACAAGCGCGTTCATGTTGGCCCCGTCGATATAGACCTGGCCGCCGTGCTTGTGGGTGATGTCGCAGACCTCGCGCAGGGTATCCTCGAAGACGCCATGCGTGCTGGGATAGGTGATCATCACCGCCGCCAGCCTGTTCCCGGCCTTCGCGGCCTTGTCTGAGAAATCCTCCAGGTCGATGTCGCCGTTCGGGGCGGACTTCACCACGACGACCTTCATGCCGCACATCTGCGCGCTGGCCGGGTTCGTGCCATGCGCCGAAACCGGGATCAGGCAGACATCCCGATCCTCGCCGCGCGACTTGTGATAGGCCGCGATGGTCAGAAGCCCCGCATATTCCCCCTGCGCGCCGCTGTTGGGCTGCATGGAGAAGGCGTCATAGCCGGTGATCTGGCACAACTTGTCGGTGAGGTCCGCGATCGCCTCGGCATAGCCCGCCGCTTGCTCGGCGGGCGCAAAGGGATGCAGCGCGCCGAATTCGGGCCAGGTGATCGGCATCATCTCGGCCGCGGCGTTCAGCTTCATGGTGCAGGATCCCAGCGGGATCATCGCCCGGTCCAGCGCCAGGTCGCGGTCCGACAGGCGGCGCATATAGCGCATCATCTCGGATTCGGCGCGGTTCATGTGGAAGACCGGATGGGTCAGATAGTCCGTCTCGCGCAGCAGATCCTCGGGGATGGCGGGGGCCTGCGCCGGGGCCGGGGCGTCGGTGATGCCGAAGGCGTCCAGCAGCCGCGCGATGACGCCCGGATCCGTCGTCTCGTCCACGCTGATGCCCACCCGGTCGCGGCCAACCTTGCGCAGGTTGATGCCGCGATGGCGGGCGGCGGCCAGGATGCCGGCCTGCCCCACGCCCACGCGCACGGTGATGGTGTCGAAGAACGCGTCCGGCGCGACCTCGGCCCCCGCTGCCCGCAGCGCATTGGCGATGGTGACGGCGTGCAGATGCACCCGCTGCGCGATGGCCCGCAGGCCCACGGGGCCGTGGAAGACCGCATAGAAGGACGCCATCACCGCCAGCAGCGCCTGCGCGGTGCAGACGTTCGACGTAGCCTTCTCGCGCCGGATATGCTGCTCGCGCGTTTGCAGCGACAGGCGGTAGGCCTGGTTGCCCTTGGCGTCGATCGACACGCCGACGATGCGGCCCGGCATGGCGCGCTTCAACTCGTCCCGGCAGGACATGAAGGCGGCGTGCGGTCCTCCATAGCCCATCGGCACGCCAAAGCGCTGCGCGGAGCCCACGGCGATGTCGGCACCCATGGCGCCCGGCTCCCTCAGCAGGCACAGCGCCAGCAGATCGGTCGCCACCACGGCCAGGGCGCCCGCGTCATGCAGCGCCGCGATGTCGCCGGCCAGGTCGCGGACATGGCCATAGGTGCCGGGATACTGGAAAATCGCGCCGAAGACCGCCTTGGGATCCAGATCCTCGGCCGCGCCCTGGATCACCTCGATCCCCAGGGGCGCCGCGCGGGTCTCGATCACGGCGATGGTCTGCGGATGCAGGTTGCGATCCACGAAGAAGCCGCGCGCTTTCGACTTCGCCTGCCGTTGCGCCATGGCCATGGCCTCGGCCGCCGCCGTCGCCTCGTCCAGCAGCGAGGCGTTGGCGACCGGCAGCCCAGTCAGATCGGCGACCATCGTCTGGAAATTCAGCAGCGCCTCCAGCCGCCCCTGGGCGATCTCGGGCTGGTAGGGCGTGTAGGCGGTATACCAGGCCGGGTTTTCCAGGATGTTGCGCTGGATGGCAGGCGGCGTCACCGTGCCATGATAGCCTTGGCCGATCAGGCTGGTCATGACCGTGTTCCTGGCCGCCACCTGCCGCATCCTGTCCAGAAGTGCTGCTTCCGACAGGGCAGGCCAGTCCAGGGCCGCATCCTGCCTGATCGCCGCGGGCACGGTCTGGTCGATCAGTGCCTCCAGGCTGTCGGCGCCCACCACCTTCAGCATCTCGGCCATTTCGGCGGGCGAGGGGCCGATATGGCGGCGGTTCGCGAAATCGTCGGGGTTGTAGTCGGTCGGTTTCCAGCGGGTCATGATCGCCATCTCTCCAAGACAGTTTTCATCTTGGCGCAAATATCCTCGGGGATTGCCGGCCCGCGCCATCGGTTTTTGGGGGCCGGCAAGGGGGCAGACAGCCCCCGGGCAACATCAGCCGATCAGCGCCTGATAGGCTGCGTCGTCCATGAAGCCCTCGATGGCCTTGGGATCGGCGGGCTTGATGCGGAAGAACCAGGCGGCCTGGGGATCGTCGTTCACGCTGCCCGGCGTATCGGCCAGGGCGCTGTTCACCGCCGTGATCACGCCCGCGACCGGGGCCGCGATGTCCGAGGCGGCCTTGACGGATTCGATCACCACGACCTCGTCGCCGGCCGAGACTTCGCGGCCTTCCTCGGGCAGTTCGACAAAGACCACATCGCCCAGCTGCTCGCTGGCATGGGCGGTGATGCCGACCACGATCTCGTCGCCCTCGGCGCGCAGCCATTCGTGGTCTTCGGTGTATTTCAGCATGGGTCGGCTCCTCAGCGCTTGTAGGACGGGGTGATGAAGGGCAGGGGGGTTATGGCGACCGGAATGCGCTTGCCGCGCAGTTCGGCGTGAACGGTTGCGCCATCGGGAAGACCGGCAGGCAGGCGGGCCATGGCGACCGGGGCGCCGACCGACGGCCCGAAGCCGCCCGAGGAAACATGGCCGATGGCCTCGCCCCCCTCGGCCCCGGCGAAGATCGCCACGCCCTCACGGATCGGGGCGCGGCCCTCGGGACGCAGGCCCCGCCGCACAACCGCCGCACCATCGGCCAGTTCCGCCAGGATCGCATCGGCGCCCGGAAAGCCGCCGGCACGCGCCCCGCCCGTCCGCCGGGCCTTGGGGATCGACCATTGAAGCGCCGCCTGCGCGGGGGTCACGTCCTTGTCCATGTCATGGCCGTAGAGCGGCATTCCCGCCTCCAGCCGCAGGCTGTCGCGGGCGCCAAGGCCGATGGCGGCCACCTCGGGCTGGTCCAGCAGGGCCTGCGCGAAGCGCCGCAGGTCAGCCACAGGAACCGAGATCTCGAACCCGTCCTCGCCCGTATAGCCCGACCGCGAAACCCACAACTCGATCCCGTTCCAGTCGAGTATCCGGCTGTCCATGAAGCGCATGTCGGCGGCGGCGGGCACCAGACGCGCCAGCACATCGGCGGCCTGCGGGCCTTGCAGGGCCAGAAGCCCGCGGTCGGTGACGGGCGTGACCGTTACCTCGTCCAGGCCTTGCAGATGCGCGATGTCCTGGTGCGCGCAGGCGGCATTGACCACCAGCAGGAAGTGATCGCCCCGGTTGGCGAACATCAGGTCGTCCAGGATCCCACCCTGGGGGTTCGTGAACAGCCCGTAGCGCTGCCGCCCCGGTGCCAGGCCCAGCACATCGGCGGGGATCAGGCTTTCCAGGGCCAGCGCGGCGGTTTCCATCTGCCCGTCGCGGGGCGTGACCAGGACCTGGCCCATGTGGCTGACATCGAACAGCCCGGCATGCGCGCGGGTATGCAGATGTTCGGCCATGACCCCCATGGGATACTGGACCGGCATCTCCCACCCCGCGAAGGGCACCATGCGGGCGCCAAGGGAAAGGTGAAGATCGTGAAGCGCGGTTCTTTGCAACTCGGTCCGGCGCGGATCGTCGGTCATCTGACCTCCTTCAAACAGCCGGACAGCCGGCATCGATTGGCGGGCGGATGCCCGAAACGATGCCCCCTCTGTCCCTGCCCCGACCGGGGCGCCTGAGATCGTTATCCCTTCGGCGGGCCTTTCGGCCACTCTCCAGAGTTTCTGGCGGAAAACGGTCCTTCTGCCTGAGAGTTCGCCGGGGCGGCTGCTCCTTCGGCACCGGCGCGAGGGCCGGCTTCTCCCGAATTCCGATGGATGAGAGCTAGCCGGGCGGCGGCGGCAAGGCAAGCCTTTTGTCTTAACTGGCGCGCGCGCCGGCCGCGCCCTTGCGGCCCTGCCGCAATTGACAGCAGCGCCGCGCGCCCGCAGGGTCCGCGCATCATCATGAGGCGGGACGTGTCGCGGAAATTCTTTCAGATCGGCTACAACAAATGCGGCACGACCTTCATCGCCAGGCTGTTTCAGATGAACGGCTATCCGGCGGTCCACTGGGCCGAGGGCGCCCTGGCCGAGGACATCGCCTGGTCGAAGCTGGCGGGCGTCAGGCCCTTGCAGCCCTGGGCCGACACGGCGGTCGCCTTTACCGACATGGAATCGGTGCGCTACCTGAACATGCCCGTCATCGAGGCCTTCAAGGAATACCGCTTCCTGGATGAAAGCTATCCCGGCGCGGTCTTCCTGCTGAACACCCGCCGGATCGAGGACTGGGTCATCAGCCGCTACATGCACCGGGGGGGCAGCTATGCCCGGGCAGTCGCCCAGATCCGGGGCGTGGCGGTCGGCGATCTGGCCGATCTCTGGGCGGCGGAATGGGAGGCGCATCTGGCCGCCTGCCGCGCCTATTTCGCGAACCGGGCCGAGTTCATCGAGATCGACATCGACCAGGCCAGTCCCGGCGATTACCGCGATGCCCTGGCCCCCTGGTTCGACCTGAAGGAATGTCCGCCTCGGCCCGGCGCCGGGGTCAGGTCACGGCGCGAGGGCTATCTGGCCCAGTTGTCGCGGATGCTGACCGCGCCCCCGGCGACCTGCGGCGCGCAAGAGGACCGCAACCGGATCAACGCAGGCATCGTCAGCGCCGCCCGTCCCGCTCGGATCATCCCGGCGGATCATTCCGGCGGGTCCGGCCACCAGGCCGTGGTCGATCTGGACAAGGGCGAGGTCCGCGACAGGCGGGGCGAAATCATGCCGCTGCGCCGTGCGCCGGACGGGTTCTTCTACGCGCATGCCGCGATGCCGCAGCTGCTGCGGATCGCCACGACGGCCAACGACATCGCCCAAGTGGCGGAGCATGGAGTTTATCACATCGACATGCAGCCGGGATATGCGGGCGGGCAGACCGGCCCGGTCCTGGCCTGTTGTCGCCGCCGGGGGGCGGCCAATGTCTTCCTGTGGCCGATGCCCTGGATCCACCGGCTGGGCAATGACGGCCATCTGGGCCGCCCCGACCGCATCGACCCGCATTTCCCGCAGAAGCTGGACCGCGCCGTCTGGCGGGGCGACCTGTCGGGCCATGTGCCCGGCCCGGACGGCCAGCCCCGCCGCCCCGTGCATCAGGCCGTGGCCGACCTGCTGGCGGGCGACCTGCGCGCCGGACCCGATCTGCGCGCGTCCACCCGCGTAGCGCTTGCCCTGGAGCACCAGGGATCGCCCGACGTCGATGCGGCGCTGACCCCCGATGCGCGCGGCGCAAGGGCGCTGGAGCGGGCGGGGCTGTCGCATCTGGCGGCGACCCGCAGCGGCGACGATTTCCTGCTGTCGCACCGCTATCTGATCTGCCTCGGCGCGACATCGGGGGCCGAGGACCTTCTGCCGCTGATGAACAGCAACTCGGTCGTGCTGCTGGAGGAGGACGGCTGGGAAACCTTCGCGCGGGGGGTCGTCCAGCCATGGCGGCACTACATCCCCCTGCGTCCCGGCGCGGGCGACCTGGCCGAAAGGCTGGCCTGGGCGCGGGCCAATCCCGATGCCTGCCAACAGATGTCGTCCCACGCCCGCGGCCTGTGCGTGCTGCTGGCCGAACGCCAGGCGCGGCGCGACCAGCTTTCGGCCATCCTGCGCGACTATCGCCTGGCGACCGGCCAGCCCGCCTAGAGCGTCGCGTTCAGCGCGCCGCCATCCAGCAGGATGTTCTGGCCGACGATGAACCTGGCCTGCCGGCTGCACAGGAAGGCGCAGGTCGCGCCGAAATCCTCGGGCGTGCCATAGGTGCCGGTCGGGATTCCCGCCTGCCGCTGGCGCCGTGCTTCCTCCAGGCTGATGCCCTGCTTGTCGCTGACGCCCTTGTCCAGGCTGTCGGCCCGGTCGGTCGCATGGATGCCGGGCAGAATGTTGTTCACGCAGACCCCGTGCCCCGCCACCTGCCGCGACATGCCCGCGACAAAGCCGGTCAGCCCCGTCCGCGCCGTGTTCGACAGGCCCAGCACCGACAACGGGGATTTCACCGATTGAGAGGTGATGTTGACCACCCGGCCCCAACCCCGATCCATCATGCCGGGGACCAGGGCCTGCATCAGCGCGATGGCCGACAGCATGTTGGCGTCGATGGCCTTGATGAAGTCGTCACGGCTCCAGTCGCGCCAGTCGCCGGGGGGCGGGCCGCCCGCATTGGTCACCAGGATGTCGGCCTGGCCGACCGCCTCCAGCACCTTGGCGCGGCCTTCCTCGGTGGTGATGTCGGCGGCCACGGGGGTGACGGAGGTGCCGTACTTCGCGGCGATCTCCTCGGCCGTCCGGGTGATCTCGGCCTCGGTCCGGCTGTTGATGACCAGGTCCACGCCCGCCTCGGCCAGCGCCTCGGCGCAGCCACGGCCCAATCCCTTAGAGGCCGCGCAAACCAGCCCCCGCTTTCCCCTGATCCCCAGATCCATCATCCGTCCCCTTGTTGTCCTGCGCCGCAGGGAAGCGCGGGCAGGGCGGTTTGTCAAACCGCTTGGGCAAGCCCCCGAGCCGCCTCGCGGATCGTGCGGATGTTCTGCCCATAAACCTGCGGCTGGCCGACCGAGCCGCCCTTGAAGACCGCCGATCCCGCGACCAGCACATCCGCCCCGGCCTTGGCCACGACAGGCGCGGTCTTCGTGTCAACGCCGCCATCCACCTGGATATGGATGGGCCGGTCGCCGATCATGCCGCGCAGGCGGGCGATCTTGTCCACCTGGCTGTGGATGAACTTCTGCCCGCCGAAGCCGGGGTTCACGGTCATCACCAGCACCATGTCGGCCAGATCCAGGAGGTATTCGACCGCCTCGACCGGCGTGCCGGGGTTCAGCGCGATGCCCGCCTTCTTCCCGGTGGCGCGGATCGCCTGCAGGGTGCGGTGCGGATGCGGCCCCGCCTCGACATGGGCGGTGATCATGTCGGCCCCGGCCTCGGCATAGGCCTCGATATAGGGGTCCACCGGCGCGATCATCAGGTGGACGTCCATGAAGGTCCTGACATGCGGGCGGAAGGCCTTCACGGCGGGCGGGCCGAAGGTCAGGTTCGGCACGAAATGCCCGTCCATCACATCCACATGGACCCAGTCCGCGCCCTGATCCTCGATGGCGCGGATCTCGCGCCCGAAATCGGCGAAGTCGGCGGACAGGATCGAGGGGGCGATCTTGATGCTGCGGTCGAAGGTCATAAACGGTTTCCCTATTCGGCGGCTTGGCTCATCGCCTGCCCGGTCCTGCGATCCCCGTCAAGCCTGTCCACCGCAAGGCCGCCCTGGAAGACACGGCTGGCGCGCAGGTCGGGTTCCGTGATGGTGGACAGCGTGTCGGCGTCCAGCGGGCCTTTCGCCTCGTTGAACAGCCGGTTCGCCTGGCGCAGCCGGGCGCGGTCCAGCGCATTCCTGACGGATCGGGCATTGGCGAAATGGGGCTGGCCCCGCCGCGCGCCGATGTATTCGGCCATGGCCACCCGTGCGCCGTCGTCGAGGCGGTAATTCTGCGCGGCCAGCATCCGTTCGGAGATATGCAGCAGTTCCCCGTTCGTATAGTCCGGAAACTCGATGTGATGGGCGATGCGCGACCTAAAGCCCGGGTTCGAGGCGAAGAAGCGGTCCATCCGGTCGGCATAGCCCGCCAGGATCACCACCAGGTCGTCACGGTTGTTCTCCATCACCTGAAGCAGGATCTCGATGGCCTCCTGGCCATAGTCGCGCTCATTCTCCGGGCGGTAGAGATAATAGGCCTCGTCGATGAACAGCACGCCGCCCATGGCCTTCTTCAGCACTTCCTTGGTCTTGGGGGCGGTGTGGCCGATATACTGGCCGACCAGGTCGTCGCGAGTGACGGTGACCAGGTGGCCCTTGCGGACGTAACCCAGGCGGTGCAGCAGGTCGGCCATCTTCAGCGCGACCGTGGTCTTGCCGGTGCCGGGATTGCCGGTGAAGGACATGTGCAGCGTCGGCGTTTCCGTGGCCAGTCCCATCTGGCGGCGGGCCTTGTCCACCAGCAGCAGGGCGGCGGTTTCGCGGATGCGGGACTTGACGGGTTCCAGCCCGATCAGGGTTTCGTCCAGTTCCCGCAGCACGTCCCTGACGCCGCTTTCCTGGAAGGACTGGGCCAGATCGACATGGGTCGGGCGCGTCGGGGCGTCGGTATCGGCATCTTCGGTCATGATCGGCCTTTCCGGCAGGTGGCATGAAGGAACCGGGCGGCAGGGGGGTGCCGCCCGGTCCGGACCCTCAGGCGTAGCGCTGCCCTTCGGGTTCGCGCGTGGCATAGCTTTCGATCGTGTAGCGGACCACGCGGCCCTCGCCTTCCTGCCGGACCAGGCGGAAGCCGGGCTCGGTCGCGGGGCGGTTGACGATGAAGCTCATGCGGATGGATTCCCATCCGGGAGAGGCATCGAAGGCGATGACGCGGATGTACTTGCCGCCGTGTTCCTTGCGGCATTCGTTGACCTCGAAGACGACGGCGGCGGCATCCGGGTTGTCGAACATCGGATGCCCCCACATTTCCCAATAGGTGTTTCGGGGATGCGGGTCGTCAGAGTATTCCACGGACACGGCCCAACCATTGTCGATGGCGTATTGGGCCTGCACGCGAATGTCGTCATCCGAAAGATCGGGAAGAAAGCTGAACTGTCCTTGGCGCAGTTTCATGGCATGGTCCTTTCGTGGCGGGGGCGGTGCGTGCGACGCACGCACCCTGCGGGTCACATCGAGACTTCGGGCGTGGGCGCGAAATCGGGCGCGTCGGTCGAGGCATAGTTGAAGCTGACGTCCTTCCACACATCCAGCGCCTGCTTCAGCGGCGTGCAGGTCTTGGCCGCGTCGCGCAGGATGTCCTCGCCCTCGTTCCAGATGTCGCGGCCGGCGTTGCGGGCGAAGACCATCGCCTCCAGCGCCACGCGGTTCGCGGTCGCGCCCGCCTGGATGCCGTGCGGGTGGCCGATGGTGCCGCCGCCGAACTGCAGCACCACATCCTCGCCCAGATAGGTCAGAAGCTGGTGCATCTGGCCCGCATGGATCCCGCCCGAGGCGACCGGCATCATCTTGTTGAGCGACGCCCAGTCCTGGTCGAAGAAGATGCCGTTCTCCAGCGCCATCGGATTCCGCTCCTCGCGGAAGATGTCGTAATAGCCCTTGGTCGTGGCCGGATCGCCTTCCAGCTTGCCGACGACGGTGCCCGCATGCAGGTGATCGACCCCGGCCAGCCGCATCCACTTGGCAATGACGCGGAAGCTGACGCCGTGGCTGCGCTGCCGGGTATAGGTCGAATGGCCCGCGCGGTGCAGGTGCAGGATCATGTCGTTGTCCCGCGCCCATTTCGCCATCGACTGGATCGCGGTATAGCCGATGACAAGGTCGATCATCACGATCACGCTGCCCAGCTCCTTGGCGAAATTGGCGCGTTCGTACATCTGCTCCATCGTGCCGGCGGTGACGTTGAGGTAGGTGCCCTTCACCTCTCCGGTCGCCGCCGAGGCGCGGTTCACCGCCTCCATGCAATACAGGAACCGGTCGCGCCAATGCATGAAGGGCTGGCTGTTGATGTTCTCATCGTCCTTGGTGAAATCGAGACCCCCCTTCAGCGCCTCATAGACCACGCGGCCATAGTTGCGGCCCGACAGGCCCAGCTTGGGCTTGACCGTGGCGCCCAGTAGCGGGCGGCCATAAACGTTCAGCCGCTCGCGTTCGACGACGATGCCAGTGGCCGGTCCCTGGAAGGTCTTCACATAGGCCACGGGCAGGCGCATGTCCTCAAGCCGCAGGGCCTTGAGGGGCTTGAAGCCGAAGACATTGCCGATGATCGACGCGGTCAGGTTGGCGATGCTGCCGCCTTCGAACAGGTCGAGGTCATAGGCGATATAGGCGAAGTATTCGCCCGAGGAGTTCGGGACCGGGTCCACGCGATAAGCCTTGGCGCGATACTTGTCGCAGGCCGTCAGGCGGTCGGTCCAGACCACGGTCCAGGTCGCGGTCGAGCTTTCGCCCGCCACCGCCGCCGCGGCTTCGACGGCATCCACCCCGTCCTGCGGCGTGATGCGGAACAGCGCGATCACGTCGGTGTCCTTTGGCGTGTAGTCGGGTTCCCAGTAACCCATCTGCGCGTATTTCAGCACGCCCGCGGAATAGCGCTTCTTGCCATCGGCGATGGTCTGGTTCGACGACATGTCGTTCATGGTCTTTCCTCCTCTCAGGCGGCTTTCGCGCCGGTGATGGCCGGGTCCAAAGCCCCCGACGCATAGCGTTTGGCCATCTCGTCCATCGCGATGACCTTGATCCTGTGGGCCTGCCCCGCCGTGCCGAAGCGTTCGAACCGGTCGCGGCAGAGCGCCGTCAGCTCCTCCATCGCGGGGATCATGAACTTGCGGGGGTCGAATTCGTCCGGGCACTCGCGGGCGACCTTGCGGAAATGCCCGGTCATGGCCATGCGGCAGTCGGTGTCGATATTGACCTTGCGCACGCCCATGCGGATGCCGCGCTGGATTTCTTCCACCGGAACGCCGTATGTCTGGGGCATCTGCCCGCCCGCCTCGTTGATGAGATCCTGCAGATGCTGCGGCACCGAGCTTGATCCGTGCATCACCAGATGCGTGCCGGGCAGGCGGTCGTGGATCGCCTGGATCACATGCATCGCCAGGATCTCGCCATCGGGCTTGCGGGTGAACTTGTAGGCGCCGTGCGAGGTGCCGCAGGCGATCGCCAGGGCATCGCATCGGGTGCGCAGCACGAAATCGACGGCCTGGTCCGGGTCGGTCAGAAGCTGGCTGTGGTCCAGCTTGCCTTCCGCGCCCGATCCGTCCTCGGCTGCGGCCTCGCCGGTTTCCAGCGACCCCAGCACCCCCAACTCGCCTTCCACGGACGCCCCGACCGCATGCGCTGCCTCGGCTACCTTGGACGTCACCGCGACGTTGTAGTCGTAGTCGGCGGGCGTCCTCATGTCCTCGTGCAGCGACCCGTCCATCATCACGCTGGTAAAGCCGTGCCGGATTGCGGACATGCAGGTCGCCAGGTTGTTGCCGTGATCCTGGTGCAGGCAGATCGGGACGTTCGGGTTCATCTCGGCCAGGGCCTCGACCATGCGGCGCAGCATGATGTCGCCGGCATAGGAGCGCGCGCCGCGGCTGGCCTGCAGGATCACCGGGGCATCCACCGCCGCCGCCGCCTTCAGGATCGCCAGGCCCTGTTCCATGTTGTTGATGTTGAAGGCGGGCACGCCGTAGCCCTGCTCGGCGGCGTGGTCCAGAAGCTGTCTCAGCGTGATCAGCGCCATTCGTCCTCTCCCTTGATAAGCTGCTTGGCCAGGGCCGCGACGGCCTGTGGCGTGATGCCGAAGTGGGCGTAGAGCGCGGGGGCGGGGGCGGATGCGCCAAAGCCCGTCATTCCGACGAAGCCGTCCTCGGGGCGCAGGAACAGCTCCCAACCTTGGCGGATCGCGGCCTCGATCCCGATGCGGGGGGCGTCGCACAACACGCCCTGCCGATAGGCGCGGTCCTGCCGGGCGAACAGCTCGAAGCAGGGGGCCGAGACGACGGCGGCACTGATCCGGTCGGCCCTGAGCAGGTCGGCGGCGGCCAGGGCGATCTCGACCTCGGAGCCGGTGGCGATCAGGGTCACGTCGCGGGAGGTGGGCGTGGCGCGCAGGACATAGGCGCCCCGGCGCGAGCGGTTGGTGTCCTCATCCTCGACCCGAAGGGCGGGCAGGTTCTGCCGCGACAGGGCCAGGACAGAAGGGCCCTGGCTGGTCAGCGCGATTTCCCAGGCCTCGGCGGTTTCCACCGCGTCGGCGGGGCGGAAGACCTGCAGGTTCGGGATGGCCCGCAGGGATGCCAGATGCTCGACCGGCTGGTGGGTCGGGCCGTCCTCTCCCAGCCCGATGCTGTCATGGGTCATGACATGGACGACCGGCACCCCCATCAGCGCGCCCAGCCGGATCGCAGGGCGTGAATAATCGGCGAATGCAAGGAACGTCCCGCCATAGGGGATGAAACCCCCATGCAGCGCGATGCCGTTCATCACCGCAGCCATCGCATGCTCGCGGATGCCATAGTGGACATAGCGGCCCGCGTAGTCGCGCGGCCTGATCGATTGCATTCCCTTGCTGCGGGTCAGGTTCGACCCGGTCAGGTCCGCGCTTCCGCCAATGGTCTGGGGCAGGGTAGCGTTGACGACCTCCAGCGCCATCTCGCTGGCCTTGCGGGTTGCGACCTTCGGGCGAGCCTGGGTAAGCCTTTGGCAGTATTCGGCAATCGCCTTTCGCAAGGCCTGCGCGTCGGGCGCGCGCTGGGCGGCAAGAAAGGCGGCACGGTTGGCGGAGGATTCCAGCCGTGCCGCCCAGCTTGCCCGGGCCTGCGCGCCGCGCGCGGCAATCGCGGCCCAGGCGGCGGTCACATCCTCGGGCAGGGTGAAGGGGTCATGCGGCCAGTCCAGCTGCTTGCGCGCGGCGGCGATCTCATCCGCCCCCAGCGGTGCGCCATGCACGTCATGCCCGCCCTGCTTGTTCGGCGCGCCAAAGCCGATGACGGTCCGGCAGGCGATCATCGAGGGGCGGTCGTCGGCCCGCGCGGCCTCGATGGCAGCGGCGACAGCCTCGCGGTCATGGCCGTTCACGGCCTGCACATGCCAGCCCGCGGCGGCAAAGCGCGCCTGCTGGTCGGTGCTGGTAGACAGGTCCGTTCCGCCGTCGATGGTGATGCCGTTGTCATCCCAGAGCACGATCAGCCGGCCAAGCCGCAGATGGCCCGCAAGGTCGATCGCCTCGTGGCTGATCCCCTCCATCAGGCAGCCGTCGCCCGCGATCACATAGGTCCAATGGTCCGTCAGATCGGGCCAGCGGGCATGGGCCATGCGCTCGGCCAGGGCCATGCCGACGGCGGTGGTGATGCCCTGGCCCAGGGGACCGGTCGTGACCTCGATCCCCTTGGCATGGCCGTATTCGGGATGGCCCGCCGTGCGCGACCCCATCTGCCGGAAGGCGCGGACCTGGTCCATGCCCATGTCGTCATAGCCCAGCAGGTGGTGGATGGCATAGACCAGCATCGACCCATGCCCCGCCGACATCACGAAGCGGTCGCGGTCGGGCCATGCGTGATCCGAAGGATCCACCCGCATGAAACGGTTGAACAGCACGGTAGCCACGTCGGCCATGCCCATCGGCGCGCCGGGATGGCCGGATTTCGCGGCCTCGACCGCGTCCATCGCCAGGGCGCGGATGGCATTGGCCATCTTCGTCTCAAGGGCGGGGTCGATGCGGGTCATCTGGTTCATGGCATGTCCCCCTCAGGCGCGCTTGGCGTCGTCGATCAGACGCAGGATCATCGGCGTCAGGATCAGCTGCATGGCGAGGTCGGTCTTCGGCCCCGGGATCACGATGGAATTGGCCCGCGTCATCCAGGACCCGGCGATCATCTGGGTCAGGTAGGAGAAGTCGATGCCGCGCGGGTTGCGGAAGCGGATCACCACCAGGCTTTCGTCGGCCGTGGGGATCCAGCGCGCGATGAAGGGGTTCGAGGTATCGACCACCGGCACCCGCTGGAAGTTGATGTCGGTCTGGGTGAATTGCGGGCAGATGCAATGCACATAGGCGTGCATCCGGCGCAGGATCACATCGGTCACGGCCTCGGTCGAATAGCCCCGGCTGGCCTTGTCGCGGTGGATCTTCTGGATCCATTCCAGATTGATGACCGGAACCACGCCGATCTTCAGATCCGCCAGCGTCGCCAGGTTGACCCTGTCATTGACAACCGCGCCGTGCAGCCCTTCGTAGAACAGAAGGTCG
Source organism: Paracoccus benzoatiresistens (assembly GCF_026913015.1). Classification (GTDB taxonomy): domain Bacteria; phylum Pseudomonadota; class Alphaproteobacteria; order Rhodobacterales; family Rhodobacteraceae; genus Paracoccus; species Paracoccus benzoatiresistens. Next base: position 91,551 of record NZ_JAPTYD010000011.1, read on the forward strand.
GACCCTTCCTCGAACGGTGCCCAGTCGGTGAAGGTGCCGGGGGCGGTTCCCCATTTCCCGGCCTCCTTGTCGTCATGGACGTAATGGCGCGTCTCGCCCCGGCCGGTCTCTCCATAGACGCGGAAGATGTCCTCCAGCTTCTCCAACTCGTTGGCATCGAAGCTGAAATGGCTGAAGGTCTGGTCGCCCGCGGCCTGACGGCGGGCCAGTTCATCCTTCATCGCCTGCCGGTCGAAGCGGTGGAAGGCGTCACCCTCGATGCTGACGGCCTTGATCCCTTCGCGACGGAAAATCTGGTCGAAGGTCGTCTTGACCGTGGTCGTGCCCGCGCCGGAACTGCCTGTGACCGAGATGATGGGGTGCTTCTTGCTCATGAGGATCCTCAGGCCCGGAACAGGCCGCGATTGCCGAACAGCGCCGAGACCTCGGCATCGGGAAGGTCGTGATAGGCGGCCACGCGATCGACCTTTTCGGCCGATCCGAAGACCAGCGGCGTGCGCCCGTGCAGGTCGGTGATGGCGGCGTCCAGGATCGGCAGCGCGCCGTCTGTCGCCCGCCCGCCCGCCTGCTCGATGACAAAGGCGATGGGCGCGCATTCATAGAGCATTCGCAGCCGGCCCTTGTCGTAGCCCTTCCGGGCGTCCGAGGGGTAAAGGAAGATTCCGCCCCGCATCAGGATCCGATGCGCCTCGGCCACCAGGGACGCGATCCAGCGCATGTTGAAGTTGCGCTCGCGCGGGCCGTCGATGCCGGCCAGGCAGTCGTCGATATAGGCGCGGATCGGGCGCGGCCAGTGGCGATAGTTCGAGGCGTTGATGGCGAATTCGAAGAAACAGTCGGGCATCTGCACGCGCGGCGTGGTCAGATCGAAGCTGTCCGTGTCGGGGTTCAGCGTATAAAGCTGCGTGCCCTGGCCGAAGCTGACCACAAGACAGCAGCGCGGGCCATAGATGATGTATCCCCCGGCGATCAGGTCACGGGCCGGACGCAGGAAGCTGGCCTCGGCTCCGTCCTCGGCCGGATAGACGGCGAAGATCGTGCCGATGGACACGTTGGTGTCGACGTTCGACGATCCGTCCAGCGGGTCGATGGCCAGGGCGAAGGCTCCGCCGGGCTGCATGGCCAAGGGGGCGGGTTGTTCCTCGCTGGCATACCACCGCAACCCGGCATCGCGCAGGGCATCGCGGAACAGGGCGTCGGCCTGGACATCCAGCCGCTTCTGCCCGTCCCCGTCGCTGTTCGTGCCGACCTCGGCCGACAGGCTGCCATCGCCGCGCTGGATGACGCCTGCCAGGGTCGCGCCGCCGCGTGCCAGGGCCAGCATCAATGACCGGAACCGCGGCGGTATATGCGTGGTGTCGATGCTGGGCGTCGTCATCGGCCCCTCCCTTGGCGTCTGATGGGAGGAGGTTGACAGCCGGGAGTTTTCAAGGAAATTTAATAATCTGGAAGTCGGATTAGATACTGGTGAAGATGAAACTTGACGGGATCAGCCTGCGCCAGTTGCGCTGCCTGCGGGCGGTCGCGGGCAGCGGCAGCCTGACCGGTGCCGCAGGCCTGCTGGGCCTGACCGCGCCCGCCATCCACAGCCAGCTTCGCGGGCTGGAGGATCTGGCCGGCTGCCCGCTGGTCCTGCGAGGTGAGCATGGCGCCTTTCGTCCCACCCGCGAAGGCGAGGCCCTGCTTCTGGCCGAAGCGCAGATCGCCACCGCCCTTTCCCGCGCGGGTCGCGAGATCGGCGCGCTTCAGCAAGGCCATGTCGGCAATGTGGTGCTGGGCGTGGTCTCGACCGGCAAGTATTTCGCCCCCGGCCTGGTTGCGAGGCTCTTGCGACTTTTGCCCGATATCGAGGTGACGCTGCGCATCGGCAACCGCGATGCGGTGCTGGCGGCGCTGGCCGGCGACGACCTTGATCTGGCGATCATGGGACGCCCGCCGCGGGAACCTGCCGTCATTGCCGACCCGGTCGGCCCCCATCCCCATATCATCATCGCGGCGCCCGATCACCCCTTGGCCGATGCCGACCCGGTGATGCCGGGCGACCTTCTGGCCCAGACCTTCCTGTCGCGCGAGGAAGGGTCGGGCACGCGGATCCTGATGACCCGTTTCCTGGACCGCATCGGCGAGGGCGCGACATGGCGCGCTGTCGAGATGGGCACCAACGAGACCATCAAGCAGGCGGTGATCGCGGGCCTTGGCGTGGCGCTGATCTCTCAGCACACCGTGACCGAGGAATTGCGCAGCGGCCGCCTGATTGCCTTGCGCGGCATCGGCCTGCCGATCCAGCGCAGCTGGTACCTGCTGCGCCGCGCCGACCGCGAGATGAGCGCGGCGACCGCCCGGATCCGCGACGAAACCCTGGCCATGCGCGGCAGCTTCCTGCCGCAGCTTTAGCTTGGCTCGCGCAACGCCTCGATCTCGCTGGCCAGGGCCGATCCGCCGCCTTCGAAGATCAACTCGATCCCCCGGGCGCCGATCTGGGCCTCGGTGACGCGGACATAGGCACCAACCGCGTCTTCCGAGATCACCTCGCCCGCCCGGCTGCTTTCGATCACGAAGGAATAGCGCCCGTTGGCCAGCTTCTCGCCCGCCTCGTCGCGGCCAAGCCAGTCGATCTGGCCCTCGCCCGGCCCGATGTCCTCGCGCGATACCTCCCGGCCTGATTCGTTCAGCACCACCAGCGTGACACTGTCGGCGCGGCTGTCGGGCTTGATATCCAGCGTCAGCGCCTCGTCCCCGAACCAGACCGGCTCGGTCGTGCGGACCTCTTTGCCGATCCAGTCCGACAGTTGCCCCAGGTTGCTTCCCGATTGCACGATCATGTGCTCCAGCAGCATGTTTGTCTGGGCCTGCTGTTCGACCCCCGAGAAGGTCGCGAGTTGGACCGCGAAATCCGTCCCCTCCATCGGGTTCAGCGGATCCTGGTTCCGAAGCTGCGTGGTCAGCATCCTCAGAAAGGTGTCGTAATTCGTCGAACCGGCCGAACCCGCGCCGGATGCGATGGTCGTGGCCGCGGTCGTTGCGGCGGTCGAGCTGGCAATTGCGGAAACCAACGGATCTTCCTTTCAGATGCGGATATCCAGTCGCGCCGGGATCGCCATCGGCGTCCAGGCGACTGGAACGGATTGAACGGGCACTGCTGCGGCCAAGGCCGGGCGGTCGGAGGCTGCCGTCATCGGATGGCCGCCACGCGAATCGGAAGGGATATCGCCCTGGAATTCGAAAGAGGCATCGGGCATCCCCGCATCGCCCAGGAATTCCTGCAGAATGGCCGCGTTGCGGCGCAACTGGTCCAGGATCTCGGGCCGTTCGGCCCAGACGACGACATGCGGGCTGTGATCGGGGCCCGACAGAACCATGCGGACCCGGCCCAGTTCCTCGGGCGAAAGCGCGATCTCGACAACATCGTCGCGCGCCGTGACCACCGCCTCGGCGATCTGGCGCGCGGCAGGGACGATGGCAAGCTTGGCCGGGCGTGGCTCGGCTGCCGTCTCGGCCGGCGCATGGGCCACAGCCTCGTCACGGGCAGCGGGCACGACCGGCGGGGCAGCCGGATCGGACAGAAGCGGTTCTACCTTGGCCACATCTGCGTCCGCGAGGGGCGGCTCGATCGGCGCCATGTCGGTCGAGGGCGTATCCAGTGAGGGGACCTCCAGGGGCGCCGGCAAAAGGGTTGCCCGCGTCCTTTCAGGCATAACCTCTGCCTCGGCCACTGCGGCATCATCGGGCGGCAGGCCTGTCTCGCGCAGGGCGCCGGTAATGCCTGACAGATCCTCGATCAGCATCTGCAGCGGATCGGGTGTGGGGGCCGCGGGGTCCCCCTTGGCCTCGGCCAGCTCGGCCGCCTCCTCGGGCGGCGCATCTTCAAGGGTGAAGCAGGCGGCCACCTGCTCGCCCTCGGCTGCCGGTTCGGCAAGCGCCACCGGCTGCATGAAAGTCACGACGGGTAAAACAATACACTCTGCCATCTGGCGATTCCCGAACCATTACCAGGAAAGGGATAGGCATGACTCCTTACGATTTATTTACCGCAAGGCGCTAATTCCGAAGAAACCTCGCAAATCGGGAAAGATCATGCACGTCAGCCAAATTCAGGTGCCACCACCGACAGAGAAATCCACGCCACCGGCGGCGGAAAAACTGGAACAGGCATTCCTTGAAGAAATGTTGAAATATTGTGGCCCGAAATCGGCCGATGGCGCCTTCGGGGGCGGCATTGGCGAGGACCAGTTCGGCAGTTTCCTGACCCAGGAATATGCCGCCGTCATGGCCGCGCAGATCGACCTCGGCTTTGGCAAACGGATGGGGCTGCAATGAAAACAAGGCACAAGGCGATGCTGGACGGCATCCAGCAGGCCATCATTTCCGGCGATGCCACGCTTGCCCTTGCCCGGATCGAGGCACTGGCCAAGCGATTCGAGCGCGACCGCCTGAACCTGGATGCTAGGCCCCAGATCGAGCAGACCCTGCTGCATCTGCGCCGTCTGGCCGAGGATTCGGCGCGCGGAACACAACGCGCCATCGACCAGATCAGGGACATCCTGCAAAACGCGCGGACCCTGCAAACCTATGACCAAGCGGGGCGTCGCCGGCAGACGCCGACAAGCGCCGCAATGCCGCAGCGGTTTTAGCTAAAATCCTTTGTGTTCAATGTTTGGAGGCTGCGCGCAAATTCATTATCCGTAAATCACCGGCTGCTAGGACTGCGGTCATGCCGAAAGCGGCACAGGGACAAAAGCCCAGGGTCAGAAGGCCAACCGTCACAATCGCGGATGCAAAGCATCCCTTATATTCGAGGATAAGATGTCCAGTATTCTGACCAACAACGGCGCCATCGTCGCCCTGCAGACCCTGAAGAACGTGAACTCCAACCTGAACAAGGCGCAGTCGGAGATTTCGACCGGCAAGACCATTTCCAGCGCCTCGGACAATGCCGCGCTGTGGGCCATTTCCAAGACCATGGAAACCGACCAGGCCGCAGCCAAGACCATCCAAAGCAGCCTGAACGTCGCCAATGCGACTGTCACGACGGCTCTGAAGGGGTCCGACGAGGTTGTGAAACTTCTGACCGACATGAAGAACCTGGCAGCCAGTGCCGGCACCGACGGCTTTGATTTCACCACCGTTCAGAACCAGATCACCGAGAAGATGGCAAACATCACCTCGATCGTGTCCGGAACGCAGATGAACGGGGTCAACCTGCTCAGCACCGACGGGATCAACGGCGGCGCGACCTTCACCACGCTGGCCTCTCTGGACCGGACCTCGGGAACGGGCACCACGACCGCCAACACCATCGTCGTCAATTCGCTGGACTACGAGGCTGACATCGTCGGCGGAACACTTGATGCCATCACCGATCAGGCAAGTGCGGTCACCGCCAAGGGCCAGATCGAGACCTTGCTTGACATCGCAATCGCGGGGTCGGCGACCCTTGGTGCGGCATCGGCGCGGATCACCGACCAGGCCAAGTTCGTGGGCAACCTGGCGGATTCGCTCAAGGTCGGCATCGGCTCGCTGGTGGATGCGGACATGGAGGAAGCCTCGGCCCGCCTCCAGGCGCTGCAGACCCAGCAGCAGTTGGGCATCCAAGCCCTGTCGATCGCGAACCAGGCACCCTCGGCGATCATGAGCCTGTTCCGCTGATCGATGACACGCAGGGGCGCCAGACCGGCGCCCCGCAACCCGCAGAACCCCCCAGATCAGGAAGATCACCTTGAACGCGGTTCCGTCTTTTGCCGGGCATGGCTATGGCAGCAGCATCCTCCGCACCCCGCGCGATGCCGAATACGAAGTCCTCTCTCGCGTTACGCGGATGCTGCGCCAAGCGGCCGAGGATAACCACGGCCGCGACCTGATCGCGGCGGTGCACAAGAACAACCAGATGTGGACGATCCTGGCCGCCGACCTTGCCAGCTCGGGAAACGGGCTGCCGGACGAGGTCCGGGCGGGCCTTTTGTCGCTCGCCAGCTTCTCGCTGCGCCACGGGCATCTGGCGATGGCAGGCAAGGCAAAGATCGACCCATTGATTGACATCAACATGTCGGTGATGCGTGGCTTGCGCCAGGAGGCTTCGGCATGAGCGGCCTTGTCCTGAAGCTTGCCCCGAACGAACGCGTGCTGATCAATGGCGCCGTCATTGAAAACGGCGATCGCCGGTCCAAGATCGCGATCCGTACGCCAAATGCACATGTCCTGCGCCTGAAGGATGCGATCCATCCCGATCGCGCGAATACCCCGGCCGGCCGTGCCTGCTATATCGCGCAGCTGATCCTGTCCGGCGACGCTCAGCCGGCCGAGGGCAAGCGCCAGTTGCTGCTGGCCATCACGCAGCTTGCGCAGGTCTTCGATGATGCGGCGGGGCAGGCGATCCTGCAGGATGCCCGGACAAGTGTCGAGGACGGCGCGATCTATCCTGCCCTGCGCCGCTTGCGCGAACTTCTGCCGCAGGAAGACCAGCTTCTCCACGCCCGCCGCCAGTGAAGGTGCCATGACCTCTGCCATCAGCATCGGAATCACTGGCATCGCTGGTTGGCGCATCCTTCAGCGGATCGAGGCGCGGCAGGTCGAGGCCACGGCAAAGGACCCTGTTATACCAACGGCCCTAAGCATTGACCGCTTTTGCATACTCACGCGTAGCAACTGATCGGACGCGCTCGGGGTCGCCTG
>NZ_JAPTYD010000120.1 GCF_026913015.1 Paracoccus benzoatiresistens
TGATCCGCGGGTCGGCCCTGCGGGCGACAAGGCCGCGCGCCTGCTCGTCCAGGTCGCGGGTGTCGTCAAAGGGCAGCGTTGTGCGCGCCTCGGCCAGAACCTTCAGCGTATGTTCGGACGGTGCCTTGCCGCGGGGATGGAAATGGCCCTCGAGCGGCGCGCGCGCTTCCTGCGCATGGGCCGCGCCTTCGTCGAGAGGAAGGCCGCACAGCGCGAAGGCCGCGCCGGTGACAGGCAGGGTCGTGAGGATCTGGCGTCTGGTGGTCATGTTCCAACTCCCTCTTTACTTCAATGTTCACCGTCGATGGCGACGCGCGCCTGATCATGCGGGCATCGAAAGCGTCACCCCCCTGCTTCCTGGCAATTCTTCCCAGGTCAGAAACGGGCGCTGAAGCCGAGAACCGGCCCCCCCAGGTCGAGATCGACATCAAGCCCGTCCATCTCCTTTTCGATCGAAAGCTGGCGCCATCCGCCATGCACCGACCAGCGGTCGTTGATCCGGTAGCCCAGGGTCGCGACGGCCTGCCATGTGCGGTCGGTCCCGCCGCCCGACCCGCCGATATCGGCCATCGCCATGGCGGACCAACGCTCATCCAGCGCGAACTGGACGCGGCCGCCGACGACGGGGTCCATCCAGCTTTCGCTGAGCTCGAACCCCTGGCCGGGCAGTGCCCCGGGGGCAAGCGCCACGTCCAGATCGGCGCGCATCGCCCGAAAGCCCCCGAGAAGGTCGGCCGCCACCCGTGCGTCCTCATGAACACGGTAGGCGGCATAGCCGCTCGCGATCCTGAGTTCCGCGTCGGCCGTCGCGTGCGAGAACAGGCCGCCGAGCGGGGCGTCCTGGCGTTCCGAAAGATCGGCATAGACAAGATCGGCGATCATGCCCCAGCGGCCACGGCGGGCCTCGACCATGCCCATCAGAACGAAGTCGGCGGCCGACAGGACGTCGCCGATATCCGCCTCGGGCTCGATCGTGCCAAAGCGGGTGTCGATGGAACTCGAGATGCCGGGGGCCCAGACATAGGGAGAGACGGTGATCTGCCAGTCTGTGTCCTGCGCCGCCGCGGCGCCCGGCAGGGGCATGATCGTCAGGGCCACGGCGAGCTGTCTTGTCCAGGCCATCATCCGTCGATCTCTCCTTGTTCGGCCGGCGTCGCACTGCCTGCCGCGCTTGTCTCCGAGACGCCCTTGTCGCTCACCGGCAGCGCGTGGCGCCAAGACTTGCCGGGTCCCCTGCCGCGGCACAGTACAGCCGACCGCGTACCGCCCAGGCGGTCCGGTTGATCTGGGTCAATGACGCCCGCAGCCGGGGCCGTGCTACCCTGGACCGAAGCCTAGATGCTCCCGACGGAAGGGATTGCGACGGATGCAGCAATCGAAGCAAAAATATCCCGACGTCTTGCGCCCCGGGCCCGCCACTGGCTGGCTGGCGGAGCAGCCCAGGGCGTTCCAGACCCGGATGGGGATGGCCGGACGATGGACGACCCTTCTGCGCGGCGAAATCCTCTACACCATCGGGGATGCCCCGAATGCAATCTTCGGCCTGGGCGAGGGCCTGCTCGACGTGTCGATCCCGATCACGGGCGACGAGGAAGTGACCATCTACAGGGCCCGGCCCGGCTTCTGGATCGGGGACTCCGCTCTGCTGGCCGAGACGGCCCGTTCGATCACGGTTTCGGCGGCCGCGGACTCTCGTGTCTTCCGCATCCCGATCGGCGCGGTGCGTCGCAGCCTGGCGGAGCACCCGGAAGACTGGACGTGCTTCTTCCGGCTCAATCACGCGAATGCCACGCTTGCGGTGCGAATTCTCGCGGAGGTCCTGTCGCTGACGCCGCGGGCCCGCTTCGCGCGAATGCTGCTCAGGCTGGCAACTCCCGACGGATTGGTCCGGGCGACACAGGACGATCTGGGCCGCATGGCCGGCATGAGCCGCGCAGCCTTCCGGCGCGCCTTCAAGGCGCTGATCGAGACAGATGCGGTGCGCACCGAATATGGCGGTCTGCGGATCATCAACCGCGCCGCGCTCGAGCATGCAGCGCAAGAGGTCTGACGCCGTATCGTGCGCGCGGGCACCGCAAAAATCAGGAGCAGGGCATCGGGCACCGACTTCTTGATGAGTTCGCGGCCAGGGCCGCGACGGTGCGAGAATGGTGGGGGAAGGTGTCCGTCGCCAAATGATTTGGAACAGGCGGCCTGATTTTGGTCTGGAGGGCCCTGGCTCTGTGGATTGAGGTTATGCTGCCTGGCGCTGATGGATCAAGGGCCGGTTCTGGAGGGGTCAGTTTCTTGATTTTTTCCCTTTCTGCCAGAGTTACCGGGCCGCGTCCGTAGAAGACATCAGCGGGCGTGAGGTTGCCGAGGCTCTCGTGATGGCGGTGGTTGTTGTAATGCTCGACAAAGGCGGCGATGGCCGCCTCAAGCTCGCCTTGCAAATAATGGTTTTCCAGAATGAGGAGGATCAGGGCTTGATCCAGTGGATCAAATCCCCGACGAACGGTTCTTGAAGGTCTGGTACCAGCGCTCGGTCTTGCCCTGCGTCTGGGGGTGGTTGGGGGCGCCACGGACATGGTCCATATCATTTCTTCGAGGTATTCGGCCAAGTCACCGGCGATGGTGCAGGGGCCGTTGTCGCTGAGCAGCCGCGGCTTGTGCAGCACGGTGGCACTGTCACATCCTGATGCAGCAAGGGCGATATCGAGCGGTGCGTTGACATCGTCCGCCGCCATGCGGGTGCACGGCTTCCAGCCCAGAATGTGAGCCGCGAGAGATCATCCAGCAGGGTAGACAAGTAGAACCCTCTCCAGCCTGTCACCTTGAGATAGGTGAAGTCGCCCGGACCACAGCTGGTTTGACCGAGTGGTCTTGTCCCTGAACTCGTCCCCTGCCTTGATCACCACATAAGCTGGGCTGGTGATCAGGTCGTAGGACTTGAGCAGTCGACAGGCAGAGGCTTCCGATAGGAAAGACTTTCCGTATCCGTGGAGCGAGCGGCCAACTCCTGCGGTGAAAGGTCCGGCTCGCTGAGCGCCAGTTCCAAGATCCGAACACGCGCAGCGTCGGGATGCGGTTCCAGACCCTGGACGCCCGTGAGGGGCGGTGTCGCGTAGCCCTTATATACGGTATAGGAAAGTCAACAAAATCAACGGCGCGCTTTTGCCATTAAATATGGTATCTTGCCTTTAAATCCGACATTCTTGCCGTTAAAGCTGACACAGGGTTCACGGGGATGGACGGTTGGCAGCGATAGAAGGTAATGACGAAGACTGTGGGTCGTGTCGCGAATGTGGTGGAAATTGCCGGGCAGCGGGCTCCGGGCATGTGACGTTGGCTCCAGTCAGGCCGC
>NZ_JAPTYD010000121.1 GCF_026913015.1 Paracoccus benzoatiresistens
GCCTCAGACCGCTACCGCCGACCGGTCGGATGATCGTGGAACAGCTGGTCGGATGTTGCTGGAATAAGCGGTCGGATACGGTGGAATACGCACTCCAGCCATGCAGACCTGGAAGTTCTCCTGTCCGGCTTCAATCAGGCCTACAACCGACGACGACAGCGCGTCCTTTCCGGCTTGTCGCCCCTCGGTGCCGTCCACCGACGGCTCGAGCACAACAACCGCTTGGCAAACCCGTGCTACAAGCCTGCCAACTGCAACGACCTCATGCCTAAGGTCGACGAAATCCTGTTCTATGCCAATGAGGTCTCACAACCAGACAGATAGGCCAGACTGCCTATGCGGTTGTGGGATGCCGGACCTGGCCAGCGGCTTTCCCGACATGCTGGATGTTCTGCAGGCAAGCCGTCCGAAGCTTGACGAACGCCCTCTACCTCCGCACCATCATAAGGGCGCCGCATCTGATGCTGACGGGCACAACCACAGGATCCTCGTCATCTCGCCACAATTCGAACCCTGACCCTCGCTGATTCCAGCATGGTTGGGCTCTGCCATCGCACACGCCGTGCGCCGTGCCGCCCCGCGGCTTTTCTGAGGTGGCGATTCATGCTTGCCGCAGCATACGGCGCAGCGTCGCTCATGGTGCCGGCGACACAGGATCGGTAAGGTCGCGATCATGCTCGCAACGCCGTGCCAGGGCCCGTTGCTCTGATTGCTGCCTGGAGCGCTCGAGGAGGTGCCGGGGCGTCATAATGGAACGCACGGCGGCGCGTCTTGTTGTTCTTATGCAAGACCTCTATCACAGAAAGAGCGTGAGAATGACCCAGAACCCGACTGCTGAACTGGAGCAAGACACCAAGGCAACTTCCGAAGGGGTCCTCAACGACCTCAAGGCAGGCGCTTCCCATCTGGCCGAGCAAGGCGCCGCGACCGTAAGCGACACGCTGGATGCAGGCCGCGAGTATGTCGGCCGCATCCGGGACATGGGGCAGGGCTATGCCGAACGCGCGTATGAAACCGGACACAGGAAAGCCGAGGAAGCGGCGTTCTATGCAGAACTGGGCTATGAAGAGGCCCGTGACTGGACCCGCGGCCATCCGGTTCAAACCTTGGGGCTCGCCGCCGGGATCGGCCTTCTAGTCGTGCGCCGCTGAGGTGCGGGTTCCGGCGTGAGGGGACAACTATGACGAATCCGAACCGTGGCTCATCGGAATGGCTTGTGACGGAGCAACTTGCCCTTGCCGCCACAAAACGGGCAGGGCCACGGCGCCCTCTCGCGCAGCCGTGATATACTCGCGTTTCCCTGCCGAAGTCCGCCGGTCAGACTGAGGTCAGATCACCAAACTCAAGCTCGTCAAGCGCCAAATGTATGGTTGGGCAAAGCTCAACCTGCTCAGAGCCCGGCTCCTCAGTGCCGCAGAGGAGGCGTCAAGCTGCACCTAAAATTAGTCGGAGCCAAGATTGCACGCCGAAACATACCGATCCTCATTTCACAGCGTGATTGGCGTGGGGGAATTGCGTACTACGGTGCGGATCAAGACCCAACGGCGGTTGCTACTTCAGCGCGGGTAGGGACGGCTGATCCTCCGGATAGTTAACAGAACCCATACACGATAGATGCAGGCCATGCTCGACCTTCTTTACCCCATGATCGGCAGTGTTGCTCTCATCTTGGGGCTGGTTGCACGCGCCTTTCCCAGTGATCGTTGGCTCACCCGATTGAACATTGTGAGCCTGCTCCTCTGGGCGACCTATTTTTTGCTAATTGGCGGCCATGGCGCATTCACCAGTTTGCTGATCGGTGTCGCGGTCGCGTTTAGCGCGGAAGCACGGAAGCCCCATTTGTCGCGTGGTTTTCTGGGACTTGAATTTCTTATGATTCCGGTGATCGCCATTATGTTAGGACCCCGCGAAACTTTGCCGCTTTTCGGGGGTGTGATGTTCAGTGTGGGTGTCGCCTTTTTCTCCGGAACTAAACTAACTTTAGCCTTTCTTACGGGTGAACTGATATGGCTTTGCTATGCAATCTGGCTCGGGGCAACGTTCGGCATTCTGGCAGCTATGGCCGCGATCACCGCATTGCTTGTTCGCTCGCTACAACGTTGGTTGCAGGATCCGACGAAGAGACAGGGCAGGTAACGCTCCGACTCCGCCAAAAACTCTTGCAGCATCGCCGGACCATGTGCCACGCAAGAGACCTGATGAGAAAGGGAGGCCTTTATGGCGACAGGGACGGTCAAGTGGTTTAATACCGAAAAGGGTTATGGCTTCATCGCTCCGGATGCCGGAGGCGGGGACGTGTTCGTCCACATCACCGCGGTCCAGCGCGCCGGGCTGCAATCCCTCCCGGATGGGCAGAAGGTATCCTATGAACTGGAAGCCGGCCGCAACGGCAAGACAAGCGCGGTCGACCTGCAGACCCTCTGAGAGGAAAAGCCACGACGCCGACCGACAAACAGCCAAGGCTGGCGCGCAAGGTTTTCTGCCAGTCTTGTTTGCCAGCCTTTCTGGCTCACATGATGTCAGGTAAGGTCGGGAAGCCGTTGCCATAGCATCCGAAGACGGGTGCGGCACATTGCGCTGCTCTTTACACCAAGAACTGCCGCCAATGCTGCTCGGACACGATCCTGATTGGGAGCCCGCCCGATCGCCATTCTGCAGCCTGAATGATCTTGTTGCCGAAGGGCGAATGCGTCCAGCTGTCCGTCGCGTACTCGCCGATAACAAGATATCAGGTCTTCTATGTCAGCGATCCGCAGATTGCACTCTGGGCCGAGGCGGCGGCTTCGCAGTCTTTCCGTGTTCCAAACGTGAGTGTTCCCGTAAAGCACATGCGTGACCCTGCGAAGTCGAGATCGGGGGCCGGGTTGCACAGGGGCAGGGTGGCCGCTTTCAGGATTTCGCCAAGCTCGAAGTCATTGGCTGTCAAAGCCTGCATGGTCGAGAACAGGTCTGCCCGCCCATCCTCGTCGATGGCGGCGCCATCCGCAAGGGCGGTGTGAAGGCGGCCGACAAGCTGCGCGACGAGACGGTTCGCTCGCGCTCCATCGTTTCCGGCAAGCCAGCGATGCAGAAACTCGATCTCGCCAACGCTCAATTGACCCTCCGCCAGCAGCCCGCTGGCGATACCGATCAGTTTGTGGATTTGTTTCTCGCCCACTCGTTGACCGAGGAATTTTCCGCCTCTGGCCTCGTCGGACATGATTCCCTCCATATTGGCAGAAAATAACATTGACGGAACAAGATGATGGGCGTTGATGATGTGACCGCCCCCCGACGGCATCTGATGTGCCAAGGTGGGTCTGCAACGATCCACAAAGGGAGCGG
>NZ_JAPTYD010000122.1 GCF_026913015.1 Paracoccus benzoatiresistens
TAGTCATCCTTGCCTCCTCAGTGCCGCGACTTGCTGGCGTCGATGCGGTTCAGCGCGGATTTAGTGACGCGGTCCAGCACGATCGCCAGAAGCACGATGCCCAGGCCTGCGATCAGACCCACACCCAGTTCCAGGTTGCGGATCCCGCGCAGCACCAGAACCCCCAGGCCGGGCGCTGAGACCAGAGAGGCGATCACCACCATGGCCAGGCTCATCATGATGGTCTGGTTCACGCCCGCCATGATGTTGGGCAGCGCCAGGGGGATCTGGACACCGAACAGCTTCTGCCGACGGCTCATTCCGAAGGCATCGGCGGCCTCGATCACGTCTCGGTCGACAAGCCGGATGCCAAGGTCGGTCAGCCGGATTACCGGCACGATGGCATAAAGGATGATCGCGATGCCATAGAGCTTGGGTTCCGTGACACTGAACAGGAAGATCAGCGGAATGAGATAAACAAAGGCAGGCAGCGTCTGCAACATGTCCAGGATCGGTGTCACGATCCGCTGCAGGGTGTCGCTGCGCGACATGGCGATGCCGATGGGCACGCCGAACAGGACGCAGATGAAGGCGCAAACGAAGATGATCGCCAGGGTCTGCATGGCCTCGGTATAGTGGTCGACGAAGGCCAGCAGCCCCAGCGAGACCGCGACCAGCGCAACCACGCCCTTGGAACGCGACACAAACCAGGTCAGCAGCAGCAGGGCCGGAAGCATGATGAACCAAGGCGTCGCGGTCATCAGCCAGATTGTTTCGCGCAGCATCCAGGACAGTGGCTGCGTCATCGGATCCAGCACCACCCGCAGCGCGTCACGCGCCGACAGGAAACCCCGTTCCAGCCCCAGCGTGAGGTCGCGCGTCTGCCAGATCGCCCCGCAGGCCTCATGCAGGTTGTTCAGCGACGGCAGCGGCAGATCCCACCACGAGCCGCCCGCCTGCGATGCACCGCCCTGGGCCTTGGCCAGAAGATCGGCCATCGACATCGGCCCACCTTCCCCGCCCCCGCCGTCGCACCAATCCCTGAGCCCCAAGGCAGTGAACACGCCGTCGTAGCTGGCCATCGCTTGCGTCCCTGTCTGTTCCCGCTGCGGGATGATTCATTATAGTAAAGGTCGATGCCGTTACGGCACCGACCACATTCCGCGCTTTCGCGGACACTCAGTTCTGCTGGATCAGCGCCGACAGCTTTTTCTTGGCGTCATCCGACAGCCAGGTCTGCCATTCTTCGGCATTGCTGGTCAGGTAATGAACCGCGACCTCCTGAGCGGATGCCTTCTTCTCGTCCTGCCAGGCCAGAAGGGCACTCATTTCATCGGTCTTGAAGGTCATCTTGCGCAGGAACTCGACCACCTCCGGCTGGTCCTCAACCAGGGCCGCCGTGACGGCGGTAACGCTGGGCGCCTCAGGGAAGTCCGAGACCTGGGGATCGGGCGCGTTCGGGTTTTGCAGCGGCGAGAACTTGGCCTCGTCGTATTCACCCAGCTTGACGCGGGTCATGTCGTATTTGCCCAGCGGCACAGTCGGCCCCCAGTAGTAACCAAACCAGGGTTCCTCGCTGGTCACGGCCGACCCCATCGACGAGGCCAGGGTTTCGCCGGAGCCATGGTTGAAGACCTCGATGCCCGCGTCTTCCAGCTTCAGCGCCCGGACCAGGTTGTCACTGACGACGCGGCAACCCCATCCCTCGGGACAGTTGTTGAAGCGGCCGCCGACCAGTTCGGGATTGGCCATCACGCCTTCGATGGTGGTCAGTTCGGGATAGGCCTCGGCCAGGTAGGTGGGGATCCACCAGCCCTCGATCCCGCCGGGGTCCAGCACGTCGGTCAGCGTAACCATTGTGCCGGCCTGTTCCAGCTTGGTATAGGCCTCGCCGGCCGAATTCAGCCACAGGTCGGTGACGATGTCGGGCTCGCCGTTTTCGGCGACAGAGGTGATGGCCGGGATGGTGTCGGACTTCACCAGCGACACTGTGCAGCCATAGCCCTGCTCCAGCAGGAACTTCGCGACCTCGGTGATGACCTCGGCCGAGGCCCAGCCCATCTGCGCGATCGACAACTCGCCACACGCGGACGTGCTGTCCTGCGCCATTGCCGGAACCGCGAGCGTGCTGCCCAGTGCCAGCGCGATAGTCGAGACAAGTGTTTTCATTCCGCTCTCCTGTTGTTGTCCGGCAAGCGGACATGATGGGGCCCACGCGTCTGATGCGCGTGTTGGGATATTTGACAGCATTGAAGATTGCCGTCCGTTCACTGGTTGCACAGTCAACCTGCAACAAATTGTTCCCTGGCGTCAAACAGGTATTCAAAATCGACCAATTCGGCCCTTTCCTTAGCCCGAGTCCGGAATTGGAGGGTGAGATCTGCGGCGGGCACCGTCAACTTGCGGACTGGCCGAAAGTGCGGCTTCTGAATAGCCTCTGCAGATGAAGATGAATC
This sequence comes from Paracoccus benzoatiresistens, assembly GCF_026913015.1. Classification (GTDB taxonomy): domain Bacteria; phylum Pseudomonadota; class Alphaproteobacteria; order Rhodobacterales; family Rhodobacteraceae; genus Paracoccus; species Paracoccus benzoatiresistens. The sequence continues at coordinate 2,436 of NZ_JAPTYD010000122.1, forward strand.
ACGCCGCTCTGTATGCTGGCCACCGCTATCCAGCGGCGGTTATTGCCCACGCGGTCTGGCTCTACTTCCGCTTCCCGCTGAGCCTGAGGAAGGTCGAGGAGATGCTGGCCGAGCGCGGCATCGTGGTGAGCCACGAAACCATCCGCCGCTGGGGGCTGAAGTTCGGCGGCACGTACGCTGCCGAAATCCGCCGGCGTCAGAGAGCGACAGGCGATAAATGGCATCTCGACGAGGTAGCAATCTTGATCGCCGGCAAGAAACATTGGCTCTGGCGTGCCGTCGACCAGCAGGGGGTCGTGCTCGACGTCCTCGTCCAGAGCCGGCGCGACGCTCGGGCCGCCAAGCGCCTGTTGCGCAAGCTGATGAAGCGGCAGGGGCGCGTTCCACGGGTCATGGTGACCGACAAGCTGCGGAGCTACTGCGCAGCTGCAAGAACGCTGATGCCCGGCGTCGAGCACCGCCAGCACAAGGGTCTCAACAACCGCGCAGAGAACAGCCATCAGCCCACCCGACGACGGGAGCGGATCATGAAGCGCTTCAAGTCGCCCGGACAAGCGCAGCGGTTCCTCGCCACTCACGACCAGGTTGCCAATCTCTTCAGAACGCCGACCACCACCACCGCCGACCACCGCAGACAAACGAGACGACAAGCTCACGCGATCTGGGCCGACGTCGCGGGAGTTGGCGTCGCTTGACCCGCCGACGAAGAAGGCGCTCTACGATCCGAGCGCGTAAGTTGACGATGCCGCATTCCTTGGTCGTAAGGTCGTGCGAGGCAACCACATCTGCCGGAAGTTCTTCACCGGCTTCGCTTGCCAGCGCCT
>NZ_JAPTYD010000123.1 GCF_026913015.1 Paracoccus benzoatiresistens
CGCCGGTTGGGTGGGTGTCAGTTCACCCGGAGATTACGCCACTGTCCAATTTCTACCACTTCCGAGACACGACCCCTCCTGATAGCGCAACAGGCTCTGCGGCTGCGATGGGTACAGTACTATTGAGCAACAAAAGGAACGATCGGACATCGGTGTTATCCTGACCAAGGGCGTCTCAATTTTCAGGGAAATATCCTTATAGGTGTGCCCGGCTGCAGCATTGCATAGATCTCTTCAATTTCGTCATCCGTGACGGCAATGCATCCTGCTGTCCAATCGCGGTTTTGCGGCGCAAGCCTGTTTCCATCCGGTCCCCTGCCATGGATCATGATATCACCGCCCGCATCCCGGTTGCTGGCTGCGGCGTAGGTTTTGTCCCGCCGAGCAATGAGCGAAAGTTGGTGATGCCCTGAGGGGCGGCATATCATGGCGGTGTTCAGAACGCCGTCAATTCTCAGCCGAGAAAGGGATATGCCACATGCCAGAGAATACCATCACCCAGCTCCCCGATCCATCGGTATTTAGCGCCGATGCATTCACCGACGTCCTGCGCAATGGGGCGCGCAAGCTGATCGAACAGGCGATCCACGCCGAGCTGGCGGTGCTGATGGCCGCCTTTTCCAAGGAGAAGCTGGAGAACGGGACATCACGGCTGGTGCGCCATGGACACTTACCCGAACGCGAGGTGATGACCGGGATTGGTCCCGTGCCGGTGAAAGTGCCGCGGGTGCGCGATCGCAAGCCCGGTGAGGACAAGATCACCTTCACGCCCAGCATCCTGCCGCGATACCTGCGCAAGGCGAAATCGGTCGATGAGCTGCTGCCCTGGCTTTACCTCAAGGGCGTCAGCACGGGGGACTTCAGCGAAGCCTTGGCGGCGCTTCTGGGCCCAAACGCCCATGGGCTATCGGCCAAGACAATCACGCGGCGTGACAAGCTGACTGGTGGAACGACTATGAGGCCTGGCAAAAACGCGACCTGAGCCATCGGCGCTTCCTCTACATCTGGGCTGACGGGGTGTATTTCAAACCGCGCATGGCCGAGGAAAGGCAATGCGTTCTGGTGATCGTCGGGGCTGATGAATATGGCCGCAAGGAGCTTCTGGCGATGATCGACGGCTTCCGCGAAAGCACCGAGAGCTGGCGTGAGCTTTTGCTCGATCTGAGGCGCCGGGGCCTGAAGCAGGATCCCAAGCTGGCCATCGGCGACGGCGCGCTCGGGTTCTGGACCGCGCTGCGCGAGGTCTTCGCCACCACGCGCGAGCAGCGGTGTTGGGTCCACAAGACAATGAACGTGCTGAACGCGCTGCCGAAGTCGCTGCAGGACAAGGCCAAGAGCCATCTCCACGACATCTGGCAGGCTGAAACAAAGGCCGAGGCCGGCGCCGCCTTCGACTTTTTCGTCGAAACCTACGGGGTCAAATACGACAAGGCCGCTGCCAAGCTGGTCAAGGATCGCGAGGCCTTGCTGACCTTTTACGACTACCCGGCCGAACACTGGAAGCACATCCGGACATCCAATCCAATTGAAAGCACCTTCGCGACCGTTCGGCACCGCACGAAGCGCACCAAAGGATGCCTCAGTCGCAGGACCGGGCTGGCCATGGCCTTCAAGCTGATGATGTCAGCACAGAGGAAGTGGCGAAAGCTCGACGGCCAGAACCGCCTGCCGGAGATCATCCAGGAGGTTGAGTTCCGCGACGGCCTCCGCCAACTTCAAGCCGCCGCCTGATCAGGCGTCACCAACTTTTGCCCATATCTCTGTCCCGCCTATCAGGGTAGGAAATTCCCACTGACAGATGATAGCTGCTTCGAGGGTTGAAGCGGTCAAGGTAATAAAGTCCCTCGGGCGTCTTGCCGTCCCCTTCGAACTGCTTGTGACCAATCGGCTCATTGCCGAGGCCGACCTGGTAGGACTTCAGAACCGTATCACCACTTAGCAACTGAAGGTGTCGTTGCGCCTTGTAGACTCTCACTTCCGTTACAGGCGGGCCTGCGTATTTCTTGAAAGTTGGGCGTTTTGGGGGTGCTGCGCAGGCGGCCAGCATGATGATCAGCCCAGACAATGCGAATTGCCGTCTGCCTAACAGTGCCTTCATTCAATTCCTGCTTTTCTTGCTGTGATTTCTTCTCGGCCGCCGGTCTTATGGAAGATGTGCGAGGCTGTTACGCTCGAGCCCACGACAGCCGCTGATCAGAGAATGCATTTTTTCGTTGCTGGCTGGTTTGACGAGGGAGATCTGTCCGATAGGCCCGTTGGGTAGACTGGACACACGATGGCTCAAGCCAGCGGTGAGAATGCGGAAATCCCGCATTAGCCCTGACAAGTTCGTCTCCACTGCTGCGACCCAAACCTGATCGATGTTGCAGGCTAGACAATACGAATGCGGCCCGGCTCGGTTCTGCCTTGAGTCCCGAACCAGGCCAGCAGAGCCGCCACCGCAGTCATGCCGGCACTGCGACGATCCCGACCGAATTGGGGCGGCACTGCCTGCTGGGTGACAAATGCGACATGATACCAAGCCTGCGGTTTGAGGAGGCTGCCGTCCGGACCGAACGCCCGTTCGATCCTGTGACCCGGAGGGTTCTCCAACTTGACATCGAAGTTCAGCCCGCAGAACCGTTTGACATATCCACCGCGCTGCTGGAACGGATCTCGGGCAAAGGTCGCCTCGAGATTGGCTTCCATCATCTCGACAATCTCGGCACCGGTCAGCTCTACCGTTTCGACCGGCGGGGTGGTGGGGATGATGCACCATAGATCATGCAAGGTGACGGGACCCGGCGGAATGGGTGCGCCGTAACGCCAACCGTTGGAAAAGGCGATGGAGGTGCCTGCAGCGTGAGCAATGGCGGCCAGCAGAACGTCATCCATCGGAGCATGCAGGCAGGTGTTGCGATGCAGGATCTGGTCCGTCTTGCCTGCCATTTGCGCCTTCATCCCGGCAACCGGGGCGACGGCCTGGGCAACCAGTCCTGCCACTTGGGGGTCCTCGGGGAGATCATCGGAAACCGGGATCAGGGGTCGTGTCTCGGAAGTGGTAGAAATTGGACAGTGGCGTAATCTCCGGGTGAACTGACACCCACCCAACCGGCG
>NZ_JAPTYD010000124.1 GCF_026913015.1 Paracoccus benzoatiresistens
CTGTCGGTGGCCATCCTGGTGCTGGTCTTCCTGCCCCAGATCCGCAAGCGCCGCGACGAAGTCTTCACCGAAAGCGATGGATGAGAAAAACCGCAATGCGGCGGTCCCATCGCCGCACCTGCATCAGTCTGCTTACGCCAATCGCGATCAAGAGCTATTGCCTACAACGCACATGCAGCGAATGACCGGTTGGTCCGCAGAGCTGCCTCCCGAAACTTAGCTTGTTAGACCAAGGGCAAACCTTCGACAGACTGGGACCTGTTCGTTAGGTGGCGGATCATAGGACTGCGGCTTTAAAGGCCTCGCGCAATAAGCAAGCCTTCCATCTGAAATTCCAGCAGCGGCGCCTGACAGCCGCCCTATCTTGCTCTATCCTCTTTGTTGTCCTTGCAGACATGTGCCGCGGCTAATTTTGGCCTGCCTGTCGGCAGCGAAGAACAGGAGAGAACCCATGCATGTCCTTGCCAACTCCCTAGTGGCTTCGGCCCTTGCTCTCGCGTCAGCTGGGGCGGCATGGTCTGAGCCGATCCAGGTCAAGGTGTTCGTGGGCTCCATGTTCGAGATCGGCGAGAACACCGGCGACCGCGCGGGCGAATACCAGCACTGGTATGAGCGCTATTGGCAGGACGCAGAGGCAAATGACGTGCCGGGTGCCTTTGCGCCCGTCCATTGCAACGATGATGGCGTCTGCGGCTCAGTCCTGGGAATGGGCAAGGTCAATGCCTCTGCCTCGATGCAGGCCATCCTGCTGAACCCGGACTACGACTTCTCCAACGCCTATTACCTGATCACAGGGGTCGCAGGAACACCGCCCTCCAGAGGGACCATCGGTGACGTCGCGTGGGGAAGCTGGCTGATCGACTATGACCTCGGCCACCGCTGGGCGCCTGAAGAGGGCGAGCCGGGCGCGCCGGTCTTCATGCCGCGCAAGGGCTACGAGGACTACCGCGTTCATCAGCTGAACCCGGATCTTGTGGCCTGGGGCGTTCACCTGTCATCGGATGTGGACCTGAAGGACTCGGAAGAGGCACGGACTTACCGGATGCGCTATCCCGATGAGGCCGCTCAGGCTACCCCTTCGGTGAAGGTGGGCACGCACATGACTGGCGACACCTTCTTCCACGGCCCGGGGCTTTCGGCCGAGGCGCAATACATGGCCGAGCTTTACGGCGCCGACGACTACCTGGTCACCGAGATGGAGGACAATGCCATCACGCAAGTTATCAAGCGGCTGCACGGCACCGACAGGATCGCGGCTATACGGGGTTCGGTCAACTTCGACCAGGGCAACCCGGACGAGACGACCCTGCAACATCTGGACCCGGCGCCAGGCGAAACAGCCGGTGGTTTTGCGGAAACGGTCGAGAACATCGCCCTGGTGGGCGCTCCTTTGGTCGATCACATCGTCAGCGAGTGGGAGACATGGAAGGACGGCGTGCCGGAAGCACCAAAGAACGACTGACCCTCACCCTGTTCGATGCGAGTAGGCTGTCGATGAAGAGTGGAGAGATTTCCTCGTCTCTGTTGCCTTTTTTGGACGTAGCCCGCGCTGCAATCCGTCTGGCAAGCTGTAGCTGACCGAGGAGGTAAAGAGCGATACGAGCGGTTTACGTGATGGACCGCGGTCGAGATCGTTGACTTTTCGTCTGGCGCTCGTAGTCTCGCCTCATGATCCAGTTCTGCTCATCTCGTCTCATACGCTGACCGTCCCGCCCCTGTTCGGGGCGACAACGGATGATGCGTGCGAGCCAGTTCGGATCTCTTCCAGACAGCACCCGTCAAGCTTGATGTGATGACTTCAGCTTCGCAGCGCTTCCTCCATTTCCTGCTATTCTCTGATCCGTGGAGGCCCATGTGTCCAAGTTCCCCATCATGCATGCAAGATCGCCCCAGCTTTCGAGCACGGATATCGCAGCGCGTCTGACCGAGTTTTTAACCGCGATGCGCCAGCAGCGTCGGATGAAGGCCCACGCCGAAGCCAGCGAACAAGCTAGTATGAAGACCGATGGACTGGATGACGATCCTTATGTGGTCCCCAAGGACACACGAGCGGTTTTCCTGTCCAATGCAGATCGCCAGGCCATCGAACGACGCGCAGGGCGGTTGCACAAACGGCAACTTAAGGCAGGCGGGCTGGCCCACCTGAACAGGGAGGACCGCGAACGGCTCTCCTCGCTCGATAACGGTGTGAGCTTGGCGAAGATCCCCGATGAGCATCGCGCTGATGAACTCGCTGCAGCCTTGCATACCGAAATGCCCTGGATGGCGGTGGCCACTGAATACACGTGGCACGCGATGCGCCGCTCGGTGCGGGAGGGGCATGCAGGCTTCCGTTTACCCCCAGTAATCCTTGACGGGCCCCCTGGCATCGGCAAGAGCCGCTGGGCCACGCGGCTTGGGCAGCTAATCGGCGCTCAAAGCACCATTGTGGACGCCACAGGCGAGAGCGCCAGCTTCGGGGTGGTAGGATGCCAGCGCGGCTGGTCGGGTGCAGGGCCCGGCCGGTTGCTGGAACTCATTCTGGCAAAGATGTCTGGAAATCCGATCATGGTCATCGATGAGTTGGAGAAAGCGGGACAGGTTGTCTCGAGCAAGGGAACTCCGTTCGGCTTGTCAGAGGGACTATTGCCGCTTCTCGAACGCCACACGGCAGAGAATTGGATCTGCCCATTCTATCGGGTCAGATTCAACATGTCGTGGGTCTCGTGGATTTTGCTGACCAACAATGTGGCACTGCTTCCCGAACCGCTCCTGAGCCGCTGCACGATCATCCGGCTGAAGGAGGTGCCGCTGGCTGACCTGATGAAGTTTGCCGAGCGTGAAGGACAGGACCGCGGGCTGTCTGAGACATCCATCTCCGCAATTATTGACGCCCTCGCGAGCGTGTCGCCACAAGCGCGCCCGCAGCCGAGCCTGCGCAGCGTGCAGCGCATGCTTGATCTGGCGGCCAATCTCGAAAACACGCACAGGCTCATGTGATCGAAGAAACTTATGGGCACCTCGAAAAATTGCGCTGACTGGGCGGCCGGGATAGGACGCAGGAGGCATTCGGCTGCTGGAGCGTGACGAT
>NZ_JAPTYD010000125.1 GCF_026913015.1 Paracoccus benzoatiresistens
GCCGATCACTCGATCATCGGCAGCAGCTTGTTGAGGCTGTCCTTGGCATCGCCATAGAACATCCGGGTGTTCTCCTTGAAGAACAGCGGGTTCTCGATGCCCGAATAGCCGGTGCCCTGACCTCGCTTGGACACAAAGACCTGCTTGGCCTTCCAGACCTCCAGCACCGGCATGCCCGCGATGGGGCTGTTCGGGTCGTCCTGCGCAGCCGGGTTCACGATGTCGTTCGAGCCGATGACGATCGCCACGTCGGTGTTCGGGAAATCCTCGTTGATCTCGTCCATCTCCAGCACGATGTCGTAAGGCACCTTGGCCTCGGCCAGCAGCACGTTCATGTGGCCGGGCAGGCGTCCCGCAACGGGGTGGATGGCAAAGCGCACCGTCTTGCCCGCCGCACGCAGCTTGCGGGTCAGTTCGCTGACCGCGCCCTGCGCCTGCGCCACGGCCATGCCATAGCCCGGCACGATGATGACGCTGTCGGCATCGTTCAGCGCGGCGGACACGCCCTCGGCATCGATGGCGATCTGTTCGCCCTCGATCTCTGCCGCGGGACCCGTTTCGCCCCCAAAGCCGCCCAGGATCACGCTGACGAAGTTCCGGTTCATCGCCTTGCACATGATATAGGACAGGATCGCACCCGAAGAGCCCACCAGAGCGCCCGTCACGATCAGCAGGTCGTTGGACAGCGTGAAGCCGATCATCGCGGCCGCCCAGCCGGAATAGCTGTTCAGCATCGACACCACCACCGGCATGTCGGCCCCGCCGATGCCCATGATCAGGTGCCAGCCGATGAAGAAGGCCAGAAGCGTGATCAGGATCAGCCACAGGATCGCCGGACCCACGCCCGTGCAGTAGAGGATGCCCAGCAATACCGACAGCGCCAGGGCGCCCGCGTTCAGCATGTGACCGCCCTGCAGCTTCTTCGGCTTGCCGTCGATGCGGCCCGCCAGCTTGCCAAAGGCCACGACCGAGCCGGTAAAGGTCACGGCGCCGATGAAGATGCCCAGGAAGACCTCGATCTTCAGCATGGCGATCTCGGCCGGGGTCTTGTGGGCCAGCACGGCGGCGAAGCCCTCGAAGACGTGGACGCCCTCCTCGGCCTTGGCGCGCAGGACGCGGGCCAGTTCGATCTGGGCGTTGAAGCCCACAAAGACCGCCGCAAGGCCCACCAGCGAATGCATGGCGGCGACAAGCTGCGGCATCTCGGTCATCTGGACACGCTGCGCGACGAACCAGCCGATGACCCCGCCGAAGGCGATCATGACCAGCGACAGGAACCAGTTGCCCGCCCCTGGCCCGAACAGCGTGGCCAGCACGGCCAAGGCCATGCCGACGATGCCGTACCAAATCGCGCGCTTGGCGCTTTCCTGTCCCGACAGTCCCCCCAGCGAGAGGATGAACAGCACGGCTGCGACCACGTAGGCCGCGGTGGTGAATCCGTATTCCATGCAAACCCTCTCCTTACGACTTCTGGAACATCGCCAGCATGCGGCGGGTGACCATGAAGCCACCGAAGATGTTGATGCCCGCCATCAGCACGGCCAGCGCGCCCAAGAGGACGATCCACCAGGACCCGGACCCGATCTGCATCAGCGCGCCCAGGATGATGATGGAACTGATCGCGTTGGTGATCGCCATCAGCGGGGTGTGCAGCGAATGGGCGACGTTCCAGATGACCCGGAAGCCCACGAAGCAGGCCAGCACGAAGACGATGAAATGCGCCATGAAGCTGGCGGGCGCGACCGCGCCGATCAACAGCAGGACGATCGCGCCGACGCCCAGCAGCGTGATCTGCGACTTCGTCTCGGCCTGGAAGGCGGCGACCTCGGCGGCACGGCGTTCCTCGACCGTCAGGGCCTTGGGCTTCTCCTTGGGCTTCTGAGCCGCGATTGCCGCGATCTTCGGGGGCGGAGGCGGCCAGGTGACGTCGTGGTCCCGCGTGACCGTTGCCCCGCGGATCACGTCGTCCTCCATGTTGTGGAGGATCACGCCATCCTTCTTGGGCGTCAGGTCGGCCACGAAATGTCGGACGTTGTTTCCGTAAAGCTCGGACGCCTGCGCCCCCATGCGCGACGGGAAATCGGTATAACCGATGATCGTCACGCCGTTTTCCGTCACATGCCGTTCGTCGGGGATGGTCAACTCGCAGTTGCCGCCGCGTTCGGCCGCCAGGTCCACGATCACGCTGCCGGGCTTCATCGCCTCGACCATGTCGCGGGTCCACAGCTTCGGCGCATCGCGGCCGGGGATCAGCGCGGTGGTGATGACCACGTCCATCTGCGGGGCAAGCTCGCGGAACTTGGCAAGCTGCTTCTCGCGGAATTCCGGGGATGACGGCGCGGCATAGCCGCCCGTCGTGGCGCCGTCCTGGGCCTGTTCCTCGAAGTCCAGGAAGACGAACTCGGCGCCCATGGACTCGATCTGCTCGGCCACCTCGGGGCGCACGTCGAAGGCATAAACCTGCGCGCCCAACGAAACGGCGGTGCCGATGGCGGCAAGGCCCGCCACGCCCGCGCCCACGACCAGAACCTTGGCCGGCGGCACCTTGCCCGCCGCCGTCACCTGGCCGGTGAAGAAGCGGCCGAAGTTGTTGGCGGCCTCGATCACCGCGCGATAGCCGGCGATATTGGCCATGGACGACAGCGCATCCATCTTCTGCGCGCGGCTGATCCGGGGGACCATGTCCATGGCAATGGCAGTGATGCCCTGCTCCTTGGCAAGGTTCAGCATCTCGGCGTTCTGGGCGGGATAGAAGAAGCTGATAAGCGTCTGCCCCTCCTGCATCTGTCCGATCTCGCCCTTGGATGGCTGGCGCACCTTGGCCACCACATCGACCGAGCGGATCAGGTCGGCAGCAGACGGCAGCACCGTCACCCCCGCCGCGCGATAGCTGTCGTCCGAGAACCCGGCCCGGGCGCCCGCGCCGCTTTCGACAAAGACCTCGTGGCCCAACTTCATCAGGTGCCCGGCAGAGGAAGGCGTGATCGCGACCCGTGCCTCACCCTCGAAGCTTTCCTTCAGCGCGCC
>NZ_JAPTYD010000126.1 GCF_026913015.1 Paracoccus benzoatiresistens
AATGCAATTTTTTCTGAAATGCTTGTATATTCCCTTATGATCTTTGCGAGGGGAGATCCTTTGATCTGAAGCGGCCTCAAACTGCCTCTGTCTGTGCTCCACCTGCCGAGGCGTTACTCATGAACGTTTATTTCGAGCATTTTGGTGGAACACTGTCTGGCACTGATGCCGCTCATCCACCGGGGGCGTGCTCCGCCTGCCCCTTGGCCGCGGCTGTGGTCTGCCGCGCGCTCGACCGCGCCAGTCTGGCAGGGCCCCGCATTCCGTTGTTGCGCCGCATCCCGCGCGAAACCCAGCTGGTGACAAAGGACAGATTACCACCCTTTGCAGGAGTTCTGCGACAGGGATTTCTTCGGATCGAGCGCATGACAGAAGACGGGCGGCGCCATATTGTCGGTCTTCACGTGCCCGGCGATCTCGTTGGCAACTGGACAGGCACATCGAGCCATTATGACATCGAAGCGGCCACCACTGCCGAAATCTGCAGTTTCGACCCGAGAGTCGTCGTGCGCCTGGTGGAGCGTGACTCTGCCGTCAAGATCTATATCTTGCAGGAGTTGGCCGAAATGCATCAGCGTCAACTCGACCTCCTTTGGCCACGAGGCGCCTTGACCAGTAAAGGGCGGATCATTGCCTTCCTTCTCATGGCAATGGAAATCATGCCCTCTGAGTGGTCCCCGGATGGTGCCGCTTTGGTCAGGATTGTCATTTCAAGGCGGGACTGGGCAGATATTTCCTTGACGACGGTGGAAACAATCTGCCGGTCACTGGCTGAATTGTCACGCAACGGTCTGGTGCAACAGGTGGAGCCGGGCCTTTACAAGATCAGCAACATAGAGGCCCTCAAGCGCGAGGCGGGCATTGCCGGAGAAGCCCTCTGGAAGCCCTTGCCGCGAAGCAGTGCTGCGGCACTCCGTCGTGCTTTTTCGTCTTCGGGAACATCCCCTAAAGTCAGGACCCTGAAACAGCAGATCGGGTCACCTTCTGAAAAGAACACAAGCAGGGCAGATCGCAATGTATTTTGATCCGCCGATTTGGTCATAAGAGAAGCAACAAGGGTCTGTTCAGACAGATCGACAGCTTTCCCGTTCCATCGGCTACCTTTATTTCTTGGGAGGCATCGTTCGTAATCAGCGGCAGCCGAAAGGCCGCACAAGCCAGAAGGGAAGGAAAGCGAAATGAGCATCAGGACCATCGGCCTGGCGTTATTGTCAGTTGAAAGTACCGAATGGCTGACTACGGCTGCCTGCGCTCTTGCTCAGGCCAATGAGGCGCATGTGATTGGCGTTCACGCCGCCGATCCGATCATTCCTTACATGAGCGAAGCGGTTTATGATCCCGTCCTGGCGCCTGAGTTCCTGGACTGGCAAGTTGAGGAAGCATTAGCAACTCGCACGTCTTTCGAGGCTGTTGTCAAACGGGCAGGCGTTACAGCCGAGTTCCGCGGGCAGGAGATCGGCCTCAATGCAGAGGCGTTTTTGCTGGACGGGCTGCGGGCTTGCGATCTTATTGTCTCGCCAGCCCTTGAGCAGCGCAGTTTGACGGAGGTGAACCGCCACCTGCAGGAGCAATTGATCCGCAATTCGGGCCGCCCGGTGTTGGTTCTGCCGCAGAAGCACCCGATCATGGGTCCAGTCATGCGTCTCATGATTGGGGTCAGCCCGACCAGAGAGGCGACGCGTGCCGCGCATGATGCTCTGATGCTTGCAGGCCCCGGCGCCGCGATCGATCTTGTATCCGTAACGCCCGCCTCGCAGCCCCGTCGCATGTCTTTCGATTTCCGACAGGATCTTGCAGCAGCCTTCGATCGCCTGGGCTTTAAGGTGAACTTGGTCGACCGGGATGGAAGAGCGGGGGAAACGGGCGAGGTGCTCATGACAACAGCACTGGAGCTTGGCGCGGAACTGGTGGTTACCGGCGCCTTCGGGCATTCCCGCAGCTACGACTTTATTGTCGGTGCGGCCACCAGCTATCTGCTCGACCATGCCCATCGTCCGGTGCTTTATGCGAAGTGAGCCGCGACGAGTGCAAGCATGACGCAGTTCGCCTCCTGGCACCAGTTCGTTGATTAGGGTGCCGGAACATAGCTGCTTGCCAGGTTCATGAGGCAACACAATCTGCGTAATAACTGACCGTGGCGTCTGAATTAGTTTCCGTGACCAAGCCATGGATATCGGTTTCGAAGCCGGGGCATTCGCGTGCAAATTCACGATTGAAGCGCAAGTAGTCCACGATCTTGGCGTTGAACGTCTCGCCGGGGATCAAGAGCGGAATTCCAGGCGGATAGGGAGTCACGAGGCTTGTCGTAATCCGTCCTTGCAGATCGTCAATCGCCACCCGCTGTGTCTTGCGCCGCGCGATGTGCGAGAACGCCTCGGACGGGGTCATTGCCGGATGGTGGTCCGACAGGTAGATTTCAGTCGAGAGGCGCGCAACGTCGTATTTTGCATACAGCGTGTGAACGTGCTGGCTGAGATCGCGCAGGCCCATGCCTTCGTATCGCGGATGCTTGGCGCAGAATTCCGGGATCACGCGCCACAGGGGCTGGTTGCGGTCATAGTCGTCCTTGAACTGCTGAAGTGCCGCGACAAGCGTGTTCCAACGGCCTTTTGTGATGCCGATGGTGAACAGGATAAAGAAGCTATAGAGACCCGTCTTCTCGACCACGACGCCATGCTCGGCCAGGTATTTTGATACGATCGAGGCCGGAATACCGGTGGTATCGAAGCGGCCCTCGATGTCCAGGCCGGGGGTGATGATGGTCGCCTTGATCGGGTCCAGCATGTTGAAGCCCGGCGCCATGTCGCCAAAGCCGTGCCAACTATCTTCACCGTCACGCTGCACGCCTTCGCTGTCGGTGCGGCGAAGCACCCAGTCCTTGGTGCGGCCGATGCCTTCTTCTTCAAGCGCTTCCGGTCCCCAGACCCCGAACCACCAGTCGTCGTCGCCGAATTCGG
>NZ_JAPTYD010000127.1 GCF_026913015.1 Paracoccus benzoatiresistens
ACCAACACCGAAGAGGAAGCCGTGGGTCTCACCAGGATTGTTCCCTTCCTTGTGGAGGATGAACTGGCCGCAAAAGGCGGACGCTTCACGCGGGCCGATGACTGGACCTCTTATGTGGTGCAGGACGGCCTTCTGATCACCGGTCAGAACCCGGGTTCCTCCGAGGAAACGGCGCAGCGGCTTCTATCTGCCTTGAAGAGTTCGCAGACCAGCTGATCAGCAGCGTGCCAAAGGAAAGTGACCCAACCTTGCACACAGATGCCAGCGAGGGGCGGTCACATCCTCAACGCCGTCAGCAAACTGCCTGATGCAGACAGAGCGACCGGAGGTGTCGGCGTCACCGCAGCCATTCACCAAACCGTCTTTCCCCTTCCGGATGAAACACGATCACCCGCGATGCAGGCAGGTGACGCGCCCATGACAAGGCAAGAACACGATCAAGCACGGCCTTCCCGAGCCTTCCGGCCAGATGATGCCGCCGCTGGCTCCAGTCGAGGCAGGCGCGGCAGAGCGGCCGGTTGCTGGCGGGCAAGTCACCGTGCTGCAGCCCCAGGTCGGCCAGCCTCGCCCATCCCTTGTCCGTCAGGTCCAGATCGCGGCCCAGCCAGCCCTCCTCCAACATCCGGTCATAAAGCATGACGCCCATCTCTCCGGCCAGGTGGTCGTAGCAGATCCGCGCCTTGCGGAGAGAAAGGTCCCTGGGACCCGTGCGCAAAGGGGGAACGGCATCGCTGGAGAAGACCATCAGCGCTTCCAGAAGCGCGCCCACATGGGAGCCCGCCAGCCGGAAGTAGCGGTGCCGCCCCTGCGCCTCGACGACCAGGACCTCCCGCTCGACCAGCCTGGCCAGATGGCTGCTGGCTGTCTGCCTGGTGATGCCGCCAACACTTGCCAGCTCGGTTGCGGTCAGGGCGCGCCCGTCCATCAGGGCCAGCAGCATGGCGCTGCGGGCAGGATCGGCAACCAGGGCGGCGATGCGCGCAATCTCGGGACCTTCCCTCATGGTTCGACGCTAATCGAACCATCCCGATGCGGCAATCGGTTAGCAGGAAGGACAGCAAGAAGGGCCAGCCATGATCACCTGCATCATCACCTATGATATCGATCCGAACCGGCGCGACCTGTTTGACGACTACGCTCGGACCTGGGGCCAGTGCATTCCCCGCTGCGGCGCCGAACTGATCGGATACTTCGCGCCTCACGAGGGCTCGGCAAGCACCGCCTACGGCATCTACTCGCTGCCGTCGCTGGCCGAATACGAGGCCTATCGCACGAGGCTTGCCGCCGATCCCCTGGGCCGGCAGAACTATGACTTTGCCCGGCGCGAAGGCTTCATCCGCCGCGAGGACCGGCTGTTCGTCAGACTGGCCTCGGCACCGCATGGTGACCGCGCATGATCGCCGTCATTTTCGAAGCCTGGGTGCCCGGCGAAGCCCAGGGGGAATATCTGGATCTTGCCGCCGAGTTGCGGCCCCTGCTAGCCGACATCGACGGGTTCATCTCCATCGAGCGGTTCCAGAGCCTGACAACGCCGGGCAAGGTGCTGTCCCTGTCCTTCTGGCGCGACGAGGCAGCCATCGCGCAATGGCGTAATCTGCCCGAGCACCGCCGGGTGCAGGCTGCCGGGCGGGATCGCGTGTTTGCCGACTATCGCCTGCGCATCGCCGCTGTCGCTCGGGATTACGGCATGACCTCCAGAGATGAGGCACCAGCCGACAGCCGCCTGATCCATGCCGAGGGGAGACAATCCACCAATGCTGCGCGAACATGGGCAGGCAAGTCGCGCCCGGACTGAATGTCCGGTCAACTGCCCTGCCCTGGTCGTTCTGCACGATCTTTCGTGGGCCGAGAGCAATCAGGGAGTTCGCGGCACTTCAGTGACGAGGCCTCTCGCTCGTCCGGGCATAATCCTCTGTGGTCATGATCCGACAGTTGAAGAGCCTGCCCTCGTCATCCAGATCGCAGATCCACCAATGCCTCCGGGGAACAAGCGACACCTGGACCAGATGGCGACCCCGCTCGGAATATCGGATCCCGGTTCGAAAGCCACTGGCCTCCTCCGCGCTCTTGACAGCCCGGACGAGGCGTTCGTCCCTCAGCCGGGTGGCCTCGACATGGGTGATCATGTGTTCAGCTCCGTCAGGTTCCGCCGGCACGGTGGATTCAACTCCCGCGGGTCATTCCTGTTCCATGGGCTGTGTTTTCTCTCCCGCAACGGGCAGGCGGCGAGGCTCATAAGATGGGACCGTTGGATCTCAGGAGCCCGTGCCTGCTGCTCCCTGGCAAACGGAAAACAGGCTCGTCTGGATGCAGAAGACCGGCAATGCCCAGAAGCAAACGATCCCGCGTGTCCTTGACGACGCTCTCGATTCTTGGTGGCAGAGCACGAACACCGATCGATGATGGCCGTTTCAAGCCTATCCTGCTGACGGCCATGGCAGCACTAGACCGGCCACGGCACCCGTTGCCTGCTCCCGGCAGTCGGACTTCAGCCTGCCTTCTTGCGTGACTTTCGAGCTGGCTTCGTTTTCGACACGTCGCGCGCAGCAGCTTCGCTCTGCAGACGAAGCGATCTGAGCCGGGCGATCCGCTGGTTGCGTGCAGCGGCCTCGGCATCGATGATCTCACGGGCAGCGCGATCGGTGACATCGGCGCGGGTTTCCGAGCGCGTGGCCCGGAAAAGTGTCTTTGATGCACTCATGGAAGAAACTCCTCTCTTGCAAAGGTCATCCGATAGGAGCGACCCGGCAGAAAGACCGGGAAGAGATCGCATGCAGCTCTGCAGGAGTAATGAGCGAAAGTTGGTGATGCCCTGAGGGGCGGCATATCATGGCGGTGTTCACGCGCCGTCAATTCTCAGC
>NZ_JAPTYD010000128.1 GCF_026913015.1 Paracoccus benzoatiresistens
GCGGGACTTCAACCGGCTGACGTCATTCAGGCGTCCTGAGAGACCAACACGATATGCGGACATCCCCAAAAAAAAAGGGTGAGGCCCATGCCCTTCCCCCGACGCTTCCGAACCGCAG
The DNA here is from genome assembly GCF_026913015.1 of Paracoccus benzoatiresistens. Classification (GTDB taxonomy): domain Bacteria; phylum Pseudomonadota; class Alphaproteobacteria; order Rhodobacterales; family Rhodobacteraceae; genus Paracoccus; species Paracoccus benzoatiresistens. The sequence goes on from NZ_JAPTYD010000128.1 coordinate 119, forward strand.
CAACGACCTTTATGAGGCCCTGCGCGCCGCGGTCCTGTGCGGCAGGGCCTGCGCCAAGGATATGGGCGCCATCGTTTTCCATGGCCTTTGGCAGGGGTTGGCAGTGCTGATCGCGGATCCCCAGCCTTCTCAGCCGACGCAACGGCGACCGGAACCCGCGCCCATGTCCCGGGCTGTCGCTCAAGATCGCCAGTTCGTTCACATGCTCGCCAACATGGTGCTGGCGGCAGAGATGCGAGGGAACCATGTCTACTGACACCGCCATGAAGGTCGACACCGACCATTTGCGCCGTGACGCTTTCCTTTACGTGCGCCAGTCCTCTCTTCGCCAGGTGTTCGAGAACACCGAGAGCACCAAACGGCAATACGCCTTGCGCGATCGCGCCGTGGCGCTAGGGTGGCCGGTCGAACGTGTCCACGTCATCGATAGCGACCTTGGCCGTTCCGGAGCGCAGGCGCAGGATCGCGACGGCTTCCAGCACCTGGTGACCGAAGTCGCGATGGGACATGCGGGGATCGTGCTGGGGCTGGAAGTGTCGCGCCTGGCCCGCAACAATGCCGACTGGCACCGGCTCATCGAATTGGCGGCGCTGTCACGCACGCTGATCATGGACGAAGACGGTGTCTACGATCCGGCCAGCTTCAACGACAGGCTTCTGCTGGGTTTGAAGGGAACGATGAGTGAGGCCGAACTGCACATCCTGAAGTCGCGGCTGCAAGGCGGGATCCTCAACAAGGCGCGCCGCGGCGAACTCGAGATGCCGCTGCCGATCGGGTTGATCTACACCCCTGACCTGCGGGTCGTGCTCGATCCCGACCGGCAGATCCAGGACACCGTGCGGCTCCTGTTCGATACTTTCCGCGAGACCGGCTCGGCCTGCGCCGTCGTGCGCCGCCTGCGGGGCGAGAAGATCCTCTTTCCCCGGCGTATCCGTCGCGGCATCGGCAAGGGCGACGTCCTGTGGAACAAGATCGACCATTCCCGCGTGCTCCAGATCCTGCACAATCCGCGTTATGCCGGCGCCTTCGCTTATGGACGCACACGCACCACCTACAATGCCAAGCTTAAGCCCGTGCAACTGCGCGTGGCGAGATCCGACTGGCAGGTCCTGATCCCCGAGGCCCACGAAGGCTACATTCCCTGGGCCGAGTACGAGCGCAATCAGACAGCCCTGGCACAGAACGCGACCGGCTTTTCACCCGGCCTGCGCGGTCGCATGCCCCGTCAGGGCAATGGTTTGTTGCAGGGGCGGCTGCTGTGCGGCCGCTGCGGTGCACGCATGCGGGTGCATTACGAGCCGTTCGAGGGACGGCTGCGTCCCTACTATGTCTGCAACGAAGCCGTCGTGCGGCACGCCGGCAAGAACTGCCAGTGGGTGCGCGGCACACCGGTTGACGAGGCGGTGAGCGCGCTGCTGCTGGAGGCGATGGCACCGGCGGCGATCGATGTCGCGCTTGCCGTGCAGCAGGAGATTGTCAGCCGGGTGGAGCAAGCTGCAGCGCTGCGCAGCACGCAGCTGCAACGCGCCCGCTATGAGGCTGAGCTTGCCCGCCGGCGCTACCTGAAGGTCGATCCGGACAACCGCCTCGTCGCCGACGCGCTGGAAGCCGATTGGAACGCACGACTGCGAGACCTCGATGCGCTCCAGCGCGAGCACGAACGCCAGAACGAGGCCGACCGCTCGTTACTGGACGAGCCAGCGCAGCAGCGCATCAGGGCGTTGGCCGCAGATTTCCCGCGCATCTGGAACGACGAGCGCACAGGTGCCGTCGAACGCAAGCGCATGCTTGGTCTTCTCATCGAAGACGTGACGCTGATCGTCGACAATGAGGTCAACATCCATATCCGTTGGCGCGGCGGGCGCACGCAGAGCCTGTCGGTGACCAGACCCCGGCCTATGTCAGTGATACGCAAGACGCCGGCACAGGTCGTGGCGTTGATTAACGAGCTTCTGGAGACCGCCAACGACCGGCAGATCGCCGCTCGTCTCAACGAACTCGGGCATCGCAACTGGCGCGGCGAACCCTTCACGCTGAAGAAGGTCATGCTCGTGCGCCGCACCTATGCTTTGAAGAGCCGGTATGAACGGCTGCGCGAGAGTGGCATGCTCACCGGGAAGGAAGTAGCCCAACAGCTCGGCGTGTGCGTTTCGACCATTCACCAACTCGGGCGAAAGGGCATTCTCACGCGCCATCGATACGCCACCAATCATCGATACTTGTACGAACCGCCAGGCAACGTCAGACTCGAAAAAGGCGTCGGCAGTCGCTATGGTGGCCGCCAACCCAAACTCATTGTCGCTCAACCACTCCAACAAGGTGCATCGTGATGTCTGCTCCTTGTCGCGCGGTTTGTAGGGCCGCGCCGGAAGGATGGCCGTCCCGTAGTGCGCCGCCATCTCCGCATAGCTGCGGTTGATCTCGGGCTCGTAGAAGCAGGCCCGGATCACGCCGGACTTCAGGTTGTCGGAGACCACCAGCGCCGGCACCGCGCCAAATGCAGCAAAGGCGCGGGTATGAGCGCCGATCCAATCCGGCAGCGCCTGGCTCCAGGTGGCCTCGGCGTAGGTCATGTTCGAGGCGCCCATGACGGCGATAAA
>NZ_JAPTYD010000129.1 GCF_026913015.1 Paracoccus benzoatiresistens
GTAAACGCCGTCTCTGACCCATTGAATTTGAGTATTTCTGGTCTTGGGTGCGTTTGCCAGAAGTTCGCCGAAACAGATGGAGCGGCGACATGGCAGATGACTTGGAAGGTTTTGCCGGGCGATGTGAGGTGGTTGATCCTCGGCGGGGGAACCGCCGATGGCCTGATGATGTGAAGGCCCGGATTGTTGTGGAGAGCTTTGCGCCTGGCTCGCGGGTGGTGGATGTGGCGCGCCGATATGGGCTTGCGGCGCATCACCTTTCGGATTGGCGACGGCTGGCCCGCCAGGGGGTTCTGGCTCTGCCGGCCGAGATGGTGGCGGGGCTTTCGCTGACGACAGTCCCGGTCCGCGAGCCGGCCTTCGTTCCTCTGACGGTTGCAGAGGATGCGACCGCGCCGGTGACGCGCCCGAGGCGGAGCAAGGCCGTGTCTCGCGTCATGAGCGTCGAGATCGGGCAGGATGTGGTGTTGCGCATTCCGGATGATGTCGCTGTGGATCGTGCGGCCGCTTTGATCCTTTTTCTGCGCGGTGCGGTATGATTGTCGCGGGCCAGCGCTTGCCGATCCTCATCGCGACACGCCCGGTGGATTTCCGTTGTGGGCATAATGCCTTGGCGTTGATGGTACAGACCGAGTTGGGGCTGGATCCCTATTCCGGCGTGACGGTGGTGTTTCGATCCAAGCGCGGTGACAGGTTGAAAATTTTGGTATGGGATGGAACAGGCCTGGTCCTGACCTACAAGGTTCTCGAGGCCTCGAAATTCTGCTGGCCCAAGGTTCGGGATGGGGTGATGCGGCTGTCTCGTGCCCAGTATGAAGCCCTGTTCGAAGGCGCAGCGTGGCTCGGGATGAACACGCCGAAGGTGCTGCCGCCGTCTGCGGCAGGATGACCCGAGGCGCTGCTTTTGGCATTGTTTTTGCTGGGCTTTCCCCAGCAAAACCGGTAGACAGCGGCATGTCTCAACCCTTTGATCTCAGCCGGTTTCCTGACCTCCCGCCCGAGGTGGTGAAGGCCTTTGCGGCGATGCAGTCCGAGCTGACGGTCGAGCGTGCGGCACGCCAGCACGAGCAGGCGGTGGGGGCCGAGAAGGATGTCTTCATCACCGAATTGCAGGCTCTGATCGCGAAGCTGGAGGGGCAGGTTCAGGACTATCGGCGGACGAAGTTCGGACCGAAATCAGAGAAGCTGGACCCTGCGCAACTGGAGCTCGCGCTGGAGGATCTGGAGGCCGCAATCGCGGAAACCCAGGAGCAGATCACCCTGGTGGAGGAGAAGATTGCCGCCGCCAACCCCGAACAGCCGGCCCCGCGCCGCCCTCGCAAGGCACGGGAACTGCCGGACAACCTGCCGCAGATTGAACGGGTGATCGAGCCTGCCGACATCACTTGCCCCTGTGGCTGCGGCGATATGGTCCGGATCGGCGAGGATCGGGCAAGGCGGCTGGATTACATCCCGGCGCGTTATCAGGTCATTGTCACCGTGCGCCCAAAATATGCTTGCCCCAAGGGGCGCACGGGCGTGGTGCAGGCCAAGGCTCCGGCACATCTGCTGGAAGCAAGCTGGCCGACCGAAGCTCTGCTGGCGCAGATCGCGGTCGCCAAATATTCCGAGCACATGCCGCTCCATCGCCAGGCTGTGGTGATGGCGCGGCACGGCGTGCCGATCGAACGCTCGACCCTTGCCGACTGGATGGGCCGAACCGGCGCCTTGATTGCCCCTGTCGTCGACCATATGGCCAAGCGTCTCTTGTCGGACAGCACCCGGCTTTATGTCGATGAGACCACCGCCCCGGTGCTGGATCCCGGCCGGGGCAAGACCAAGACCGGCTATCTCTGGGCGGTGCTGCGCGACGATCGGGGCTGGAAAGGCACCGCCCCGCCGGGCGTGGTGTTCCACTACCGACCGGGCAGAAAGGGCGAGTATGCCGCCGAGATCCTGGCCGGGTTCAATGGCACGATCCAGATCGATGCTTATGGCGCCTATACCCATCTGGCGACACCGAAACGCGAGGGTGGCGATCCGTTGCGGCTGGCATTCTGCTGGGCACACGGGCGCAGGAAGCTGATCAAGGCCATTCCCAAGAAGGGATCGCCCATCGTCGATGAGGCGCTGCTGCGCATCGCCGCGCTCTACAAGATCGAAGACAGCATTCGGGGATCCGATCCCGAGCACCGGCGGGACATTCGTCAAAGCCTGTCCCGGCCCCTGGTCGACGAGTTCTTCACCTGGCTGACGGCTCAGGCCGCGCGCGTCTCGCGCAAGTCCGACCTCGGCGCGGCCATGGCCTATATGCTGAGGCGTCAGGAGGGCTTCCGGCTATTCCTCGAGGACGGCCAGGTCGACATCGACTCCAACCTGGTCGAAAATGCGATCCGGAGTCCGGCCCTGAACCGCCGCAATGCGTTATTCGCCGGACATGACGAGGGCGGTGCGAATTGGGCCAGCTACGCCAGCCTGATCGGCAGTTGCAAAATGAACGGCATCGACCCCTGCGCTTATCTCACCGACCTCTTCACCAAGCTGGCCAATGGCCACCTGAAAAAAGACATCGATGACCTGATGCCATGGGCTTATGCACAGCGAAACACCACCTCAGAATGAGCTCGTTCGGGACTCCCTGACGAGCTCGTAAATACCTGCGCAACCTGGGCAACCGCCCCGCGCAAGCCAAAAGGCAATGGGACGTAGACGTCGCATAC
>NZ_JAPTYD010000012.1 GCF_026913015.1 Paracoccus benzoatiresistens
CCCAGTCGAAATAAACGACCAAACCGCCCACATATCCCTTCAGATATCCAGCAATGTCAAAAAGCAAGGAAACAAAAACAACCGAGGCGCCAATCTCTCAGCGCTAACCCAGCCGCTCCGTTCCCGAATGTCCGTCAGAACCCCGAACCCAAAGGCCGGCCGTTCCGTCCCGTCCAGCGTCCCCGCCGTTCGGTGAAGCGGTATTTACGAAGCGCAGACGAAGGGCGCAAGAGGAAAATTCCGGCAGGTGGCAAAGTTTTCCGCAACCCCTTGGCATGGCTGCGAAACTTCCGCGCACAAAGGCGCCCCGCCCCGGGCGCGCCCAGGGCCTCGCCTGCGAACCCACGGCCCCAGCCTGGACGATTCCGGGCCGATCCTGAACGGCCGGATCGAGTCACGCGATGCAGAATCGCGGACCTGCCCGCCTTTTCGGCAGACTGCCTGCGCTTGACGACAAGGCGATGACGATTCGACAGCAGTCCGGAAACGAAAAAGGCGCGGCCCTTGCGGGTCGCGCCTTCCGGACAATGCCTTGCTGAAATCAGCGCTTCGAGAACTGGAAGCTGCGGCGGGCCTTCGCCTTGCCGTATTTCTTCCGCTCCACAACGCGCGAGTCGCGGGTCAGAAAGCCCGCCGCCTTCAGCGCGGCCCGCAAGGAGGGCTCGTGCAGCTGAAGAGCCTGGCTGATGCCGTGCTTCACAGCGCCAGCCTGGCCTGACAGGCCACCGCCACTCACCGTTGCCATGACATCGTACTGGCCGGCAACGCCGGCAACCTCGAAGGGCTGGCGCAGGATCATCTGCAAGACAGGGCGGGCGAAATACTGGGTGTAGTCCACATATTCGCCCTTGTTGTTGCGAATCAGGAACTTGCCGGAACCGGCCTTCACCCACACGCGGGCAACAGCGTCCTTGCGCTTGCCGGTCGCATAGGAACGGCCCTGGCTGTCGCGCTGCGCCTCGCGGCGGGGGGCTTCGGCCACTGCGGCGGCACTGCCCGACACGACGGATTTCAGATCGTCGAGGCTCTTGATGTCTTCGGCCATAATCACGCGCTCCGGGTGTTCTTGGCGTTCAGGACCTTGACGTCCAGAACTTCGGGCTGCTGCGCTTCGTGCGGGTGCTCGGCACCGGCATAGACGCGCAGGTGGGTCATCTGCTGCTTGCCCAGCTTGTTGCGGCTGATCATGCGCTCGACGGCCTTGATCACCACACGCTCGGGATGGGCGCCTTCCAGCACCTGGCGGGCCGTGCGGTGCTTGATGCCGCCCGGGTGGCCGGTGTGCCAGTAGTATTTCTTGTCATCCCGCTTGTTGCCGGTCATCTGCACCTTGTCGGCGTTGATGATGATGACGTTGTCGCCCATGTCCATGTGCGGGGTGAAGGTCGGCTTGTGCTTGCCGCGCAGGCGATTGGCGACGATCGTGGCGAGGCGGCCCAGAACGACGCCCTCGGCGTCGATCAGGATCCACTTCTTCTCGATCTCCGCCGGTTTCGCGGTATAGGTTTTCATCTTTCGTCCCTTCAGGGTCGTGAAATTCGAGATGGCGGTATATCCGCGATCAAAGGCAATCCGTCAAGCGCGACGTAAGCAAGTATTCCGAATGTAATCAGTTACTTGCGAAATAGGTAACTTTATACCACATCACAATGCGCTGTTTTGCGGTGTTTTTGGTGGAATCGAATAGGTCATCGAGCAGCGCGCGACCGGATCCGCCATCCCGTCCGAAAAGACCAGCGCCTCGGCCACGGCAAGGCTGCGCCCCAGCTTGAGGATCCGGCATTCGGCCAGCAGGTCGCGCCCTGCCGCAGGCTTGCGCATGAAATCGACCGAGGCATTCGTCGTCACCGCCAGCGCCACGGGCCCGATCCGCGACAGGATCGCGCAATAGATCGCTACATCGGCCAGCGCGAAGATCGAGGGGCCGCCGACCGTTCCGCCGGGCCTCAGGTGCCGGTCGTCCACCCGCCACCGGGCGACCAGCCTGTCCGGCAGCACCGCCTGGATGCTGCAGGCATCCGCGACCTGCGGGAAGTCCCTGGCCAGAAACGCGTTCAGCGCCTGCGCGTCCATGACGATATCCATGCTTTCCCCCTGCCCCGCCCGGGCATAGGCTTCCGGCAAACCGAGGAGGAGATCAAGATGGCGGACCTGGTGCTGAGGGAGGATGGCGACCATATCGCGCGGCTGGTGCTGAACAGCCCCGGCAACTACAACGCCCTGTCCGTCGAGATGATCGCCGCGCTGACGGATGAACTGGAACGGATCGGCGGCGACGACCATATCCGCGTGGTGGTGATCGCGGCGACCGGCAAGGCGTTCTGCGCGGGCCATGACCTGAAGCAGATGCAGGTATTGCGCGGGGACGGGGATGAGGGGCGTGCGGCATTTCCCGAGCTGTTCGACAGCTGCGCCCGGATGATGCAAATGATTCCCGCCCTGCCCCAGCCCGTCATTGCCGAGGTCCAGGGCGTCGCCACCGCGGCGGGCTGCCAGCTTGTCGCGTCCTGCGACATGGCGGTCGCCTCGGACAGCGCGCGCTTCGGCGTCAACGGGGTGAACATCGGGCTGTTCTGTTCAACCCCCATGGTGGCCCTGACCCGCGCCATTCCGCCAAAGGCCGCGTTCGAGATGCTGGTGACCGGAGAGTTCATCGATGCCGCCCGCGCGCTGGAACTGGGCCTGGTCAATCGCATCGCCACACCCGAGGCGCTGACCGATACGACCATGCAGTTGGCCGCCACCATCGCAGCCAAGCTGCCCGCTGCGATCCGGCTGGGCAAGCGCGCCTTCCACGACCAATTGCGGCTTGGTCTGGCCGATGCCTATGCCAGCGCGGGCGAGGCCATGTGCCGGAACATCCTGCTGCCCGACACGGCCGAGGGAATGGCCGCCTTTCTTGAAAAGCGCCGGCCCGCCTGGACCTGATCAGCGCGTTTCCAGCGCCCTGACCAGGGCGGTGAAATGCTCGCCGCGCTTCTCGAAGTTCGGGTACTGATCGAAGCTTGCCGCCGCAGGCGCCAGAAGCACGGTTTCGCCCGGCTCGGCTTCGGAGGCGGCATGGGCGACGGCGGCTTCCATCGTTTCGGCAATCTCGTAGGGGGTGTGGCCGATCTCCAGCGCGAAATCGCGGGCTGAATGACCGATCAGATAGGCCTTGGTGACACGGCCCAGGCAGGGTGCCAAGGCGCCGATGCCGCCTTCCTTGCCAAGCCCCCCGGCGATCCAGCGGATCCGGTCGAAGGCTTGCAGCGCCTTGGCGGCGGCATCGACGTTGGTGGCCTTCGAATCGTTGACGTAGCGGACGCCGCCGATTTCGGCCACGGTCTGGCTGCGATGCGGAAGGCCGGCGAAGCTGCGGAACGCGGCCTCGATCTCACGGGGGGCAAGTCCCACCGCGCGACAGGCGGCATAAGCCGCGCAGGCGTTCTGGTGGTTATGGGCGCCCGGCAGGCCTGTCACCGCGCGCAGGTCGATGGAGGCTGCCTGCCGTCCCTTGCGGTATTCCGCAAGGTGCCCCTTGCGCGCAAAGACCGACCAGGCCGTTCCTTCCAGCCTCTGGCCCGAGGACACGCGGATCACCCGGTCATCGGCCGGTCCCATCGACAGCTGGTCCGCCAGATACAGGCCCTCGATCTCATCCACCCCGATCACCGCGCGATCCGGCCCGCCTTCGGCGAAAAGCCTGCGTTTGGCGGCGAAATAGCCGCCGTGGCCACCGTGGCGATCCAGGTGGTCGGGCGAAAGGTTGGTGAAGACCGCGACATCGGGCGTCAGCGCGCGGGCAAGTTCCGTCTGGTAGCTGGACAGCTCCAGCACCACGACCTCGCCATCCTCGGCGGGCTCCAGCGACAACACGCCCGTGCCGATATTGCCGCCCATCTGGGTCGGACGACCGGCTTCCTTCAGGATGTGATGGATCAGCGCGGTCGTGGTGGATTTGCCATTCGACCCGGTGACGGCGATCACGCGGGGCGCGCGGTCGAAGCCCTCCCAGTCGGCGGTCGCATAGCTGCGGAAGAACAGGCCGATGTCGTTGTCCACCGGGACGCCAAGCGCATAGGCCTTGGCGATCACGGGATGCGGCTTCGGATAAAGATGCGGGATGCCGGGGCTGGTGATCAGCGCGGCAACCCCCTGCCAGGCATCGTCGCGGGTCAGGTCGGTGATGGTCAGGCCATCGGCGGCGGCCGCCTCTCGGGTGTCATTGCCGTCATCCCAGGCGATGACATTCGCGCCGCCCGCCGCCAGGGCGGCGGCGGTCGCCTTGCCGGAACGGCCGAGGCCCAGGACTGCAATGGTTTGGCCTTCGACGCCTTGGACGGGGATCATGGGAATTCTCTTGCAAGATGGGACGCCAAGGCAAATCCGATAGCGACGGAGCAGGCGAAACCCCCGGCATATCCAAAGGATGCTATCAACTTTCCGATCGGACCCGGAAACATCTCCATAAGCACCTTAGCCGTGTAATCTGCGAGACGGTAAGTCGCCTTATAATGAAGTGCGATGCCTAGGATGCCGAAACCGATCAAACCAAAGCTGCCGAAGTAGCGGAGGAACGGATCATTAAGCTCCCAATCACCTATGAAGCTTGAGAGTGCTAAGACGAAAGCTGCTTCTAATGCTAGCGCAACAGCAAAATTTCTTCCGATCGCCTCAAAAGATTCGTCGATCATCTCACCTCAACTTCAGCGTCGCCAGCCCGATCAGCGCCAGGATCAGCGAGATGATCCAGAAGCGGATGACGATCTGCGGTTCGGCCCAGCCCTTCTTTTCGAAGTGGTGGTGGATCGGGGCCATCAGGAAGACGCGGCGGCCCGTGCGCTTGAAATAGGCGACCTGGATGATGACCGACAGCGCCTCGACCACGAACAGCCCGCCCACGACGGCCAGGACGATCTCGTGCTTGGTGACGACGGCAATGGCGCCAAGCGCGCCGCCAAGCGCCAGCGACCCGGTGTCGCCCATGAAGACCGCCGCAGGGGGCGCGTTATACCACAGGAAGCCCAGTCCTCCGCCGATCAGGGCGGAAACGAAGATCAGGATTTCGCCCGTTCCGGGGACGTGGTGGACGCCCAGGTAGTCGGTGAAGTCCACGCGGCCTACGGTATAGGCGATGACCCCCAGGGTGCCCGCCGCGATCATCACCGGCATGATCGCCAGCCCGTCCAGACCGTCCGTCAGGTTCACCGCATTGGCCGATCCGACGATCACCAGCATCCCGAAGGGAATGAATGCCAGCGACAGGTTCAGCAGCGCGTCCTTGAGAACCGGCAGCGCCAGTTGTCCCGACAGGTCGTCCGGATGCAGCCACATTGCCCAGGCCGAGGCGACAAGGGCCAGCGCCAGTCCCATCGCCATGCGCTTGCGGCCCGACACGCCCTTGGTGTTCTGCTTGCTGACCTTGGCATAGTCGTCGGCAAAGCCGATCGCGGCATAGCCCGCCGTGACCAGCAGCACGATCCAGACATAGGCGTTGTCCAGCCGCGCCCAGAGCAGGGTCGAGAAGAACAGCGCCGACAGGATCAGGATGCCGCCCATCGTGGGGGTGCCCGCCTTGACGAAATGGCCCTCGGGGCCGTCGTCGCGGATGGGCTGGCCCTTCTTCTGCACCCGGCGAAGATAGTTGATCAACGGACGGCCGAAGATGAAGCCGAAGATCAGCGCCGTGAAGAAGGCCGCGCCCGCGCGGAAGGTGATATAGCGGAACAGGTTGAAGAGGTCGCCCCCTTCGGAAAGGCCGCTCAGCCAATAAAGCATCGTTCAATCTTTCGTTTCAGATGCGGGCGTTTGCGACGATTTCCGCAGGGCGTCAACAACGGTCGAGATTTTCGAGGACTTCGAGCCCTTGACCAGCACGATGTCGCCGGGGGCGACCAGATCCGCCACCCGCCCGGCGAGTTCCGCCGCCGTTTCGGCCCAGATCCCGCGCTTGGCCGAGGGAAGCGCATCGTGCAGATGGCGCATCCGCGGACCGGCGCTGTGGACCAGATCCACCTGCGACATGGCCGGGTCGTCGGCCATCCCGCGATGCATGGCGATCTCGTCCTCGCCCAGTTCCAGCATGTCGCCCAGGATCGCCACGCGGCGTCCGCCCTGCAGCCCGGCCAGCGTGGCAAGCCCCGCCGACAACGAGGTCGGGTTGGCGTTGTAGGCATCGTCGATCAGGCGCAGGCCCGCCAGATCCTCGACCGCGCCGCGCCCCTTGGGCGGCAGCCAGTCGCCAAGGCGCTTGCCCGCTTCCTTCACATCCGCCCCGGCGGCGGCCAGCGCGGCCAGAACGCCGACGGCGTTCATCGCGAAATGCATGCCGGTGGTGTGCAGGGTGAAGTCAACGGTTTCGCCGCCGATCCGCGCGTGGCACCTCAAGGCTCCGTCGTCCGGCCTGGCCTGCACCAGCCTGGCCTGTCCGTCGCTCCCGAAGCCCATGACCAGGGCACCGGCGTCATCCGCGCAGTCACGCAGGATCTGCGTGACCGCTAGATCCTCGGGGAGGATGGCGTGGCCGATGGGCTCCAGCCCCTGGAAGATCGACCCCTTCTCGCGGGCGATCCCCTCAATGGCGCCGAAGGCTTCCAGATGGGCGGCTGCAACGGTCGTGATCATCGCGACATGGGGGCGGGCCAGGCGCGACAAGGGCGCGATCTCGCCCGGGTGGTTCATGCCGATCTCGATGATGGCAAAGTCGGTGTCGCGCGGCATCCGCGCCAGCGTCAGCGGCACGCCCCAATGGTTGTTGTAGCTGGCCTCGGCCGCATGGATGCGGCCCTGCCCCGCCAGCGCCGCCCGCGCCATGTCCTTGGTCGAGGTCTTGCCGACCGAACCGGTGATGGCGATGACCTTGCCCGTCATGCGCTGGCGCCCGGCGCGACCCAGGGCCTCCAGCGCGGCCAGCACGTCCGGCACGACCAGCAGCGGCGCAGCGGCATCGACGCCGTCAGGGATCCGGCTGACCAGCGCGGCGCAAGCGCCCTTGTCCAGCGCCTGGCCCACGAAGTCGTGCCCGTCGCGCAGGTCCTTCAGCGCCACGAACAGGTCGCCCGGCTGGATCGTGCGGGTGTCGATGGACACGCCCGCCGCCACCCAATTCCCCTGAACCCGCCCGCCTGTTGCGGCGGCGGCTTCCTCGGCTGTCCAAAGGCTCATATCTTGCCGTCCAGTGCTGCGACCGCGACAGATGCCTGTTCGGCATCGTCGAAGGGATAGACATCGTTGCCGATGATCTGGCCGGTTTCGTGTCCCTTGCCGCAGATCAGCAGCGCATCGCCCGGCAGCAGCGCATCGACGCCGCGCAGGATCGCCTCGGCCCGGTCGGCGACCTCGGTCGCGTCGGGGCCGGCGCCCTCCATGACGGCGGCGCGGATGGCGGCGGGATCCTCGTTCCGGGGGTTGTCGTCGGTGACGATCACCACATCGGCGAACTGGCGCGCGGCCTCGCCCATCAGGGGGCGCTTGCCCCGGTCGCGGTCGCCGCCCGCGCCGATTACGCAGACGATGCGGCCCATGACATGCGGGCGCAGCGATTGCAGGGCGGCGACGACCGCACCCGGCTTGTGGGCGTAATCGACAAAGACCGTGGCGCCGTTTTCCCGCTGCGCGACAAGCTGCATCCGCCCCCGCACCGTATGCAGTTCAGGCAGGGCGCGCAGCGTTGCCTCTGCCGCATCCCCCGATGCAAGCACCAGCCCTGCCGCCGCCAGCACGTTTTCGGCCTGGAAGCCCCCGATCAGCGGCAAGCGGACCAGATGCGGCTGGCCCATCAGCGAGAAACGCAGGTCCTGGCCGGTCGCGTCATAGCGCTGGCCCAAAATGCGCAGCATCGCGTTTTCGCCGGTGCCGACGGTCGTGACGGCCAACCCGCGATCCGTGGCGATGTCCAGCATCTGCCGCCCGCGATCGCTGTCGATGTTGATGACGGCCGAGGCCCCATCCTCCAGGATATGATTGAACAGCAGCGCCTTGGCCGCGAAATATTCGTCAAAGCCCGCGTGGTAGTCCAGGTGGTCCTGGCTGAAATTGGTAAAGGCCCCGGCCTCGACCCGCACGCCGTCCAGGCGGCGCTGGTCCAGACCGTGGCTGGATGCCTCCATCGCGGCATGGGTGACGCCCGCCTCGGCAGCCTCGGCCAGGATCCGGTGCAGCGTCAGGGGATCGGGCGTGGTATGGGCCAGCTTCGCCTCGTAGTCGCCCTGCACGCCCATGGTGCCCAGGCTGATCGCCTTGTGGCCCAGATGCTGCCAGATCTGGCGGGTGAAGCTGGCGACGCTGGTCTTGCCCGAGGTTCCGGTGACGGCCACCACATGTTCGGGCTGCAATTCGAACCACAGGGCGGCAGCACCGGCCAGGGCGGCGCGCGCATCCTCGGCCACGACGACGGCACCGTTCCAGCCGGACAGGGCAGAGGCCGCCATCTCGGCCCCGGCGCGGTCGGTCAGAACGGCGCCCGCCTCCATCCGCAGGGCATAGGGGATGAATTCGGCGCCATGCACCGCAGATCCGGGCAGGGCGGCGAACAGATGGCCGGGCTTCACGGTGCGGCTGTCCAGCGACAAACCGGTGATGGCCGGGTCGCGCCCGTCCCTTGCCCGCAGCCCCAGCTGCGACAGCGTTTTCGTGCCTTGCCCCACAGTCCTACCCGTCATTGATTTGCGACGACCTTTAGCTCATCGCCCGGTTGCGATTCAACACGGGGCTCGAAGCGCGGCGCGATGACCGGCAGCTTTTCGTCGGTCACGGGCTCCAGCCCGACCAGCGGCGCCAGGCGGCGGATCATCGCGCCCGCGACCGGCGCAGCGGTGGTTCCGGCGGTGCGTGTCTCGCCGCCCGGCCCCGTGACGGAAGGTTCGTCAAGCGCCAGGATCAGCACATATTTCGGTGCGCTTGCCGGAAAGACCGAGGCGAAGTTCGCGACCACCTTGTTGTCGTAATAGCCACCCGAGGGGCGCGGCTTGTCGGCGGTCCCGGTCTTGCCCGCGACCTCGTATCCCTCGACCTCGGCCTGCCGGGCGGTGCCGCGCGTGACGACCTGGCGCAGCATGTCCACCGCGCGGGCGGCGGCGCGTTCGGACAGGATCTGCTCGCCTTCGGGGCGGGTGCGGCCATGGATCAGCGTGGGCATCACCTTTTTGCCGCCATTGGCCACGGTGGCATAGGCGGCGGCCAGATGCAGCGGGCTGGCGGCAAGGCCGTGGCCAAAGGACACGGTCGCGGCCGTGACGGCGGGCCAGCGGGTCGGGACCAGCGGCTTGCCGGTCGGCGCCTCGACCATCTCGATCGGCAGGGGGTCGAAGAAGCCCAGCTTCTGCAGGAAGTCCTTCTGCTTGTCCACGCCGATCATCTGCGCGATCCTGACCGTGCCCACGTTCGAGGACTTAACGATCACATCGGTGGCCGACAACTGCGGGCCATAGTTGGAAAAGTCGTTGATCCGGTACTTGCCGATCCGCATCGGCGTGGTGGTGTTGATGCCGCTGTTGGGGTTGATGATCTGCAGATCCAGCGCCTGCGCGACCGGGAAGATCTTGAAGGTCGAACCCAGTTCATATTGCCCCTGGACCGCGCGATTGAACAGCGGACTGTCGGACGGATCGCCCTTCAACAGCGGACGCGGGCGGTCGTTCGGATCGAAGTCGGGCAGGCTGGCCATCGCCAGGATCTCGCCCGACTTGATCTCCATCAGGATGCCGGTGGCGCCCTTGGCGTTCATCACCTCCATGCCGGAGGCGAGAACCTGCTCCATCGCCGCCTGCACCGGCAGGTCGATGGACAGCTGCAAGGGCGCGCCTTCGTTCGCGGGATCGCGCAGCCAGCCGTCGAAGGCCTTTTCCACGCCCGCGACGCCTAGGACCTCAGCGCTGTCCACGCCCTCGTTGCCGAAGCCCGACCCGCCGAGGATGTGGCTGGCGATATGGCCGTTGGGATAAACGCGCATCTCGCGCGGGCCGAACAGCAGCCCCGGCTCGCCGATGTCGTGGACGGCCTGCATCTGCTCGGGGCTCATCTTGCGCTTGATCCACATGAACTTGCGGCTGCCGGTGAAGTCGCGCAGCAGCTTCTGTTCATCCAGATCGGGGAAGATGCGCGCCAGTCCCTGCGCCGCGCCCACTGGATCGACCATCTGGTGGGGATGGGCGTAAAGCGAATGCGTCAGCAGGTTGGTTGCCAGCACGCGGCCATTGCGGTCGGTGATATCCGCGCGCTGCGAGACGATCTGCGCCGACATCACGTCGCTGCGCGGCTCGATCGCGTCGCTGGAGGCCAGCGCGCCCATGCGCACGCCCACCACGCCGAAGCCCAGGACGAACAGGCTGGCCATCAGCGCCAGGCGCTTTTCAGCGCGGCGGCGGGCCTGGTCCTGGATCGCCTCGTGGCGCAGGCGGCGGTTCTCGGCCTCGATCTCGTCGGGATTCTCGCCACGCTCTCGGGCGCGGAGGATCCGGGCCAGGGGTCGCAAGGGAATGCGGATCATGACGGTCACTCCTGCGGGGCGGCGTTGCCGGGGGCTTCGGATGCGGCTTCGGGTTCAGGTTCCGGCGGCGCGGGGGGCTTGGGATAGTCGATATGGCCCAGGTCCATCACCTGCCCCGCCTCGCGCGGGATCAGCTGCAGCCGGTCAAAATTCAGATCCACCAGTTCGCGCAGCCGGTCAGGGCGGTTCAGATAGGCCCATTCGGCGCGCAGCACGCCAAGGTCCTCGCGCAGGGCCGCGATTTCCCGCTGGACCTGGCTCATCTCGCCGATGGCTGCCTGGGTGCGGTAATTCTCGCGATAGGCCCAGAAGGCCAGGCCCATCACCAGAAGCGCGCAGGCAAGATAGGTCAAGGGACGCATCAATGGCCCCCCTTCGGCAGACGCGGCATGGCCAGGGCATCGGCATCGACCCCTCCGGCGGGGGCCTCGGTGCGAACGGCCACGCGCAGCAGCGCGGACCGGGCGCGGGGATTGGCGGCCTCTTCGTCCGGGTCGGGGCCGATGGCGCGGCGGAAGGGCATGGTGAAGGCCGCAGGCGCCGTGTCCTGCACCGGCGCATAGCGGCTGCCGCCGCCCGCGCTGTTCGACCGCGCCTGCATGAAGCGCTTGACGATCCGGTCCTCCAGCGAATGGAAGCTGACCACGGCCAGCTTGCCGCCGGGCTTCAAGGCGCGTTCGGCGGCGGACAGGCCATCGACCAGCTGGCGGAATTCGTCGTTCACCCAGATGCGGATCGCCTGAAAGCTGCGCGTGGCGGGGTGGCTCTGCCCCGGCTTGGAGCGCGGCAGGCACGATGCCACGGCCTCGGCCAGCTCTGCCGTGCGGGTCAGCGGGCGGGCGGCGACGATGGCGCGGGCGATGCGGCGGGCGGCGCGCTCCTCGCCATAATAATAGAGCACATCGGCGATCACCGATTCCTCGACGGTGTTCAGCAGATCGGCGGCCGAGGGCCCTGCCTGTTCCATCCGCATGTCCAGCGGCCCGTCGCGCAGGAAGGAAAAGCCGCGTTCCGCCAGATCCAGCTGCATCGAACTGACGCCCAGATCCAGCACGACGCCGTCCAGTGATTCGCCTGCAAGTTGATCAAGGTCCGAGAAGGTCCCCTCGACCAGCCGCAGCCGGTCGCCGTACTCGCCCGCCCAGCTTGCCGCCATGTCGAAGACCAGCGGATCGCGGTCCACGCCGATCACCTTGTCCGCCCCCGCCGCCAGCAGGCCGCGGGAATAGCCCCCTGCCCCGAAGGTGCCGTCCAGCCAGACCCCGGACACGGGCGCGACCGCGCGAAGCAGCGGGGCAAGAAGAACAGGCACATGCGACTCGGCCATGGTCTACTCCTCGCCCAATTGGTCGAGGAACGAGCGCGGGTCGAATTCGGGGCCGTGCTGGGCGGTGAAGTCCTCCAGCGCCGCGACATCCTTGGGCCGGGAATCGGGGTGATAAACCTGGACATAGTCGCCGCGCGATTCGAAGATCGTTTCACTTCCGTCGGCTAGGCCCAGTTTCTCGCGCAGTTTCTGGGGCAGGACCAGGCGGCCCTCCTTGTCGATTTCCAGATCCGTTGATTGTCCGTTCATCAGCATTTCCAGCCAGCGGCGCTGCGGGCTGCCGCGCGTCAGCTTGTCGATCTGCTCGTCGATTTCCTCGATGGCCTCGATGGTGTAAAGCTCGATCCAGTTCCACCAGTCGGGGCCGTAGACGGCCACAAGCTGCGTGCGTCCGGTATTGGCGGTGGCGAAACCCGGGTCGCCGGCATCGAATACGCGCCGCAGCCGGGCCGGGACCGACATGCGCCCCTTGCCATCGACCTTGACGGATTCAGTGCCTCTGAACTTCCGCGCCACCCTTGGCCTGCCTCACTGCCGCTCTTCCGCCCGCCCAAAAGAGAAAGGGCGGATCGGGCCGCTGCCACTGCCCGATCCGCCGCCCTCGTTCCCCGTCCTGGCCCCTTTTTGGGGTCTCGCCCTGTCACGCGCCACCTGGGGGAGGTGCTGCTCGCGCATGCGGACGCTTATTTGGAAAACGGATGCCTGTATGAAAGCCTGCTCGCCTGTGGGGTCTTTGTTGCCCCTTTGCTGCCCGTCTTCGTGATCTGGTTGTGGCATGGGAATTCATGGGAAGCAACGGTATTCTTCGCCCCGAGGCGAAGCTAAAGGGCGAACGGCGGAATGCCGCAAACGGGGCATCTTCCTGATCCGAATCGAAAAAGGCGCAATGGGTGGGATTCCAAGCGCATAAAACATACCAAATCTAGGAGATTAACTTTTGTTAACCAAGGCCTTTTCGGTCGGAGCGGGCCTTGCGAGCGGGTGCCACCTGTTGCGACTTATCCACAGAAAACTGGGTTTGCCGATTTATTGCTCACGGACCCTCACGGAAAGGCGAGCACGCACAACCCTGACGCGACACGCCGCCAAACCCCTGCATTCCCGTCCATTCCCGAAAGGCTTCGCGATCAGGCCACGCTGTCCCCGATCAGACGCCCTGCGAGCTGCGCGTAAGCCTGCGCCGTGGCACCCTCGGACAAGGCTACCGGAAGACCCGAATCGCCTGCAAGCCGCACTTCCAGTTCCAGCGGAAGCGCGCCCAGGAACGGCAGGCCAAGCCGGGCGGCTTCAGCCGCTACCCCGCCGTGGCCGAACAGATGCGCCTCGTGCCCGCAATTGGGACAGACATAGGTGGACATGTTCTCCACCAGGCCGAGGACGGGGGTTTTCAGCTTGTTGAACATGTCGATGGCGCGGCGGGCATCCAGCAGCGCCACGTCCTGCGGGGTCGAGACGATGATGGCGCCCGTCACCGCCGCCTTCTGGCACAGGCTCAGCTGCACGTCGCCGGTGCCGGGCGGCAGGTCGATCAGCAGCACGTCCAGTTCGCCCCAGTTCACCTGCTGCAGCATCTGCTGCATCGCGCCCATCAGCATGGGACCCCGCCAGACGACCGCCTCGCCTTCCTTCAGCATCAGGCCGATCGACATGACGGTGACGCCATGGGCGTGCAGCGGCTCGATGTGCTGGCCGTCGGGGCTGGCCGGGCGGCCCGACACCCCCATCATGCGCGGCTGCGAGGGGCCATAGATATCCGCGTCCAGCAGACCCACCCGCCTGCCCGCGCGCGCAAGCGCGACCGCAAGGTTCGAGGTCACGGTGGACTTGCCGACGCCGCCCTTGCCCGATCCGATGGCGATGATGTTCCTGACGCCCGGAATCGCCTGCGGTCCCGCCTGGCCGGTCGGATGCCGCCCGATCTGCAGCGAGGGCGCGGCGCCCGAACTGCGCACGGGCTCGCCCTTCGGCTTGCCCGCAGGGGCGGTCATGACGATCTGGACCCGGGCCACGCCCGGCATCCCCTCAAGCCGGCGCCGGGCCTCGGCCTCGACCGGAGCGAGGGCGCGCGCGGCAGCGGCATCCGCGACCTCCAGCACGAATCTGATCGTGTCGCCCTCGACCGAAAAGGCCCGGACCAGATCGGCTTTTTCCAGGGTCCTCCCGTCCGGCAGAAGGATATCGGAGATTTCCCTTAGGGCAGCTTCACGGTTCACGGACATGTCAGGCCTGTTCTTGCAACTCAGGCGCCAACATGGTTCAGGACGCGCGCCGCATCAACCACCCGCCGCAATTTGCGGCATCACGCCGCCGGACATGCACCCCGCGCCCATTTTTGCAGCGCAGCGTGACCGCTAACTGCTTCTGACCGTAACAATTCTGTCATGAATATCACGGCGATATGAGGTGCTTGACGCGCCAGTCATGCGGTTGCTGCATGGCAGCATTCCCAAAGCGTCCATTGTGCAGACGCAGCATTCGGGCCATCTTGTGTTCATCGAAAGGCGCCGGGCCAATCCGGGCAGGGCGCAACCGCAAGAACAAAGACGCTGAAAAGGAACATGACATGGCTGCTATCGCCCAAACCCACAACGCCGCTGCCTCGCTTGGCTTCGCTGGCCGTCTGATGGCTGCGATCCAGCGCATGCAGGAAAACCGCGCCCGCCGCGCAATCTATCGCCAGACGGTGCGTGAACTGAATGCCCTGACCAACCGCGACCTGGCGGATCTGGGCATCAACCGCACGATGATCGCCCGGTTGGCCCGCGAAGCGGCCTGGGGCAAGTAAGAACTGACCTTTCCGCCCCACCTCCTCCCCGGGGCGGACCTGACGGCATCCTTTCTCCTCCTCCCATGAGGATGCCGTCACAAACAGCGCTGGAACCCTTTCTCCTCCCCAGGGTTTCAGCCGCAGGCGGCGGCCCCTTCTCCTCCCTCGGGGGTCG
Organism: Paracoccus benzoatiresistens; assembly: GCF_026913015.1. Taxonomy (GTDB): domain Bacteria; phylum Pseudomonadota; class Alphaproteobacteria; order Rhodobacterales; family Rhodobacteraceae; genus Paracoccus; species Paracoccus benzoatiresistens. The sequence continues at coordinate 14,738 of NZ_JAPTYD010000012.1, forward strand.
CCGCGTACCGAATATAGCCGCCCCATCCCGCGGCACCAGAATACGGCCCGCCCTCTCCTCCTCCCATGGGCAGGGTCGTCTGCGGTGAAGCCTCTCCTCCTCCCTGGCTGAACCGCACCCCATATAGCCGCCTCATTTGCGGCACCCTGATGCGACGGACCTCTCCTCCTCCCAATGGTCCGTTCGTTGGCGGCAACGGCCTTTCCTCCTCCCATGGCCTTGCCGCACCCCATACGCGGCCCCTCCCTCCTCCCTGGGCCAGCGTTGCGCGGCGGCGCCCCCTCCTCCTCCCTGGGCGCCGCCGCTTTTCATTTCAGACCTGCCGGAACTGCCGCCCCCGGGCCGCGTTGTCGCGGGTCATCCGGGGGGCAATGCCATGAACAGATACCGCAAGGGCGCGAAGGTCGAATGGGACTGGGGCAGGGGCACCGGCAGCGGCAAGATCGCCGAGTCCTTTACCGAACCGGTCGAGCGAACCATCAAGGGCACCAAGGTCAAGCGCGACGCCGACACTGGGAACCCCGCCTATTTGATCGAGCAGGACGACGGCGACCGGGTGCTGAAAAGCCATTCCGAACTGCGCAAGGCGACATAGGTCTTTCGCCGGGGATGGCTGCGGGCTAAGGGCCGTTCATGCTCAGCTATCAACACGCCTATCACGCCGGAAATCTGGCCGACCTGCACAAGCACGCCCTGCTGGCCGCCGCGCTGGATTACCTGACGCGCAAGGACAAGCCGCTGTCCTATCTGGAAACCCATGCCGGACGCGGGCTTTACACCCTGGACGGGGCCGAGGCCGCCAAGACGGGCGAGGCCCGCGCCGGCATCCAGCGGGCCGAGGCCGAGCGTTGGCTGCCCCCCGATCACCCGCTTCTTGCCGCCCTGGCGCAGGTCCGCCGCAGCTACGGGGCCTCGGCCTATCCCGGATCGCCGCTGATCGCCGCGCATTTCCTGCGCCGGGGCGATTCCGCCCATCTGGCCGAACTGCATCCCGCGGAATACGATGTCCTGTCCACCGTTGCGGGCTTTGCCACGCTGCACCGGCAGGACGGCTTCCAGATGGCGCAGGCGGTCTGCCCGCCGACCCCCCGGCGGGGCATCATCCTGATGGACCCGAGCTATGAGGTGAAGGCGGACTACGCCGCAATCCCGCGCCAGGTCGGGCTGATCGCGCGGAAATGGAACGTGGGCGTCATCGCGCTGTGGTATCCAGTCCTGACCGACGACCGCCACCGCCCGATGCTGGATGCGCTGATGGTCGCCCATCCCGATGCCCTGCGGTCAGAGGTCGCCTTCCGCCCCGCCCGCCCCGGCCATTCCATGGTGGGATCGGGCATGTGGGTGCTGAACGCGCCTTTCGGCTTGGCCGAGGAAGCCGCGCGGATCGAGGCGATCTTCCGCCGGAACGCCTGATCGGGGGGATTCCCCTGCCCTTGTGCCTGTGGCATGATCCCCCGACCAATCCAGAACGGCCCGTCCATGTCGCAGCGTCTTTCCCTCAGCGCCACCATCCTCCTGGCCCTTGCCGTGGCCCTGGGCCTTTATTTCGCCTTCGCCGCCGTGCAGGGTCCGTCCGGCATCCTTCGCCGCATCCAGATCGAGTCCGAGACCGTCGAACTGTCCGTCCAGCGGGACAAGCTGAAATCCGAAGTGCAGGAGATGCAGAACCTGACCCGCCGGATGTCGGACGAATATCTGGACCTCGACCTGCTGGACGAACAGGCGCGAAAGGTCCTGGGCTTCACCCGCGCGGACGAGGTGATCCTGCGCTGACGCCCGTCGCGTTCGCGGATTGCGCCCTTCCGGTTGATCGGTTACGGATAGTTTAACGCTGAACTATTCTGACCGCGCTTTGAGGAGGACCCCCCGCATGGCCAGGAAGCCTGCCCCCGCAGCCGAGGCACAATCCCCCGATACACTGTCCAACGTCTCTCGGGACGAATTGCTGCAATATTACCGCGACATGCTGCTGATCCGCCGTTTCGAGGAAAAGGCAGGCCAGCTTTACGGCATGGGCCTGATCGGCGGCTTCTGCCACCTGTATATCGGCCAGGAGGCCGTCGTTGTGGGCCTGGAAGCGGCCACCAAGGAAGGCGACAAGCGCATCACCAGCTATCGCGATCATGGCCACATGCTGGCCTGCGGCATGTCCGCGCGCGGGGTGATGGCGGAACTGACCGGGCGCGAGGGGGGATACTCCAAGGGCAAGGGCGGCAGCATGCACATGTTCAGCCGCGAAAAGCACTTCTATGGCGGCCATGGCATCGTCGCCGCACAGGTGCCGCTGGGCGCGGGCCTGGCCTTTGCCGACAAGTATCTGGGCAATGACAATGTGACCTTCGCCTATTTCGGCGATGGCGCGGCCAACCAGGGTCAGGTCTACGAGACCTACAACATGGCCGTGCTGTGGGAACTGCCGGTGATCTTCGTGATCGAGAACAACCAGTATGCCATGGGCACCTCGGTCAAGCGGTCCACGAAATCGACCACGCTGTTCGGTCGTGGCGAGGCGTTCGGCATCCCCGGTGAGCAGGTCGATGGCATGGACGTGCTGGCCGTGAAGGCCGCGGGCGAGAAGGCCGTGGCCCACTGCCGCGCGGGCAAGGGCCCCTATATCCTGGAAGTGATGACCTATCGCTATCGCGGCCACTCCATGTCGGACCCCGCCAAGTATCGGACGCGCGAGGAAGTGCAGAAGATGCGCGACGAACGCGACGCCATCGAGCATGTCCGCGAACTGCTGCTGCAGGGCAGCCACGCCAGCGAGGATGACCTGAAGGCCATCGACAAGGACATCAAGGACATCGTCAACGATTCGGCCGAGTTCGCCAAGGAAAGCCCGGAACCGGCGCTGGAAGAATTGTGGACCGACATTTACGCCGAAGACCTGCCCCAGGGCAGCGCCGAAGAAGTCGCCTGAGGGAGGGCTGAATTTATGGCAACCGAAATCCTGATGCCCGCCCTGTCGCCGACCATGGAGGAAGGCACCCTGGCGAAATGGCTGAAGAAGGAAGGCGACGCGGTCAAATCCGGCGACATCATCGCCGAGATCGAGACCGACAAGGCCACGATGGAGTTCGAGGCGGTCGATGAGGGTATCCTCGGCAAGATCCTCGTGTCCGAAGGCTCGCAAGGGGTGAAGGTCAACACGCCCATCGCCGTCCTGGTCGAGGAAGGCGAATCCGCCGATGACGTGAAGGCCGCAAGCACGCCCGCGCAGGCGCAGGCGCCCTCGACCGCCGAAGGCCCGAACGAGCAGGGCCAGCCCGGCAAGTCCGCCGTGGAACAGGTCAAGACCCCCGAACCCGACCGCAGCCCCGACTGGCCGGAAGGCACCAGGATGAAGACCATGACCGTGCGGGAAGCCCTGCGCGAGGCCATGGCCGAGGAAATGGAACGCGACGAAACCGTCTTCCTGATGGGCGAGGAAGTCGGCGAGTACCAGGGCGCCTACAAGATCAGCCAGGGCCTTCTGGACAAGTTCGGCCCGCGCCGCGTCGTGGACACCCCGATCAGCGAGATCGGCTTCGCGGGCATCGGCACCGGCGCCGCGCTTGGCGGGCTGCGCCCCATCGTCGAGTTCATGACCTTCAACTTCGCCATGCAGGCGATGGACCACATCATCAACTCGGCCGCCAAGACGCTGTACATGTCGGGCGGCCAGATGGGCTGCCCCATCGTCTTCCGCGGCCCGAACGGCGCAGCCGCCCGCGTGGCGGCCCAGCACAGCCAGGATTACGCGGCATGGTATGCCTCGGTCCCCGGCCTGAAGGTGGTGATGCCCTATTCGGCGGCCGATGCGAAGGGCCTGATGAAGCAGGCGATCCGCGACCCGAACCCGGTCATCTTCCTGGAGAACGAGATCCTCTATGGCCGCTCCTTCGAGGTGCCGGATCTGGAGGATTTCACCATCCCCTTCGGCAAGGCCCGCATCGCGCGCACCGGCAAGGACGTGACCATCATCAGCTTCGGCATCGGCATGTCCCACGCCCTGGAAGCCGCCGACAAGCTGGCAGGCGATGGCATCGAGGCCGAGGTGATCGACCTGCGCACCCTGCGCCCCATCGACTATGGCACCATCATCGGATCGGTGAAGAAGACCAACCGCTGCGTCACGGTCGAGGAAGGCTTCCCGGTGGGCTCCATCGGCAACCACCTGTCGGCCTATATCATGGAAAACGCCTTCGATTACCTGGATGCGCCCGTGATCAACTGCACCGGCAAGGACGTGCCCATGCCCTATGCGGCCAACCTTGAAAAGCACGCCCTGATCACCGTCCCCGAAGTCGTCGAGGCGGTGAAGAAAGTCACCTACAGGTAAGGGGAACGCGTTATGCCGACAGAAATCCTGATGCCCGCGCTGTCCCCCACCATGGAGGAAGGGACGCTTGCGAAATGGCTGGTGAAAGAGGGTGACGAAGTGAAATCCGGCGACATCATCGCCGAGATCGAGACGGACAAGGCCACGATGGAATTCGAGGCCGTCGATGAAGGCAAGATCGGCAAGATCCTGATTGCCGAGGGTTCGCAGGGCGTGAAGGTCAACACGCCCATCGCCGTGCTGCTGGAGGAAGGCGAGGATGCCTCGGCGGTCGCCAGTCCGGCACCTGCCAAGGCCGCACCCGCAGCCGAGGAAAAGGCCGCCGCCGAAAAAAGCTATGGCAGCCCCATCAACCCCCCGATTGCAGGCGATGCCGGATCGGCCCAACCGGCGCCCGCCAAGGCTGAACAAGGCAACCGCGTCTTCGCCTCGCCCCTTGCCCGCCGCATCGCGGCCGAAAAGGGCATCGACCTGACGGGCATCACCGGCACCGGCCCGCGTGGCCGGATCGTCAAGGCCGATGTCGAAAGCGCAAAACCGGGCGCAGCCAAGCCCGCGGCGGCGCCCGCTGCCGCACCGGCTGCGACGCCTGCCCCGGCACCCGCCGCGCAGGCGCCCAAGGCCCCCTCGGCCGATGCGATCCTCAGGATGTATGCGGACCGCGAGACGTCAGAGGTGCCGCTGGACGGCATGCGCCGCACCATCGCGGCGCGCCTGTCCGAGGCCAAGCAGACCATCCCGCATTTCTACCTGCGCCGCTCGGCCAAGCTGGACGAGTTGATGAAGTTCCGCGCCATGCTGAACAAGCAGCTTGAATCGCGGGGCGTGAAGCTGTCGGTCAACGACTTCATCATCAAGGCCTGCGCGCTTGCCCTGCAACAGGTGCCCGACGCCAACGCCGTCTGGGCGGGCGACCGGATCCTGAAGCTGAAGCCGTCGGACGTGGCCGTGGCCGTCGCCATCGAAGGCGGGCTGTTCACCCCGGTCCTGAAGGACGCGCAGCAGAAGACGCTGTCGGCCCTGTCGGCCGAGATGAAGGATCTGGCCAGCCGCGCCAAGTCGAAGAAGCTCGCCCCCCACGAATACCAGGGCGGCAGCTTCGCGATCTCGAACCTCGGCATGTTCGGGATCGAGAACTTCGACGCGGTCATCAACCCGCCCCATGGCGCGATTCTGGCAGTCGGCGCCGGCATCCAGACCCCCGTGGTGGAAAATGGCGAGGTCGTCGTCCGCAACGTCATGTCGATGACCCTGTCGGTGGATCACCGCGTCATCGACGGCGCGCTTGGCGCGCAGTTGCTGGAAGCCATCGTGAACCATCTGGAAAACCCGATGGGGATGCTGGCCTGATCAGGTCGAAAGCATGAAGAAAGGGGCGCCACGCAAGCGCCCCTTTTTCTTGTTCTTCTTCATGAAAATATCCTCGGGGGTCCGGGGGCAGACAGCCCCCGGCTATCGCGGGACGCAGATCAGGCCAGCGCTTCCTCGATGGCGCCCACAAAGGCGTCCAGATCGTCCGGGTTGCGGCTGGTGATGATGCCCCGGTCCACCACGACCTTTTCATCCACCACATCGGCGCCCGCATTCTTCATGTCGGTGCGTATGGAATCATAGCTGGTCAGCCGGCGGCCTTGCGCCAGACCAGCCTCGGCCAGCAGCCAGGGCGCATGGCAGATCGCGGCCACGGGCTTTCCTGCCTCGGCAAAGCTGCGGATCAAGCCGATTGCGGTCTTGTCGGTCCGCAGGTTGTCGGGATTGATCACCCCGCCCGGCAGGACAAGCACGTCATAGCTGGCAGCATCAACCGCCGAAATGGCTTTGTCGGCGGTTACGGACTTGCCCCAGTCCTTCTTGTCCCACGCCTTGATCTCGCCCACCTCAGGCGCGGCGATCTCGACGTCGTGGCCGGCTTTCCTCAGCTTTTCCAGCGGCACGAACAGTTCGGACTGCTCGAACCCGTCCGAAGCCATGATCAGAACCTTTGCCATAAGTGGTCTCCTTTCGCATCAGCCCACCCAATGCGGCCCGTCCGGCGAAGTTCCGACCTATTCTGCGGCCCCTTGCGGCCTGTTCACCCCGATCCGCCGTCTCAGCCAGCCGGTTAGCCGCCCCTGTCCCCCGTGGATCAGCGAGAACAGCGAGGGCACGAACAGCAGCGACAGCACGGTGGAAAGCAGCAGCCCCCCGATCACCGCGATGGCCATGGGCGCGCGGAACTCGCCCCCCTCGCCCGTCGCCAGCGCCGAGGGGATCATCCCCGCGCTCATCGCGATGGTGGTCATGACGATGGGGCGCGCGCGCTTGTGGACCGCGTCCAGGATCGCGTCGCGCTTGGTCACGCCTGTCTCGATGGCCGACACCGCGAATTCCACCAGCATGATCGAGTTCTTGGTGACGATCCCCATCAGCATCAGGAAACCGATCACCACCGCCATGCTGATCGAATGGCCGGTGACGAACAGCGCCAGGATCGCGCCGCCGATGGCAAGCGGCAGGGACAGCAGGATCGTTACGGGGGTGATGAAGTTGTGGAACAGCAGGACCAGCACGACATAGACCAGCATCACCCCTGCGCCCATGGCGGTGCCGAAGGCGCCGAAGACCTCGCCCATGATCTCGGCATCGCCCGAGGGCTGGATGCGCGTGCCGGGGGGCATCTCGATCCGGGACTGCAGCTCGGCCACCTGGGCGCTGACGGGGCCCAGCAGCTGCCCGTCGGCAAGGTTGGCGCTCACCGTCGTCTGGAACTGGCGATCGTATCGCCCGATCTCGGTCGCGCCCGCCGACAGGCTGACCTCGGCCACCGTCCCCAGCGGAACCTGCCCCGAAGCCGAGTTGACCCGCAGGTTCTGCACCGTCACTAGGTCGGCGCGGGCATCGGCATCCAGCCGCACCACGATGGGGATCTGCTCGTCGCCCGCGTTGAACTTGGCCAGGTTCGATTCGACATCCCCCAGCGTCGCCACCCTCAGCGTGGTCGCCATGTCGCTGGCGGACACGCCAAGCTGCGCCGCCACATCGGCACGGGGCGTGATCTGGATCTCGGGGCGCTGCAAACGCGCCGTGGTGGTCACGCTTTCCAGGGACGGCAGTTGCGACATGGCAGCCGCCAGGCGTTCGGCGGCAAGCGCCGCGCCATCCTCGGTTTCGCCCAGGACATTGATGGTCAGGTCGTTCTGGCCGTTCTCGTTCTGGAAGTTGATGCGCATGTCCGGCGTCCCGGACAGGCGCTCCTTCAGCTCCTCCTCCAGCACGAACTGGGACCGCTCGCGGGTTTCCTTCTTGCCATAGTTGATCATCACCCGCGCCTCGGTCACGTCGGAGCCGTCGCTGTAGACGAAAACCGACTGCACCTCGGGCACCTCGTCGATTTGGGCGGACAGGCTGCGGGCGGCGTCTTCCGTGTCGTTGATGGTCGCGCCGGGGGGCAGCTCGACCTCGATCTGGCTGCGGCCGACGTCGGATGCGGGGATGAACTCGGTGGGCAGCAAGGTCGCGGAATAGATCGATCCCGCGAAGATCCCCACCCCTGTCAGCAGCGTCAGCCCGCGATGGCGCAGGGTCCATCGCACGACCCGCATCAGGTTGCGCATCACGAAGCCGTCCTGCTGTTCGGTCCCGTGCACCGTGCCGCGCATCAGATAGGCCGCCATCATCGGCGTGATGATCCGCGCCACCAGCAGCGAGAACAGGACTGAGACCGCGACCGTCAGCCCGAACTGCTTGAAATACTGCCCCGGGATCCCGCCCATGAAGCTGACCGGCGCGAAGACCGCCACGATGGAAAAGCTGATCGCGATCACGGTCAGGCCGATCTCGTTGGCGGCCTCCTCGCTGGCCTCGTAGGGGGGGACGCCCATGCCGATATGGCGGACGATGTTCTCGATCTCCACGATGGCGTCGTCCACCAGGATGCCGGTGACCAGGGTGATGCCCAGCAGGCTGATGCCGTTCAGCGTGAAGCCCAGCCAGTGCATCACGAAGAAGGTCGGGATGATCGACAAGGGCAGCGCCACGGCGGCGACCAGCGTGGCGCGCCAGTTGCGCAGGAACAGGAAGACCACCACCACCGCAAGCGCCGCGCCTTCGTACAGTGTATGCATCGCGCTCTTGTAGCTGGCCTCGGTATAGGTGGTTGCATCGTCGATCAGGGTGATGCGGACATTCGGATGGCGTGCGGCGATCTGGTCCAGACGCTCTTTCGCCGCATTGCCCGCCCCCAGATCCGAGGCCCCGGTGGTGCGATAGATGCCGAAGGCCACGACCGGCTGGCCATCCAGCAGGGCAAAGCTGCGCTCCTCGGCCGGGCCGTCGAGGACGCGGCCCAGCTGGTCCAGCCGGATCGTCCGGCCCTCGGCGATGCTGATCGGCGCGCCGGCAAGCTGTTCGACGCTGTCGGCCGCGCCCAGGGTGCGGATCGAATACTCGCGCCCCGCCAGATCGCCACGCCCCCCGCCCAGGTCGATGTTGCGCGCCCGAAGCTGGTTCGACACATCGGCCGCCGTCAGCCCGTGGGCCAGCAGGCGGTCGGGGTCCAGTTCGACCTTGATCTCGCGCGCGGCCCCGCCGATGCGGCTGGTCTTGCCGACGCCGGGGACGGTGGACAGTTCTCGCCCGATCACGTCATCCACGAATTTCGACAGCGATTCGATGGACTGGGTCGGGTCGCTGACGGCATAGGTCAGGATCGGCATGCCCGTCACGTCCAGCCGCTGGACCAGGGGTTCGTTGATGCTTTCGGGCAATTGCTGGCGGACGTTCGAGACGGCGTCCTTGATGTCGTTGACGGCGCGGTCGCTGTTCGTCTCAAGCTCGAACTCGACCACGATCACGGCGGCGCTGTCAGTCGCGGTAGAGGTGATGTGGCGCACGCCGGTCACGGATGCGATGCTGTCCTCGACCGGCTGGATCACCTGGCTGGTCAGCTCGGACGGCGCCGCGCCGGGCTGGTTGATGGTCACCTGCACCAGCGGCAGGTCGATATTGGGCATCGCCGTGACCGGCAGTCGGTTGAAGCTGTAAAGCCCGACGATAAGAAGGACCAGGAAGATGGCGACGGGCGGGACCGGATGGCGGATCGACAGGGTCGCGAAGTTCATGGCCCCGCCCTTTCGGCGGCGACCGGACGCACCTGGTCGCCGGTTCGGAAGAACGCGCCGGACCGGGCGATGACGGCCTCGCCCAGGGCCAGGCCCTCGGTGATCTCGCGCCGGCCGTCCCACAGCAGCCCGGCGCGGACGGGGCGGCTTTCGACCGTGCCGTTCTTGACGACCTGCACGCGTTCGCCGGCGTCGTCCGCCAGCACGGCGCCGGCGGGAACTGTCACGGCCTGGCGCCGGTCCGTGATGACCCAGCCGCTGGCGAATTGCCCGGTCCTGACGCCGGCGGCCTTGTCAAGCGAGATCCGCATGAGGCCAAGCCGCGTCACCGGATCGACCGCGGCCGGAACCAGCCGCACCGATCCCGCCACCATGCCCGCGCCCGCCACGGTGATTTCGGCCGGGTCGCCGACCCTGAGGCTGCCCAGAGCCGTTTCGATCACCTCGGCCGACACCTCGACCGCGCCATTGCCCAGCAGGGTGAACAGCGGATCCGTCACGGCCCCCGCCAGAGTGCCCAGTTCGGCAGTGCGCGCGACAACCACGCCGTCGACAGGTGCGGTGATCTCGGCCCGCTCGAGGTTCAGCTCGGCGATGCGCCGCGCGGCCTGGGACTGCGCCAGGGCGGCCCGGGCCAGGGCCAGCCCGCCGGCGGCGGATGCGGCCTCCGCGCGGGCATTCGCCTCGGCTGCGATGGCATCGTCCAGCGCGGACTGCGAGGCGGTGCCGCCTTCGCGCAATTGCTGCACCCGCTGCAAGGTCGTCTGCGCCTGCGTCAGCGAGGCCTCGGCGCTGTCGATGGTGCTTTGCGCCTGTCCGACGACCGCCTCGGCGCGCAGGTATTCCGAGCGGGCCTGTTCCAGCAGCACCGACAGCTCTTCCGTGGACAGCCGTGCCAGAACCTGCCCCTTGGTGACGCTATCGCCCGCCTCCACCAGGATCTCGGTGATCTCATGGCCCGAGACTTGCGGAAAGACCTGCACTTCCTGCCGGGCGACGATGGTGCCCGAAATCGGGACACGGGCCTGGACCTCGGACCGGGCGGCGACCTCGACGGTGACGGATGGCACGGTGCGGGCGGGCGCCTCTGACGCGGTCGCGGGTTCGTTGGCCCATGCGGCCAGCGGCAATCCGAATCCGACAAGAAGGGCGAAAAGAAAGCGCATGTACCAGCCTGCCATGATGACTTGTCGGCAACATAGGCGCACAAGCCTGCGGCAACAACGCGCGCGTGAGGCGCTGCCTAGAAGTTGACCGAGACGCCCGGCAGGTTCAGCTCCGCGATGAGGTCGCGCAGCTCCTGCCGCGCGGCGATGTTCGACATGGACAGCTGTTCCGTGCCGATGTCCTTCAAATCCAGAAGCGTCAGCCCGCGCGGAAACAGCTCGCGGAAGATGACGCGTTCCGAAAAGCCGGGCGCCACGCGAAAGCCGATGCGCTTGGACAGCGACTGCAGCGCGCCGCCGACCTTGCGCTTGTTGTGCATTGCCTGCGTCCCCAGCCGGTTGCGCAGCACCAGCCAGTCGATCGGTCCCGCGCCTGCGTGCGCGCGCATCTGCCGCGCCGACCAGACCATTTCGGCATAGATGGACGGCCCGAGGATCTTCCCCTCGGGCGACAGCCGCGCCAGCAGGTCGAAATCCACAAAGCTGTCGTTCAAGGGCGTGATCAGCGTATCGGCCAGGGTATGGGCCATCTGGCTCAGCTTCGTGTGTGAACCGGGGCAGTCCAGCAGGATGAAGTCGCAGGTGGCCTCAAGCGCGGCCAGCGCCGGGGAAAGGGGATCGCTGCCCTCGGCCATGGTGCCGATGACCGGCATGGGCAGGTCCAGGCCCTCGCGCTGCGCGAAACTGGCGCGGTTTTCCAGATATCGGCCAAAGCTGCGCTGGCGCACGTCCAGGTCCAGCCCGCCGACGCTGTGGCCCATGCGGACCAGGGCGGTCGCCACATGCATCGAGGTGGTGGACTTGCCGCTGCCACCCTTTTCGTTGCCCACAACGATGATATGCGCCACGACGCCGCCTCTTGCCGGTCTGTCCTCCGCGCGGACCCTAGCGATGTCCCCGCATGAAGGAAAGCGCCGCCACGCCGGGCGGGACAGTCTGATGCGCAAGGGGCGCGTTCCCGCCACATCTGCATGTTCTGCAAACGAAATCAATCTCGACTGACATGATAGATTTTTCTTGCGTCATGCCGGCGGGTCTGGCCTTATCAAGCCGAAGCCAACCCCGGCCATGGAGGAGACGACATGACCCCGAACTTCATCACCGGCCTTGTGATGTCCACCCCGACCACGGTTGCCGATCCGCTGGCCTTGTGGATGGACGATATTCCGGATGTCCGGCAGGATCTGGGCTTTGCCACCATCGCCATCGGTCCCCGCCAACAGGCCCAGGGTCCGGTCCTGCGCCACCTGCGCGACGGGCGCATCAGCATCGACGCGGGCGGTCGCGTCCTGACCGGCCACGGGGTCACGCCCCGGCCTGCCGCCCGCAGCCTTTGGGCGCGCATCAGCGGGCGGTCAAGCTGACGCGCCGGGCGATCACGGCCCTGCGCGCCCCTTGACCGGGTCACATGCGGCCCAGCATGTAGAATTCGTCATTGGCACGGAAATCGCCGGCATTGGCCATCCGGTTCGACATGCCGAAGAACGCGGCGATGGCGCCGATGTCCCAGATCTCGTCGCTGTCGAAACCGGCGTCCCGCAAGGCCTGATGATCTGAATCGTCGATCTGATGGGCGGCCAGCGTCACCTTTTCGGCATAGGACAACATCGCCCGCTGACGATCTGTCAGATCCGCCTTGCGCCAGTTGATCGCGACCTGATCGGCGACCAGTGGATTTTTGGCGCGGATGCGCAGGATCGCGCCATGCGCCACCACGCAGTACTGGCAGTTGTTGAGACCGCTGACGGCCACGACGATCATTTCCCGTTCCGCCTTGGACAAGCCTTCGTCCTTGTCCATCAGCGCCTGGTGATAGGCGAAGAAGGCGCGGAATTCGTCGGGCCGGTGGGCCAGCGCCAGAAAGACATTCGGCACGAAGCCGGATTTTTCGGCGACCTTGGCGATGGCCTCCTGCATGTCGGCGGGCAGCGCCGCAAGCTCGGGCACCGCAAAGCGGCTGATGGGGCGGGTCTGGGTCATGGGTTCCTCCGATCCCGCCACCTTGGCCTGCGGCCCGCGGACTGTGAAGGGGTCACTCGGCCCGCAAGGCGGCCACGGCGGCCTGCACCTTGGGCGTGCGGTTGAGATCGACATGAGTGACCAGCCACAGCCGCGATTCCCATTCGGGCAGCGCCATAACCTCGACCAGCCCCTCGGCGCGGGATGGCGACAAGGGGCCGATGGCAAGTCCCGCGCGGATGGCGGCTTCCCGCGCGGCGTCGTCATTGGCGGTCAGGACGATCTGCGCCCGATCGACCCTGCCCTGCAGCCAGCGCATCAATGGCGCATTGCGTGCCTGCGGCCCCGGCAGCGCCAGCGGATGGCCGTCCAGATCCGCGAGCGCCCCGTGGGCGGCTACATAGCCGGGCGAGGCATAAACGGCATGCCGCACCGTGCCCATGGGACGGACGACGTAATCGGGCTCGGTCGGCTGGCTGCCCGCGCGGATCGCGACATGCGCCTCGCCCGCGTCAAGGCGGAACAGGCGCGCATCGGTGACATAGTTCAGCCGCAGCCCGGGATGCTGGCGCATCAGCCGGATCAGCCGGGGCATGACCACATCGGCCAGTTCGGGCAGAGAGGTCACGACCAGTTCCCCCTCGATCCGGTCGCCACCGCCCGCGATCTGCGCGGCCAGTTGGGCAAAACGTTCGTCGGCATCGCCCGCGACCTTCAGCATGGCCTGCCCCGCCTCGGTCAGGGCATAGCCGCGCGGATGGCGCTGGAACAGCCTGACGCCCAGTTGCTGTTCCAGCCCGTCGATGCGGCGGATCACGGTGGCATGGTGGACGCCAAGCGTTTCTGCCGCGGCGCTCACGGTGCCGGTGCGCGCCACGGCAAGCGCGATGCGAAGGTCGTCCCAACTGTCGATGCTCATGTGCATCCTCGCACAGATACTGCGCGTTTATCGCCATTCCGTTCGATCATGCATAGACCTAAATCACCTTCAACGCAGCATCCCGGAACGGACCCGACCATGAACATCCTCCATATCGACAGTGCGATCACCGGCGAGGCTTCGGTTTCGCGCAAGCTGACCGCCGACATCGTGGCCAAGCTGAAGGCCGCCAATCCCGACACGGCCGTGACCTATCGCGACCTGAACAAGGGCGTGCCCGCCATCGACACCGACTGGTTCACCGCCGTCCGCACGACGCCCGAGAACCCGACGCCGGAACAGCAGGCGATCGTCGCCACCTCGGACGCCTACCTGGCCGAGGTTCAGGCCGCCGACGTGCTGGTGATCGGCCTGCCGATCTACAACTTCACCCTGACCGCGCAGCTGAAGAACTGGCTGGACCAGATCGCGCGGGCCGGCAAGAGCTTCCGCTATACCGCCGAGGGTCCGGAAGGCCTGCTGAAGGGCAAGCGCGCGATCATCGGCTATGCCGCCGCGGGCACGCCCATCGGGTCGGAATTCGACCACGCGTCCGGTTACCTGCGCTTCATGCTGGGCTTCCTGGGCATCACGGATGTCGAGTTCGTGGCGGCCGACCGGCTGGCCATGGACCGCGACGCGGGCCTGGCGCGCGCGCAAGAGGCGCTGGAAAAGCTGGCTGCCTGAGCCTATAGGTTTAACGAGTGTGACGGCCTGCGTTGACTCGCGGGCCGTTTTTTCGTATCAGCCCCCGGATTCCCGGAAGGATTGGCCTTCCGGTCCCTGCCACGCGCGGGGATCGCCCCCCGTCAGCGCGTTGCGCCCACGGGGGCAATACTGTTTTGGACCGAAGGAGGCCCGGCGATGTTCGAGAACCTTTCCGACCGTTTGGGCGGCGTCTTCGACCGGCTGACCAAGCAGGGCGCCCTGACCGAGGATGACGTGACCGCCGCCATGCGCGAGGTCCGCGTGGCCCTGCTGGAGGCGGACGTCTCGTTGCCGGTGGCGCGCAACTTCGTCAAGGCGGTGACCTCCAAGGCCACCGGGTCGTCCGTCACCAAGTCGATCACCCCCGGCCAGCAGGTCGTCAAGATCGTCCACGACGAGCTGATCAAGGTCCTGCAGGGCGACGACGCGCCCGACGCCCTGCGCATCGACAATCCGCCCGCGCCGATCCTGATGGTCGGCCTGCAGGGCTCGGGCAAGACCACCACCACCGCCAAGCTGGCCCTGCGCCTGAAGGACCGCGAGAAGAAGCGCGTGCTGATGGCCTCGCTGGACACCAACCGCCCGGCCGCGATGGAGCAGCTGGCGATCCTGGGAAGCCAGATCGGCGTCGATACCCTGCCCATCGTGCCGGGCCAGAGCGCGCCGCAGATCGCGCAGCGTGCCAAGCAGCAGGCCGCGCTTGGCGGCTATGACGTGGTGATGCTGGACACCGCGGGCCGGCTGCACATCGACCAGGCGCTGATGGACGAGGTTCAGGCCGTTCGCGACATCGCGCAGCCGCGCGAGACCCTGCTGGTGGTCGATGGCCTGACCGGCCAGGACGCGGTGAACGTCGCGACCGAATTCGACCAGAAGGTCGGCGTCTCGGGCGTGGTGCTGACCCGGATGGACGGCGACGGACGCGGCGGCGCGGCGCTTTCGATGCGCGCGATCACCGGCAAGCCGATCCGCTTCGTGGGTCTTGGCGAAAAGATGGACGCGCTGGAAACCTTCGATGCGCAGCGCGTCGCGGGCCGCATCCTGGGCATGGGCGACATCGTGGCCCTGGTCGAGAAGGCCCAGCAGGTGCTGGAGGTCGAGCAGGCCGAGCGCATGATGAAGCGCTTCCAGAAGGGTCTGTTCAACATGAACGACCTCAAGGGCCAGCTTGAACAGATGCAGAAGATGGGCGGCATGCAGTCCATCATGGGCATGATGCCCGGCATGGCCAAGATGGCCAAGCAGGCCGAGGCGGCGGGCATGGACGACCGCGCCATCGCCCGGCAGATCGCGCTGATCAATTCGATGACCAAGAAGGAACGCGCCAATCCCGACATGCTGCAGGCTAGCCGCAAGAAGCGGATCGCGGCGGGCGCCGGCATGGACGTGTCCGAGCTGAACAAGCTTCTGAAGATGCAGAAGCAGATGGCCGACACGATGAAGAAGCTGGGCAAGATGGGCAAGGGCGGCATGCTGAAGCAGGCCATGCGGGCCATGACCGGCAAGGGCGGCGGGTTGCCCGACATGGAGAACTTCGACCCCGCCAAGATGGCCGAGGCGCAGAAAATGCTGCAGGATCCCAAGGGTCTGGGCGGCCAACTGGGCAAGGCCGGGCTCCCGGGCGGGCTGTCGGGGCTGTTCGGAAAGAAATGATGGCCCTGCAGGACGATCCCGTCACCCAGGCAGCGATCCTGCTGAGCGAACACCGCGCCAGCATCGACCGGCTGGATGCGATCCTGGTCTATACCCTGGCCGAGCGCTTCAAGCACACCCAATCCGTCGGCCGCCTCAAGGCCGACTACGATCTTCCGCCGTCCGACCCTGCCCGCGAAGCGCAGCAGATCGAGCGGCTGGAACGCCTCGCGCGCGAGGCCGACCTGGACCCGGAATTCGCGCGCAAATTTCTGAACTTCGTGATCGCCGAAGTCATCCGGCACCACGAAACCTTTCAATCTTAAGGGGCCCTGCCCCGCACCCGCCATTCAAAGGAGAAAACCAATGGCAACGAAAATCCGTCTGGCCCGTGGCGGCAGCAAGAAGCGCCCGCATTACGCCATCGTTGTGACCGACTCGCGCATGCCGCGCGACGGCCGCTTCCTGGAAAAGCTGGGCACCTACAACCCGCTGCTGGCCAAGGACAGCGAAGACCGCATCAAGCTGGACCTGGACCGCGCCAAGCACTGGCTGGACCAGGGCGCGCAGCCGACCGACCGCGTGGCCCGCTTCCTGGAAGCCGCCGGTGTTCGCGAAAAGGCCACCCGTGCCAACATGAAAAAGGCCGAGCCGGGCGCGAAAGCCAAGAAGCGCGCCGAGGAGAAGGCCGCGAAAGCCGCCGCTCCGGCCGACGCCGAGTGATCCGATCGGGCGGGGGCAAACCCCGCCCTTCTCGTCTGAAGGGGGCCGCATGTCACAAGACCGCATCTGCGTGGGCGCGATCGCCGGGGCCTTCGGGGTCCAGGGAGAGGTGCGGCTGAAAAGCTTTTGCGCCGAGCCTTCCGATATCGCGACCTATGGCCCCCTGACGACCGAAGATGGCAAGCGCAGCTTCACCGTCCGCCTGACCCGCGCCGTCACCGGCGGCCTTGGCGCACGGCTGTCGGGCGTTGCCACGCGCGAGGATGCCGAGGCCCTGAAGGGCGTCACCCTCTGGGCGCCGCGAAGCGCGCTGCCCTCGCTTCCCGACGATGAATTCTATCACGCCGACCTGATCGGGCTTGAGGTCGTCGATACCGGCGGCGTCGTCCTGGGCCGGGTCCGCGCGATCTTCGACCACGGCGCGGGCGACATCCTGGAGGTCGTCGGCGGCAAGGACGTGCTGCTTCTGCCCTTCACCCGCGCCGTCGTGCCCACCGTGGACCTGACCGCGCGCCGCATCGTGGCCGACCCTCCCGTATCAGACGAATGACCGACACGCCCAAATCCCACGGACGGCTGTCCATCACCGCCAGCCTGCGCCCGCGCGAACTGATGGCGGAACCGCAGGTGCAGGGCGCTTGGACCGCCAGCATCGTCACCCTGTTCCCCGAGGCCTTTCCCGGCATCCTGGGCCTGTCGCTGACCGGCAAGGCCCTGGCGCAAGGCCTGTGGAACCTGCGCACCATCCCCTTGCGCGACTTCGGCATCGGCAAGCACCGCAACGTCGATGACACGCCCGCCGGCGGCGGCGCGGGCATGGTGATCCGCGCCGACGTGATGGACGCCGCCCTGCGCGAGGCCCGCCAGGGCCCGCCGCGCCCGGTGATCTATATGTCCCCGCGCGGCACGCCGCTGACGCAAGCACGCGCCCGCGACCTGGCGCAGGGCAATGGCGTCACGCTGATCTGCGGCCGCTTCGAGGGTGTGGACCAGCGCGTCCTGGACGCCCACGATGTCGAGGAAATCAGCATCGGCGACTATGTCCTGACGGGCGGAGAGATCGCCGCTCAGGTCTTGATCGACGCGACGGTTCGCCTTATACCGCGCGTGCTGGGGAATCACGACTCTCTGGCCGAGGAATCCTTTTCCATCGGCAACAGGGGTCTGCTTGAGGCCCCCCAGTTCACGAAGCCCGCCCAATGGGAAGGCCGCGAGATACCGGAGGTTCTGCTGTCCGGCAATCACGCGGCCATTCATCGTTGGAGGGCGGAGGAGGCCGAAAGGCTGACAAAGGAACGCCGCCCCGACCTGTGGCGGGCATACCAGGACGGTATGGACCCGGCAAAGGACCGACAGCTCTCGGGCGCATCAGACCAATCGCGGAACCGCCGCGAGCATGACAAGGAACCCAGGCGATGAACCTGATTGCAGAACTCGAAGCCGAGCAGATTGCCTCGCTCGGCAAGAATATCCCGGATTTCAAGGCCGGCGACACCGTGCGCGTCGGCTACAAGGTGACCGAAGGCACGCGCTCGCGCGTCCAGATGTATGAAGGCGTCTGCATCTCGCGCAAGGGCGGCAGCACCATCAGCGCCAGCTTCACCGTGCGCAAGATCAGCTTCGGCGAAGGCGTGGAGCGCGTGTTCCCGCTGTATTCGACGAACGTCGACTCGATCGAGGTCGTGCGCCGCGGCAAGGTCCGCCGCGCCAAGCTGTACTACCTGCGCGACCGTCGCGGCAAGTCGGCCCGGATCGTGGAAAAGACCAACTATCGCCCGCTGTCCGACGCGAAAGCCTGAGGGTTCTACCGATGAGAAAAGATATCCACCCCGACTACCACACCATCGAAATCAAGATGACCGATGGCACCACCTACCAGACCCGTTCGACCTGGGGTTCGGAAGGCCAGACCATGACGCTGGACATCGACCCCACGGTGCACCCCGCCTGGACCGGCGGCTCGGCCAAGCTGATGGACACCGGCGGCCGCGTGTCGAAGTTCAAGTCGAAATACGCAGGCCTGGGCTTCTGATAGCCCCAGCCACGGAAATGCGAAACGCCGCCCCTTCGGGCGGCGTTTTTCATGTCCAGGCCTGCCGCCTTGCTTCTTCTTCACGCAAATATCCCACAGGGGGTCTGGGGAACGTGAAGTCCCCCAGACATCGCGGGACGCAAGTC
Organism: Paracoccus benzoatiresistens; assembly: GCF_026913015.1. Lineage (GTDB taxonomy): Bacteria > Pseudomonadota > Alphaproteobacteria > Rhodobacterales > Rhodobacteraceae > Paracoccus > Paracoccus benzoatiresistens. The sequence goes on from NZ_JAPTYD010000012.1 coordinate 33,443, forward strand.
ACGCCGCCTCGGCCCCAGGTTTCACCAGCGCCACGATATCCATCATGATGGCGTTCAGCTGGAAATCCTTGGGCGTATAGACGCGGGCGACCCCCATGGCGCGCAGGCGTGCCGCGTCCTCGTCCGGGATGATGCCGCCGACGATGACCGGGACATGATCCAGACCCGCCGTGCGGATGCGCGCCATCAGGTCCTCGATCAGCGGCAGGTGGCTGCCCGACAGGATCGACAGCCCCACGACATGGGCGTCTTCTTCCTGCACGCGCGCCACGATCTGCTCGGGCGTCAGGCGGATCCCTTCATAGGTGATGTCCATGCCGCAGTCGCGGGCGCGAAAGGCGATCTGCTCGGCGCCGTTGGAATGACCGTCCAGCCCCGGCTTGCCCACGACGAATTTCAAACGACGGCCCAGGCGCGCACTGACGGCATCGACCGCCTCGCGGATCTCCTCCAGCCCCTCGGTGCGGTTGGACGGGCTGGCGGATACGCCGGTCGGGCCGCGGTATTCGCCATGCACCTGCCGCATGACGCCCGCCCACTCGCCGGTCGTGGCGCCTGCCTTGGCGGCGGCGATGGACCAGGGCATCACGTTCTCCCCCCGCGCCGCAGCGTCGCGCAATGCGCCAAGCGCCCGTTGCACCGCATCTTCGTCGCGGGCCTCGCGCCAGGCGCGAAGCCGGGCGACCTGATCCTGCTCCACCGCCGGATCGACCACCATGATGCCGCCGTCCCCCGCTGTCAGGGGCGAGGCCTCGCCCCCCTGCCAGCGGTTCACGCCGACCACCACGGTTTCGTTCGTCTCGATCCGGTTCAGGCGTTCGGCATTCGACTCGACCAGCCGCGCCTTCATGTAGTCGATGGCCGCGATCGCCCCGCCCATCTCGTCCAGCAGGCGCAATTCGTCCAAGGCACCCTGCTTCAGTTCCTCGACCTTGGCGGCGATGACCGGGTTGCCATCGAACAGGTCGCCATATTCCAGCAGGTCGGTCTCGTATGCCAGGATCTGTTGCATCCGCAGCGACCATTGCTGGTCCCAGGGACGCGGCAAGCCCAGGGCCTCGTTCCAGGCAGGCAGTTGCACGGCCCGCGCCCGCGCGTTCTTCGACAAGGTGACCGCCAGCATCTCCAGCAGGATGCGATAAACGTTGTTCTCGGGTTGCTGCTCGGTCAGGCCCAAACTGTTCACCTGCACGCCATAGCGGAAGCGGCGGTATTTCTCGTCCGCGATGCGATAGCGGTCGCGCGTGATCTCGTCCCACAGCTCGGCAAAGGCGCGCATCTTGCACATCTCGGTGACGAAGCGGATGCCCGCGTTCACGAAGAAGCTGATGCGGCCCACCATCTCCGGGAAACCTTCGGGGGGAACCTTGCCCTTCAGGTCGTCCAGCACGGCGATGGCGGTCGCAAGAGCATAGGCCAGCTCCTGCTGCGGCGTCGCGCCCGCCTCCTGCAGGTGATAGGAACAGACGTTCATCGGGTTCCACCTGGGCAGGTGTTCCCGCGTATAGGCCGCCACATCCGTGATCATGGCCAGCGAGGGCTTTGGCGGGCAGATATAGGTGCCGCGCGACAGGTATTCCTTGATCAGGTCGTTCTGGACGGTCCCCTGCAGCCGGGCAATGTCCGCGCCCTGCTCCTCGGCCACGGCGATATAGAGCGACAAAAGCCAAGGCGCCGTCGCGTTGATCGTCATCGAGGTGTTCATCTGTTCCAGCGGGATTTGATCAAACAGCGTCCGCATGTCACCCAGATGGCAGATGGGCACGCCGACCTTGCCCACCTCTCCCCGCGCCAGGATGTGGTCGCTGTCATATCCGGTCTGCGTCGGCAGGTCGAAGGCCACCGACAGCCCGGTCTGCCCCTTGGCCAGGTTACCCCGATACAGCGCATTCGATTTCTCGGCCGTGGAGTGACCCGCATAGGTGCGGAACAGCCAGGGTTTGTCCTTCTCGACCATGCGTCTCCTCGCAACAATATTTCTTATCAAAATCCGATACCGAAACAATCGTGCTGCGTCAATTCGCTGCGGTGCGGAATGTTCCGATTGCGCACCATCTGGTCGGCCCGTATCCTCAGCCTGGTTCTTCCTTTGTCGCGGCACCCTTGTTTAAGCATTTGTTTCCAGTTCGCGATGGCGTCTACGCCATCGATACCATTCGCGCCGCCGCCATTGTGCTGGTTGTCCTTTACCATGTGATTGGATCGGATCCGGCGGCAGGCCTCGAGATAGCTCCTCCTCATCCGCTACGGAGTCTGGCGGACATCCTGAACGAGATCCATATGCCGGTCTTCGCGGCGATATCGGGCCTTGTCTATGCCATGAAACCGGCAAGCTGGTCGGGCCTGCTGCCTTTCCTGTGGAAAAAGCTTCTTCGCTTGGCCGTGCCGGGAATGGTTGCAACGATCACCTTCGCAGTCGCGCTTCAGTTCGTCGCGACAGGTTTCACACTGCCGTCACCCTTGTGGCATCTTGCTGTCTATCCCTTTGTTCATTTCTGGTTTCTCCAAGCATTGATGGTGGTTCTGACCCATACCGCAATTGCTGATGCCTTGACGCGTGGCCATTCGGCCTGGCCTACGTTGCTCCTGGGATCGGCCGCGCTCTCGACCGGTTTTCTTCCCGGAACCAGCTTAATGGCTTTCAACGGCGCGGTATGGCTGCTGCCTTATTTTGCGCTCGGCCAGCTTCTGTGGCGATATCGAAGCCGGGTCGAGGAGCGGAAGGGATTCATCTGCATCCTTGCGGTCCTGGGGATCGCGGCAGGGCTAGGTGCCGACATCTTGCAGATAAATGCGTCCGGAGGCGTAAACCCCCACCATTCTGCGCCGGAAAACTTCCTGCTTTCCATGGGCGTCTGCCTGGGCATCGTTGCGATCCCGGCATTGGGCTGGATCGCGTGGTTGGCCGCTCCATCCTTCGTGATCTATCTTTACCACCCTTTGGCCACCTCGGCGACACGCCGGCTCCTGGCAGCCCTGGGCATCGAGCATAACGGCATTCACATTGTGCTTGGCGTGATTGCCGGCGTCGCATTGCCCTTGGTCATATATGTGGCTGCAACGCAGCATTTCCTGGGAGAGCGGATTGTACTTGGACAGAATGACAGAAAGCTGAACGACATAAAATTACCAAAAACATATACATCCTATTGCAATGTTGCGCATCAGCCCATACCACTTAGCATCAGACAGCCGGCGCTTCTGCGCCGCAGCAGATGTGAAGGAGAAGCCGATGGCCCTTGACGCCCCGCCCTCAATCGCGCCCTATGACGCGCCCATCAAGGACCTGTATGACCTTGGAGAAATGCCGCCACTGGGCCATGTTCCGGCCAGGATGCATGCCTGGGCGATCCGTCGCGAGCGTCAGGGTGAACCCGACAAGGCCATGCAGCTCGAGGTCGTGGAGACCCCCAGCATCGACAGCAACGAGGTGCTGGTCCTGGTGATGGCGGCAGGCGTCAACTACAACGGGATCTGGGCGGGGCTTGGCATTCCGATCAGCATGTTCGACGTCCACAAGCAACCCTATCACATCGCGGGATCCGACGCCTCGGGGATCGTCTGGGCCGTGGGCGACAAGGTCAGGCGCTGGAAGGTCGGCGACGAGGTCGTGATCCACTGCAACCAGGACGACGGCGATGACGAGGAATGCAACGGCGGCGACCCGATGTATTCGCCCACGCAGCGCATCTGGGGATACGAGACCCCCGACGGCAGCTTCGCGCAATTCACCCGCGTCCAGTCCCAGCAGTTGATGCCCCGCCCCCGACACCTGACGTGGGAAGAATCGGCCTGCTATACGCTGACGCTGGCCACCGCCTACCGGATGCTGTTCGGGCACGAGCCGCACGAGCTGAAGCCCGGCATGAACGTGCTGGTCTGGGGCGCGTCGGGGGGCCTTGGATCCTATGCCATCCAGCTGATCAACGCGGCGGGCGGCAATGCCATCGGCGTCATCAGCGAAGAAGACAAGCGCGACTTCGTCATGGGCCTGGGGGCCAAGGGCGTGATCAACCGCAGGGAGTTCAACTGCTGGGGTCAGCTGCCCACCGTGAACACGCCCGAATACAAGGAATGGTTCAACGAGGTCCGCAAGTTCGGCAAGGCCATCTGGGACATCACCGGCAAGGGCAACAATGTCGACATCGTCTTCGAACATCCGGGCGAGGCGACCTTCCCCGTCAGCACCTTTGTCTGCAAGAAGGGCGGCATGGTGGTGATCTGCGCGGGGACCACCGGCTTCAACTGCACCTTCGACGTGCGCTATCTGTGGATGCACCAGAAGCGCATCCAGGGATCGCATTTCGCGCATCTGAAGCAGGCAAGCGCGGCCAACAAGCTGATGCTGGAACGCCGCCTTGATCCCTGCATGTCCGAGGTCTTTCCCTGGGCCGAAATCCCGGCCGCGCATGTGAAGATGATGAAGAACCAGCACAAGCCAGGCAACATGGCCGTTCTGGTGCAGGCGCCGACCACGGGCCTGCGCACCTTCGAGGATGCGCTGGAGGCCGGCCGCCAGCTTTGACGCCAGGCGGGGCAGACACCGGGGCCGCCGGCGGGCAGCCCCGTCAGGACCCCGCACCAGCGCGCGGCGGGCTCAGGCTTCGGCCTGCCGCTGATCGACCACGTGGCACTTCCATTCCCGCACTGTTTCCTTGGGATGGCTGTCCAGCCATCTGGCAATTTCCTGCTGGCCGTGGACCATGCAGGCCATCATGCTCATGTCGATGAAAACCAGGCTGCGATCCTGGCAACTGGCAGGTTCGACCGACAGGCAGCTTACAAACAACAGTTCGATCACCGGATCATCCTTTCCGTTTCTCCCGGCCTGACCTCCCCGGTCTTCAGGATAGGGAAAGCTTCTCGCGCAGGCGTGATTCCGACGTGAATTCGCCATCGATTGCTGGCGCTGCATCCAGATTGGACGCAGCCGGGGCTGATGTGGCGCGGCCTTGACCAGCGGGCGGACAAGCCCGGTTCAGATCGCGGCGTCGTCCTGCCCGGCGGGACGGCATTTCCAGGCGGTCACCTGGTCGTCGGGATGCGTTTCAAGCCATCGCGCCAGTTCGCTCTGGCCGTCCAGCAGGCAGGTGAAAAGGCCGTTCTGCTCCTCGAACAGCAGGCTGTGTTCGGTGCAGCGCTGCGGGTCGGAGATCAGGCAGGTAACAAAGAACAGCTCGATCATCGGCGTTCCTTTCGGTGATCAGCAAAGACCCCTCAGCGCCGAAAAAGTTGCATGGGCAATCGCTGCCGCGCGCGATACAGGAGAGGCATGACCGTTTCCGCCCCCACCCTGTCCCCCGACCAGGCCGATGCCTGGGATGCCCTGGCCGAGACATTCGGCGCGGCCGGCATCGACCTGATCGCCGAGGAGGTGCAGCCCCCGCAACCCGGCAAGGGCCGCGTCATGGCGGTGATCGGCAAGGCGGGCTCGGGCAAGACGCTGCTGCTGTCGCAGATCACCAAGGCCCTGCGCGGCGCGGGGGTCGAGGTGGTCAGCGGCGATTACGAAGGCCGCCGCCGCAAGGACCGGCGCAGCGTGGCGATCCTGGCGCCGACCAACAAGGCGGCCTTCGTGCTGCGGATGCGCGGCGTGCCGGCAACCACGATCCACCGGATCCTTTATACCCCCGTCTATGACCCGGAATATGAAAAGCTGGCCGAGTGGCTGACCGGCGCCGGCGACCGGCCCGCGGTCGAGGGCATGACGGATGTCGCGCTTGACCGGGCCAAGGCCTTCTTCGACCAGCACGCCTCGATCCCCGGCGCCCTGGCGGCGGCGGGCCTGCGCGGCTCGGACTTCATCCGCGGCTGGAAGCGGCGCGAGGATGCGCTGGACGTGGGGCTGATCGACGAAGCATCGATGCTGGACGAAAAGCAGTTCGAGGATCTGCGCGAGATCTTTCCGATCCTTATCCTGTTCGGCGATCCGGCGCAGCTTGCCCCCGTGGGCCAGTCGGGCGAGATGGTGTTCGAGAAGCTGGCAGCCAGCCAGCGGCTTGTCCTGAACCGCATCCACCGCCAGGCAGACGACAGCCCGATCCTGGATCTGGCCCATGCGCTTGCCGATGACAGCCTGACCTTTGACGGCTTCGAAAGCATGATCCGCGCCGCCGCCCGCAAGGACGACCGGGTGGTCTGGGCCGAGCGGGTCGAAAGCGACCTGATGGCGCGCAGCCCCGTGCTGGTCTGGCGCAACGCCACCCGCATCCGGCTGATCCATGCCTTTCGCGCCGCCTATGGCGCGCCGGGCGATGCGCTGCTGCCCGGAGAGCCGCTGATCTGCGACGGGCTTGAACTGCCCCTGAAGCACCGCAAGAAGCGCATCGACCTTGAGGCGCGGGGCCTTATCAAGGGCGCGCAGGTGGTCTATCTGGGACCGGGCCGCCAGCCCGGCTTTTCCCGCCTGCACGTGATCGGGGCCGAGGATCCGCGCCTGTCGGCCGCCAGCATCGTCAAGATCGAGCTGCCGGACGAGGAAGAGCCCTTCATCCCCTATGCCGCCCGCATGGGCGCGACCTTCCTGCATGGCGCGGCAGTGACGATCCACAAGTCGCAAGGGTCGCAGTGGCCCGAGGTGCAGGTCTTCGGCCCCGACATCTCGGCCGCCGCATGGTCGAACCGAAGCGAGGCGGGCATTCCGTTGTGGAAGCGGCTGACCTATGTCGCGATCACCCGCGCGCAGGAACGGCTGCTCTGGGTCACGAAGTCGCGGCTGGCCCGCCCCACCGCGCCGCTTGGAACGGCTGACCTGGACGCGCCCGTCGCGGACCTGGCGCTGGCGGCCGAGGAGGAGTGAGCCGGCCTGCGTCCCGCGATGAGCGGGGGGCCAGGCGGAAAGACCCGCTATCTGTTCGTGCGCCGGTGGTCCAGGCGTTCGATGGACAGGCGCAGAGCCTCGACCAGGGCCTCCTTGGGGATGCCGGTTTCCTGGGACAGGCGCATGATCCCGAAATGGACGCGGGCCAGTTCCTGGTAATAGCGCGCGAAGGTATAGTTGATCGACGCGCCCACCACGGCGCCGAAGATCGGGGCGGCCTGCGCCGCCAGCTTCTGGCCCATCGACACCGACAGGCGCGGCGCGACGCGGCTGATCAGTCCCTGCACGGTCTGCCCCGTCACCGACAAACGCGCCGCCAGCAGGCCCATGTCGGTCGTGTCATCCTCGGCCATGGGTCCGGCGGCGGCGAAGATGCGCAGGCACTCCATGCGCACCTCCTCGCTTTGGGGATCCAGGCCGTGCTCGGCGGCGATGTCCAGCATCGCGCGCAGAAGCAGGGTGATCGTCACCGGCAGCTCGATCATCGCGCCGGCAAAGCCGCCCATGCCCCCCGCCGCCCCGCTGACGGTCGAGGCCATGCGGTTGAACCAGTCTCCCCGGTCGCGCACCATCCGGCGCGACGTGCTGGCCGCCGCGAAGGCCCGGCCAAGCGCCGAACGGGTAAGGCGGTCCATACGGTTGCGGACAAAGGCGGGCAGCTTCTCGACCAGGCCCTCGGCGCTGTTGCCGACGATGGCCATGACCTCCATCCCCAGGCCGCCGGCATCCAGATAGCGCCGCGCGAGGCGGTCGATCTGGGCATGGACGGACGGGTCATTGATCGGTGGAAGCACCAGCTGCGGATTGGTCGCCATCGATATCCTCTCTTGGGTGATCGACCGTGATGCAGGCCGACAGGACATTGGCGCCGCGCGACATTTCCGCCATGCCCTCCAGCACGCCGGGCGAGGTCTCGCGCATCACCGGCCCTTCCACACCAACCCAGGCGCCGGGGCGAAGTTCCAGTCCCAGCACCCGGTCGGGATTCGTGGGCGGCGGCATGACGACGTGATCCAGCCGCGAAAATCCGAAGCGGCCGTAATAGGGCGCATCGCCCACCAGCAGCACCCTGCCCCATCCAAGCCGCCGTGCCCGGGCAAGGCTGTCGCGCATCAGAAGGCCGCCCAGGCCTTCCCCCTGCGCGGTCGGATGGACCGCGATCGGGCCCAGCAGCAGCACCGGCCTGCGCGCCACGCGCACCGGCCAGAAGCGGATGGCGGCCAGCAGGATGTCCGACGGATCACGCAGCACCAGGCACAGGTCGGCCACCCTGGGCACGCCCTCGCGCAGGCGATAGGACGACAGCGCGGTCCGGCCCGGCGCGAAACACAGGTCGTAAAGGGCCTCGACCTCGGGCTCGTCGGCGGCTGTCTCGGGGCAGATCTCGAACATCGCGCCTCCTTGGTTCGGCGGCCCCTTAGCATGGGTGTCCGGGTGATGAAACCGGCACCGGCCATTGCGGGTCCGCGCGGCTGATGGCAGGTTGGCGCGGCGCATCAACAGGAGGCCCGCGATGTTCTACCGCCCCGAGGCAGGCCACGGGCTGCCCCACAATCCCTTCAACGCGATCATCGCGCCCCGGCCGATCGGCTGGGTTTCGACCCGCGGCACGGCTGGCGACAACTTGGCCCCTTATTCCTTCTTCAACGCGGTCGCCTATGTGCCGCCGCAGGTGATGTTCGCCTCGACCGGCGCCAAGGCGGATCGCCAAGGCACCAAGGACAGCGTCGCGCAGATCATCGAGACCGGGGTGTTCTGCGTCAACATCGCGACGGGCGACATGCGCGACCAGGTGAACGCCAGTTCGGCCCCTTTGCCCGCCGGGACCAACGAATTCCAGGCCGCGGGGATCGAGGCCGCGGAATGCGAAACCATCGACTGCCCGCGCGTGGCCAGCGCCGCCGCCGCCCTTGAATGCCGCATGACCCGCATCCTGCCCTTGGCGGGCAAGGCGAACTATGCCGTTTTCGGCGTGGTGACGGGCGTGCATCTCCGCGACGATTGCGTGGTGGATGGCCGCTTCGATCCGCGTGCGGCCGGCGGCTGGATTGCACGCCTGGGCTACAAGGATTATGCCGCCGTCCAGGACTTGTTTGAAATGGACCGCCCCGCATGATCCGAAACGTCAAGGATTACATCCGCACCATTGCCGACTTCCCGCACGAGGGGATCATGTTCCGCGACGTGACCACGCTGTTTGCGGACGCACGCGGCTTCCGCATGGCGGTGGACCAGCTGCTGGCCCCCTATGCGGGCGCGCGGATCGACAAGGTCGTGGGGCTCGAGGCGCGCGGGTTCATCCTTGGCGGCGCGGTGGCGCATCAGCTTTCCACCGGCTTCGTGCCGATCCGCAAGAAGGGCAAGCTGCCGGGCGCGGTAATCTCTCAGGCCTATCAGCTGGAATATGGCGAGGCCGTGGTCGAGGTCCATGACGACGCCCTGAAGCCGGGCGAACGGGTGCTGATCGTGGACGACCTGCTGGCGACCGGCGGCACGGCGGCGGCGGGGATCACGCTGTGCGAACGGTTGGGGGCAAAGGTGGTGGGCTGCGCCTTCGTGATCGACCTGCCGGACCTGGGCGGGCGGCGGCTGCTGGAAGGCCTGGGGCATGAGGTTCATGCGCTGACCCGTTTCGATGGGGATTGACGTAGGGTGCGTGCTTGCACGCACCCTACGCCAGGATCACCCCCGGGTTCATGATTCCCGCCGGATCCAGCGCGTCCTTGATCGCGCGCATGGCGCCCAGTCGCGCGGGATCGCCCCAACGGGCCAGATCCGCCGCCTTCAGCCGCCCGACCCCGTGTTCCGCCGAAAACGACCCCCCACGAGCGACGACCATCTCGTGCACCGCGCGGGACAGGTCGCGGCGAATGGCGTCATAGGCGTCGCGGGTCTTCCCCTCGACCGGGAACAGGTTGAAATGCAGGTTGCCGTCGCCCAGATGGCCGAAGCAGTTGATGCGCAGATCCGCCATGCCCGCCAGCATGGCGCTGGCATCCCGGATGAAGCGGGCGATTTCCGACAAGGGCAGGCTGATGTCGTGGCTGGCGATGGCGCCGACATGGCGGTTGGCCTCGGGGATCGTTTCCCGGATCGCCCACAGCTCGGCCGCCTGCTGGCCGGATTGCGCGATCACGCCGTCGCTGACCAGACCGGCCTCGGTGGCATCCGTGAACAATACTTCCAACGCCTCATCGGCGGAAAGGCCGGCGGGCAGGCCGACCTCGACCAGGACCAGCCAGTCGGGGCGGGTGGCGAAGGGCTGGCGCAGGTCGGGGAAGGCCACGTCCAGGAAACGCAGCCCCTGCCCCGAGATCAGCTCGAACGCCGTCACGCCGCCCGCCATGCGCGCCTGCGCCAGTGACAGCAGGGTCAGCGCGGCCTCGGGCGATTCCACGACCATCATCGCGACACCGGTTTCGGCAGGCACCGGAGCCAGCACCAGGGATGCGGCGGTGATGATGCCCAGCGTTCCCTCGGCCCCGATCAGCAGGTCACGCAGGTCATAGCCGGTGTTGTCCTTCCGGAGCCGCTTCAGGTCATGCATGATCTGCCCCTGCGGCAGGACGGCCTCGACCCCCAGGCACAGGGCGCGCGCATTGCCATGACGCAGCACGTTCACGCCCCCCGCATTGGTGGCCAACAGGCCGCCGATCTGCGCGGTTCCTTGCGAGGCCAGCGCCAGCGGGAACTGCCGCCCGGCCTTGGCCGCGGCCTCGCGGACCTGTTGCAGGGTGGCGCCGGCCTCGACCACGATCACGCCTTCCTCGGGATAGACATCGCGGATCCGGTTCATCCGCTCCAGCGACAAGACCAGGGGCACCGCGCCGTCCGGCATCACCTGCCCGCCGACCAGGCCGGTGCCGCCGCCGCGCGGGACGATGGGCACGCGGGCCTTTTCGCAAGCGCGGACGATGGCCGCGACCTCCTCGACATCGCGGGGGGCGGCGACCAGCCCGGCCTGCCCGCGAAAGCGCCCGCGCGGTTCCTCCAGATAGGCGGGGGCGATCTCTCGCATGACGCCCTGGGGCAGCAGGCGGGCCAAGGCCTCGGTCGCGGGGTTCAGCATCGTCTCTCCTTCAGCGGGCATCCGAGCGGCCGCGCCGGTCGCTGCGCAGATTGGCGTAAAGCACATGGTTTCGCCAGCGCCCGTCGATCTGCAGATAGCTTTGGGCCACGCCTTCGTACTTGAAGCCCGATTTTTCCAGAACCCCGCGCGAGGCGGCGTTTTCCGGCAGGCAGGCCGCCTCGACCCGGCTCAGATCCAGGGTGGTGAAGGCGTAATGGACCAGGGCGCCGATCGCCTCGCCCATATAGCCCTGGCGCGCATAGGGCTGGCCGATCCAATAGCCGATGGTGCCCGATTGCGCCGGGCCGCGGCGGATGTTGTCCAGCGTGATGGCCCCCAGCAGCACCCCGTCACGGCGGACCAGGAACAAGGGCAGCGCCGTGCCGCCCCGGCTGGCCCGCGCGGCCCAGTAGACGCGGTTGACGAAGCTCTTGCGGGACAGGTGGTCGGGCGACCAGACGGGCTCCCAAGGGGCCAGGAAGTCGCGGCTGGACTGGCGCAGCGATGACCAGGCGCGGAAATCCGCATGGGCAGGCAGGCGCAGCACGATCCGTTCGGTTTCCAGCCTCACGGGTCGCCTTTGCAGGAACATCAGGCGGCAAGCCTTTCGGCCAGCGCATCGCGCGCAGGCGCGGCCTTGACCGGACCATAGAGCGCCAGCGCCGGGCGGGCCTGCGCGATCAGCCCTTCGGCATGGGCGCGCACCTCGGCCACGGTGACGGCGGCGATGCGGTCCGCGACCTCGGCGGCATCGGGCACCCTGCCCCAGATCGCCAATGTCCGCGCCATGCGCTCGGCCTGCGAGGACGGGCTTTCCAGCGACATCAGCAGGCTTGCGCGCAACTGCGCCTTGGCGCGGGCGACCTCGGCCTCGGTCATGTCCTCGGCGGCGCGCTTCGTTTCGTCGATGGTCAGGGTGGACAGGGCCGCCAGATCCTCGGCCCCCGTCCCGGCATAGATGGTCAGCATGCCCGTATCGTCATGGAAGCCCGACTGCGCGAAGATCGTGTAGCACAGCCCCCGTTCCTCGCGGATCTTCTGGAACAGGCGCGAGGACATGCCTCCGCCAAGCGCCGAGGAAAAGATCTGCGCGGCATAGAAATCACTCGCCAGATAGCCCGGACCTTCCAGGGCCAGCGCGAAATGGGCCTGTTCCAGACGCTTGACCTTGCGGGTTTCCAGGCCCTGCCAGCGGGCGGCCTCGCGCGGGGCCTGTGCGACAGGGGCCAGGTGCCCGAAGGCGCGTTCGGCCAGCCGCACGATGCGGTCGTGATCGACCGCGCCCGCTGCCGCCACGATCATCTGGCCGGGGCCATAGTTTTCGGCGACAAAGCCCGCCAGATCGGCGCGGCCAAAGCTGCTGACCCGTTCGGCAGGGCCAAGGATGGTGCGGCCCATCGGCTGGTCGGGATAGGCGGCCTCTTGCAGCCAGTCGAAGATGATGTCGTCGGGCGTATCCATCGACTGCCCGATCTCCTGCAGGATCACGCCGCGCTCGACCTCGATCTCGCGCTCGTCGAAGATCGGGTTCAGCACGATGTCGGAAATCACGTCGAAGGCCAGATCGACGTCGTCTTCCAGCACGCGCACGTAATAGGCCGTCGCATCGCGCGAGGTATAGGCGTTGATGTAGCCGCCCACATCCTCGATGGCCTCGGCGATCTGCAGGGCCGTGCGGGTCGCGGTGCCCTTGAAGGCCATGTGCTCCAGGAAATGCGCGATGCCGTTCTGTTCGTGGCGTTCGTTCCGCCCGCCTGCGCTGACCCACACGCCAAGGGCCGAGGAATGAAGCCCTGGCATCAGGCGCGTGGCGACGCGCAATCCGTTGGGCAGGGTCGTGACGTGCAGGTTGGGGTCTTTGTTCACTGGGTTCTCCGGTCAAGGATCAGCGATTTAAGCGCCTGCACGTCGTTTTCAACCCGCGTCACGCGCTCGGGCAGGTCGAACAAGGTCGCCATGTGCGGCGGCAGGGCGGGGCGGATGCCGATGGCGGCTTCAACCGCGTCGGGGAACTTGGCCGGATGGGCGGTGGCCAGCGTCACCATCGGCACGCCCGGCTCGACATGCTGGCGCGCGACAGCCACGCCCACGGCGCTGTGCGGGCAGAGGATCTCGCCCGTCTCGGCGCGGATGGTGCGGATCATGGCCAGCGTCTCATCCTCGCCGACGCGGCCCGACAGGTATTGCTCGCGCAACGCCTGCAGGGCGCCCTGGCTGATGGTGAAGCCGCCCGCTTTCAACTCCTCCATCAACTGCCCGATTGCCGCGGCATCGCCGCCATAAGCCAGATACAGCGCCCGTTCGAAGTTGGAGCTGACCTGGATGTCCATCGACGGGCTGATCGAGGGTTTGACCGTGCCCACCCGGTATTCGCCCGTGGTCAGGGCGCGGTGCAGGATGTCGTTCTGGTTCGTGGCCACGATCAGGCGGCGGATCGGCAGGCCCATGGCGCGGGCGATGCTGCCTGCGAAGATGTCGCCGAAATTGCCGGTGGGCACGGTGAAATCCGTTTCGCGCATCCCCAGGCTGGCGCAGGCGGTGAAGTAGTAGACGATCTGCGCCACCACGCGCGCCCAGTTGATGCTGTTGACGCCCGCCAGCCCCACCTGGTCGCGGAAGGCATGGTCGTTGAACAGGTCCTTCAGCCGCGCCTGGCAGTCGTCGAAATGGCCGGTCACGGCCAGGGCATGGACATTCGCGGCCTCGGGCGTGGTCATCTGGCGGCGCTGGACCTCGGAAACGCGGCCATGCGGGAACATGATGAAGACGTCCACATTGTCGATGCCCTTGAAGGCCTCGATGGCGGCGCTGCCGGTATCGCCCGAGGTGGCGCCCACGATGGTGATCTTCTGGCCAGACCATTTCAGCGCGATCTCGAACAGCTGCGCGATCAGCTGCATGGCGAAGTCCTTGAAGGCCAGCGTCGGCCCGTGGAACAGCTCCAGCAGGTGATGGCCGGGGGCAAGCTGGCGCAGCGGCGCCTTGGCCGTATGCTCGATGCGCGCATAGGCGCGGTCGATGGCGCCGCGCAGTTCGCCGTCCGTGAAGCTGTCGCCGGTGAAGGGGCGAATGACGCGGAAGGCGACCTCCTCGTAGGGCAGGCCGTCGAGGTCGCGCAGTGACGTGAAGGCGGGGATCGTCTCGGGCAGGTACAGGCCCCCGTCGCGGGCCAAGCCCGACAGCATCGCCTGTTCGAAGTTCAGCACCGGGGCCTGACCCCGTGTCGAGACGTAGCGCATCACGTATCCCTCAGTATTTCCGCTGCCTGATACGCCAGATCAGGGCCACTGTCATCCCTGCCCAGGTCGCCGCGATCAGGAACCACTGGACGGCATAGGACAGGTGGTTGTTGGGTATGCCCTCGACCGCGACGGGGATCGGCGCGATCCCTTGGGCATTGCCCTCGACGAAGCTGGCGACGACCAGCACGGGTTCGGTATCCAGCGCCTCGGCCATGGCGGGCACGTCGCGGGCGAACCAGATGTTTTCGTCCAGGTTGGGTTCGGGCGTGGCGCTGCCCTTTTCATCGGGCCAATGCAGGTTGCCGCGCACCACCAGCCGCGTGGGACCGCGTTCGACGTGGCGCAAGTCCTGCGGCACGAAGCCCCGGTCCAGCAGGATCGCGCGCCCGTCGTCGGTGATGAAGCGCGAGACCACCTGATAGCCGCCGCCCTGTTCGCGGGTGTGGGACAGGACGTCGATCTCGGCCCCCGTGGTGGTCCCGCTGACCGTCACCGGCAGGTACTTCATCGACGGATCAATCTTGGCCGGCAAGGGCACGGGATCGGCGTCGATGCCGGTCTCGATCCGGGCGATCATGTCCTCCTTCCACTCCATCCGGCGCAATTGCCACAGGCCAAGCTGGATCAGGATCGCGCAGCCGACGATGCCGAGGATCAGGGGAAACAGGATGCGGCGCATGAGGATGAAGCCCGTCGCAAAGAAAAACGCGCGGGTCGGGTCCCGCGCGTCGCATTTCGGCAGAAAAGGGGATCAGCTGCCCCAGACATAGACCACGGCGAACAGGAACAGCCAGACCACATCGACGAAGTGCCAGTACCAGGCGGCGGCCTCGAATCCGACATGCTTGTCCTGGCTCATCTGGCCGTTCAGCAGGCGCAGCAGGCAGACCGCCAGGAAGATCGTCCCGACGATGACATGGAAGCCGTGGAAGCCCGTCGCCAGGTAGAAGGCGCCGGCATAGGCGGTCTCGGACAGGCCGAACTGCGCGTGGCTGTATTCGTAGGCCTGCAGGATCGAGAAGACGACGCCCAGGATCACCGCCACGATCAGCCCGTTGATCGTGGTCTTGCGGTCGTTGTCATGGACCAGCGCATGGTGCGCCCAGGTGACGGCCACGCCGGACAGCAGCAGGATCAGCGTGTTGATGAACGGCAGGTGCCAGGGGTCGAAGGTCACGATCCCCTCGGGCGGCCAGACGCCGTCCTTGATCGGGCTTTCCGGCCCCATCGGATACATGGCCTGCTTGATGAAGTTCCAGAACCAGGCGACGAAGAACATCACCTCGGAGATGATGAACAGGATGAAGCCGTATTGCAGGCCGATCCGCACCACGGGGGTATGGTCGCCCGCCTGGCTTTCGCGGACCACGTCGGCCCACCAGCTGTACATCACGTACAGCACACCGACAAAGCCGATCAGGAACAGCCAGGGGCCACTGGCCGGGATGCCCAGCAGGTGAACCTCGCCCGCGTGCATCCAGCCTACCGCGCCATACAGCATCAGGAAGGCGGCGATGGCGGAAACGAAGGGCCAGATCGACGGCGGAAGGATATGGTAATCGTGGTTCTTTGCGTGCGCCATGAGCTGTCCCCGTCGGCTCCTTGAGGTATTCAGTTGACGTTATCAGCCGGACGGGCGTCAAGCGACGCCTGCTTCGGCTCTGTACGGTGGAAGGTGTAGGACAGGGTGATGTCCCTGACCCAGCTTGCATCGCGGTCGCCCGTCAGTTCGGGATCGACAAAGAAGCTGACCGGCATCTCGATCCGCTCGCCGGGCTGCAAGGTCTGCTCGGTGAAGCAGAAGCACTCGATCTTGCTGAAGTAATAGCCCGCCACTTCCGGCGCGACGTTGTAGCTGGCGGTGCCGGTGATGGGCACGTCGGAATTGTTGATCGCCTCGTAGAAGGCCAGCCCGTTCTCGCCGATCTTCAGTTCCATCGAGGTCTGCATCGGCCGGAACGTCCATTCGAGGTTCGGGTCCACATTGGCATCAAAGCGGACGCGGATCACCTCGTCGAGAACCTGGTCCGAGCCGGACTGCGCCACCTGGGTCGTTCCGCCATAACCCGTCACGCGACAGAACCAGTCGTAGAAGGGCACGGCCGCCCAGGCCAGGGCGCCCATGGTCAGGACGACAGCCACCAGGGCGGTGACGGTCTTCGTTTCAGGCGACATCCGGCGGCTCATCGGGCATCCTCGGGCTCGGGCTGCTCGGGCGGCAGGGCCGAGACGCGGGGCTGGTGGTCGAAGGCCTCCATCATGTCGCCCTGCTGGACCTTGACGACCGTCAGGGCGAAGACCAGCGCGACAAAGGCGACCAGGACGATGCCCAGGCCGACATTGCGCGACCGGCGGCGGCGATGGATTTCGTGCTCGGCGTTCAGCGGCATCACCACGCCCCCACCCAGTTCTGCACCAGAAGCGCAACGAAATGCAGGAACAGATAGTTCAGCGACAGCTTGAAGACGCGCTTTTCCACCGCATAGCCGTCGGCGACCGCCGCATCCTCGTCCCGGCGCAGGATCCGCCACCCGCCGTGGATGAACAGCGCGTTCAGGATGACCGAGGCCCCCAGGTAGATCGGCCCGCCGACCGAAGTCAGCCCCAGCCAGATCGCGAAGGGCGCCAGCACCAGCGTATAGGCGAAGATGTGGCGCCGCGTCACCGGGCGGCCATGGGTGACCGTCAGCATCGGCACCTTGGCGTTGTGATAGTCCGACTTCATGAACAGCGCGAGCGCCCAGAAATGCGGCGGCGTCCAGAAGAAGATCAGCGCGAACATCAGCAACGATTCGATGCTGATCCCGCCCGTGGCGCAGGCCCAGCCGATCATCGGCGGAAAGGCCCCGGCCGCGCCACCGATGACGATGTTCTGCGGCGTCGAGCGCTTCAGCCAGACCGTGTAGACCACGGCATAGAAGAAGATCGTGAAGGCCAGGAAAGCTGCGGCAAACCAGTTCGCCGCCAGCCCCAGCATCATCACCGAAAAGCCCGCAAGGATCAGGCCAAGCGCCAGGGCGGCATTGCCGTCCACCCTGCCCGCCGGGATCGGGCGGTTCTGCGTGCGCTGCATCACCGCGTCGATGTCGGCGTCATACCACATGTTCAGCGCGCCCGAGGCGCCGCCGCCAAGCGCGATGAACAGGACCGAGCAGAAGGCGATGAAGGGATGGACATCGACCGGCGCGACCCAAAGGCCCACGAAAGCCGTGAACACGACCAGCGACATCACGCGCGGCTTCAGCAACGCGATGAAATCGCGGAACTCGGCCTCGGGGGCGCCTTCATATGCGTTGATGTCGCTCATACCGTCTTCGGATTACCTGGCTTTGTCGCTGGTCCGGCCGACGGTCAGTCGGCCTTGGCCACCTGCACGTCGGTCGCAGCCGAAGCTGCGGCGGTTTCGGCCTCGCCCGCCGGGGTGCCGCCCTGTTCGGCGACCCACTGGGCATAGACCTCGGGGCTGACCGCCTTCACGACGATCGGCATATAGGCATGGTTGATGCCGCACAGTTCGCTGCACTGGCCGAAATAGATGCCTTCCTGTTCCACGTTGAACCAGGCCTGCGCGATACGGCCCGGAACGGCGTCCTGCTTCACGGCGAAGGCGGGGATGGTCCAGCTGTGGATCACGTCGTTGGCCGTCACCTGCAACAGCACGGTCTGGCCCACGGGCACGACCACGGCCGTGTCGGTGGCCAGCAGATACTCGTCCTCGGAATAGCCGTAATTCGCCAGTTCTTCCTTGGCCAGCATGATCGAATCGAAGCTGATGCCGCTTTCCGGGTACTCGTAGGACCAGTACCACTGGTTGCCGATGGCCTTGATGACCACGTCGGGATCGGCGGGCATCTCCTGGCTGCGGAACAGCGCGGGCAGAGAGAAGGCGCCGATCACCACAAGGATCAGCACGGGCACCAGCGTCCAGCCGATTTCCAGCGGCGTGTTGTGCGTGAACTTGGCCGGAACCGGGTTCGAGCGGCTGTTGTAGCGCAGGATGACGGCCAGCAGCAGCAGGCAGACGAAGATCGTGATCACGGTGATGATGATCAGCACGAAATGGTCCAGCCATTGCTGGTCGCGCGCCAGTTCCGTCGCGGCAGGCTGGAAGTTCACGCCCCTCGGCTCGGGCTTGCCGATCGTGGGAAGCTCGCCCAGAACGTCCTGCGCCAAGGCAGAGCTGGCTATCATTCCCGCTGTCGCAAGCCCGGAAGCTGCCGCGACCCCACGGCGAATCATCGCTATTGCCATCATTCCATCCCGTTATCCTGACGCGGCCGCGCGACCGCAGGCGCCCGAAGGCGGCCCTTTTCCTTTAACAATCCCCGTTCTATGACCATATCTCGACCCCACGGGCAAGTGATACATAAGCCTGCCTGCGCAAAATCCCGGCATTGCGCCCGCTGCGGCCCTTGCTCGTGCCCCTGCCAGAAAGACGACAAATCGCCATGAGCCGTGAATCTTTCAACCCCTTCGACACCCACCTGGACCGTGACCGCGCCCTTGCGATCCTGCGCGACGCCGTCGCCGGAGCCGAGGACGGAGAGCTTTTCCTGGAACGCTCGGTTTCGGAATCGCTGGTCTTCGACGACGGGCGGCTGCGGAATTCGGGCTATACCGCCGAGCAGGGCTTCGGGCTGCGCGCCGTGCGCGGCGAGGTGACGGGCTATGCCCATTCGACCGAGATTTCCGAACCCGCCCTGCGCCGCGCCGCTGAAACAGCGCGCCTGGCCGTGGGTCAGGGCGGCGGCACCCTGGCCGAGGCCGCGCCCCTGCGGACCCGCCCGCTCTACATGGCTGCCGACCCGGCCGAGGGCATTCCCTTCGCCACCCGGATCGAGCTTCTGCGCCAGATCGACGATTACGCCCGCTCGCGCGATCCCCGCGTGGTGCAGGCGACGGTGTCGCTGGCCTCGTCCCTGCAGGAAATCGCGATCCTGCGCCCCGAGGGCGGGCTGGTCACCGACATCCGCCCGATGGCGCGGCTGAATGTCAGCGTGATCGTGGAAAACAACGACCGCCGCGAATCCGGCAGCTTTGGCGGCGGCGGGCGCATCCCGCTGGCCGGGCTGATGGACCCCGCCCACTGGCAGCCCGCCGTGGACGAGGCGCTGCGCATCGCCCTGGTCAACCTGCGCTCCGTCCCCGCCCCCGCGGGCGTGATGGACGTGGTGCTGGGCCCCGGCTGGCCCGGCATCCTGCTGCACGAGGCCGTGGGCCACGGGCTGGAAGGGGACTTCAACCGCAAGAAGGCCTCGGCCTTTGCCGGGCTGATGGGGCAACGCGTCGCCGCGCCCGGCGTGACCGTCGTCGATGACGGCACGATCCCAGACCGGCGCGGCAGCATCAGCGTCGATGACGAGGGGATGCCGCCGGCCCGCAATGTGCTGATCGAGGACGGGATCCTTGTCGGCTACATGCAGGACCGCCAGAACGCCCGGCTGATGGGTGTCGAGCCGACCGGCAACGGGCGGCGCCAGGGCTTTTCGCACGCGCCGATGCCGCGGATGACGAACACCTACATGCCCGGCGGCGATGCCGATCCGGCGGCGATCCTGGCGGACCTGAAGGACGGCATCTATGCCGTGGGCTTCGGCGGCGGGCAGGTGGACATCACCAACGGCAAGTTCGTGTTCAGCTGCACCGAGGCCTATCGCGTAAAGGATGGCGTGGTGGGCGACCCGATCCGGGGCGCCACGCTGATCGGCGACGGCGCGACCGCCCTGCAGCAGGTCCGCGCCGTCGGCAACGACATGGCCCTTGACCCCGGCATCGGCAACTGCGGCAAGCAGGGCCAGTGGGTGCCGGTCGGCGTGGGCCAGCCGACGCTGCTGATCGGCGGGCTGACGGTGGGCGGCTCGGCTGCGTAGGGCGCCGGTAACCAGTTGTTAACGCCTTCCCGGTAATGCTGATTCCAGGATGAGGCGGAGGCAGCATGGATACCGGGCATCTTCCTTTCGACAGACCCAGAAGCTCCACGACGGTCAAGGACGACGACCTGTCCGTCCTTCGCCTCATCCGCTCTCGCAGGGTGGGACCGGCCAC
This sequence comes from Paracoccus benzoatiresistens, assembly GCF_026913015.1. Taxonomy (GTDB): domain Bacteria; phylum Pseudomonadota; class Alphaproteobacteria; order Rhodobacterales; family Rhodobacteraceae; genus Paracoccus; species Paracoccus benzoatiresistens. Next base: position 53,619 of record NZ_JAPTYD010000012.1, read on the forward strand.
CTACCACCGGCTGGTGGCCGAACACGGCAGCGCAGCTGCGGCGCTTGAGGCCCTGCCAGCCATCGCGGCGGCGGCGGGCATCACCGGTTACGAGGCATGCCCGGAAGGCGTCGCCGCGGCCGAACTGGCGGCGGGACGCAAGGCCGGTGCCCGGCTGATCCGCTGCGATTCGCCGCTTTACCCGGCGGCGCTGCGCGACATCGACGGCGCGCCGCCGATCCTGTGGGTCCGGGGCGACCCGGCCTGGCTGTCACGGAACCCGGTCGCGGTGATCGGGGCGCGCAACGCATCCTCGCTTGGCCTGCGCATGGCGCGCGGCATGGCGGCGGGCCTGGGCGAGGCTGGGCATACCGTTGTCGCGGGCCTCGCGCGCGGCATCGACACCGCCGCCCATAACGCTGCCCTGCCCACGGGCACCATCGCCGTGATGGCGGGCGGGGTCGATGTGATCTATCCCGCCGAAAATGTCGTCCTGGCCGCGCAGATCGCGGAACAAGGCGCGCTGGTATCGGAACAGCCGCCGGGGACCGAACCGCAGGCCCGGCATTTCCCCACCCGCAACCGCATCGTGTCGGGCCTGTCCTTGGCCGTCGTGGTGATCGAGGCCGCGCATCGGTCGGGCACCCTGATCACCGCCAGGAACGCGCTGGACCAGGGACGAGAGGTGATGGCCGTGCCGGGCCACCCCATGGATGCGCGCGCCTCGGGCTGCAACCAGCTGATCCGCGACGGCGCCGTGCTGGTGCGCAACTCGGCCGATGTCTGCGCGGCGCTCGGGCGCGAGCCTGAACCTGCGGGGACGGCCTGCCCTGCGCCCGCGCCCGCCCCGCGCGCCGAGCCCGTCGATGCGGGGCAGATCGAGGCGCGGATCCTGTCGCGGCTCAGCCCCTCGCCCTCGGATGAAAACGACGTGATCCGCGACCTGGGGCTGCCGGCGGCGGCGGCCAGCGCGGCGATCCTGTCGCTGGAATTGCAGGGCCGGCTGCTGCGCGTGCCGGGTGGCCGGCTGGCGCTTGGCTGATGAGCCCGGTTGACACTGGCAGGGACCGCACCCATGTTGCCGCCCCATCGCAAGGTCCCCTGAGGTAAGAATGCCCGTCGTCGTCGTGGAATCCCCGGCCAAGGCCAAGACCATCGAGAAATACCTTGGCGGCGACTATCGCGTGCTGGCCTCTTTCGGCCATGTCCGCGACCTGCCCCCCAAGGACGGCAGCGTCGATCCCGATGCCGACTTCGCCATGAAATGGGAGGTCGCGGCCGACAGCAGGAAGCACATCAAGGCGATTAAGGACGCCCTGAAGGACGACCAGACCCTGATCCTGGCGACCGACCCTGACCGAGAGGGCGAGGCGATTTCCTGGCATCTGCTGGAGGCGCTGTCCCCCGCCCTGAAGAAGGGCGCGGCTGTCAACCGCGTCACCTTCAACGCGATCACGAAGACCGCCGTGACCGAGGCGATGGCCAGGCCCCGCCAGATCGACCAGCCGCTGGTCGATGCCTATCTGGCGCGGCGCGCGCTGGATTACCTGGTGGGCTTCAACCTGTCGCCGGTCCTGTGGCGCAAGCTGCCGGGCGCGAAATCGGCGGGCCGGGTGCAGTCCGTCTGCCTGCGCCTGATCGTGGACCGCGAAATGGAGATCGAGGCCTTCAAGGCCCGCGAATACTGGTCCGTCCATGCGCGGCTGGCCACCCCGGGGGGCGCGGAATACGACGCGCAACTGGTGTCCCTGGCCGGATCGAAGCTGGACCGCTTCGACCTGGCGACGGCGGAAAAGGCCGCGATGGCCGTCAGCGCGGTCGCCAGCCGCGAGTTGCGCGTGACCAGCGTCGCGGCCAAGCCCGCGACCCGCAATCCCTGGCCGCCCTTCATGACCTCGACGCTCCAGCAGGAAGCCAGCCGCAAGATGGGCATGGGCGCGAAGGCCTGCATGTCCGCGGCGCAGCGCCTGTATGAGGCGGGGCTCATCACCTATATGCGGACCGACGGCATCGACATGGCGCCCGAGGCGGTCCATGCCGCCCGCGATGCGATCAAGGCCAAGTTCGGCGACAAATACGTCCCCTCCAGCCCGCGCATGTACAAGAACAAGGCCAAGAACGCCCAGGAAGCGCACGAATGTATCCGCCCGACCGACATGATGCTGTCGCCCGACAAGCTGAAGGTCACGGCGGACGATCAGCGCAGGCTTTACGACCTGATCTGGAAGCGCACCATCGCCAGCCAGATGGAAGCCGCGCGCATGGAGCGCACCACGGTCGAGATCGCCAGCCCCGACAACCAGGTCGGCCTGCGCGCCACCGGCCAGGTGATCCTGTTCGATGGCTTCCTGCGCGTCTATGACCAGGGCCGCGACGATGACGATGGCGAAGACAGCGCCCGCCTGCCCGCCATCCAGCAGGGCGAGGCGGCCAAGCTGGTCGGCAAGGCCTTCGAGGCCGAGTTCGCCAAGGCCCGCGAAAAGGACGACCCGGTCCCGGCCGCCCCCGCAGGCCAGCGCGCCGCGCCGGGCTTGCTGCTGAACGACACGGCCGCCGTCGCTGCCCGCCAGCATTTCACCCAGCCACCCCCCCGCTATACCGAGGCCACCCTGGTCAAGCGGATGGAGGAACTGGGCATCGGGCGACCCTCGACTTATGCCAGCATCGTTACGACCATCCAGGACCGCGACTATGTCCGCAAGGACAAGAACCGCCTGATCCCGGAGGACAAGGGCCGGCTGGTCACGATCTTCCTGACCAAGTACTTCCCGCGCTATGTCAGCTATGACTTCACGGCGGACCTGGAAAACGAACTGGACGAGATCAGCGCGGGCGACCTGCTGTGGCGCGAGGTGCTTGGCCGGTTCTGGAAGGATTTCTCCAAGGCGCTGGAAGGCACGTCCGAACTGCGCATCACCGAGGTTCTGGACGCGATCGACGAGGCGCTTGCTCCGCATCTTTACCCTCCGCGCGCAGACGGGGGCGATCCGCGCGAATGCCCGCTTTGCGGCAAGGGCCGGCTGAACCTCAAGACCGCGCGCTCGGGCGGGGCCTTCATCGGTTGTTCCAACTATCCCGAATGCCGCTATACGCGCCCGATCTCGACCCCCGATGGCGAGGAGGCCGTGGGGGACCGCATCTTGGGCGAGGACAACGGCGAGCCGATCAGCCTGAAGACCGGGCGCTTCGGCCCCTATGTCCAGCGGGGCGAGGCTTCCGAGGACAACCCGAAGCCCGCCCGCGCCTCGATCCCGAAGGGATGGAACCCGGCGACGCTGGATCTGGACCGCGCTGTGCAACTGCTGTCGCTGCCGCGCCCCGTCGGCAACCACCCCGAGGATGGCGAACTGATCGAAGCCGGGATCGGCCGCTTCGGCCCCTATGTGAAGCACGGGTCGAAATACGCGAACCTGCCCGAGGTGGACGAGGTCTTCACCATCGGCATGAACCGCGCGGTCGAGGTGCTGGCCGCCAAGCAGACCCGCGGCCGGGCGGCAGCCGCGGCGCCCCTGCGCGAATTGGGAAACCACCCCGACGGCGGGGCGATCCAGGTGATGAATGGCCGCTATGGTCCTTATGTGAAATGGGAAAAGGTGAACGCCACCCTGCCCCGCGATGTCACGCCCGAGGATCTGACGGTCGAGCAGGCGCTTGAACTGATCGCCGCCAAGGCCGGCAAGTCGCCCGCCAAGAAGAAGGCGGCACCCAAGGCCAAGGCCGTGGCAAAGAAGCCTGCGGCCAAGAAGGCGCCCGCCAGGAAGGCGACACGGAAAGCGGCCGAGGGTTAGTTCCCCGCCGCAAGCCCCGCCGCCTCTGCCAGGAAACGCGCGCGGACGGGCGCCGCATGGGGATTGGCTCGCAGGATCGTCGCCAGCAGTTCGGGGGAATCGTCCTGCACCAGCGCGGCGGCCTCGACCAGCTTTTGAAAGCTGCGCGTCGCCATCAGCTGCGGCAGCGGACCAAGCCGCGTCAGGCTGCGCGCGATCAGATGCGTCAGGCCCTGGACCACCGCCATGTCGCGGTCGTGCTGGTCGGGGGTCGTCTCGATGACCTCCAGGCCCTGCCCTCGCAGGAAAGCCGCCAGACGCCGGTGCCCCTTGCCACGCAGCGGGCACCAGGCGATGCGATGGCCTGCAAGCCCGCCGGCTGCGCTGGCCGGGCCGAACAGCGGATGGCTGGCAATGATCTCGACGTGATCGGGCAGGATCTGCAGCATCAGCCGCGCCGGGTGCAGCTTCACCGAGGCCACGTCGATTACCGTGGCGCCCGGCCGCAGATGCGGGGCGATGGCGTGCAGCACCCCTTCAAGCTGCGGGAGCGGCACCGCGAGGACGACGACATCCGCCCGCGCCGCCTGCGTCGGATCGACCTGCGGCAGGTCGTTCGATCTGACCCGCGGATCGCAGACCGACAGGGCAAGATGCGGGCGCAGGTGCCGCGCGATCAGTTGGCCGAAGGCGCCAAAGCCGATGATGGACAGGGTTTGGGGACGAACGGACATGGGAGACCTTTGGAGCTTGCGCCAAGGTCGTTGTCATGTCGCCGTGTCAACCGCACCCCCGCGCGGTTGACATGCTGCTGCCCCCGCTATGTCAGCGGGCGATAATAGGTCGCAAAGGCAGCGTTGCGGGTTTTCATGGCTTCCTCATGGCGGCGGCCGGGCGCGGTGTCAACCATGCTGCACCGCCGCATTGACTTGCCTTGATGCGCAAGCGACAAATCCGCAGCGGTTCATTCTGGGGAGGGATAATGAAAAAGGTCTATGCCACGGCCGGGGAGGCCCTGGAGGGCTTGCTGCGGGACGGGATGGTGATTGCGGCGGGGGGTTTTGGCCTGTGCGGCATCCCCGAGCTGCTGATCGCGGCGATCCGCGACGCGGGCACGAAGGATCTGACAGTCGCATCGAACAACTGCGGCGTCGATGATTTCGGTCTGGGCATCCTGCTGCAAACGCGCCAGATCAGGAAGATGATCTCCTCCTATGTCGGCGAGAATGCCGAGTTCATGCGCCAGTACCTGTCCGGAGAGCTGGAGCTGGAGTTCAACCCGCAGGGCACCCTGGCCGAACGGATGCGCGCGGGCGGCTGCGGGATCCCCGGCTTCTACACCAAGACCGGCGTCGGCACGGTGATCGCCGAGGGCAAGGAGGTCAAGACCTTCGACGGCCAGGAGTATATCCTGGAGCGCGGGATCGTGGCGGATCTGTCGATCGTGAAGGCCTGGAAGGCCGACGACACCGGCAACATGGTGTTCCGCAAGACGGCGCGCAACTTCAACCCGCCCGCCGCGATGTGCGGGCGCGTCTGCGTGGCCGAGGTCGAGGAGATCGTCCCGCGCGGGTCGCTGGATCCCGACCATATCCACCTGCCCGGCATCTATGTGCACCGGATCGTCCAGGGGCAGCATGAAAAGCGCATCGAGCAGCGCACGGTTCGCAAGAAGGAGACCGCCTGATGCCTTGGGACCGCAACCAGATGGCCGCCCGTGCCGCGCAGGAACTGGAAGACGGGATGTATGTGAACCTGGGCATCGGCATTCCGACGCTGGTGGCCAATTACGTGGGCGACAAGGACATCACGCTTCAGTCCGAAAACGGCATGCTGGGCATGGGGCCCTTCCCCTTCGAGGGCGAGGAAGACCCTGACCTGATCAACGCCGGCAAGCAGACGATCACCGAGCTGAATCGCACCGCGTATTTCGACAGCGCCACCTCGTTCGGCATGATCCGCGGCGGCAAGATCGCGGCCGCGATCCTGGGCGCGATGGAGGTGTCCGAGAACGGCGACCTGGCAAACTGGATGATCCCCGGCAAGCTGGTCAAGGGCATGGGCGGGGCCATGGACTTGGTCGCGGGCGTGGGCCGCGTGATCGTGGTCATGGACCACACCAACAAGGCGGGCGAGTCGAAGGTGCTGCGCGAATGCACCCTGCCCCTGACCGGCAAGGGCGTCGTGGACCGCATCATCACCAACCTGGGCGTGCTGGACGTGGTCGAGGGCGGACTGAAGATCGTCGAGACCGCCGACGGTGTGACCGAGGACGAGTTGCGCAAGGCCACCGAGGCCACCATCGTCGGCTGACCCGACGAATGACCATGAAGCCGGCGGCGACCTGCTGCCGGTTTTTCCTTGCCAGCCGAAGGGAAACGGATGACGCCCGAAAGCATAACCCGGCTGTTCACGCGGTCCGACGGCTCGTTCTTCTGCGCCAGATGGGGGCGCCCGGTCGCGCCGGTCATCTTCGGTCTGGCCGATGAAAGCCTGGACATCTTTCGCGGCGCGATCCGGGCGGGCTTTGCCCATGCGGGCCACCCGCTGACCGAGACCGACCCGGAGATGGGCGCGAACCTGATGCTGTTCTTCGTCCGCGACTGGTCGGATCTGGCCGATATCCCCGACCTGGACAGGCTGACCGATGCGCCGGATCTGGCTGCCCGGCTGGGTCGCGCGGGGGCCGATCAATACCGCATGTTCCGCTTTGACGCAGATGGCGGCATCCGCGCCTGCCTGGGCTTCCTGCGCATGTCGGGCGCACTGGCGGACAGCCATCCCGCGCAACTGGCCGAGGCGCTGTTCATGCGCTGCGCGCTGACCTTCGCGCAGGACATCACCCCCTCGCCGGACCTGGCGGCGCTGATCCGCGCGGCCTATGACCCGGTCCTGCCGGTCGCCGCCACGGATCCGGCCCATGCCCTGCGGCTTGCGGCACGGATGGGGACCGCCTGATGCACAGCCTCTCGATTCGCGTCTACTACGAGGACACCGACCTTGCCGGGATCGTCTATTACGCGAACTATCTGAAGTTCATCGAACGGGGCCGGTCGGAATGGCTGCGCGTGCTTGGGATCGACCAGGTGCGGCTCAAGGCCGACAGCGGCCATGTCTTTGCCGTCCGCCGGCTGGAAGCGGATTATCTGCGCCCTGCCCGCTTCGACGACCTGCTGCAGGTCGAAACCGGCCTGGTGCAGATGACAGCCGCGCGGATCGTGCTGGACCAGACCGTGCGCCGCGGGGGTGCGGCGCTGTTCGCGGCGCGCGTCACGCTGGCCTGCCTTGACGGCGCGGGCCGGCCGGTGCGGCTGCCCCCGGCGCTTGCCGCCATCCTGTCACGCGGCCCCGATATTGCTGAAAAGTGACGCTATTGTGTTGCAGCAAGGGGCTGCAACCTTTGCTAGGAAGGCGCTAGAAGGCACGCAAAGCGGCTGGCGCCCCCGGCCGGCTTCGCGATGGATCACGACGATGAGGCAGTGAAGATGGAACCGGTCCAGGCCGCGCAGGCCCTTGATTTCTCGCTGATGGCGCTGTTTGCGCGCGCCTCGCTGACAGTGCAGGTGGTGATGGTTCTGCTGATCATCGCCTCGGTCTGGGCCTGGGCGATCATCATCCAGAAATTCATTGCCTTTGCCCATGCCCGGCGCGAGGCGTCCCGCTTCGACCGCGCCTTCTGGTCGGGCGAGCCGCTGGACGACCTGTATGACCGGCTGGGCGAACGCCCCTCGGGCGCGTCGGAACGCATCTTTGCGGCCGGCATGACCGAATGGCGCCGCAGCCATCGCGGCGACGGCGGGCTGATCCCCGGCGGCCCCGCCCGCATCGACCGCGCCATGAACGTGGCCATCCAGCGCGAGGAATCGCGCCTGTTCCGTGGCCTGTCCTTCCTGGCGACGGTCGGATCGACCGCGCCCTTCATCGGGCTGTTCGGCACCGTCTGGGGGATCAAGACCGCCTTCGAGGGCATCGCCATGTCCCAGGACACCAGCCTGGCCGTCGTGGCCCCCGGCATTGCCGAGGCCCTGCTTGCCACCGCCCTGGGCCTGCTGGCCGCCATCCCGGCGGTCGTCTTCTACAACAAGCTGTCGGGCGACGCCGAACGCGTGACCGGCAACTGGGAGGCGTTCGCCGACGAGTTCTCGACCCTCCTGTCGCGCCAGATGGACGAGGCCTGAGCGATGTCCGCCGCCGTCGTCAAGCGGGTCAGCCGCAAGGGCCGGGGTCGCCGCCGCAACGCGCCGATGTCCGAGATCAACGTGACGCCCTTCGTGGACGTGATGCTGGTGCTGCTGGTCATCTTCATGGTCGCCGCGCCGCTGATGACGGCCGGCGTGCCCTTGAACCTGCCGCAGACCGCCGCCACCGCCGTCCCGACCGAGCAGGAGGAACCGCTGGTCATCTCGATTCCCGCGGATGGCGACGTGACGCTGATGGATGCGCCCGTGCCGCAGGACCAGATCGTCACACGCCTGCGCGCGATCCTGGCCGAACGCCAGACGGACCGTGTCTTCCTGCGCGCCGATGGCGGCATTCCCTATGCCCGCGTCGTGCAGGTGATGGGGGCGCTGAACGCGGCGGGGCTGACGAATATCGTGCTGGTCACCGATACCGGTGGCCCGAGGATGGATGGCTGACGCCATGGAGGACCGCGAGGGCCGCATCGGTTGGTGGGTTTCGGGGTCGGCGCATACCGCGCTGATCCTGTGGGCAATCCTGGGCGGGGTCTTCTTCCGCCCGCAGCCCTCGACCCCGCTGCGCACGACCGAGGTGGCCACCATGAGCGGGGCCGAGTTCGAGGCCCTGGCCGCCGCGTCGCGCGGCGCGGGGCCGGTCGGGCGGGATGCGACAGCGGTGGCGACCATGCCGGCGCCTTCGGTGGACGACGAAGCCGCGCAGGCGCCCGCCGCCGCCAGCCTGCCCGATGCCGAGGATGCCGCGCAGGATCTGGCGCAGCCGGATGTCGCCGAGGCGCGGCCCGACCTGACCGACTTCGCCCGCCCCGATGCGGTGGCGGTTGCGACCGATCTGGGCGCCCCTGCCGAAAACCAGATGGCGGACGATGCGGCCCCGGTGGTCCCCGCCGACGGCGGCCTGCCCCTGGCCGACCAGCAGCCCACCCGGCCCGCGGCCCCCGATGCCGACCAGGCGGCGCAGCCTGTCGCGCCGCGATCGGAACTGGCGCTTGACCGCTCGGCCCAGCCGCGGCTTCGCCCCGAGGGTCTGGTCGAACGCCGGGCTGCCCGCCTGGCCCAGCAGGAGGCCGAGCGCCAGGCTGCAGCAGAGGCCGCGCGTGCGGCCGAGGAAGCAGCGGCCGCGGCGGCAGCCGAGGCCGAGGAACGCCGCCTGACCGCCGAGCGCGAGGCCGCCGAGGAAGCCCGCCAGGCGGAAAGGGCTGCAGCAGAGGAAGCCGAGCGTCAGGCAGAGGCCGAGCGCCGGGCCGAAGCTGAGCGCCGGGCAGATGCGGAACGGCAGGCCGAGGCCGAGCGCCGCGCGGAAGCCGAGCGCGAGGCCGAAGCCGAAGAAGAACGTCAGGCCGCCGAGGAGCGGCGCGAGGCGCAGGAGCGCCGCGAAGCCGCCGAACAGGCGGAGCGCGAGGCCGAGGAGCGTCGGCAGGCCGAAGCCCGCGCCGAGGAAGAGCGCCGCGCTGCCGAAGCCGAACGTCGGGCCGAGGAGGAACGCCGCGCCGCTGCCGACCGTGAGGCCGAAGAGGCGGCAGAACGCGAGCGAGCCGAGGCTGAGCGCCGTGAAGCCGAAGCGCGGGAAGCCGAGCGTCGAGCCGAAGAAGAACGCCGCGCCGAAGCAGAACGCCTCGCGGAAGAAGAGCGTCGGGCCGAGGCCGAGCGGCAAGCGGAAGAAGAACGCCAGGCGGCGGAACGCCGGGCCGAGGAGCAACGCCGTGAGGCTGCCGAACGTGAAGCCGAGGAACGCCGCCTCGCCGCCGAGCGCGAGGCCGCCGAACGCGCCGCTGCCGAGCGCGAAGCCGCAGCCGAAGCCGCGCGCCAGCAGGCCCTGGAGGATGCGCTGCGCGAGGCGCAGGACGGCAGCGCCGGGGCGGATGGCAATGACACCGCCTCGACGGGCGACACGGCTGGCGGCAACAGCCAGATGATCGATGGCGGCTCCGGTGCCTCTGCAGCGCAGGATCCGCTGGCGGCGGCCTTGGCAGGCGCCATGTCGGGCCAGGGCGCGGCCAACAGCCAGCCGGATGCAGGCCTTGCGGAACCGATGCAGCTTGCCCCCTCGCCCATCCGACCGCTGCCGCCGGAAGGGGGCATGGACATGTCCAGCCTGTCTCAGGCCCAACCGCTGTCTCTGGCCGAAAAGGACGCCTTCCGCACCGCCCTGCGCCAATGCTGGAACGAAGGGGCCTTGTCGGTCGAGGCACAGCGGATGTCGGTCTCGGTCGGCTTCAGCATGACCGCCGATGGCAGGCCCATCGAGGCCAGCCTGCGCATCGCCGATTACCGCGGCGGCTCGGAAGGTGGTGCCCAGCACGCCTTCGAGGTCGCGCGGCGGGCGATCATGATGTGCGGGGGCGCGGGCTTCCCCCTGCCCATGGACAAATACAGCCGTTGGCGCGATGTCGTGGTCGAGTTTCGCCCCGACGGGATCGGATTTGACTGACGCCGGGCCCCGGCGACAAGAAGGTATGAGGACGTAATGCTTCGGACGCTGACTGTGACCCTGTCGATGGCGATTGCCGCCGCCGCATGGCCTGCCCTGCCTGCCCTGGCGCAGGACGGCCCGCTGAAGATCGAGATCACCGACGGCGTGACCGAGCCGATGGCCCTCGCCATCCCCGCCTTTCACGGCGATGCCGAGGTGGCAAGCCGCATCCGCGACGTGGTGGCCGCCGACCTGACCGGCACCGGCCTGTTCCGCGAAATCCCCAAGGATGCGCAGGTCGCCCGCCCCGGCAGCTTTGGCGAGGCGATCGCCTATGAGGACTGGCGCGCCGTCAGCGCGCAGGCGCTTGTCTCGGCCGAGGTGACGCAGTCGGGCGATGCGATCAGCGTCAAGTTCCGGCTGTATGATGTCTATGCGGGCCAGGCGCAGGGCGACGGGATGCAGTTCGATGCCCGCGCCAGCGACTGGCGCCGCGCGGCCCACAAGATCGCGGACCAGATCTATGCCCGCCTGACCGGCGAGCAGCCCTATTTCGACAGCCGCGTGGCATTCGTTCAGGAAACCGGGCCGAAGGACGCGCGGATCAAGCGCATCGGCGTGATGGACTATGACGGCCAGAACATCCTGTGGATGACCGACAGTTCGTCCCTGGTGCTGGCGCCGCAATTCTCGCGCGACGGGCGGCGGCTGGTTTATACCAGCTTCGACAGCGGATTCCCGCAGATCCGGGTGATGGAGGTGGCAACGGTCGCCTCTCGCGCGATGACGCAGGATGCCGGCAGCATGGCCTTTTCGCCGCGCTTCAGCCCCGACGGACGCTGGATCGTCTATTCCCGCGAACAGGGCGGCAATACTGACATCTGGCTGATGGACGCGGCGTCCGGGGCGCAGCGGCCCCTGGTGCAGTCGCCCGCGATCGACACATCGCCCTCGTTCAGCCCGGACGGGCAGCGGATCGTGTTCGAATCCGACCGCTCGGGCAATCCGCAGCTGTATATCGTGGGCGTGAACGGGGGCGAGCCGACCCGGATCAGCTTTGGCGACGGGCGCTATGGCTCGCCCACATGGTCGCCAAGGGGCGACCTGATCGCCTTTGCCAAGCAGGTGGGCGAGCGGTTCCATATCGCCACCATGCGCACTGATGGCTCGGGCGAGAAGACGCTGACCGAATCTTTCCTTGACGAGTCCCCGACCTGGGCCCCCAATGGCCGCGTGGTGATGTTCACGCGGGTCACGCCGGGCGGGAATGGTCAGCCGCGCCTGCATTCGGTGGACATCACCGGCCGGAATATGCGACCGCTTAGCCTTGACTTTGCCGCCTCGGATCCCTCTTGGGGACCCTTGATGCCCTGAGACACGCGCCGGAAGGATAAGCCGATGATCGTCTGGAAGAAACCCGCTGCCGCCGCCCTTCTGCTGACCCTTGCCGCCTGCGCGCAACCCGCGCCGCCGGCGACACAGCCGGCGGTGGTCGATCCCTATGCCAACGCGGCGGGCGGCGCGCTCTATCAGGGCGATCTTGCCGGCGGCACCCTGGGGGCCGAAGCGACGGCGCAGTATTTCAACGATACGGTCGGCAACACGGTGCTGTTCGCCGCCAACCAGACCGCGTTGACGGCTGAGGCGCGCGGCATCCTTGCCCGGCAGGCCCAGTGGCTGAATACGCACACCAGTTTCAACGCCGTCGTCCAGGGCCATGCCGAGGAAACCGGAACCCGCGAATACAACCTCGCGCTTGGCGCGCGCCGCGCCAGCGCGGTGCAGGAATACCTGATCGCGCAAGGCGTGGCCTCGGAGCGGGTCCGCACGCTCAGCTTCGGCAAGGAGCGTCCGCGCGAGGTGTGCTCGGACGAGGCCTGCTATGCCAAGAACCGCCGCGCCGTGACGGTGGTCAGCCCGGCCGGGGCAGGCTCGTGATCGCCCGGACCATCGCCGCAGCCGTTCTGGCCGTGACGGTGGCACTGCCGGCTGCCGCGCAGGAACCGACGCTTGCCGATCTTCGGGCCGAACTGACGGATCTGCGCGGCCAGTTGCAAAGCCTTCGGTCCGAGCTTGTCGCCTCGGGCGCGGCGGGATTCCAGGCCGCGGGCGGCGACGCGGCCATCGACCGGATGAACGCGATGGAGCAGCGTCTGGCGCGGCTGACCGACCGGACCGAACAGTTGCAGAACCGCATCGACCGGATCGTGGCAGACGGCAGCCGCCGCATCGCCGATATCGAGTTCCGCCTGTGCGAGATGGACGAGGGCTGCGACCTCGCGGCCCTGACCATGCAGGATCTGGGCCGCGCGGGCAGCCCGGTCCCGAACCTGGGACCCGCCACCCCGCAGGCTGGCGGTGCGCCCGGACCGGCGGCCGCGGGTGAACAGGCCGATTTCGACGCGGCCAAGCAGGTCATGGCCACCGGCGACTTCCGGCGCGCCGCCGACATGTTCGGTGCCGTGGCCGAGGCGCATGCGGGCGGGGCGCTGACCGCCGAGGCGCTGTTCCTGCGCGGCGCGGCGCTTGACAGTTCGGGCGACACCAAGGGCGCGGCGGCCGCCTGGCTGGAGGGATTTGCCGCCGATCCCGACGGGCCGCGCGCCGCCGAAAGCCTGCTGGGCATCGCCCGCGTCATCGCGGATGAGGGCGATCCGACCGCAGCCTGCCTTTATCTTGCGGAAATCCCCGCCCGCTTTCCCGGCACCCCCTTCGCGATCGAGGCCGAGACCCGGCTGAGCCGCCTGGCCTGCAGCAGCAACGATCTGGGCATGGCCGCAGAAGGCGCGGTTGATCCGGCCGACGTCGAAGCCGAGGCCGACCTGACCGAACACCAGTAAGCCGATGACCCTGCCCGCTGCCGGTCCCGCCTTTCGCATCCATGCCGCGCTGGACCGGCTGGCGGCGGACATGCCCGCGCTTGGCATTGCCGTGTCGGGCGGGGGCGATTCGGTGGCGCTGATGCATATCGTGGCCGAATGGGGCCGGGGCCGCAGGATCATGGTGGCCACCGTCGATCACGGCCTGCGCCCTGAAAGCGCAGCCGAGGCGCGGCAGGTCGGTCGCGCCGCACGCGCGCTTGGCATGTCCCATGCCACCCTGCTGTGGCGGCGCGACACCGAGGTCGGAAACCTGATGGCCAATGCGCGCGATGCGCGGCTGCGGCTGTTGTCCGGCTGGGCGCAGCGCAACGGCTTGTCCGCCGTCCTGCTTGGCCATACCGCCGACGACCAGGCGGAAACGCTGCTGATGCGGCTGGCGCGGGGGTCGGGGATCGACGGGCTGGCCTCGATGGCGGAATGGCGCGATGCCTTTGGCACCCGATGGCTGCGCCCGATGTTGGGCGCCGGGCGTCAGGAGCTGCGCGACTGGCTGCAGACGCGGGGCATCGCCTGGATCGACGATCCCAGCAACGAGAACGAGGATTTCGACCGCGTCCGCATCCGCAAGGCCATCGCCTCGGTGGGTCTGGACGTCGCAGCCCTGGCCCGCGCGGCCAACCACATCGGCGAGGCGCGGGACGCCTTGTCCCATTACGCCGCCCATGCCGCGCGCGATGTCGTGATCCACAACGGCAGCCTGACCCTTCTCCGCCGCGCTTACCAGGACGCCCCGGTGGAGGTTCGCCGGCGGCTGATTGTCGCAGCCTGCCGCTGGATCACCGGCGCCGACTATCCGCCGCGCCGCAACACCGTTCTGCACGCGCTGAACTCGCTTGCGACCGGCCACCGCGTCACCCTGGACGGGGCCTTGATCGAACCCGCCGGCGACCGCATCCGGCTGTTCCGCGAGGCGGCCGCCGCGTTGCGGGCACCCCACAGCCACGGTGGCACCTGGGACAATCGATGGGAAATCAGTGGCTTGAAGCCCGGCCAGCATGTCGCGGCGCTTGGCATGGGAGAGGTGGCGCGCGTCAAGTGGCGCTTGTCGGGCCTTGGCCGCGACGAAGCCGCCGCCACCCCCGCCGTCTGGGAAGGCGACCGCCTGGTCGCGGCGCCCCTGATCCGCGCGACGGCGCCTTATGACATGCGCCCCCTCCGCGGCGCGGCGGATTTCCACAGGCTGGTGATGGCGCATTGAACATGCGACGATAATCCCTATTTTCAGGCAAACCGCTTTCCGCCGGAGGACCCGCTTTGGGCAACGCACGAAACCTGGCCTTCTGGGTCGTCCTGTTCCTGATGATCCTGGCGCTGTTCAACCTGTTCAGCGACGGCGCGACGGCCATGAACAGTCGGCAGATCAGCTATTCCGACTTCATCCAACGCGTCGACAATGATCAGGTTTCCGCCGTCACCATCGACGGCGAGGAACTGGGCATCACCGGCACGGACGGCAACCAGTATTCCACCGTCCGCCCGCAGGGCGAGGATATCGCCGACCGCCTGATCGCCAAGAATGTCGATGTGAAGGTCGTCCGCCAACAGCAGTCGGGCTTCATGGCCCTGCTGGGCGTCTGGCTGCCCTTCATCTTGCTGATCGGTGTCTGGATCTTCTTCATGAACCGCATGCAGGGGGGCGGCAAAGGCGGCGCGATGGGCTTTGGCAAGTCGCGCGCCAAGCTTCTGACCGAAAAGCATGGCCGCGTGACCTTTGACGACGTGGCCGGCATCGACGAAGCCAAGGAAGAGCTTGAGGAGATCGTCGAATTCCTGCGCAACCCGCAGAAATTCAGCCGCCTTGGCGGCAAGATCCCGAAAGGTGCGCTGCTGGTCGGTCCTCCGGGCACGGGTAAGACGCTCTTGGCCCGCGCCATCGCGGGCGAGGCGGGTGTGCCCTTCTTCACCATCTCGGGTTCCGACTTCGTGGAGATGTTCGTGGGTGTCGGGGCAAGCCGTGTCCGCGACATGTTCGAGCAGGCCAAGAAATCCGCCCCCTGCATCGTCTTCATCGACGAGATTGACGCCGTGGGCCGCGCGCGCGGGGTAGGCATCGGCGGCGGCAACGACGAACGCGAACAGACGCTGAACCAGCTTCTGGTGGAAATGGACGGGTTCGAGGCCAACGAGGGCATCATCATCGTCGCCGCCACCAACCGCCGCGACGTGCTGGACCCCGCCCTGCTGCGCCCCGGCCGCTTCGACCGCCAGATCCATGTCCCGAACCCCGACATCAAGGGGCGCGAGAAGATCCTGTCCGTCCACGCCCGTAAGGTGCCGGTCGGACCCGACGTGGACCTGCGAATCATCGCGCGCGGCACGCCGGGCTTCTCGGGCGCCGACCTGATGAACCTGGTGAACGAGGCCGCCCTGATGGCCGCCCGCATCGGCCGCCGCTTCGTCAGCATGGAAGATTTCGAGAATGCCAAGGACAAGGTCATGCTGGGCGTCGAGCGCCGCAGCATGGTCCTCACGCCCGAGCAGAAGGAAAAGACCGCCTATCACGAGGCAGGCCATGCGGTGGTCGGTCTGTCGCTGCCCAAATGCGACCCGGTCTACAAGGCCACGATCATCCCGCGCGGCGGCGCGCTTGGCATGGTCGTGTCCCTGCCCGAGATGGACCGCCTCAACTTCCACAAGGACGAGGCCAAGCAGAAGCTGGCCATGACCATGGCCGGCAAGGCCGCCGAGATCATCAAGTATGGCGAGGAAGGCGTGTCGAACGGCCCTGCCGGCGACATCCAGCAGGCCAGCCAGCTTGCCCGCGCCATGGTGATGCGGTGGGGCATGTCCGACAAGGTCGGCAATATCGACTATGCCGAGGCGCATGAGGGCTACAACGGCTCGACCGGGGGCTTCTCGATCTCGGCGGCAACCAAGGAGCTGATCGAGCAGGAAGTCCGCGACCTGATCGAGGAAGGCTATGTTGAAGCACGCCGCATCCTGATCGAGAAGGAAGCCGAGTTCGAGCGGCTGGCCAAGGGCCTGCTGGAATACGAAACCCTGACCGGCGAAGAGATCGGCAAGGTTCTGCGTGGCGAGCCGCTGGGCGGTGACGACGACACGCCCGGCAGTCTGATCCCCTCGGTCACGGCGATCCCCAAGGCGGGCAAGCCCGCCGCAGGCGGGGACCCGGCTCCGGCATGATCCCCTTGACCCCGGCCACCGCGCCGGGGTTTTTCTTTGCTCGCTTCCGGGTGCCGCCCCTTGCGCCCCGGTGCCGTCCGGTGCATCCCCCCGGCAAGTGAATGGAGGGTCCGATGCAGATCGACGACATCCCGGACATGGCGACGCTGCGCGCCCGTATTGACGCGCTGGACGAACAGCTGGTCGCCCTGCTGGCGCAGCGCAAGGCGCTGATCGACCGCGCCGCCCGCATCAAGGAACGAATCGGCCTGCCCGCCCGGATCGATGCACGGGTCGAGGAAGTTGTCGCAAATGCGGCGCGTCACGCCGCATCGCGCGGGCTGGATCCCGCGCTGATCGAGAATATCTGGCGGCAACTGGTCGAAGCCGCCATTGCGCAGGAAGACCGCTACCTGAACGGAGACCGCCCGTGACAGCGACATTGCCCATGACTGCAACCCTGATCGACGGCAAGGCCTTCGCGGCCGGCCTGCGTGCGCAAATCGCGACACAGGTCCAGGCCATGAAAGCCCATCGCATCACGCCGGGCCTGGCCGTGGTGCTGGTGGGCGAGGATCCGGCCAGCCAGGTTTATGTCCGCTCCAAGGGGCGGATGACGCGCGAAGTGGGCATGAACTCCTATGAACACCGCCTCCCGCCCGAGACCTCGCAGCAGGACCTGCTGGCCCTGATCGACCGGCTGAACGCCGACCCGGCGGTCAATGGCATCCTGGTCCAACTGCCCCTGCCCGCGCACATGGACGAGGCCGCAGTGATCAACTCCATCGATCCGGCGAAGGATGTGGACGGCTTCCACATCCTGAATGCGGGTCGTCTGGCAACTGGGCAGAAGGCGATGGTGCCCTGCACGCCCTTGGGTTGCCTGATGCTGCTGCGCGATCATCTGGGCAGCCTGTCGGGCAAGAACGCCTTGGTCATCGGGCGCAGCAACATCGTCGGCAAGCCGATGGCGCAGCTTCTGCTGCGAGACAGCGCGACGGTGACGATCGCACATTCCCGGACCGCCAACCTGCCGGACTTGTGCCGCCAGGCCGACATCCTGATCGCCGCCGTGGGCCGTGCCCTGTTCGTCAAGGGCGACTGGATCAAGCCGGGCGCGACGGTGATCGACGTGGGCATCAACCGCACCGATGACGGGCTGGTGGGCGATGTCGATTTCGACGCCGCCAAGCAGGTCGCGGGCGCCATAACCCCGGTGCCGGGGGGTGTCGGCCCGATGACCATCGCCTGCCTGCTGGCAAACACGCTGACCGCGACGGCCCGCGCCAACGGCTTGCCCGACCCCGAGGGCTTGACGCCTTGATGCACCCGCCGGGGGTTTCACACCCCCGGACCCCCGTGGGATATTTGCCGTCCAAGGCAGGCGGTTAAGGCTTTCTTAGCCTTTCTGCGCAATGATCGAGTCACGGTACAGGCGGGGACGCCGATGACCGTGTCCGAAGCAGGCGCCCCATCCCTTGCCGGATGGGGCGTTCCTCGTTCCTGCATTGGACCACAAATATCCCGGGGGAGCCGCGCGGACGCGCGGCGGGGGCAGAGCCCCCGTGCGTCAGCCGTCGAACAGGGTGCCTTGCGAAGGCGGGGTGGGCGCCGCAAGGCCCAGGTGCCGCCAGGCGCCCGACGTCAGTTGCCGTCCACGCGGCGTGCGGGCGATCAGGCCTTGTTGCAGCAGGTAAGGCTCGATTACTTCCTCAATGGCGTCGCGGCTTTCGGACAGGGCGGCGGACAGCGTCTCGACCCCCACCGGGCCGCCACCGTAATGTTCGGCCATCTGCAGCAGATAGCGGCGGTCGGCGCCGTCCAGCCCCATGTCGTCCACGCCAAGCCGGGTCAGCGCGGCATCCGCGATCTGGCGGGTCAGGCGACCGTCGCCCTCGACCAGGGCAAAGTCCACCACACGGCGCAGCAGCCTGCCCGCGATCCGGGGCGTGCCGCGGGCGCGGCGGGCGATCTCGCGCGTGCCGTCGGGGTCAGCGTCAATGCCCATCAGCCGGGCGCCGCGCTGCACGATCAGGTCGAGTTCGGGAATGGTATAGAATTCCAGACGGGTCGGGATGCCGAAGCGGTCGCGCAGGGGCGTGGTCAGCAGGCCAAGGCGGGTCGTGGCGCCGACCAGCGTGAAGGGCTGCAATTCGATCCGCACCGTTCGCGCGGCGGGGCCCTCGCCGATGACCAGATCCAGTTCGAAATCCTCCATCGCGGGATAAAGGATCTCCTCGACCGCCGGGTTCATGCGGTGGATTTCATCGATGAACAGCACGTCGCGGGCTTCGAGGTTCGTCAGGATCGCCGCCAGATCGCCCGCGCGCGCCAGAACCGGACCCGAGGTCATGCGGAAGTTCACGCCCAGTTCGCGCGCCATGATCTGGGCCAACGTGGTCTTGCCCAGGCCCGGCGGGCCGAAGAACAGCGTGTGGTCCATGGCCTTGCCGCGCATCTTCGCGCTTTCGATGAAGACGCGCAGGTTGGCGCGCGCGTCGGCCTGGCCCACGAACTCGGACAGCATCTGGGGCCGTAGGGCGCGATCCTCGGATTCGCCATCCATCGGTTCGGGGCGCAGGGTCGGGTCGGGCTGGATCATCCGCGCCCCCAGGGGCCATCATCAGGCCGCCCGCCGCTGCGGGGGATGGGCGAGGGACGCTCGGGCGCAAAGCCACGGCCACCGTTCAGGGCCATCAGACGGGCGATGCGTTCCTCGGTCGCAGGATGGGTGGCGAACAGGCGGTCCATGCGCAGTCCGTTCAGCGGGTTGACGATGAACATGGCTGCCGCGGCCGGGTTCTTCTCTGCCGGAATGTTCAGCGTGCGGCCCGCCATCTGCGAGATTTTCGCAAGGGCCGAGGCCAGGGCCTGCGGCTGCCCGCAGATCTGCGCGCCGGTCGCATCCGCCTCGTATTCCCGCGCGCGAGAGATCGCCATCTGCACCAGCATCGCGGCCAGTGGCGCAAAGATCATCGCGAGGATCGCTCCGAGCCCACCGCCCCGGTCATCGCGCCCGCCCGTGAACAGCATCATGTTGCCCATCATGGCAATCGCGCCCGCCATTGTCGCGGTAACGGTCATGGTCAGCGTGTCGCGATGCTTGATGTGGGCCAGCTCATGCGCGATCACGCCGGCGATCTCGTCCCGCGACAGGCTGCGGACAAGACCCTGGGTCACCGCAACCGCCGCGTTTTCGGGATTGCGGCCCGTTGCGAAGGCGTTGGGTTGTTCGGTCGGCAGCAGGTACAGCTTCGGCATCGGCAGGTCGGCCCGCCGCGCCAGATCAGCGGTCAGGCGATAAAGATCGCCACCCTGCTGCGGATTCAGCTCCACCGCACCCTGCTGGCGCAGGACCATCTTGTCGCTGTTCCACCAGGAAAAGAAGTTCATGCCCCCGGCCAGCAGCAGCGCGACCAAGGCGCCACCCTGCCCGCCCAGCATCCAGCCAAGCGCCATGACCAGCCCGGTCATGGCAGCCATCAGGATGAAGACCTTCGCATTCCCCTGCATCGGTGTGCCCCCTACTCCTTCGGCGCAAGAAGACGCAGCGCCGCGCGGATCAACGCGGGGGTTTGGGCGGTGGGTTCCCGCGCCTGCGCCTCGGCCACGGCCTGCGCGGCCTCGCTGGCAGCATAGCCCAGGTTGGTCAGCGCGGAGAGCGCGTCGGCGGTGGCGCGGGCGGCGAGCATGGCGTCGGAGGGTGCGGCAGGCGCGCCGCTTGGCCTGGCGGCGACGGTTTCGACCACCGGCGCATCCGCCGCGTCGACCACCGGCATGCCCATGTCCACCGTGAAGGTCGCGCCAAGCGCCATGACCGAGGGCGCCTTGTCCTTCAGTTCCAGCACCACGCGCTGCGCCAGCTTGGGTCCCACGCCCTGCGCCTTGCGGACCGAGGCCCAGTCGCCAAGCGCGATGGACCGCGCTAGCCCCTCGGCTCCCAGCGTGCCCAGGATCGCCAGCGACACCTTGGCCCCCACGCCCTGAACGCTGGTCAGCAGCCGGTGCCATTCCTTTTCCAGCATCGAGGGGAAGCCGAACAGCTGCAGCAGATCCTCTCGGACCATCAGGTCGGTATAAAGGGCGACCGCCTGCCCGACCGGAGGCAGGCTCGCTGCGGTGCGTTCGCTCACATGGACGATATAGCCCACGCCGCGCACGTCGATCAGGACGTGATCGCGGGCGCGGTGCAGGATGATCCCGGCGATGCGGCCGATCATGCCAAACGCTCCACGATCCGCAGGGTTCGGCCCTGCAGGTGCCGGGCGTGGCAGATGGCGATGGCCAGGGCGTCCGCCGCGTCGGCGCTGTCGAAGGTGACGCCGGGCAACTGGACCTTGACCATGTGCTGCACCTGCTCCTTGCCCGCGTGGCCCACGCCCACGACCGTCTTCTTGACCGCGTTCGGGGCATATTCGCCGATCGCCAGCCCCGCCTCGGCCGGGGCCAGCAGGGCGATGCCGCGCGCCTGGCCCAGCTTCAGCGTACCCACCGCGTCCTTGTTCACGAAGGTCTGTTCCACGGCTGCCGCGTCCGGCGCATGGGCCGCGATCACCGCCGTCAGCCCGCGATAAAGTTGCAAGAGCCGCACGCCCAGATCGCCCGCCTCTGTCTGGATCACGCCGTTCGCCACATGGCGCAGGCGCGATCCGTCAACCGAGATCACGCCCCAGCCCATGTTCCTCAAGCCCGGATCAATGCCCAGGACGCGCATGCCTGCCCCTTTCGGTTTTCCGAAGGACTAGCACGAAAGGCGAACATTTGCCTAGGGGGCAATCCCCTATTCCTCCAGCACATCCAGGACGCCGGGCACCGCGCGCAGCGCCTGCCGGGCCGGGGTGGTCAGGGGCGCGTCGTTCGCGACCTCGATCTCGATCAGCTCGTCGCCTTCGCGGATCCGCAGCAGGACCGGGCCGCGCGAGCGGGCGGGAACGGTGATCTCGGTCCGGATGCGGGCCAGGGTCTCGGCCAGCCGGGGAATGGTGTCGGTGCCCTGCATTTCCACGGCAAGGCAGCCCGCCCCGGCATCGGCCACCACGTCGTCCAGCGTCGCGACCGAATTGGCCAGCATCTTCACCTGGTCGCCCGAGGGTTCGACCTTGACCTGCAGGACCACGTTCTGCCCCGGCTCCAGCCGGTCGCGGGACGCGGTCAGCAGGTCTGAAAACACGGTGACTTCATAGAGCCCCGTCGGGTCGGACAGGCTGATGAAGGCATAGGGCGTGCCCTTGGCGGACTTGCGCTCCATCCGCGCGGCGACAGTGCCTGCGATGCTGGCGACCAGCGGGCCGCCCGCGGCCTCGGCGCAGATTTCGGCCAGGGTCTGGACCTTCTTGCGCTTCAAGGCGGGCAGATAGTCGTCCAGCGGGTGGCCGGACAGGTAGAAGCCCACCGCCTTGTGCTCCTCGCCCAGTTTCTCGGTCGGCAGCCAGACCCCGGCGATGGGCGCGCGCGGCGGCGGCAGATCCTCGCCCCCGCCGAACAGCGATGTCTGGCTGGAGGCCGCCTGTTCCTGCACCGCCGCCGACCAGGCGCAAAGCGCGTCCAGCCCCTTCAGCACGCGGGCGCGGTTGTCGTCCAGCACGTCGAAGGCTCCCGCGCGGGCCAGCATCTCCAGCGGGCGCTTGCCCACGCGCTTCATGTCCACGCGGCGGGCGAAATCGTGGATGTCGCGGAAGGGCTGGTCCCCGCGCGCCTCGTGGATCAGCTTCATGGCATCGACCCCCACGCCCTTCAACGCGCCCAGCGCATAGTGGATGCGGCCTTCGCGCACGCTGAAGGTGGGGGCGGATCGATTGACGCAGGGCGGCACGATGGCGATGCCCATGCGGTCGCATTCGCGCTTGTAGATCGCCAGCTTGTCGGTCAGGTGGATATCGCAGTTCATCACTGCGGCCATGAATTCGACCGGGTGGTTCGCCTTCAGCCATGCCGTCTGATAGCTGACAACCGCATAGGCCGCCGCATGGGACTTGTTGAAGCCATAGTTGGCGAATTTTTCCAGCAGGTCGAAGACCTCGCCCGCCTTCTTGGCATCGACGCCGTTCGCCACCGCGCCATCGACGAATTTCGGGCGCTCCTTGGCCATTTCCGAGGCGATCTTCTTGCCCATGGCCCGACGCAACAGGTCCGCGCCGCCGAGGCTGTAGCCCGCCATGACCTGCGCGATCTGCATCACCTGTTCCTGATAGACGATGATGCCCTGCGTTTCCGCCAGGATCGGGTCGATGCTGGGGTGCAGCGACTCCAGTTCCCGCAGCCCGTTCTTGACCTCGCAATAGGTCGGGATGTTCTCCATCGGGCCGGGACGATACAGGGCGACAAGCGCCACGATGTCCTCGATGCAGGTGGGGCGCATCCGGCGCAGCGCGTCCATCATGCCCGAGCTTTCGACCTGGAACACCGCCACCGTCTTGGCGCTGGCAAACAGGTCGTAGGTCGCCTTGTCGTCCAGCGGGATCAGGTTGATCTGGTTTTCCGTTCCAGGCGCCGCGTCGTAAAGCTTGCGCCCGTCGGCTGCGACATGCAGCGGGCGGCCGCCGCCGTTGATCAGGTCCACGGCGTTCTGGATCACGGTCAGGGTCTTCAGGCCCAGGAAGTCGAACTTCACCAGCCCGGCCTGCTCCACCCATTTCATGTTGAACTGCGTGGCCGGCATGTCCGATGCCGGATCGCGGTAAAGCGGAACCAACTGGTCCAGCGGCCGGTCGCCGATCACCACGCCGGCGGCATGGGTCGATGCGTTGCGATACAGTCCTTCCAACTGCTCGGCATAGTCCAGCAGCCGCTTGACGACCTCTTCCTTGGCGGCCTCGCGCAGGCGGGGTTCGTCGGCCCGGGCCTTGGCGATGCTGACGGGCTTGACGCCTTCCACCGGGATCATCTTGGACAGGCGGTCCACCTGGCCGAAGGGCATCTGCAGGACGCGGCCCACGTCCCGGACGGCGGCCTTGGACAGAAGCGCGCCGAAGGTGATGATCTGGCCGACCTTCTCGGCCCCGTATTTCCCCTGGACATAGCGGATCACTTCCTCTCGCCGGTCCATGCAGAAGTCGATGTCGAAGTCGGGCATGGACACGCGTTCCGGGTTCAGGAAGCGTTCGAACAGCAGGGAATAGCGCAGCGGATCCAGGTCGGTGATGGTCAGCGCATAGGCGACCAGGCTGCCGGCACCCGACCCCCGGCCCGGTCCCACCGGAATGTCGCGATCCTTGGCCCATTTGATGAAATCGGCAACGATCAGGAAATAGCCGGGAAAGCCCATCTGCTCGATGATGCCAAGCTCGAAATCCAGGCGCTGGTGATATTCCTCGACCGGAACGGCATGGGGGATGACGCGCAGGCGGGCGTCCAGCCCGGCGCGGGCCTGGCGGCGCAGTTCCTCGACCTCGTCATCGGCGAATTTCGGCAGGATCGGCTTGTGCTTGCTGACCGCGAAGGCGCAGCGGCGGGCGATCTCGACGGTGTTCTCCAAGGCCTCGGGCAGGTCGGCGAACAGCACGGCCATTTCCTCGGCCGACTTGAAGTAATGCTGCGGCGTCAGGCGGCGGCGGGGCTGCGACTGGTCCACGTAGGCCTTTTCGGCGATGCAGATCAGCGCGTCATGGGCCTCGAACATGTCCGCTTTCGGGAAATAGACATCGTTCGTGGCGACCAGCGGCAGGGATTTCGCATAGGCCAGTTCGATCAGCCCGGCCTCGGACGCGGCCTCGGCGGGCATCAGCTTGCCGTTCTCGCCGGGGTGGCGCTGCAACTCGACGTAAAGCCGCGTCGGAAAGGCGGCGGCAAGCCGGTCGGCCAGGGCATCGGCCTTGTCGCGTTGCCCCTGCGCAATCAGGCAGCCCAAGGGCCCGGTCGGTCCGCCCGTGAGGCAGATCAGGCCCTCGGAACGCGCGCAAAGCTCGTCCACGGTGACATGCGGCAGCGCGCCCCCCTCGCGCAGATAGAGGCATGTCGAAAGCGCCATCAGATTAAGCCAGCCTGCCCGATCTTGCGCCAGCAGCACCACCGGTCCGGTGGCGCCGTCCAGCAGGGTGATCTGGCAGCCGATGATCGGCTGGATGCCCTTGTCCATCGCCTTTGCGCTGAATTCCAGGGCCGCGAACATGGCATTGGTATCGGTCAGCGCCACCGCAGGCATCCCCGCATCCGCTGCCAGGCTGGGCAGTTTGCCTACGGGAATGGCACCTTCCAGCAGCGAATGCTCGGAATGTGTGCGAAGATGGATGAATCGGGGATGTTTTGCGGGCATAGGCAGGGTTCTATCGCAGCCTGACCAAACAGCGCAATTGCCCAAGGGCGGCAAGCCGGGATATGCAGGTAAGGATTTGACCAAGGGGAAAAAGTTTGAGCGACGCGGCAGTTTTCCGGGCCATGGGGATCGGCAAATCCTATCCCGGCGTCCGCGCCAATGACGATGTCTCGTTTGCGGTCGAACCGGGGGAAATCCATGCCCTTCTGGGAGAGAACGGCGCGGGCAAGTCCACCCTGGTCAAGATGATCTATGGCCTTGTGCGCCCGGATCAAGGGCAGATGGTCCTGAACGGCCAGCCCCACCAGCCCGCCGATCCGCGCGCCGCGCGCGCCGCAGGCGTGGCGATGGTGTTCCAGCATTTCTCGCTGTTTGACGCACTGACCGTTGCCGAGAACATCGCCCTGGGGATGGAAAACCCGCCGCCCCGGCGCCAGCTTTCCGCCCGCATCGCGCAGGTCAGCCAGGACTTCGGCCTGCCCTTGAACCCCGCGCGCCGGATCGTCACCCTGTCCGCGGGAGAGCGCCAGCGGGTCGAGATCATCCGCTGCCTGTTGCAGAACCCGCGCCTGCTGATCATGGACGAGCCCACCAGCGTCCTGACCCCGCAAGAGGCCGAACTGCTGTTCGCCACCCTGCGCAAGCTGGCGGACCAGGGAACCGCGATCCTCTATATCAGCCACAAGCTGGAGGAGATCCGCACCCATTGCGACTGCGCGACAATCTTGCGCCATGGCCGCGTCGTGGACAGTTGCGACCCGCGTGAACACTCTGCCCGGACGCTGGCCGCGATGATGGTGGGCGAGGAAATGCGCCTCATCGACCGCAGCGGACGGCAGGCGGGCGAGGTTCTGCTGCAGGTCAAGGCCCTGTCCCAACCCGCCCCCACGGCGGAAGGGACGGCGCTGAAAGCCGTGGCCCTGACCCTGCGCGCCGGCGAGATCCTGGGCATCGGCGGCGTCGCGGGCAACGGCCAGGACGAATTGCTGGCCGCACTGTCGGGCGAGATTCGCAGCGCCCCCGGCACCGTCCTGCTGGAAGGCGCGGATCTGTCCCGCCTCGGTCCCGAAGGACGCCGCACGGCCGGCCTTCTGGCCGCGCCCGAGGATCGGCTGGGCCATGCCGCAGTGCCCGATTTCAGCCTGGCCGATAACACTTTGCTGACTGCGGGCGCACGCAAGAAACTGGTGCGCAACGGCCTGATCGACCGCCCTGCCGCCCGCGCCTATGCCGAGGCCGTCATCCGCGCCTTCGACGTGCGCACCCCCGGCCCCGGCACCGCCGCCAAGGCGCTGTCGGGCGGCAACCTGCAGAAATTCGTCATCGGCCGGGAAGTGATGCAGGCCCCGCGCGTACTGGTGGTGAACCAGCCCACCTGGGGCGTCGATGCGGGCGCCGCCGCAGCCGTGCGCCAGTCGCTGCTGGATCTGGCCCGCAGTGGCGCGGGCGTCATCGTGATTTCTCAGGACCTGGACGAGATCTTGGAACTTTCCGACCGTTTCTGCGCGCTGAACGAAGGCCGCCTTTCCGACCCCCGCCCGACCGAAGGGCTGACGCTTGACCAGATCGGCCTGATGCTGGGCGGCGCGCACGGGATGGAGGTCGCGCATCTATGATCCGCCTCGTCCCCCGCACCGACAGCGCCCCCTTGTTGCAGGTCGCCACGCCCGTCATGGCGGTGCTGGCGACGATGCTGGCGGGCGGCATCCTGTTTGCCATCATGGGCTATGACCCGGTGGCCGCGATCCGCACGATCTTCTGGGACCCGCTGTTCGGGCCCGCCGCCGGTTATTCGCGCCCGCAACTGCTGGTCAAGGCCGCGCCGCTGATCCTGATCGCCTCGGGCCTGGCCGTGGGGTTCCGCGCGGGCATCTGGAACATCGGGGCCGAGGGGCAGTACATCATCGGCGCCATCACCGGCGCGGCGGTGGCGCTTGCCGCCTATCCCGCGCAGGAAATGTGGATCTTTCCCGCCATGGTGATCGCGGGCGCGGTCGGAGGCTGGGCCTGGGGCATGATCCCCGCCCTGCTTCGCAACTGGTTCGGGGCGTCCGAGATCCTGGTGTCGCTGATGCTGGTCTATGTCGCGCAGCGCATCGCCGCCTGGATGGCCTTCGGCCCGATGAAGAACCCCGAGGGCTTCGGGATGCCTGGATCGCGCAACCTGCAACAGTATCCCGCAGCCTCGAACCCGGAACTGATCGCGGGCACGGGCGCGCATTGGGGCGTGATCGCGGCGGCCGCGGCCGTGCTGGCGACATGGTTCCTGATGAGCCGCCATATCCGCGGCTTCCATATCCGCGCCGCCGGCATCGCCCCCCGCGCCGCGCGCTTCGCGGGCGTGAAGCCGCAGACGCTGGTGGCCTTCTGCCTCGGCCTGTCGGGCGCGCTTGCCGGGATGGCGGGCCTGTTCGAGGTCGCGGGCCCGGCGGGCCAGATCACCGACAAGGTCGGCGTGGGCTATGGCTTCACCGCCATCATCGTGGCCTTCCTGGGACGCCTGCATCCCTTGGGCACCCTGCTGGCAGGCCTGCTGCTGGCCCTGACCTATATCGGCGGCGAACTGGCGCAGCTGACGATGAACCTGCCTGCCGCCACCGTCCAGGTCTTCCAGGGGATGCTGCTCTTCTTCCTGCTGGGCTTCGACCTGCTGACCCGCTTCCGCATCACCCGGAGGGTCACGGCATGATCGACCCCGTTGCCCTGTTCCTGCTGCTTCTGTCCGCATCCACCCCGATCCTGTTCGCCGCCCTGGGCGAGCTGGTCGTGGAACGCGCGGGCGTCCTGAACCTCGGGGTCGAGGGGATGATGATCGTGGGCGCCCTGTCGGGCTTTGCCACGGCCTATTACAGCGGCAACGCCTTCCTGGGCTTTGCCGTCGCGGCCCTGGCGGGGGCCCTGGTCGCCCTGCCCTTCGCAATCCTGACGCAGTTCCTGATGTCGAACCAGGTCGCCTCGGGCCTTGCGCTGACGCTGTTCGGTCTGGGCCTGGCCGCGCTGTTCGGAAAGCCGGTCGAAGGCGTGAAGGCCCCGACCATGGCCGCGGGGCCGCTTGGCCTGAACTGGATTGTGTGGCTGGGTCTGGCGATGGTGCCCGCGATCTGGTGGTTCCTCAACCGATCCCGCCCGGGCCTGATCCTGCGCGGCGTGGGCGAAAACCACGACGCGGCCCATGCCTTGGGCTACGACGTGCGCCGGGTCCGCCTTGCCGCCATCGCCTTCGGCGGCGCCATGGCGGGGATCGGCGGGGCCTTCATCTCGGTCGCCACGGTGCTGCAATGGACCGAGGGCATGACCGCCGGGGCAGGCTGGATCGCGCTTGCGATCGTGGTCTTCTCGAACTGGACAGCGGTTGGCGTGCTGGCCGGGGCCTGGCTGTTCGGGGGCGTCACCGTGCTGCAGCTGCGCCTCCAGGCGGCGGGCGTCCGGGTGCCGGTGCAGCTTCTGTCGATGGCGCCCTATCTGGCGACGATCGTGGTGCTGGTTGCCATCTCGGCCCGGCAGAAGTTCAGCCGCCGCTCGGGCAGCGCCGCCCCCGGGTCGCTGGGACAGGATTTCCACGCCCTGCGCTGACAGCAAGGGCCAATCAGAGAGAGGGACACATGAACCGCAGACACCTTATCGCCAGCGTCGCCGCCATGACGACGATCAGCCTTGCCCTGCCCGTCTGGGCGCAGGACGACCCGCTGAAGGTCGGCTTCATCTATGTCGGCCCGGTCAGCGACGGCGGCTGGACCTACCAGCACGACCAGGGCCGCCAGGCGGTCGAGGCCGAATTCGGCGACCGGGTGGAAACCACCTACCTGGAAAGCGTCCCCGAGGGGGTCGATGCCGAACGCGCCCTGACCCAGCTGGCCCTGGCCGGCAACGACGTGATCTATGCGACCAGCTTCGGCTACATGGACGCGGTCATCAACGTCGCGGCGAAGTTCCCCGACATCAAGTTCGAGCACAACACCGGCTACAAGCTGGCGGACAACGTCGGCACCTATGACGGCCGCTTCTATGAAGGCCGCGCCGTGACGGGCACCATCGCGGGCCGCATGACCAAGACGAACAAGATCGGCTATATCGCGACCTTCCCGATCCCCGAGGTGATCCAGGGCATCAACTCGGCCTATATCCACGCCAAGAAGGTGAACCCGGATGTCGAGATGCGGGTGGTCTGGGCCTATACCTGGTTCGACCCCGCGAAAGAGGCTGACGCCGCCAATGCCCTGATGGCCGAGGGCGTGGACGTGATCCTGCAGCACACCAACTCGACCGCGCCGCTGGCGCAGTTGCAGCAGCAGGGCAAGATCGGCTTCGGCCAGGCCAGCGACATGTCGTCCTTCGCGCCGTCGCCCCGCGTGTCCTCGGTCTACAACAACTGGGGCGCCCATTACGTGAAGAGCGTGGGTCGCATCCTTGACGGCACCTGGAAGCCGGAAGCCGTCTGGGGCGGCATCGGCGACGGCATCGTCGCCATCGGAGAGATCACCGAGGCCGTCCCCGCCGAGGTCAAGGCCGAGGCCGAGGCGCTGCGCGACAAGATCGCCGCGGGCGAATACCACCCCTTCACCGGCCCGCTGAACAAGGCCGACGGTTCGGTCTGGCTGGCTGACGGCCAGGTTGCGAGCGACAAGGATCTGTCCGGGATGAACTTCTTCGTCGAAGGCATCACCGCCGAACTGCCGCAGTAAGGCCGCTTCAACGGTCTGGTAACCGTCCCCGCGTATAACGTGGAGGCGGTTGCCCGAACATCATAGAACCCGTGCAGAGATTGGGGCACCGCCCCCTGTTAACGATTACGAAAGGGTGTCCTCCATGGTCGATCACAAGGTTCCCGAATGGATTGTGGCCGCACATTTCTTTTGGAGGTGTCCGCATATCGTGTTGGTAGTTTCGTGAAAGTGCAGACGGACTAAGATTACCTCGCATTTCCAGCGAGGATGCCCATGCTCCATCACGATTTTCGCCGTCTTCTCGATGCCTTGGACGACCTGAACCCGGCACAGATTGAGGACGCACAGACGAAGATCCGGGATCTCCGGCGAAAGACGGAAGCGATCTCGGAGATCGAGGCGCGGACAAACCGGGACCACACGTGCCCCTTCTGCGGCGAGGATCGGCGCGAGAAGTGGGGACGCACGCGCACCAAGGTCCAGCGCTAC
>NZ_JAPTYD010000130.1 GCF_026913015.1 Paracoccus benzoatiresistens
TGAGAACGGCGGTGAGAAACTAGTCCACGGAAGCGGCGGCATGGAGCTGCTGCGGGCGGCGTAAAAGTCGTCCACCCTTTCCCTTTCTGCGGCAGCAGGGAGGGCGCGAGGATTTTCAGCGTGGAACTATATCTCAGGGTTCGCCAGGCCTGCGCGGCGGGCATGAGCCAGCGTCAGGCGGCGAAGGCCTTCAACATCTCCCGTGATACGGTTGCGAAGATGATGACATTCTCGGTGCCGCCGGGCTACCGGCGAACGGCCGAGGTCAGGCGGCCGAAGCTCGATCCCTTCATCCCGATCATTGAGGGCTGGCTGGAGGCGGACCGTTCCATGCCACGCAAGCAGCGGCACACGGCGAAGCGGGTGTTCGACCGGCTGCGTGACGAATGCGGGTTCACCGGTGGCTACACGATCATCAAGGATTACATCCGGGAGCGGGAACGGCGGGGCCAGGAAGTGTTCGTG
The DNA here is from genome assembly GCF_026913015.1 of Paracoccus benzoatiresistens. GTDB lineage: Bacteria > Pseudomonadota > Alphaproteobacteria > Rhodobacterales > Rhodobacteraceae > Paracoccus > Paracoccus benzoatiresistens. The sequence continues at coordinate 466 of NZ_JAPTYD010000130.1, forward strand.
CCGCTGGCGCATCCCCCGGGCCATGCGCAGGCCGACTTCGGCGAAGCGATGGTCAGGATCGGCGGTGTCGAGCAGAAGGCCCACTTCTTTGTTCTGGATCTGCCGCACAGCGACGCCTGTTACGTCCGCGCCTATCCAGCGGCTGTGGCCGAGGCCTGGGTGGACGGCCATATCCACGCCTTTGCCTTCTTTGGGGCGGTCCCCCAGTCGATTGTCTATGACAACGACCGGTGCCTGGTGGCGAAGATCCTGCCCGATGGCACCCGCAAGCGGGCCGCCCTGTTCAGCGGGTTTCTATCCCATTACCTGATCCGGGATCGCTATGGCCGCCCCGGCAAAGGCAACGACAAGGGGAATGTCGAGGGCCTGGTGGGCTATTGCCGCCGCAACTTCATGGTGCCGCTTCCCGAGTTCGCGACCTGGGAGGCGTTCAACCTCTGGCTGGAGGAGCAATGCCGCAAGCGCCAGCAGGATGTCCTGCGCGGCGAAAGCGAAACGATCGGCGAGCGGTTGCAACGCGATCTGGCTGCCATGCGCCCACTCCCGATTGCGCCCTTTGATGCCTGCGACCAGGACAGTGGCCGCGTCTCGTCGCAGTGTCTGGTGCGCTACAAGACCAACGACTACTCGGTGCCGGTTGCCTTCGGCCATCAGGATGTCTGGATCCGGGCCTATGTCCATGACGTGGTGATCGGCTGCCGGGGCGAGGTCATTGCCCGCCATCCCCGGTGCTGGGATCGCGATGAACTCATCTTCAACCCGATCCACTACCTGCCGCTGCTGGAGCAGAAACTCAATGCATTCGATCAGGCCGCGCCGTTGCAGGACTGGGAGCTGCCCGAGGAGTTCGCGACGTTGCGCCAGCTGATGGAAGCGCGCATGAACCGGCATGGCCGACGCGAATACGTCCAGGTCCTGCGGCTGCTCGAGACCTTCGATCTGGCTGATCTGCATGCCGCGGTGAAGCAGGCGCTTCAGATGGGCGCGATCGGCTTCGACGCCGTGAAGCACCTGCTGCTTTGCCGTGTTGAACACTGTCCGCCCCGGCTGGACCTGGACTGCTATCCCTATCTGCCCAAGGCAACGGTCGAGACAACCAGGCCCGGCTCCTATATGCGGCTGTTATCGGGTGATGCGGAGGGCGCAGCATGAGCGATGCCCCGGAAATCCTGCTCGCCCATCACCTCAAGGCCCTGAAGCTGCCGACATTCCTGCGGGAACATCAGAAGCTGGCCCGGCAATGCGCGGCCGAAGGCATGGACCATGTCCGGTATCTCGCCCGGCTTGTCGAACTGGAATTGATCGACCGGGAGCGGCGGATGGTCGAACGCCGCATCAAGGCCGCCAAATTCCCCACGGTCAAAAGCCTCGACAGCTTCGACTTCAGCGCCATCCCCAAGCTCAATAAGATGCAGGTGCTGGAACTGGCGCGGTGTGAATGGATCAACCGTCGCGAGAACGTCATTGCCCTTGGCCCAAGTGGCACGGGCAAGACGCACATTGCCCTTGGCCTCGGACTGGCGGCTTGTCAGAAGGGGCTCTCCGTGGGCTTCACCACCGCCGCGAGCCTGGTCAGTGAGATGATGGAGGCCCGCGACGAGCGCCGCCTGCTTCGCCTTCAGAAGCAAATGGCCGGTTACAAATTGCTGATCATCGACGAACTGGGCTTCGTGCCGCTGTCCAAGACCGGCGCCGAATTGCTGTTCGAGCTGATCTCGCAACGCTACGAGCGCGGCTCAACCCTGATCACCAGCAATCTGCCCTTCGATGAATGGACCGAAACCTTCGGCTCCGAGCGCCTCACCGGCGCACTGCTCGACAGGCTGACCCACCACGTCAGCATCCTCGAAATGAACGGCGAGAGTTATCGCCTCGCCAACAGCACTGCCCGAAAGCAGCAACAAAAGTCCTGAAATCACATCGCCTCGTTTTGGCCCCAAGGGGCCAAAGCACCATGGCACGCGCCAGCTCTATGGTAAGCGCGCGCGCCATGGCGCCAGTCACCGCCACCTGGCCTGGTTTTGCGCCGCCGCGTGGCCGGATTTTGCACCGCCGTTGACACT
>NZ_JAPTYD010000131.1 GCF_026913015.1 Paracoccus benzoatiresistens
CGGCCCTGCCCGACTGGGTCCGGGCCCGGGGGCTGGCCATCTACCTGACGGTGTTTTCCGGCGTGATGTCACTGGGCAGCCTTGGCTGGGGCACGGTCGCCGCGCAGACTTCGGTGCCTGTGGCACTGCTGGTTGCTGCCGCAGGCATCCTGGTCGCAATCCCGGTGACGCTTTGGGCACGGTTGGGCGGGCTCGCGCAGGATCACAGCCCGGCGCACCACTGGCCCGAACCCGGGGCTGCCCCCGAGGATCAGCCGGCCTCCATCTGGATCGCCTATGATGTGCCGGCCGAGCATCGGGAAGCCTTTCTCGCCCTGATGCAGGATCAGCGCCGCAGCCGCCGCGCCCATGGCGCCTATGGCTGGGTGCTGCGGCAGGACGCATCCCGTCCGACCCGGCTGATCGAAAGCTGGCACGAGGTATCCTGGCTGGCGCATCTTCGTCATCATGACCGCGTCAGCGTGACCGAAAAGGCCCTGCAGGATGAAATCCGAGCCTTGCTGAGCAACGCTCCCGAAATCCACCACACCATCGCACCAGGAAAGGCCTGAGCCATGAGCTGGAACCCCACCCAGAACCCCGACTGCCCGCTTGATTGTCTGGACAGCATCAAGACACTGATCATCCCCCGCGCCCGCGACCTCGGCGGGTTCGAGGTGCGCCGCGCGCTGCCCGCGCCAAACCGCCAGATGGTCGGGCCGTTCATCTTCTTCGACCAGATGGGTCCGGCCGAGTTCCTGACCGGCGGCGGCATCGACGTGCGCCCGCATCCCCATATCGGCCTTGCCACGGTGACCTATCTCTACAAGGGCGAGTTTCACCACCGCGACAGCACCGGCGCCGACCAGATGGTCTATCCGGGCGAGGTGAACTGGATGATCGCCGGCAACGGCGTCACCCATTCCGAACGCACCTCCGAGGAGATGCGGACGAGGCCCGGCTCGCTTTTCGGCATCCAGACCTGGATGGCGCTGCCCGAACATGCCGAGGATACGTCAGCCAGCTTCGAGCATCACGGGCGTGAGGCGCTGCCCTTCATTGATGAGGGCGGCAAGCAGGTCCGCCTGATCCTCGGCTCGGCCTGGGGCGCGACAGCCCCGGTCAAGACCTTCACCGAGACTTTTTATGCCGATGCCGTGCTGGCGCCCGGCGCCAAGCTGCCGCTGCCCGACAACCACGAGGACCGGGGCGTCTATGTGTCCGAAGGCTCGGTCACCATCGCGGGCGACACGTTCGAGGCGGGCCGCATGATGGTGTTCCGCCCCGGCGACCGCATCACCCTGGTCGCGGGTGACCACGGCGCCCGACTGATGGTCTTGGGGGGCGAGACGCTCAACGGGCCGCGCTATATCTCGTGGAACTTCGTCGCCTCCTCGCAGGAACGCATCGATGCCGCCAAGGAGGCATGGCGCCAAGGCGATTGGGGGCATGGCCGCTTTCAATTGCCGCCGGGCGATGACGCCGAGTTCATTCCGCTTCCGTGACCCGAAGGGAAGCGCGGCGCTCGGTCAGCTTGAGGACCAGCGCCAGCGCCGCCGCCGCTATGCCTGCCATAACCACGCCGGACCATCCCGATCGGAACCAGATTGCCGTGGCAAAGGCCGATCCCGCTGCGCCACCTACAAACATCGACCCCATGAAGATCGTGCTGATGCGTGCCCGGGCCTGTGGACGGAGCCCGAAGATCAGGTGCTGGTTCGAGATCAGGGCTCCCTGCACTGCCAGATCCAGCACGACCACGCCCACTCCCAAGCTGAGCAGCGACGGCCAGAGGCCAAAGATCAGCCAGGCCACAACCGTCAGCGCTGCCCCGCCTGCGACAGCCAGGTGAGGCCCTCTTGCTTCCGCCAGCCGTCCGGACACCGGCGCGCCAGGATACCAGCCAATCCCATGATCCCGAACAAGCCTGCCATGTCCGCGCCCAGGCCAAAGCGGTCCTGCAGCCGGAATACCAGGACTGTCCAGAACCCCGAGAAGGTCGCGAAGAGCAACCCTTGCATCAGCGCCGCGCGCCGCAGCTGGGGCAGCTCGCGCCACAGGCTGGCCATGGACAGCAGCAGCTGCAAATACGGCCTCCGGCCATCGGGCTGACTGCGAGGCAGGCTCAGCGCCATCAGCGCCGCGCCGCCAAGGGCAACGGGAACGCCCAGCCAGAACATCTCGCGCCAGCCAGCATGACTGCCCACGAAGCCTGCGATCGTGCGACTGAGAAGGATGCCGGACAGCAGGCCTGACATCACTAGGCCGACAACCTGCCCGCGCCGCTCGGGCGCCGCCAGATGCGCGGCCAGCGGGACGATCTGCTGGGAAACGGTCGCCGTCAGGCCCAAAAGCAGCGAAGCAAGCAACAGCAGCGGCAGCGTCGTGACGGTTGCGCTGGCAGCCAGGGCGGCTGCGAGGACCAGGAACTGCACGACGATCAGCCGCTTCCGCTGGGTTACGTCACCAAGCGGGATCAGAAGGAACAGCCCCGCCGCGTAGCCAAGCTGGGTCAGGACCGGAAC
>NZ_JAPTYD010000132.1 GCF_026913015.1 Paracoccus benzoatiresistens
CAAGAAAGGAAAACGCCATGGCTTTTGACGTTTCATCTCCCGCAGTCAACGCGCTGCCTCGCTGCGGCTCCGCGCCCATATCCCTCCCACCGATGCCCCGCAACCAGACACAAGCGCTAGAGAGCGTTCCAAGCTTCGACGAAATGTCCGACGCCATTATCGTGCGCCTCATCGCCGGGTGGACCACCGACTGAGACCATCTCAGTTGGTGGGCGCCCGCCGGATCAGTGCCGGATTGTGCTTCCAAAGCGAGATGGCCAAACCGATTCTGCCCAAGGCAGACAAAATTGGTCGTTCATATGATGACCTCCATTCTCGTCTTCTGCTTAGAACACCTAACAAAACCTTGTCTTAAGATTTTTCCTGGCTCCTGTGCGATACAGGAGCCGCTCTCCGGCACCTTATACATGCCGGAGAGCGGCGGGGGACGGGTCGAAACAAAAGAGGTTTCCACGAACCGGTTAGAAGTAGGACCACCCCCGTCTTTCGAAAGACCTGAACGGATACATGGGGAAGGCGCATGCCTTGCCCCGCATGACAAGGGCAGGAGACGAAAGGCGATGCAGGATACTATCGGAATCGACATTTCCAAAGACACAGTTGACGTTCACCGTCTGTCGGACGGCAAGCACATGCAGTTCGACAATAACAAGGCGGGGCTCAAGACCCTTTGTGGCTGGATTGGAAAGGCGCCCGCTCGCGTCGTCTATGAGGCGACCGGCCGATACCACAGGGACCTGGAAAGCATGCTGGGCGCGGCCGGTCACGGTCTGGTCAAGGTGAACCCGAACCGGGCTCGAAAGTTTGCCCAAGCCGTCGGCCAGGGCGCCAAGACCGATCGTGTTGATGCCGCGCTTCTGGCGCGGATGGGAGCAGTTCTGAGCCTCGAGGCCAAGCCTGCCCGCACCGACAGCATGCATGAGATCAGGGAGTTGCACGTTGCTCGCATCGGCCTGATCAAAGATCGCACCGCATGCCGCAATCGCCTTCATGGGGCGCGTAACCAGGTAGTGCTGGCTCAGCTTCGCGCCCGCCTACGGCAGGTTGAAAAGCAGATCGACCAGATCGACGTAGAATTGCGGCGCCTCGTCGCCGAGGATGCCGACCTCGTCCGGCGCTATGAGGTTCTCATGTCCATTCCAGGCATCGGTCCGATTGCTGCCGTTGCAATGATCGTGGAGATGCCCGAAATTGGTACACTATCGGGCAAGGAGGCTGCTAGTCTCGCAGGTCTCGCCCCGATCACGCACGAGTCCGGGAAATGGAAGGGTCGCTCCAAGATCGGCGGCGGTCGAGGCGCCTTGCGCACCACGCTCTATATGCCCGCGCTCGTTTCGATCCGCTACAATGCCCAGCTCGGCCAAGTCTACAGGACGCTCAGCGGCGCCGGAAAGCGCGCGAAAGGCGCAATCACAGCCGTCATGCGCAAGCTCATCGTCCTTGCCAATGCCCTGATCCGGGACGACCGGAAATGGGCACAAACCGCCCCTTGACCAAGACGGATATCTTCTGATCTGGTTGAGGCAGATGAGGGCGCAGCCGAGGATCACGAAGGCCTCGTGGATGTCGGCGCGCCGCTCATAACGGATGGCAAGGCGGCGAAAGCGGTTGAGCCATGCCAGTGTCCGCTCGACAACCCAGCGGTGCCGGCCCAGCCTTTCGCTGCTGTCCATGCCTCGCCGGGCAATGCGGGGCGTGACCCTGCGCTTCCGGCATTCGCTCCGGCAGCGGTGATGGTCATAGGCCTTGTCGGCGTGAAGCTTGTCAGGGCGCTTGCGCGGACGTCCACGGCCATGGCGCACGCCTGGTATGGCATCGAGGGCAGGCGCCAGCATCATGCTGTCGTGCCGGTTGGCCGGGCTCAGGCGCACCCCGAGCGGGGTGCCTTTCCGGTCGACCACAAGATGGCGCTTCGTGCCCGGTTTGCCGCGATCCGTCGGGTTCGGGCCGGTTTCGGCACCCCCTTTTTCGCGGCAACGGCAGCGCTGTCGAGGGACGCTCGGCTCCAGTCCAGTTGTCCCGCCTCAGAGAGGCGCTCTAGAAGAACGCGGTGAAGCCTGGTCCAGACGCCGGCTGCCTGCCAGTCGCGCAGCCTGCGCCAGCAGGTCATGCCTGAGCAGCCAAACTCACGCGGCAGCATCTCCCAGGGAATGCCAGATCGCAGAACGAAAATGATGCCGGCCAAAGCCAGCCGGTCATCGCATCGAGGGCGGCCGCCCTTCGGCTTGGACCGCTCCCTTGGCAGAAGCGGCGCAATGGCCTCCCACAGATCATCGGATACAAGGGGTTTGCTCATGGCCCCTTAACGCATGAGCAGCAGTTTTGTTAGGCGCTCTTAGTGCAGCAGACAGTAACCATCCCACTGTAATGCGCTTTGGGACATCTATATCCGCTCCAGTCGACTTGCTTGGCAAAGCTTGCCAAAGCCGCTATCCTGATCGTCTACGGAGGTCATCATGGCAACGATGAATGTTTCCCTTCCAG
>NZ_JAPTYD010000133.1 GCF_026913015.1 Paracoccus benzoatiresistens
TTGGAGATCGTCATGCATGCTTCCTTTCGGTGAAGCATGGACCGGATCACTCATACACAGAAGACCTGACACTCTCAACGGATCGCTTTCACCGGCTCACTCCATGATGTCTGGACATCGACAAAATCCGAAATCGCGCGAGGCGCTCGACCGGATCGGCAAGTTCTACGACATCGAGCGCCCCATCAGCGGCAAACCTGCCGAGCTGCGGCTGGCGGTTCGACAGAAGGAAACCAGGCCCAAGATCGACGCCTTCCGGGACTGGACCGAGAAGCAGCTGGCGCATCCCGGGAAAAAGCGATCTGGCCAGAGCCTTCCGCTACGGGCTGAGCCGCTGGTCTGCCCTCACGCTGTTTCTCGAGGACGGACGCGTTGCGTTTGACAACAATGCGGCCGAGCGGGCCCTGAGACCGATTGGTGTCGGCAGACGGAACTGGCTATTCGCAGGCTCGGATGCGGGCGGCGAAACGCTTGCCCGCGCCCTGACCATCATTGAAACGGCAAAGATGAACGGGCTCGATCCGCAGGCTTATCTTGCCGATGTCCTGGACCGCATCCACGATCACATGAACAATCGTCTCGGCGATTTGCTGCCCTGAAACTGCGCGCCAGTAGGCATCGTCAAGATCCAGGCCGCGTAAACAGCGCCCGGAAGAGATCTTCAGACTGCCTCAGACCCTCATCGGTGAGGATGACCGACTTTGCCTTGTTGACCGGATCGGCGATCAGACCCCGGGCATGCAACCGCTCCAGGGCATCCCAGTCAAAGCCTTTCCACGCCCGCCTCTCGTCATGCAGCGTCAACCACATCAGCGCCAGAACAGCCTCGTCGATCTTGTCCCGATCAATCTCCATGGACTGAGCCTACCACGGAGAGCCGTGGTGCGAGACACGACATCATCAACGCCTGTCAATGCAAAATGCCCGCGGTGCAAACCGGGTGGTTACGATCAAGGTGTCGTTCGAGACGACGCGTCTCAGTGCCCAGTGCCTGATCGAGGCCTACGACCGCCTCGTGCCCATCCAGCGCCGGCGGCTTCGTCTGCCCCCGGAGCCGGAGCCCGGCGACAGCGAGGTACTGACCATGCGGAGGAGTGACCATGCCTGAGCTCCGGATCGCGCTTTACGCCCGGGTGTCGAGCGAGCGGCAGGCCCGCGGCAACACCGTGGCCAGCCAGCTTGCGGCGCTGCGTGAGCGGGTCGCCAGCGCCGGCCTGTCGATCGAGCCCGGCGACGAGTTCGTCGACGAGGGCTACAGCGGCACCACGCTCCTGCGGCCTGCCTTGGAGCGGCTGCGCGATGCCGTGGCCGCCGGCGCGCTCGATCAGGTCTACGTCCTTGCGCCGGACCGTCTGGCCCGGCGCTTGGCCCGGCGCTACGCCTACCAGGTGCTGCTGGTCGAGGAGTTTCGTCGGGCCGGCACCGAGGTTGTCTTCGCCAATCGTCTCATCGGCACCAGCGCCGAGGACGACCTTCTGCTCCAGGTTCAGGGCATGATCGCTGAGTACGAGCGGGCCAAGTTCCTGGAGCGCAGCCGACGCGGACGTCGGCATGCCGCGCGCTCGGGCCTGATCAGCGCCCTGGGCAAGGTGCCCTTCGACTACCGCTACATCACCAAGGACGCCGGCGGTGGGGTGGCGCGCGTCGAGGTCGCGGCCGAGGAGGCCCGCTGGGTCCGCCTGATGTTCGCTTGGATTGGGCTGGAGCGCCTGAGCCTGCGGGAGGTGTCGCGCCGCCTCTCGGAGGCGGGGGTGCCGACCAGCACCGGCAAGGCCCGGTGGGACGGCACCACCATCGCGCTGATGCTGCGCAACACCGCCTATGTGGGACGTGCAGTCTTCGGGCGCTCGCGCTGGATCCAGGCGCCACCGCGCCTGCGGCCGTTACGCGGCCATCCGCAGCCGGCCCGGAAGCCGAACTCCCGGATCCCCGTGCCGCACGAGGAGTGGATCGAGATCCTGAACCGCCCCGGGTTTACCGGAGAGTTTGTGGTTCACTGATTAGGCTGCTTTTTCGTCAGCGTTCAAGCTTGCGTAGAAGGCCTCCTCTGCTTCGTTCGGCGTGACGTAACCGATGGCGCTGTGCAGGCGCGTCTTGTTATACCAGTCGACCCATTTCAGCGTTTCCCATTCGACCTGACCAACAGACTTCCAGGGTCCGAGAAACTTGATGACCTCGGTCTTGAACAAGCCGATGATGCTTTCGGCGAGAGCGTTGTCATAGGAATCCCCGACGCTGCCGACCGAGGTGTCGATGCCTGCCTCGGTCAGCCGTTCGGTGTATCGGATCGACAGGTATTGGGCGATCTCAACCGGTCGTCGCAACACCCTTTTGAAGGAGGTTGCAATGGCAAGGGGCAAGCGAAGATCAGAGCGC
>NZ_JAPTYD010000134.1 GCF_026913015.1 Paracoccus benzoatiresistens
CCTTCAGCCCGATGGCCGCAAAGACCTGCGCCCAAAGCGCGCCCGCGTTCGGCAGCGCGGTCTGTTCGGTGCAATGCGACAGGATCCGGGGCGCGGCCTTGCCCTGCACCCGCACCTGCGGGAAACGCCGCCCCGACGCACTCTCGGCCGCAAGGAATTCCTGCGCCAGCATGACGCGCGGCGGCGTCAAACCGGCCTTGGGATAGTCCTGGCGCAGCATCATGACAAAGGCCGGATCCAGCCCGATCATCGGCACGCCCGCCGCCGCCGCCTTTTGCAGCGCCGCGACCTGCCGCCCGGCCATGCGCCGGAAGGCGGCTTCCGCGCCCATGTTCTGCGCGGCCTTGCCTGCCGGCCGCATGGCAACCAGCAGCGGACAATAGCCAAGGGCGCTGAGGCCCGCGATGGCATCCTGCGCGACCTTGGCATCGAACAAGGCGGTGAACCAGTCCTGCCACAGCAGCACCGCGTTCCCGGGCAGCGGCCTGTCCAGATCGGCCAGCCGGATGCGATGCGCGGCAGCGACCGGGCGGGCCAGATGGGCGGGCATGTCAACGGTCTTCAACGCGCGCTCGGCCAGCCGCCGTGCCAGCGGCCAGACAGGTCGCAGCAGCGGGGAAAGGGTGACGGCCAGCGGGCTGAGCCGTTCGGCGGCCAGCACCAGCCGATCGGACAGCGGCCGCGCACTGCGGCTGTAGTGATCGGCATAGAACGCCGCCCGCATCGAGGGGATATCGACCTGCACCGGGCAACTGGAGGCGCAGGCCTTGCAGCCAAGGCAGGTGTCCAGCGCCGCCATCAGGTCATCCTCGGGCGCGGGCCGTCCCGCGTCGCGGGCGACCTTCCAGGCCCGCAGCGCGTCGGCCCGTCCTTTTGGCGAATGGCGCAGATCGCCCGTCGCCTTGAACGAGGGGCACATCGGCGCCGCCGCCTGATAGCTGAGGCACTGCGCGTTCCCGTTGCAGCGGAAAGCCTTTTCCAGCGCGTCGCCGGGCCTTGCGTTGAAGGGCCGGAAGGGTGTGGTCGCAATCCCCATGTGCGGGCGGTCCAGCGTGACCAGCTTGCCGGGGTTGAACCGCTCGGCCGGATCAAAGGCGCGCTTGACGGATTGCAGCGCGGCATAGGCCCTGGGCCCGATCCATTCGGGGAGATAGGCGCCCCTGACCCCCTTGCCATGTTCGCCCCAGAAGATGCCGCCGTATTTCCGCGTCAGAGCAAAGACCGCGTCCGAAACCGCGACCAGCTTGGCCCGGTCGGTGGTTTCGTCGATGTCCAGCGCCGGGCGGATATGCAGGCAGCCGACATCCACATGGCCATGGATGCCGAAGCCCAGCCCGTTGCCCTTCAGCACGCGCAGGAAATCATCGACGAAGGCAGGCAGGCTCTCGGGCGGGACCACGCAATCCTCGACAAAGGCGATGGGCCGCGCTGCGCCGTCGACCTTGCCCAGAAGCCCCACCCCGGCGGAACGGATCGCCCAAAGCTCGCGGATCTCGGCCAGGTCGCGGGCCTGGTGCAGGGCGATCTGGCCCGGAAGGCTGCGCAGCCGCTCCAGGCAGGCGGTCATTCGGGCCTGCATCTCGGCCGGGTCGTGGCCGTTGAACTCGATGAAGACATAGGCGACCGGGCCTTCGGGGCGCAGGCTTTCGGGCAGGCGGGCCAGAATGCCCGCGTCCTGCGCAATGCGCTGGACCCATTCGTCCATCACCTCGATCGCGGTCGGATCATCGGCCAGAAGCGGAGTCGCGGCCGCCAGCGCATCGCGGAAGCGGGCGAACCCCGCGACGATCAGGCGCTTTTCCGGTTCGATCCGGCGCAGCTTGACGCGAATGCGGGTAATCGGGCCCAGCGTGCCCTCGGCCCCCAGGAACAGCCGCCACCATTCGAAGCCGCCGGCCCCGGGGCAGGCGCGTTCAAGATCATAGCCGGTGAAGCGGCGGTTGAGGCGCGGGGTCGCGGCGATGAAGGCGGCCCGCCCCTGCCGCACGGCCTCCTCGGCCGCGGCCAGCATCGGCGCGGCCCAATCCGGCGTGGGCGCAAGGCTCGACAAAAGCCCCTGCGGGCGTGCGATCTCCAGCCCCAGGATATTGTCCGAGGT
>NZ_JAPTYD010000135.1 GCF_026913015.1 Paracoccus benzoatiresistens
ACCAGCAACGACAACCAGAACAAAGGAGCGGACTGAGCCAAGACACCGAACGACACGCCAACCCGGGCGGCTTCAAATCCGGCCAAGCTGGTTGTCGGTCAAGGACAAGGTGGTTGACGCGCTACAGATCGTGGAACAGCTGGTCGGATGTTGCTGGAATAAGCGGTCGGATACGGTGGAATACGCAGTAACGTTGGCGGACGACCCCGAGGAGCTGCGCGCCTTCGCCGCACGGCTTTTGGCCGAGATAAAGGCGCAGGCTATCCTGATTGAGAAGCTTATCATCAACTGCCCGGCCACCGGGCACACCGATTTAGCGCCTCTTCCGAGACTGCAGTGCAACTGCAACTTGCCTTGGAGGTCGGTGAGATTGCTGCCGACGTGGTGACCGCGCGGATGAAGCTTCCTGAGGTCGAGGAGAAGGACAAACCGAAGCGCCGTCCGATCCCGATCAAATCCCGCGCATGGAGGTGGAACCGACGCCCGGCGCAGAGGCCTGTGCCGGCTGCGGGGGGGGGGGGCGCCAGCGCCGGATCGGGGAGGACATCACGGAAGAACTGGAGTATGTGCCGGGCCGCTTCATCGTGAACCGGATCGTGCGGCCCCGGCTGACCTGCGTCTGTTGCGAGCGTTTTGTGCAGGCTGCGCTTCCGTCTCGCCTGATCAAGCGCGGCCGACCCGATCCAGATCTGCTCGCGCATGTGCTCGTCAGCAAGTATGCCGACTACCTTCCGCATTACCCCAAAGCCAGATCTTGGGACGCGAAGGCCTTGATCCTAATCCTTCTGCGTTGGCGGATTGGGTCGCCAAGACCACCGCGCTGCTAGAGCCGTTGGCTGACGCCATCGGCCGTCATGTTCTCTCGATCGAGGTGATCTTCGCGGATGACACGCCGGTGCAGATGCTGGCTCCGGGCACCGGCAGGACCCGAACCGCAAGGCTCGGGGCCTATGCTCGCGACGAGCGCCCTTGGAGCGGCATGACACCACCCGCCGCGTGGTATCGCCTCTGGGCGACCGCAAGGGCCAGCACCCCAAGGACCATCTCGCTCGCTTCCGCAGCTGGATGTATGCCGACTGCTATGCCGGCTTCGAGGATCTCTACCGTTCCGGCGCCATTCGCGAGGTCGCCCGGCACTGGCCCATATCGGGCGCAAGTTCGTCGACATCCACCGATCGCAGGGCTCCCCATCGCCGAAGAGGCCATTGGCCGGATCGCCTGACTCCACGCTGTCCAGAAGGAAGCCCGAGGGCATGCACCTGCAGAACTCGGAAAGGCTCATGCCGCCCCGCTCTTCGATGACCTGGAGCGATGGCTGGCCATGCAACTTACCACCATCTCGGGTAAGTCGCCCCTCGAGGCCGCCATCCGGCGAAGCACGCACTACCCTAAAGGAACGTCATCAAACTGCTCTGTCCTGGCTATATTGCGGCTACACAGAGGCAACAGTAGGGCAGGATGCCCACACTTATTTTCCGCCAGGTGTGTGAAAGGCTGGTACCCGAGGTCGGTGTGCCTGACCGTTGAGGTTTCGGTTGGGCTCCCGTTGCAGGCACCGTTGCAGCTATTTTCCCTAGCAAATCAAGGGCTATCGGTGGTTTGAGTCACTGTCAACCGGCGCGTTTTGTACCACGGTAGGTTCCACGGCGACGGGCTGCTGGAAGATGCTGCCGCAGTCGATCAGACAGACCAAGGGGGGCGAGTGCCACCCCCACCTCCAGCCGATATCGTATACAGCCTCGACCCGCGCTGGGTGGATTAGCCAGTCAACCTGCTGTCATGCCTGAGGCAGTCTGTTCGGCAGACGCACCGTGCCATACTCGATGGCATGACAAATCTACTATTTAGGTGGGGCGGGGCATTCTGTGCATGAATTGGCACACGGGCATCAAAAATGATGATCAGCGGCTCGAAGAATTTGGAGGGGAAGGTTTCGGCAGTCGTACCGGCATGATCTCGGGGGGCTCACGGACCTGCTAACCGGACGATGTCCTATAAGATACTGGGCACCTCGAAAAATTGCGCTAACCGGGCCGCCGGGGTAGGACGCACGGGGCATTCGGCTGCTGGAGCGTGACGAT
>NZ_JAPTYD010000136.1 GCF_026913015.1 Paracoccus benzoatiresistens
AGCCAGGAGGGAAGATGAGCCAGGAACTGATTGAAAAGCATCCCATTCCGGCGGGGTTCGAGAAGGCCCTGTGCGGTCCTGCGGATTACGCCCGCCTTTACGCCGAATCGCTCCGGGACCCTGAATCGTTCTGGGGCCGGGAAGGCCGGCGCCTGGACTGGATCCAGCCCTACGGCGTGGTCAAGAACACCGACTTCACCTTTGGCCAGGTGTCGATCAAGTGGTACGAGGACGGGGTGCTGAACGCCGCGGTCAACTGCGTGGACCGGCACCTGCCGGCCCGCGCCAGCCAGACCGCGATCATCTTCGAGCCCGACGATCCTGCGACGCCCGCGCAATACATCACCTATGCGGAACTGTCCGAGAAGGTGAACCGCTTCGCCAACGTGCTTCTGTCGCAGGGCATCATGCGCGGCGACCGGGTGGTGATCTACCTGCCGATGATCCCCGAGGCGGCCTACGCGATGCTGGCCTGCGCGCGGATCGGGGCGGTCCATTCCATCGTCTTCGCGGGCTTCTCGCCCGACGCGCTGGCCAACCGCATCAACGACTGCGGCGCCAAGGTGGTCATCACCGCCGACACCGCGCCCCGCGGCGGGCGCAGGACCGCGCTCAAGTCGAACACCGATGCCGCGCTTCTGCACTGCTCGGACAAGGTGCGCTGCCTGGTGGTCAAGCACACGGGCGACCAGACCACCTGGATCGACGGGCGCGACGTGGACGTCAAGGCGCTGATGGAAACCGCCAGCCCCGACTGCCCGCCCCGTCCGATGGGGGCCGAGGATCCGCTGTTCATCCTCTACACCTCGGGCTCGACCGGCAAGCCGAAGGGGGTGGTCCACAGCACCGGCGGCTATCTGGTTTATGCCGCGATGACCCACCAGTACACCTTCGACTACAAGGACGGCGACGTCTTCTGGTGCACGGCGGATGTGGGCTGGGTGACGGGCCACAGCTATATCGTCTATGGGCCGCTGGCCAATGGCGCGACCACCGTGATGTTCGAGGGCGTGCCGACCTGGCCCGATGCCGGGCGCTTCTGGGAGGTTTGCGCCAAGCACAAGGTGACGCAGTTCTATACCGCGCCCACGGCCATTCGCTCGCTGATGGCCAAGGGGACCGAGCCGATCGCGGGCCACGACCTGTCGTCGCTGCGCATCCTGGGCACCGTGGGCGAGCCGATCAACCCCGAGGCCTGGAACTGGTACAACGACAACATCGGCAAGGGCCGCTGCCCGATCGTCGACACCTGGTGGCAGACCGAGACCGGCGGCCATCTGATCACGCCGCTGCCCGGGGCCACGGAAACCAAGCCCGGATCGGCCACGCTGCCCTTCTTCGGCATCCGGCCGGTGATCCTGGAGGCCGAGAGCGCCAGGGTCGTCGAGGGCAACCCGGCCGAGGGCGTCCTGTGCATCGCCGACAGCTGGCCCGGCCAGATGCGGACCCTGTGGGGTGACCACCAGCGCTTCCAGGAGGCCTATTTCCAGCAGTATCCCGGCTATTACTTCACCGGCGACGGCTGCCGGCGCGACGAGGACGGCTATTACTGGATCACCGGCCGCGTCGACGACGTGATCAACGTCAGCGGCCACCGCATGGGCACCGCCGAGGTCGAGTCGGCCCTGGTCGCCCATGAAAAGGTCGCCGAGGCGGCGGTGGTGGGCTATCCCCACCCGCTGAAGGGGCAGGGCATCTATGCCTATGTGACGCTGATGAACGGCGTGCAGCCCTCGGACGACCTGCGGGGCGAGCTGGAGAAATGGGTCCGCACCGAGATCGGCCCGATCGCCAAGCCCGACCTGATCCAGTGGGCGCCGGGCATGCCCAAGACCCGCTCGGGCAAGATCATGCGCCGCATCCTGCGCAAGATCGCCGAGAACGACTATGGCGCCCTGGGCGACATCTCCACCCTGGCCGAGCCCGAGGTGGTCGACGACCTGATCGCCAACCGCATGAACCGAGGCTGACAAAAAGGCCGCGGAGGGGGGCGGC
>NZ_JAPTYD010000137.1 GCF_026913015.1 Paracoccus benzoatiresistens
GCGCCTCCGCTGGTGATGGGCAGGTAGCCGATCTCATCGACGATCAGCAGGGAGGCACGGGCATAAAAGCGGATCTTCTCGGCGAGGCGCCCCTCGCGCTCGGCCTTGGTCAGGGCTTCGATCAGGTCGGCCAGGGAACACCGATAGACGCTGCGCCCAGCCTTGACCGCCGCGACACCAATGGCCGTGGCGAGATGGCTCTTCCCGGTGCCTGGCGGGCCGAGAAAGTGCAGCACCTCGGTGCGCTTGATGAACTCCAGCTCGGCCAGGGCCATGATGCGGTGGCGATCCAGCGAGGGCTGGAAGGAGAAGTCGAAGCTTTCGAGCGTCTTGATCGGCATCAGGCGTGCGGTTCGCAAAGCGACACCAATGCGTCGGCCTTCGCGGAGGTTCAGCTCCTCTGCCAGAAGCTGGTCGATCGCCTCGATCGCGCTGATCTCGCCCTTTTCAAGGCGGCTGAGGGTCTGGTCCAGCGTCTCAAGCGCCCGGGCCATGTGCAGGCTGACCATGCTCTGGCGGATGCGGTCGGTGACCGGGATCATGGGCGGCCCTCCTGCGCATTCGCCAGCCGCCGCCCGACAGCTTCATAGAAAGCCAGGGGACGCCGGGCCACAGGGGCGTCCACCGGTGAGGACGGAGCAGCAGCCATCCGCGCGGCCGGGACAGGTTTGCGATGGCTGGGATCGACCCTGCGCTGGTTCTTGCCTTCCAGCACCGGATGGCTGGCGATCAGCTGGCCATCCTCGAAGATCCGAACCTCGGCCGGGTGGTTCTGGACCTCGACGATCCGCCGCCGCGTGGTGTCGGGAACGCTGTATTGATTGCCACCCACCGCAACCATGCCTTCCTGGCTGATGCGCCGTTCAACCGTCAGAACCGCATCGTAGGAATGGGCCGGCAAGGGCCGCAGGTGTGGTTTCTCCTCGGCAAAATGCTCATCCACGATCCGGTTTGTTGTGGCATGCACCCTGGGATTGGCGATGGTCGTGCGCCATTCCTCAAACTGGGCGTTCAGATCGTCCAGATCGCGGAAGCTGCGTCCGAGAAAGAAGTCCTGCCGGATATAGCGGAACGGCCGCTCGACCTTGCCTTTCGTCTTGGCCCGATACGGCTGACACGCCCGCGGCGCCGACCCGTAATGGGCCAGCAGCGCGACCAGGGATGCGTTGTAGGTGACGACGCCCGCCGCATCCTCGCCAATGACGGCGGTCTTCATCCGGTCATAGAGGATTTCGGTGCAGGCCCCGCCCATCGCATCGAAGGCGGCGATATGGCAGCGCATCACCGTGTCCAGCGACTGGTTCGGGCAGAACCGTCCCCAGAGCCAGCGGCTGTGTCCCAGCACCATGCTGAACAGCCAGACCTTGCGCACGAGGCCGGGCTCGGAGGTGAACTCCACCTGGAACTCGGCAAAGTCCACCTGAGCCTGCTGGCCCGCGAGTGTCTCGAAGCGACGCTCGAACTGCCGCGGCGCCACGGGCCGGACCAGCCGGAGATACTCCGTCAGCGTGGAATAAGCCCCCCTATAACCCATGGCCTTGATCTCGCGATGCAGCCTGCGAGCCGACAGGCCCGGAAAGGCTTCGAGCCGTTCTGCCAGATAGGATCGGAACCGATCTGCGAGCCGATCACCCGGCTCTCTGGGTCCATATACCGGCGCCTCCAGGCCCCGTTTCAGGTATTTACGCACTGTCTTACGGTCGAGCCCGGTTTGTCGCGCAATTGCGCTGATGCCGAGCCCTTGTCGCTGCAATTCCAAGATCATCACGATCTCCCTCAATCCAACCACCTGCGCGCCTTTCCTCTGGCATCAGCAGGGGAGATTCTGCGCCACCGATGCTCAGGGGGCATGCCCCCTGAGCATCGGCATCAGCGCCAAACTGGGGAATTTTCATCCAGCCGTTTTGGGGAGATTACGTCCAGCACTCACAC
>NZ_JAPTYD010000138.1 GCF_026913015.1 Paracoccus benzoatiresistens
GTCATTTTTGTTTCCTTCGATCCGTTAAGCGGAGCTTTGTCTCTGTCGATAAGGTCCGGGGTCGATCGCTTTCGCAGCCATGGCTGCATCACCTTACATACGGTCGGGTCTTCACCCGCACCACAATGCCTCATTCACGAGGCCTTTCCCGGCGAGGCGCGACCAACCTGGAACTCGGCGGTCTGAACCGGCCACCAATGACGAAAACGGTCGCGCTCCCCTCTCGACGCCAGCCGGTGTCCCGCCGGCGCCGATCTCTTACGCCTTGAGTTTCATACCCTCCGGCAGCACACCAGTCTCGACGTAGCGCCACAGTGCGACAAGCAGTTTGCGCGCCATGGCGACGATGGCGATGCGTCGGCTGCGTCCGGCCAGGGCGCCGACACGCTCACGGAACCAGGCGGCCAGCCCGCTTTCTGGCTGGTAGCGCAGCCAGAGCCAGGCAAGTTGTATCAGCGTTGTCCGCGCTCGAGCGTTCCCTGCACGTCCGATCCCATGGTCCCGATCCATGGCCCCGCTCTGATGCGGTATCGGTGCAATGCCGACATAGCTCGCAAGCTGCCGGCGGTTGTCGAAATGGCGATAGAACACCTCACGCGTGAGCACGGCTGCGAAGGTGTCGCCCACCCCTCGGATGCGCGACAACGCTGCGACCTTGCAAGAGGTGTCATCGGAGGGCGCCGTCGCCAGCATTGTTGACCGCTCTGCCTCAATCTCCCGGATCAACTCCATGGTCAGCGTGAGCCGGCGCTTCAACCTGTCAATCTCCGCACGAAGAAGCGGCGGCATGGTGCGACCGTCCGCTGTCCGCAAGGCGTCCATCTCGGCGTCCCAATAACGAAGGGAGGGGCGCTTGCGAATGCCCTGGGTGAGCAGAAGGGCCTGTATGCGGTTCTTGATCCGGACACGCTCCTGAACAAGTCGCTCGCGCTCCCGGTGCGGCCGCTTGGCGTCTTCCTCCTCGAGCGTGGGAACGTGGAGGACGCTGCAGATCTGGTGGTCGCCCCGATGGCGCGCCATCAGCACTCGCAGCAGCCCTTGCGCATCGAGCCGGTCCGTCTTTGCGCGTCGCGATCTGCGGCTGATGAGGATGCTGGTGGGCTCCACGATGATGTTGTCGATCCCGTTCGCGACCAGAAGCCGATGCAGCCAGAAGCCGTCCGGCCCCGCCTCGAAGCAGGAGGCGACCGCAACAGGTGCGCCAAGGCTGGCCTCCGTGCGTGTGCGATGCGCCGCGACAAAGCCGAGCAGCCTTGCCGTGTCGCCCGCCTCCAGGCGATGGAAAACGAGTTTCTCGACGCCAGGCAGACACACGGCGACAAGCCAGATCGCCCGACTGAGCTCGAGCGCAACATAGACAGTCGTATCGGCGGTATTGTCGATGGTTCGCATGATCAGCTCCATGGCCATGAGGGACCCCGTCACTATCCGCGAAGCCCTGCTTCATAGCATCTGGAACCAGATCTCCAAGGGCTTGCCCCGCGCTTCGTCAGGCAAGGCCACGCGCGCCAGCTCGGCAAAGTTTTTTATATACCGCTTGCGCTTCGGCGTCGCCCTGCGGATGGCGCGGCCGGGCCGAGAGGCCCGCAAAGCCCAGCCGGTGAAGGATCGCGCCCATGGTCCGCTCCGCCACGCGAATGCCGAACCGCTGCTCCACCACGTCGCAGAGGTCAATCCGACGCCAACGCACGACCCCATCCGTTTCCGGGTCCGGCCCCGTCTCGACGATCACGGCAAGTTCGCGCATCTGCTCGGCGCTGAGCCGCGGTGGTCGCCCGGAAAGCGGCCGGTCAACCAGGCCGGCCAGCCCTTCGGTGTTGTAACGGTGAACCCAATCACGCAGCGTCTGCCGATCCATACCGCAGCTTTGTGCCGCTTCCGTCCGGGTTCGCCCGTCAAGCACATGCGCCAG
>NZ_JAPTYD010000139.1 GCF_026913015.1 Paracoccus benzoatiresistens
TCATCGCCATGCCGGAAAGCGTCGCCTCAATCACCTCACGCAATTGGGCGCAGGTCAGTGGATAATGCCGTTAGTATTATCGGGCGTTTTCCGTCTGCGACGAGCGCAGTTCTGCAATTCCGACCACGTAGGCTTTCGCGCAGCGAGGACAGGTCGTGTAGAAGAATTAGACATTTCCGGGGATACCGCCACGCTTGTGGACGAGGTATCTCATTTCCTGATCCCAGTTGCGCGCCTCGCGATACGGGCCCCCGAAGACCTTGGTGAGGAAGTCTCCGGAGAAGCACGACATTTCTTCGTTTTCGACAGTCTTGCTGACCGAGAAAAAATGCTCGCTGGCCTAGCATTACAGTTGCATTCTTCTCTCCGCTCTGAATCAATGCGCTACCATGACTAAGTTAGGGATCATGGATGGCGGGGTTGTCGGTCGAAGAGACGCTGGAGCTTTGGGCTTCCTCGCTACGTGAAGTAAAGGCTCGAATTCGGCCGCTGTTTACGCAGGAACGGGTTGCGGCATCGGCCGGTCAGTTTCTCGACGGCTTGTTGGGTGAGGAACGGCGCAAGACGGGTTGGATGCGGGCCGAAGCGGCTGGAGATCCGGGCCCCTGGCGTCAGCAGGCGATATTGGGTCGTGGCCATTGGGATGCCGACGCGCTGCGCGATATTGTGCGGGACTACGCCGTGGACACGCTGGCTGATCCCGAGGCGGTGCTGGTGATCGATGAAACCGGTTTTTTGAAGCAGGGCCACGCCTCTTGTGGGGTCGCGCGCCAATATACAGGGTCGGCAGGAAAGATCACCAATTGCCAGATCGGCGTCTTCGCCAGCTACGTCTCGCGGCACGGACATGCTTTTATCGATCGGGCCCTCTATCTGCCGAAAGCATGGGCTGAAGCCCCGGTCAGACGAAGCCGGGCCCATGTGCCCGAGGCGGTGGAGTTCGCCACTAAACCTGCCATCGCCCGCAGCATGATCGAGCGCGTGCTCTCGGCCAAGGTTCCATTTTCTTGGGTGGCCGCCGACAGCGTCTATGGCGTTGGCGATATCGAAATAGCGCTACGCCGCGCCGGAAAAGGCTATGTCCTGGGTGTCAGTTCCAAGCACGCCTTCAATTCCTGGGGGAAAGCCTATGCCGTCAGCGGGACGGCCGGGAGCATCGCGGGAGACTTGCCGCCCGAGGCTTGGCAGCGTCTTTCGGCCGGCGCGGGCACCAAGGGCGAGCGGCTTCACGACTGGGCCTACCTTGATCTCGCCGATCTCGATGCTGGCGAATTTAATGCTGATCTCAGCGGCGTCTGGACCCGGGGCCTGCTGATCCGACGCAATATTGCCGATGGTGATCTGGCCTTCTTCACCACATGGTCGCCGCGGGGCACCACGATGGAGACGCTGGTCCGCGTCGAAGGGCATCGATGGGCGATCGAAGACAGCTTCGAGACCGCAAAGAATGAGCTCGGCCTCGATCATAACGAGACTCGCTCTTGGCATGGCTGGCACCGGCATGTTTCGCTGGTCATGCTGGCCTTCGCGATGATGGCCAGCATCCGCCATCATGCCAATGCCGCGCCGCCCAAAAAAACCATGCGCAAGACGAGGGCAGAACGCCAGAACTGATCCGCTGGTCGATCCAGGAAATCCGGCGCATCGCGAACCGCATGGCCCAGCGTCAGATCCAGGCAACTCAAATCATCGCCTGGTCAACCTGGAGAAGAGCCCATCAAGCCGCAGCAAGGCTCGCGCATATGCGCCTCAAATTGCAACTGTAATGCTAGGTGTCTGGTTGTGAGACCTCATTGGCATAGAACAGGATTTCGTCGACCTTAGGCATGAGGTCGTTGCAGTTGGCAGGC
>NZ_JAPTYD010000013.1 GCF_026913015.1 Paracoccus benzoatiresistens
CCGCATAAGGCCGGGGGTTGGCGGGCACCGCCGGGCGGGCATCCGTCCGGGTGGGGGCGGAGGCGCGCACGGGCGCGACGCGCGGAGGACGGGCCGAGCTTGCCAGTTGCTGCCGGGCCGGGGCCGGGCTGCGTGGCGCGGCTGCGGCTGCGGTTGCGGTGCTGGGCGCGGGTGCGGCGGCGGCAGGCGGGACCTTGGCGGCAGGTGCCGGGGTCGCGGATGCGGCGGCGGCAGGCGGGATCTTGGCGGCAGGTGCCGGGGTCGCGGATGCTGCTGGCGCGGATGCCGTGGCAGTCGGGCGCGGCGCATCGGCCAGATCGCTTGCCATGGTCGCGGCGCTGATGGGCGCCCCGGAGGAGGCAGCGTCCTGGGGTTTCATGGCCTGGGCCAGCGCCTGGCTCAGCGCGTCGTCGCCGGTGGCGGCAGGTGCCTGCGCCTGCGGCTGCGCAGGTGCGGGCAGGGGGCGCGTTGCCGTGACGGTGCCCGGAGTTGCGGCCTCCGGCTGGCTCCGCGCCGGAGCCGGGGCGGGCGGGGTCGCATCAACCGTGGCGGTCTGCGGCTGCGCCGGGGCAGCAGAAGGGGCCGGGGCGGCCAAGGTCGGCTCGGCCGGAGCGGGCACGGTGGCAGGGGGCAGGGCTTCGCCCACGGGTTCGTCCGCCGCCGGGGCTTCAGCCGTTTCGGTCGGCACGGCAGGTTCGAGGAGCGCAGGATCAGGCAGTGCGGGATCGGGCAGTGCGGGATCGGGTGCCGCCGTCTGGGTCGCCGCAGCGACATCGGCAGGCTCCGGGACCGGCGCGGTTTCGACCGGCTGCGGGGCAGGCGCCGGGGCCGCGATCTCCTCTGCCGGGGGCACGGCCTGACCCGAGGGCCTGGAGCCGAAAAAGGCCAGCACGGCCACAAGCGCCAGGACCAGCAGGCCCATCATCACCGGCAGGCGGCCGGGATCCAGGCGGCGCAACCGGGTCAGCACCGAGGGGGCGGGCGCCCCGGCCTCCTCGGGCGCGGCGTCGCGGACGGCGCGGGCCTGGCGCGCCCGCTCATGGACGGCCTGCGCGCGCGGCGGCAGGGGACGCGGCGCGGCCGGAGACCTGGCTTCACCGTGCCGGATCACCGGAGCAGCCGCCGCCGGGGCCGCAGGCGCGACCGCGACGGGCGCGGCCTCGGATGCGGGTTCGGCGGCAACAGGCTGCGCTTCGGGCCGGGTCAGCACCACATGCGGCACGATGCGGGAAATGGCCGTGGCCGGGACTGCAAGCGCCGCCGACGCCTCGACCACGGGATCTGCGACGACCGGATCGGTCACGCGGGCCTGCGCCAGGTCGGGCTCGCTGAAGGGCTGGCGGGTAAGGCGGCCGTCGGCCAGCCGGCTTGGACCGAAATCGGGCTGGCCGTCGAAGCGCGCGTCATCCGGGCGCGCCACGAAGCCCGTGGGGCGGAAGCCCTGCGCGCGGGCGAAATCCTCGGCCTCTTCCAGCGTGCGGCGGGCGACGGCGGCGATGCGCAGCGTCTCGATGTCGCCATCGGCCGAGGGGCACCAGTCGAAGGCCAGCTCCTCGGCCAAATAGGGGGTCATCGCTTCCAGCGCGCGGGCGATGGCCTTCGGGGTGTCCGATCCCACGGGAACGGTCAGGGTCGTGTAAAGGATCTGATCGTCGGGAATGACAAGAACCGTGTCCAGATCGCCCGGCGAAACGCCTGCCCGATCGCGCAGCGCCGCCAGCCGGGCCGTCATCTCGCGCCCGGCAAACTGGGCATGGCCCAGGGGCCGCCAGCCATGCCCGTCGCGATGTTCAAGCAGGACCGCCTCTTGCGTGAAGCTCATGGCAAAGTCAGGCGGCGCAATATGTCTGTTCATGGTATCAATGGCTGCTCGATTACGATCGCGTGTTGAGGCCCGCGATTTGGTGGGGATTGTCCCAGATCTACCGGAAATTGCGGGATGGGGAAAGCGAATCTGGCGCAGCTGTGAACGGATTTGCCTTGAACTGCACCGCCTGGCCCGGTGTTAGCTGTGGCACGGGTTTTTCCGCAAAGAGGACAAGGACATGACACAGGTTTCGCGCAGGCTGGCAAGGGCTGCCCTGGTGGCATCGACGGCGCTGGCGCTTGGCGCCCCGGCCCTGGCCGCGCCCGGCAAGGGCGGCCATCACATGTGCCATCCGGGCATGTCGCGCCTGACCGTCACGGGCGAGGGCGAAGCGCGCGTGGCCCCCGACATGGCGACGATCCAGTTGGGCGTGACCACGCAGGCCCCCAGTGCGGCCGAGGCGATGCGCCAGAATTCCGCGCAGCAGACCTCCGTGATCGAGGCGCTGACCGGCGCAGGGATCGCCCCTGCCGATGTCCAGACCTCGGGCCTGAACCTCAACCCGCTGATGGACTATGGCGAGGGCCGCGCGCCCACGGTGACGGGCTATCAGGCCAGCAACATGGTCTCGGTGCGGGTCAAGGACGTGCCCCGGCTTGGCGAGGTCCTGGACAGCATCGTCACGGCAGGCGCCAACGAGATCAACGGCATCAGCTTCACCCGCGATGACAGTGCCGCCTCGCAGGACGAGGCCCGCCGCGCCGCGGTCACCGACGCGCGCCACAAGGCCGAGGTGCTGGCCGAGGCTGCGGGTCTGACCCTTGGCCCCGTTCTGGTGCTGCGCGATGCCCCGATGCCGGAAGGTCCGCGCCCGATGATG
Organism: Paracoccus benzoatiresistens; assembly: GCF_026913015.1. Classification (GTDB taxonomy): domain Bacteria; phylum Pseudomonadota; class Alphaproteobacteria; order Rhodobacterales; family Rhodobacteraceae; genus Paracoccus; species Paracoccus benzoatiresistens. Next base: position 2,688 of record NZ_JAPTYD010000013.1, read on the forward strand.
ATGGAAGCCCGGGCGGCGGCGGATTCGGCCAAGGTGCCGATCGCCGCGGGCGAGCTGGCGATGGCCGCCCAGGTCGAGATGGAATTCGCCCTGACCGGGCAGGATTGCGGCCCGATGCACGGGCATGAAGGCCATGGGCGGATGCCGGGCCGCGACACCGGCGGACCCTCTCCCGAACGCGATCGCGACCATGGCCGCCTGCCCGAAGGCCATCCCCCGGTGCCGGGCGGCGACACAGGCGCTCCGTCGCCCGAGGCCGAGCGCGACCAGGAACGCCTGCCCGAGGGAAATCCCCCGGCGACGGGCGATGGCGCGGCAGCCCCCGCGCCGGGCGACATGCCCCCGCCGATGGGCACCGATACCGGCGCGCCCGAACCCTCCGAGCCCGTCGTGCCCATGGGCGAGGCCCCGGCCGAGGAGCAGACGCCGGCGAACTGAGCAAAGCGGAAGGGGCGGCCCGTTGATGCCGCCCCTGACCTACAAGGGCCGGTTATAGCGGATGAAGGGCGACCGCACGCCCACGCGGTCATACAGCATCCGGCCTGCGTAGTTGAATTCCTGCGTCAGCCAGTAGACGCGGGGCCGGCCGGCCTGATCGGCTGCGGCATAGACCTCCTCGATCAGCGCGCGGCCCACGCCCTTGCCGCGCGCTTCAGGTGCCGTGAACAGGTCCTGCAGATAGCAGACGCCTTCGGGGAACCACATGTGCGGGTGAAAGACGTAATGCGTCAGGCCAAGCAGGCGGCCGTCATCCTCGGCGACCAAGGCGTGGAAATCCAGGGGATCACCCGCCATCAACCGGTCGAACACCCCGTCGAAGAAATCCTGCGGCAGGTCGCGACGGTCATAGAAGCGATGATAGCCGTCATAAAGTCGCTGCCACTGGTCCTTGTCGCCGGGGCGCAGGGGGCGGACGATCATCGCTGCCGCCGCGCCATGAAGGCCAGTTTCTCGAACAGGGCGACGTCCTGTTCGTTCTTCAGCAGCGCGCCATGCAGGCGCGGCAGCATGGTGTGGGGATCGCGTTTCAGCTCCTCGGGCGCCAGATCCTCGGACAGGATCAGCTTCAGCCAGTCCAGAAGCTCGCTGGTCGAGGGCTTCTTCTTCAGCCCCGGCGTGTCGCGCAGCTCGAAGAACTGGTGCAGCGCCTGATCCAGCAGGGCACGCTTCAGGCCGGGATAATGCACGTCCACGATGGCGCGCAGCGTTTCGGCGTCCGGAAAGCGGATGTAGTGAAAGAAGCAGCGCCGCAGAAAGGCGTCGGGCAGTTCCTTTTCATTGTTCGAGGTGATGACGACCACCGGCCTGTGCGCGGCCCTTATGGTCTCGCCCGTCTCGTAAACGTGAAACTCCATCCGGTCGAGTTCCTGCAGAAGGTCGTTCGGAAACTCGATATCCGCCTTGTCGATTTCGTCGATCAGCAGCACGACTTTCTGCGGCGCCTCGAAGGCCTGCCACAGCTTGCCCTTGCGGATATAGTTCGACACGTCATGGACCCGCGCATCTCCCAACTGGCTGTCGCGCAGCCGGCTGACGGCGTCGTATTCATACAACCCCTGTTGTGCCTTCGTGGTTGATTTCACGTGCCATTCGATGATCGGAAGGGACAGGCTTCCGGCCACCTGCCGGGCCAGTTCGGTCTTGCCGGTGCCGGGCTCGCCCTTGACCAGCAGGGGGCGTTCCAGCGTCACGGCGGCATTGACCGCTATCGCCAGATCGGGCGGGGCGACATATCGGTCGGTGCCGGTGAACTGCATCAAACTCTCCTTTCAGGTGAACCGGTTGTGGCACGGCAACGTCCGGAGTTGCTGTTGATTAGTCCTAAACGTTTCGCCTTTTGACAAGAAGCACGTCATACTTTAAGGGGGCGCGCAAGGGTGCCGGTTCGAGTTGCAGCCGGCTCTGCCGGAGAGGATTTATGAAAGCCCAGACCTTCCTGCCTCAGGATTATCGTCCCGCCGAGGATGAGCCCTTTATGAACGACCGGCAGCTTGAATATTTCCGGCGCAAGCTGGAAACCTGGAAACAGGAACTGCTGGACCAATCGGCCGAGACGCTGGAAGGCCTGCAGGACAGCGCCCGGTCCGTCCCGGACCTTGCCGACCGCGCCAGCGAGGAAACCGACCGCGCGCTGGAGCTTCGGACGCGCGACCGCCAGCGCAAGCTGGTCAGCAAGATCGACGCGGCCCTGCGCCGGATCGAGACGGGTGAATACGGTTATTGCGAGATGACGGGCGAACCGATCAGCCTCAAGCGGCTGGACGCGCGCCCGATCGCCACCATGACGCTGGAAGCGCAGGAACGCCACGAGCGGCGCGAGCGGGTTCATCGCGACGACTGATCCCTCGGTGTCGGGTGCCCTGCAATCGCGGCCTGTGACCATCGTCGGCGGCGGCGTCGCGGGCCTGACTGCTGCGCTTGCGCTGCGCAGGCGCGGCGCCGAGGTCACCGTTCTGGAACGCGCCCCCGCCATTGCCGAGGTCGGGGCGGGCTTGCAGCTTTCGCCCAATGCGATGCGGGTGCTGGACGCGCTTGGCCTTGGCCCGGCGCTTGACGCCATGTCGCTGCCAAGCCGGGCAGTGCGGCTGCGCGATGCCCAGGGTGCCGAGGTCGTGCGGCTGGATCTGGCCCGCCATCGGCCCGACGCCCGTTTCCGCCTGATCCATCGCGCCCGGCTGATCGAGGTCCTGGAACAGGCGGCCCTTTCCGCCGGGGCGCGAATCGAACTGGGGCGGGATGTCGCCACGCCTCCGGACGGGCCGCTGCTGATCGGCGCCGATGGCCTGCACAGCCGCATCCGCGCCGCGCTGAACGGGCGAGAGGTTCCCTTCTTCACCGGCCAGACTGCCTGGCGGGCGGTGATTTCCCATGAAGACCAGACGCCCGAGGCGCAGGTCTTCATGGGCGCCGGCCGCCATCTGGTCAGCTATCCCCTGGCGGGCGGCTTGCGCAACATCGTGGCCGTGCTGGAAACGCGCGACTGGCAGGACGAAGGCTGGTCCCATCCCGACGATCCCGCCAATCTGCGCGCGGCCTTCGCCGACTTCCGCGGCCCGGTGCCGGACTGGCTGGCGCAGGTCCATGCCGTCCATGTCTGGGGGCTGTTCCTGCACCAGGTCGCGGCGCGTTGGCAGGATGGGCGCATGGCGATCCTGGGCGATGCCGCGCATCCGACACTGCCCTTCATGGCGCAGGGCGCCTGCATGGCGATCGAGGATGCCTGGATCCTGGCCGCCTCTCTGGACGCGACGCCGGACCAGGCGACCGCCCTGTCCCGATACGAGAACCTGCGCAAGCCGCGCACGTCCCGCATCGTGGCCGCCGCCAGGGACAACGCGCGCAACTATCACCTGAGCGGGCCCAAGCGCCTTGCCGCCCATGCCGCGCTGCGGATCGGGGGCCTCATTGCCCCTTCAGCGCTGCTGTCGCGCTTCGACTGGATCTATGACTTCGATCCGGTGGCAGAGGCGGGCTGACCTCTCGTTCTGGTCAAGATATCCCATGGGGATCCGGGGGTGTGAAACCCCCGGCGCCTGCGGCGTCAGGCCGCCTTTTCAACCGCCGCGACGATCCCGTCCACGACCTCGCGCAGGACGGTCTCGTTCTCGGCCTCGGCCATGACGCGGATCAGGGATTCGGTGCCCGACTTGCGGATCAGCACGCGGCCGGTGCCTGCCAGGCGCGCCTCGGCATCGGCGATGACGGCGCGAACCTCGGCCGCCGACAGCGGATCGGCGCCCGCGGCATAGCGCACATTCTTCAGCAGTTGCGGCACGGGATCGAACTGCGCGGCAAGCGTGCTGGCGTTCTGGCCTGTTTCGGCCATGGCCGCCAGGAACTGCATGGCCGCGATCAGCCCGTCGCCGGTGGTGGCATAGTCGGTCATCACGATATGGCCCGACTGCTCGCCGCCCAGGTTGAAGCCGCCCTCGCGCATCCGCTCGACCACGTAGCGGTCGCCCACCTTGGTGCGTTCCAGCCGCAGGCCCTGGCCTTGCAGGAAATGTTCCAGCCCCAGGTTCGACATCACAGTCGCGACCAGCGCATTGCCGCGCAGCCGCCCTTGTTGCGCCCAGCGGGCCGCCATCAGCGCCATGATCTGGTCGCCGTCGGCGACGCGGCCTTTCTCGTCGATGATGATGACCCGGTCGGCATCGCCGTCCAGGCTGATGCCCAGATGCGCGCCATGGTCCAGAACCGCCCGCGCGCAGGCCTCGGGGTGAGTCGAGCCGACGCCTGCATTGATGTTCCGCCCGTCGGGATCGACCCCGATGCGAATCACGTCGGCGCCCAGTTCCCACAGCACGTCCGGCGCGGCGCGATAAGCCGCGCCGTTGGCGCAGTCGATCACCACCTTCAGCCCGTCCAGCCGCTGGCCTGCGGGGAAGGTCGTCTTGGCATATTCGACATAGCGGCCGCGGCCGTCGTCGATCCGCCTGGCCCGGCCGATATTGGCGGGCTGCGCGGGAATGATCTCTCCGGCGACGATGCGCTCGATCTCGGCCTCGGCCTCGTCGGACAGCTTGAAGCCGTCGGGGCCGAAGAACTTGATGCCGTTGTCCTCGGCCGGGTTGTGGCTGGCCGAGATCATGATGCCCACATCCGCCCGCATTGATCGGGTCAGGAAACCCACGGCGGGCGTCGGCACCGGGCCCAGCAGCAGCACGTTCATGCCGGTGCTGGTCAGCCCCGCCGTCAGCGCGTTTTCCAGCATGTATCCCGACAGGCGCGTGTCCTTGCCGATCACCACGCGATGCACGCTGTCATGCCCGTCGCGGCGGAAATACCGGCCGGCAGCGGCGCCAAGGCGCAGCGCCATCTCGGCCGTCATGGGGTGGGTATTGGCGCGGCCGCGAACGCCGTCGGTCCCGAACAAGCCTCTGCTCATCATTCTGCCTTTTCGTTGTCATTGACGGCCTGCCACAGCCGCAACCCTTGAACCAGACCGCGAACGTCATGGACGCGGTGAACCTGTATACCCTGCGCGACGGCCGCAAGGGTCAGCGCAAGCGTGCCGGGCGAACGGTCGGCAGGAACCTCTGCCCCGCCTATCGCGCCGATGAACCGCTTGCGCGAGACGCCCAGCAGGATCGCGCAGCCAAGCCCATGATACAGCGAAATCCGCCGTAGAATGGCAAGATTATGTGCCTGCGTCTTGCCAAAGCCGATGCCGGGATCGACGACGATGCGGCTTCGCGGGATGCCCGCCGCCTCGGCCCGGCGGATGCGGGCCTCCAGCGCGTCATAGACATCCAGCAGCACGTCGTCATAGCGCGGATCGTCCTGCATGGTCGCAGGCAGCCCCTGGGCGTGCATCAGGCAGACCGGCACCTGCGCACGCGCCACCAGCGGGGCCAGCGCAGGGTCGAAGTCAAATCCCGACACGTCGTTGATCATCGCCGCCCCGGCCTCAAGCGCGGCCTGCGCCACGGCGGCCTTGCGGGTGTCGGCGGAAACGGGGGCGCTGCCGGACAGCGCGCGGATCGGTGGCGCGATGCGGTCGATCTCCTCGGGCACGGGCACCTCGGCCGAGCCGGGACGGGTCGATTCGCCGCCGATGTCCAGGATGTCCGCGCCCTCGTGGATCAGTTGCCGGCCGTGGCGGACCGGATCATAGCTGCCGCCGTCCGAGAAGCTGTCCGGGGTGGCATTCACGATGCCCATGACGCGGGGGCGATCCAGCGACAGGCCTGTCAGATCGGCGCGAGGGGCTGTCAGCGCTGCCAGCACGGCAGGCGGGATTTCGTTGCTGACCCGGGGCGTGCAGCCGCGTTCCAGAACCTCGACCTGCGAAAAGCGCGTCCAGCCCCCGGCAAGGACATGGCGGCCATGGGGGATGGGCAGGGGGCGATAATAAAGCGTCATCCCGCGGCCCCTGGGATGCTGCCTGCGGCAATCCCGTCAGGCGGTGTGGGCAGCGTGGCTGTTGTCGCGAAATCCACGCGATCCGCCGACAGGCGAGAGGCCAGCCAGAAGGCCAGGGCGGGGGCTTCCGCAGGGGTTGCGGGGGCTTCGACTGCCAGCCGTGCGGGTGCCCAGACGACGGGACGTTCGTCGCGGATGGCCGCGTCCAGTTCGGTGCGCGTCTCGGCGACCTCGACGCCCAGGGTCGCAGCGAGGATCCAGGCGGCCTGGTCAAGACCCAGCAGGGCGATGCGCCGGGGGTTGCCGCCTTGCGGCGGGGGTCCCGCAGGGGTGGCAGGCAGCAGGATCACGGCGCCTTGCGGCAGGGTCGCGGGATGGCCCACGACGATCCGCGCGGGCAGGTGCTGCCGGACGACTTCCATCCGGCCCGCGTCCCGGCTGATCGTGATGCCCAGGGCGCCGGGCACCCGGTCCAGCTTTTCCACGCAGACCTCGATCCGGGCGGCGCGGGGATCGGCCAGAACCTCGGCCGCAATGCGCTCGGCCAGGGTCTCGACCAGGTTGTAGCGCTGGTCGGCCAGGGCAGTCTCGATCGCCTGGACCAGAACGTCATAGGACAGGATGCGATCCACATGGTCGTCCGTCCCGCCCACGGGATCGCGCAGATCGACCGTCAGGTTGAAGCGCAGGCGCTGCGTCTGGCCGCGCTCGGACTGGAAGGCGCCGATCTCGGCTTCGATGACATGGTCGCGCAGGTGGATGCGGTCAGGCTGGTTCATGCCTGCCATTCACAGGAAATCCCGCCCGCAGGCAAGCCCACCCGCACGGAGCCCCTCAGTTCGAGGCGACCTGCCGGCCGCCGGGGCGATAGAAGATGTGCCGCCCGATCTGCACCGTGCGTTGGAAGCGGCGCGACCAGGAGGGGCTGACCGCGGGAGTGTGGAAATAGGTGGCCCCGCCGGTCAGGACGCGCGGCGCGCCAGACAGCGCGCGGCGCGCGATGTCGCGGGCGCGCAGATAGGCTGCCTTGTTGCCGATCGCCTTGCGTCCGCCGATGGTGTAGCTGAACTGGCTGGGCTGGTTCACCACCCCGCAGACCGAGGAGGGAAATTTCCTGCTGTCCACGCGGTTCAGGATCACCTCGGCCACGGCGGCCTGGCCTTGTCTGCTTTCGCCGCGCGCCTCGTGATAGATCGCCTCGGCCAGGCAGTTCAGGTCGCGCTCGTCAAAGCGGCCCCGCGCGGTCTTGGCGCTGCTGGCAAGAAACAGGTGGGCGTCGGGATTTTCTTCCAGAACAGGGTTTTCCACCTTCACAGGATCGGCACCCGTGTATAGAAGCGGCTTCGGTCGGGACGCATGCCCGACATGGGCGGCAGCCCGGGTCGGGGCCTCGAAAAGCCCTGAGTTGGTCGTGAAAAGCGATCCGTTGCCCGCCAGGGCGCTTGTCGCAGTCAGGGTCAGGGCGGCGGCGCACAGGCAAAACGGCGCCAACCGCTGAAGCAGCGTTTTCATAAGCATTCCCATAACCTTGCCGAGTGGACAGGTCGTTAACAGCGCCGCGGGACCAAGGCAGATGGCAGGCCGCGGGATCAGCGGAATGATTACGGTTTTAGGGACCGGCCGGGCGACCGTACTTTTCCGCGAGCAGCCCGGAAGCCGTCAAATCGCCTGTTTTCGGCGGCATCCTGCCGGCCTCGAAAACCCGGACCGGCAGATTTCGGCAAGGGCAGGCGGAACTAGGTCCACTTCGGACCTAATTACAGGGACTTAAATGCGGAAAATCTGATTCGTTTTCTAGCCGAATCGCCGGTTTTCAGGATCGCGCAAACGCGCCCGAAGCGCCGATTGCGCCGCCGCCAGGCGGGCCACCGGCACCCGGAAGGGCGAGCAGGAGACATAGTCGAAGCCCGCCTCATGGCAGAAGGCGATCGATTCGGGGTTGCCGCCATGTTCCCCGCAGACGGAAATGGTGATCTGCGGGCGCTGCTGGCGGGCGCGCTGCGCCCCCATCAGCAGCAGTTCACCCACGCCGTCCTGGTCCAGGCAGTGGAAGGGATCTTCCTCATAGACATGCTGGCCGACATAGGTGCCCATGAAGCGCCCGGCATCGTCGCGCGACAGGCCGTAGGTCATCTGGGTCAGGTCGTTCGTGCCGAAGGACAGGAAGGCGGAATGGGCGGCGATGTCGCCCGCCCGCAGGCAGGCGCGGGGCGTTTCAACCATCACCCCCAGGCGATAGGCAAAGTCGGTGCGCCGGTCGTTCTTCACGGCGGCGGCGACCGCGTCGATGCGGTTCTTGACCAGCTCGACCTCTCGCATGGCGCTGACGAGGGGGATCATGATCTCGGGGACCACGGGCTCGCCCTTGCGGCTGGCATCCACGGTCGCCTCGAAGATGGCGCGGGCCTGCATGTCATAAATCTCGGGGACAGTGATCCCCAGCCGGACCCCGCGCATCCCCAGCATCGGATTGAATTCGGTCAGGGCCTCGACCCGGCGGGTCACGTCGGACAGGGGCAGGTCCAGGGAATCGGCCAGTTCGCGCAAGCCCTCGCGGTCATGGGGCAGGAATTCGTGCAAGGGGGGATCGAACAGGCGGATGGTGACGGGCAACCCGGCCATGATCTCGAACAGCGCGGTGAAGTCCTGGCGCTGCATGGGCAGGATGCGGTCCAGGGCCAGGCGGCGATCCTCGGGCTTGTCGGCAAAGATCATCTCGCGCATGGCGGGCAGGCGGTCGGCGTCGAAGAACATGTGTTCCGTCCGGCACAGCCCGATGCCCTGCGCATTGAAGCGCCGCGCGGTCATCGCGTCCTCGGGCGTGTCGGCATTGGCGCGCACGCCGATGCCGCCCGCCGCGTCGGCCCAATCCAGAAGCTGGGAAAAGTTGTCGTCCAGCGCCGGTTCCAGAAGAGGCACGCGGCCCGCCAGAACCTCTCCGGTCGATCCGTCGATGGTGATCTCGTCCCCTTCCAGCAGCGTGACCTCGCCCGCGCGCAGGGTGCGGTGGCGGGCGTCGATGCTGATGCCGGATGCGCCGACGATGCAGGGCAGGCCCATGCCGCGCGCGATCACCGCCGCATGGCTGGTCGTGCCGCCGCGTTCGGTCAGGACACCCACGGATGCGTGCATGCCGCGCACATCCTCGGGGGCGGTTTCGCGGCGGACCAGGATGCAGGCCTCGTCCCGCGCCGCCGAGGCCTGGGCTGCCGCGGCGGTAAAGACGATCCGGCCGGTGGCGGCGCCGGGACTGGCGTTGATGCCGCGGGCGATCACCTCGCGCGGGGCGCGCGGATCGACCTGCTGGTGCAGCAGATCCGCCAGGGCGCGGGGTTCGACGCGCATCACCGCCTCGGATTCCGGGATGATGCCGTCGCGCGCCAGGGCCACGGCGATGCGGACGCTGGCGCGCGAGGTGCGCTGCACCCGTGTCGCGTCGATGACCGAAACCTGGCCTTCCATGACCACGAACTCGATCTGCATTTCCTCTCGCAGCCGTTCGCGGGCGGCGACGCCGAAGCGGATCAGGTCGGCAAAGACCTCGGGGGCGGTTTCCTCCAGCGAGGGGCCGCGTTCGTCGCGGGTCAGGAACTGCGTCTCGGCCCCGGCGCCTTCGGTGTCGCCGTGATGCTGGCGGCGAAAGCGGCCGGTGACGCGGGGCGCGCCGGTGACGGAATCGACGAACTGGATGCTGCCCGACCCGCAGAGGCCCGGCCCCAGGCCAAGCGCCATCTGCTGGACGACCAGCCCAAGGGGCGCGTCAGGCGGCGCGCCCTTGGCCTGCCGCAGCAGCCGGGCGGTCGGGCCTTCCCAGGCCCGCGCCATGGAGCGCAGCACCTCGGCCAGCTGGGTGGCGGGGTCTTGGGGAAAATCCTCGTCCGTTTCCTCGCGGTAAAGACGCAGGGCCTCGGCCAGGGCATTCTCGCCCTCCTGGGCGAACATGTCGGGATCGAGCCGGGCGATATGGATCGCATAGCTTTGGACAAAACGGCGATACAGCGTGTCGGCATTGGCCTTGCCGATGCGCCGCGCTAGCCGGTCATGGGTCTGGTCGTTGATGCCGACATTCAGCACCGTCCGGGGTCCCCCCCATTCCGGCATCAGGGCCGAGGGGCGGACGCTGACCAGTCCGTCGCCTTCCGTGAACAGGTCCGACAGCGCGCCCAGGTCCGCGCGCTTGCCGGTGGCGATCGACTGCACCGTTTCCGCGGGGATGGCAAAGCTGCGCGGCACCGGCAGGCGCATCCGGACCAGCCGCTGCAGGCATTTCGCCCGCCAGCCGTGACAAGCGCGCTCGACCCCGGCCGAGGGGGTAATTTCGGTCACGTCAGGAAGGTCGCGCGGTTCCATGTCGCGCGAAAGATAGGCGCGCGACAGCCGATGCTGCAAGTGCGAAAAAGGGGGCCGCGGCCCCCTTCGACGTCATTCGACGATCGTGACCTTTGCCATGTAGTCGGGCGCCTCGACCGCGCCATTGGCGTTCGCATCGCCCTTCTTGATCCCGGTCAGCACGTCCCAGCCATCGACCAGCTGGCCCACGACCGTGTATTGCCCGTCCAGGAAGGTCGCGGGCGCCAGGTCGATGAAGAACTGGCTGTTGGCGCTGTTCGGGTCCTGGGCGCGCGCCATGCCAACGGTGCCCGCCTGGAACGAGACATCGTTGAACTCGGCCTCCAGGTCCGGCAGGTCGGATCCGCCGGTGCCGGCCATGGCCGTGCTGGCGCCGTCATGCTTGCCATGCTCCACGTCACCGGTCTGGGCCATGAAGCCGTCGATGACGCGGTGGAAGACCACGCCGTCATAGGCGCCGGATTTCGCCAGCTCCACCAGCCGCGCGACATGGTTCGGGGCCTTGTCGGCCAGCAGGTCCAGGGTGATGGTGCCCTTGGCGGTGCCGTCGGAGCCCGCGACCTCGATCACCATGTTCGGGCCGGGGCCATCCTCGTGGGCGGGTTCCTGGGCGAAACCGGCGGAGGCGGCCAGAACGAATGCGGGGATCAGCAGCTTACGCATCGGCAGCCACCTTGACCGAGATCATGCGGTCCGGGTTCGCGGGCGGCTCGCCCCGCGCGATCTTGTCCACATGCTCCATCCCCGAGATCACGCGGCCGTAAACGGTGTACTGGCCGTTCAGGAAGTGGTTGTCCTTGAAGTTGATGAAGAACTGGCTGTTGGCGCTGTTCGGGTTCATCGAGCGCGCGGCGCCCAGGGTGCCGCGGTCATGGGGCAGCTTGGAGAACTCTGCCGGAAGATCCGGCAGGTCCGATCCGCCGGTGCCCGCGCGGCCGGGGTTGTAGTCCTGTTCCATGTTGGCGTGCTGCACGTCGCCGGTCTGGGCCATGAAGCCCTCGATCACGCGGTGGAAGGCCACGTTGTCGTATTTTCCGGCGCGGGCCAGTTCCTTCATGCGCTCGGCATGCTTGGGGGCGACATCGGTCAGAAGCTCGATGACGACGGGGCCGTCCTTCAGCTCGATGATGATGGTGTTTTCGGGATCGGTGATCTCGGCCATGCGGCCCTCCTTTGCCACGTTCGGTCCTTGGTCTAGGGCTTTGCCGCCCCAAGGGCAACGCGCAAACCCCCTCACGCAACCATCATACTTATGCGAGTGTTGACGAGGGGACCCCCATACGGGACAAGCCCCCAACGCCCCAAGATGCCCGAAAGGACGAAACGATGGCCGATTTCAAGACGATCGATGACCTGGACATGGACGGCAAGGTCGTCCTGACCCGCGTGGACGTGAACGTGCCGGTGGAAGACGGCCGCGTGACCGACGCGACGCGGATCGAGAAGATCGTGCCCACCGTCAAGGACATCCAGGCCAGGGGGGGCATCCCGGTCCTGCTGGCGCATTTCGACCGTCCCAAGGGCAAGCGCGTGGATGCCATGAGCCTGAAGCAGATCGTCCCGGCGCTGGAAGCGGCGCTTGGCCAGCCGGTGGCCTTTGCCGACGATTGCATCGGCGGCCCGGCCAAGCGCGTGGTGGCGGCCCTGAAGCCCGGCGATGTGGCGCTGCTGGAAAACACCCGCTTCCATGAAGGCGAGGAAGCGAACGACGCGACCTTCGCGGCCTCGATCGCGGCGCTTGGCAAGGTCTATGTGAACGACGCCTTTTCGGCCGCGCATCGGGCGCATGGCTCGACCGAGGGGCTGGCGCGGCTGCTGCCTTCGGGGGCGGGGCGGCTGATGGAGGCGGAACTGAAGGCGCTGGACGCGGCCCTTGGCAGCCCGCAGCGCCCGGTGATGGCGGTGGTGGGCGGGGCCAAGGTCTCGACCAAGCTCGATCTGCTGATGAACCTGATCGACAAGGTCGATCACCTGGTGATCGGCGGCGGCATGGCCAACACCTTCCTGGTGGCCAAGGGCGTCGAGGTGGGCAAGTCGCTGGCCGAACGCGACATGGCCGACACCGCGCGCCAGATCCTGGAAAAGGCCGACCAGGGCGGCTGCGCGATCCACCTGCCGCTGGACATCGTGGTGGCGCGCGAATTCAGGGCGGGCGCGGAATCGCAGGTGCTGCCGGTCGATCAGTGCCCGGCGGATGCCATGATCCTGGACGCGGGCCCCGCCACGGTCGAGGCGCTGCGCGAGGCTATGGCCCGGTGCAAGACGCTGATCTGGAACGGCCCGCTTGGCGCCTTCGAGATCGAGCCCTTTGACCGCGCCACCAACGCGGCGGCCCAGGCCGCGGCGACGCTGACGCGGGATGGCAAGCTGACCTCGGTCGCGGGCGGCGGTGATACGGTCGCGGCACTGAACAAGGCGGGCGTGGCGGGCGATTTCACCTTCATCTCGACCGCGGGGGGCGCCTTCCTGGAGTGGATGGAAGGCAAGGAACTGCCCGGTGTCGCGGCCTTGAAGGCGGCGCGGCACGGCTGACGCGGAAAGGGGGCGCTCGCGCCCCCTCTTGCGGTCTGGCGACCGCAATTCACCCCCGAGGATACTTGGATGAAGAAGAAGCCCTAACCGCGCAGGCCGGTCTTCTTCAGCAGGCCCTTGCGCTTGGCTTCATAGTAATAGCCGCGCCGATACCACATAACGGTTTCGTCCGGGTCGCCATCGGCCACCATCCAGGCGCCGCGCAGGTATCTGACGCCATAGCGCAGGTTCGTGTCGGCATCCAGAAGGCTGGCGGCAGGTCCCCGATGGCCCATGGTCCGCGCGGTCTGCGGGTTGATCTGCATCAGGCCATAGTAGGGACCGTTGCGGGCGCCGGGGCGGTGCTGGGATTCCCGCAGGATGATCCGTTGCACCATGGCCGATGGCACCTCGTAGTGCCCTGCCCAGTAGTTGATGCGCGATCGCAGATGCGGCGTCTCATTCGGGTAGAGCCCGTTGCTCCGGACGCCGGCCGGCATCTTCTGGCTGCCCCCGCCGCCACAGGCGGCAAGGGCAAGGGTTGCAAGGATCAGGCCACGACGACCAAGGTCAGACATGGATCGCGCCATCTCCGCAGGCCAGGGCCGCTTCACGCACCGCTTCCGAGGTCGTCGGATGCGCATGGCAGGTCAGCGCCAGATCCTGCGCGGCGGCGCCGAATTCCATCGCCACGCAGACCTCGTGGATCATCTCGCCTGCGTTCGGGCCGATGATGTGGCAGCCGAGGATCCGGTCGGTTTCCGCATCGGCGATCAGCTTGACGAAGCCATCGGCCTGCATGACTGCCTTGGCGCGCGCATTGCCCATGAAGGGGAACTTGCCGACCTTGATCTTGCGCCCGTCCGCCTTGGCGGCTTCCTCGGTCAGGCCGACGGCCGCGACTTCGGGCATGGTATAGATCACGCCGGGGATCACGTCGTAGTTGACGTGGCCGTGCTTGCCCGCGATCACCTCGGCCACGGCCATGCCCTCGTCCTCGGCCTTATGGGCCAGCATCGGGCCGGGGGCGGCGTCGCCGATGGCGTAGATGCCGGGGACCGAGGTGGCCCAGTGGCCGTCCACCTTGACATAGCCGCGGTCGGTCATGGCGACGCCCAGCTTGTCGAGACCCAGGCCTTCGACATAGGGACGGCGGCCGGTGGCGACCAGCACGACCTCGGCCTCCAGCGCCTGGTCGCTGTTGTCCTTGCGCAGGGTGTAGCTGACCCGGGCCTTGCCTTCGGCAGTCTCGACGCCCGACACGGCGGCGCCAAGGACGAACTTCAGGCCCTGCTTGGTCAGGATCTTCTGGAACTGCTTCTGCACCTCGGCGTCCATGCCGGGGGTGATGGCGTCCAGGTATTCGACCACCGTGACCTGCGTGCCAAGGCGGGCATAGACCGAGCCCAGCTCCAGCCCGATCACGCCCGCGCCGATCACGACCATGGATGCCGGGATCTTCGGCAGGGCCAGGACACCGGTCGAATCCACGATGATGCCCGCGTCGTTGTCGACCGTGACGCCCTTCAGGGCCGAGGGGACCGAACCCGTGGCGATCACGACGTTCTTCGTTTCATGCGTGGTGTCGCCGACCTTGACCTTGCCCGGCGCCTCGATCGTGGCCCAGCCTTTCAGCCAGTCGATCTTGTTCTTCTTGAACAGGAACTCGATGCCCTTGGTGTTGCCGCCGACCGTTTCGGCCTTGTAGCCCTGCATCTTCTGCCAGTCGATGTCGACATTGCCGACGTTCAGGCCCATTTTGGCGAAATTCTCGTGCGCCTCGTGCGCCATGTGGCTGGTATGCAGCAGCGCCTTGGACGGGATGCAGCCCACGTTCAGGCAGGTGCCGCCCAGGGTTTCGCGCCCTTCGACGCAGGCGACCTTCAGGCCCAGCTGCGCGGCGCGGATCGCGCAGACATAGCCGCCCGGCCCGGCGCCGATGACGATCAGGTCATAGGTTGACATCAATCTCTCCTTCTTGTCCCTCGGGGGCCGCGGTCAGAACAGCGCGGCCAGTATCATCACCATCGTCGCCGCGAACCCTACGGCCCAGATGGCCGAGCGCCAGGGCACCCAGCCAAGAACATAGGCGGGGACATAAAGGATTCGCGCGACGAGATAAATCCATGCGCAGGTTGCCGTCAGGGCTGATGTCGCCTCGCCAAGCGTCACGGCGACGATGGCGAGGGTGAACAGGATCAGCCCTTCGAAATGATTGTTCATGGCGCGCTGCAGGCGCCCGGCGGTGCCGGTCAGATGGGGCGGGTTGTCGCGCGGGCCCATGGCGACGCGGGGGCCGACCTGCAGGTTCGCGGCGACGGAAAAGGCAGCGAACTGCAATCCTTGCAGCAGGCCCGCCAGCGCCAGCGCCATCACTTCGGCGGTCATCATGGCTCAGGCGGTTTCCACGAAATGGAAGTCCGTCGCCGTCACGCCCGCCTGCGAATTGAAGGGCGCAGCGCCCATGGAAAGATAGGCATGTGCGGCCTTGGCGTCGCTTACCTGATAGAGCGCCCAGGCATTGCGGTCGCCCTCGCGCCACAATTGCAGCAGCGACAGGCCGTTAAGCCCACGATCCTCGGCATCCGCGTCGAAGGCGGCGCGGAAGGTGGTGAAATCGCCGATGGTATAACACGCGATCAGTTGCATGGCCTATCTCCCATTTGCCGGAACGGAACGGCACTGCCACCCATGGGCAGTGCCGTCTTGTCTTACAGGTCCATCAGCAGGCGGCGCGGATCCTCCAGCGCTTCCTTGACGCGGACCAGGAAGGTCACGGCGCCCTTGCCGTCCACGATCCGGTGGTCATAGGACAGCGCCAGATACATCATCGGGCGGATGACGATCTGCCCTCCCACCACGACCGGGCGGTCCTGGATCTTGTGCATCCCCAGGATCCCCGACTGCGGGGGGTTCAGGATGGGCGAGGACATCAGCGAGCCATAAACCCCGCCGTTCGAGATGGTGAAGGTGCCGCCCTGCATTTCCTGCATGGTCAGCTTGCCGTCGCGGCCCTTGGCGCCCAGTTCGGCGATCTCTTTCTCGATCGCGGCAAAGCCCTTCTGGTCGGCGTCGCGCACGACCGGGACGACCAGGCCCGAGGGGGTGCCGACGGCGACGCCCATGTTGACGTAGTTCTTGTAGACCACGTCGGTGCCGTCGATCTCGGCATTGACCTCGGGGACTTCCTTCAGGGCGTGGCAGCAGGCCTTCACGAAGAAGGACATGAAGCCCAGCTTGACCTTGTGCTTCTTCTCGAAGGCGTCCTTGTATTCGTTGCGCAGACCCATGACGCCGGACATGTCGGCCTCGTTGTAGGTCGTCAGCATCGCCGCCGAGTTCTGCGCGTCCTTCAGGCGCCGCGCGATGGTCTGGCGCAGGCGGGTCATCTTGACGCGCTCCTCGCGCGCGGCGTCGGCTGCCGGACGGGGGGCTGCCGGGGCAGGGGCCGCGGGCCTTGCGGCGGGCTGCGCCCTGGCTACGTCTTCCTTCATCACGCGGCCATCGCGGCCCGAACCCGTGACCTGGTCGCGGCTCACGCCCTTTTCGGCCATGGCCTTCTTGGCGGAGGGCGCATCCTCGATGTCAGAGCGCGGCTTCATCTGCTCGGGTCCCGCACCGGGCGAGCCGACATCGCCCGCAGTCGTGCCGTCCTCGCCGCCCGAGGCCGAACCGACCGGGGCCGCAGCGTTGCCATAAGCGCCCTTGTGGTCAGCCGCGCCGCTGGCGGGTTGGCTGGCCGGGGAACCCGCGCCAGCCGCGCCTTCCGTGATGATCGCAAGGCGCGCCTTGGCATCGACGGTCGCGCCTTCCTCGGCCAGGATCTCGGCCAGGATGCCCGCGGCGGGGGCCGGAACCTCGACCGAGACCTTGTCGGTTTCCAGCTCGCACAGCATCTCGTCGGCGGCCACCGAGTCGCCCGGCTTCTTGAACCAGGTGGCGACCGTCGCCTCGGTCACGCTTTCGCCAAGCGCGGGCACCATCACGTCCACGGTTTTGCCGCTCATGTTCTTCTGTCCTTCCGGGGTCTTCTGGGCCGTTTGCGGTGCGGCCTGCGGTTGTTCTTGGGTTGCATCGCTGCCCGCCTCAGCGATCTGGGCCAGCAGGGCGTCGGGGCCGACGGTTTCACCCTCCAGGGCGACGATCTGGGCCAGGGTGCCCGCCGCGGGGCTTGGCACCTCGACCGTCACCTTGTCGGTTTCCAGCTCGCACAGCATTTCGTCCATCGCGACGGCGTCACCCGGTTTCTTGAACCAGGTGGCGACGGTCGCCTCGGTGACGGATTCGCCCAGTGCGGGCACGCGGACTTCGGTAGGCATCAACTCATCCTTCCAGCGACAGCGCTTCGTTCACCAGGGCTTCCTGCTCGGCCTTGTGGCGCGAGCCAAGACCCGTGGCGACCGATGCGGCGGCGTTCCGGCCGACATAGCGGGCGCGGTTGTGCTTGGCCCCCAGGCGGTCCAGCGACCATTCCAGATAGGGCTCGACAAAGCTCCAGCCGCCCTGGTTCTTGGGTTCTTCCTGGCACCAGACGATCTCGGCGTCCTTGAAGCGGCCCAGTTCCTTGACCATCGACTGCGCGGGGAAGGGATAGAACTGTTCCAGCCGCAGCAGGTAGATGTCGTCGATCCCGGCCTCGTCCCGCGCCTTCAGCAGGTCGTAATAGACCTTGCCCGAGCAGATCACGACGCGGCGGATGCGGTGATCCGGCACCAGCGTCACGTCGGACGCGCCACGCTGCGCATCGTCCCACAGGACGCGGTGGAAGGTCGATCCGGTCTGGAAATCCTCGGCCCGGCTGGTGGCCTTGGGATGGCGCAGCAGCGATTTCGGCGTCATCAGCACCAGCGGCTTGCGGAACCGGCGGTGCATCTGGCGGCGCAGGATGTGGAAATAGTTGGCCGGCGTCGTGCAGTTGGCGACGATCCAGTTGTCCTCGGCGCACATCTGCAGGAAGCGTTCCAGACGCGCGGAGGAGTGCTCCGGCCCCTGGCCTTCGAAGCCGTGGGGCAGCAGCATCACGAGGCCCGACATGCGCAGCCATTTCTTCTCGCCCGAGGAGATGAACTGGTCGAACATGATCTGCGCGCCGTTGGCGAAATCGCCGAACTGCGCTTCCCACATCACCAGGGCGTTCGGTTCGGCCAGCGAATAGCCGTATTCGAAACCCAGAACCGCATATTCCGACAGCATCGAGTCGATGACCTCGTAATGCGCCTGGCCTTCCGCGATGTGGTTCAGCGGGTAATAGCGGTCCTCGGTCTTCTGGTCGATGAAGGCCGAATGGCGCTGGCTGAAGGTGCCGCGCGTGCTGTCCTGGCCGGCCAGCCGCACGCCCTTGCCTTCCAGCAGCAGGGAGCCGAAGGCCAGCGCCTCGCCCGTTGCCCAGTCGAAGCCCTCGCCGGTCTCGAACATCTGGCGCTTGGCATCCAGCAGGCGGCCCACGGTCTTGTGCAGCGTCAGCCCCTCGGGCACCGTGGTCAGCGCGCGGCCGATCCCGGCCATGGTGGAGGGCTCGATCCCGGTTTCGCCCGAGACGTATTCGGCCCCCTCGCGATCCAGGCCCGACCACTTGCCGTCCAGCCAGTCGGCCTTGTTCGGCTTGTAGTTCTTGCCGATCTCGAACTCTTCGCCCAGGTGGTTCTGGAAGGCGGCCTTCATGTCCTCGATCTCGCCCTCGGGGATCAGCCCGTCGGCGACCATGCGCTCGGTATAAAGCTGCAGGGTGGTCTTGTGGCCCTTGATCTTGGTGTACATCGCCGGGTTGGTGAACATCGGCTCGTCGCCTTCGTTGTGACCGAAGCGGCGATAGCAGAAGATGTCGATGACCACGTCCTTGTGGAACTTCTGGCGGAACTCGGTCGCGACCTTGGCGGCGTGGACCACGGCCTCGGGGTCGTCGCCGTTCACGTGGAAGATCGGCGCCTCGACCATCAGGGCGATGTCGGTCGGATAGGGCGAGGTGCGGCTGAAATGCGGCGCGGTCGTGAAGCCGATCTGGTTGTTCACGACGATATGGATCGTGCCGCCGGTCTTGTGGCCGCGGATGCCCGACAGCTGCAGGCATTCCGCCACGACGCCCTGGCCCGCGAAGGCCGCGTCGCCATGCAGCAGGATGGGCAGCACCGTCGTGCGGTCGCGCGTGTCGCCCAGCTGGTCGCTCTTGGCGCGCGCCTTGCCCAGCACCACGGGGTTCACGGCCTCCAGGTGCGACGGGTTGGCGGTCAGCGACAGGTGGACGGTGTTGCCGTCGAATTCGCGGTCGCTGGAGGCGCCGAGGTGGTATTTCACGTCGCCCGAACCGTCCACGTCCTCGGGCTTGAAGCTGCCGCCCTGGAATTCGTGGAAGATCGCCCGGTAGGGTTTAGACAGCACGTTGGCCAGCACCGACAGGCGACCGCGGTGCGGCATCCCGACGACGATTTCCTTCACGCCAAGCGCTCCGCCGCGCTTGATGATCTGTTCCATGGCCGGGATCAGCGCCTCGCCACCGTCAAGGCCGAAGCGCTTGGTGCCCATGTATTTCACGTGCAGGAACTTCTCGAAGCCCTCGGCCTCGACCAGCTTGTTCAGGATGGCGCGGCGGCCTTCCTGGGTGAACTGGATTTCCTTGCCGTAGCCTTCGATCCGCTCCTTCAGCCAGGCGGCCTCCTCGGGGTCCGAGATGTGCATGAACTGGATCGCGAAGGTGCCGCAATAGGTCCGCTGCATCAGCTCGGTGATCTGGCGGATCGAGGCGATTTCCAGCCCCAGGACGTTGTCGATGAAGATCGGCCGGTCCAGATCGCCCGGCCCGAAGCCATAGGTAGCCGGGTTCAGCTCTCCATGGTCGGGCACGTCGCGCAGGCCCAGCGGGTCCAGGTCCGCATGCAGGTGGCCGCGGATCCGATAGGCACGGATCAGCATCAGCGCGCGGATCGAATCCAGCACCGCCTGGCGCATCTGGTCCTCGGTCAGGCTGACGCCCTTTTCCTCGGCCTTGGCGGCGATCTTCTTCATCGCGGCCTTGGCTTCGTCCCGGGACGCCATCGGCCATTCGCCGGTCAGCGCCGCCGTGGTTTCATCGGCGGGAACCGGAGGCCAGTCGGCGCGCTTCCAGCTGGCGCCCTCGGCCTCGCGCGCGGCATCCTCTCCGCTGTCGCCCAGGCTGCGGAAGAAGGCGTCCCAGCCTGCATCGAAGGCCTGCGGGTTCTGCGCCCACTGGCCATAGAGCTGTTCGATATAGGCGGCGTTGTGCCCTTGCAGGAAGGACGAGTCGTGGAAGTCGGCGTTGTTGGGTTGGTCGGTCATCTTGTCTCGCGTCCTTGACGCAATGGGGGATGGGGTGCGGCGTCAGGCGGCGCTGCAGGTGACGATCATCATCTGGACGCCGGGCATTGCGCTGCCCGCGCCCGGCTTGTTGGTCCGGCTGTCTTCCAGGCCGCGGCCCGCCTGGCGGCAAAGCTGCGCGGGTGCCGCGTCGATCCTGGCGGCCTCGGTCTGGGCGGGGCGGAACAGAACCGTGAAGCGGCTGTCGGCGTCACCGGAAACCGAAATCAGCGACGCCTGGTGCAACCCGGTGCGGCTGTCCACCGGCCCGGTCGGGGCGGCGGGCGCCGCCGGGGCCGCGACGGGCGGGGCAGCGGGCACCGCGGGCGTGACCACGCGCGGCGCGGCAGGCGCGGCAGGCGCCGCAGGGGCCTGCGGCACGGGAACCGTGGCGGGCTGCACGCAACCGGCCAGGGCGCAGAGGGCAAGAAGGCTCAGCAGGCGCGGCATGTTCATGATTTGAGTTGCTGGAGTTCTGGATGTCATGACCGCCTCAGGCACAGATGATGTCGATAATGGCCGCGCCGGGATCGGCGCTCGGATCGAGGCGCGGCACAGGCTCGATCCGCGCGACCCGGCGCCGTTCCAGTCCGCACAGCGCACGGGCCGCGGCCTGATCGGCCCCGGCAGGCGCGCGGGAAGGGTGATAGATCACCCGCCAGCCGAAATCCCGCCGCGCCACGGTGCGCACCGAATCGGGCGGCAGGGTGCTGGCCTCGTGCAGGTTCGTCCGGGCCGGAATGCCGCCCGGCAGGATGTCGTTGGTCGGCGCGCGCCCGCAGGCGCTCAGGGCCATCAGGGCCGTCAGCGACAGGGGCGCGATGCAACGGCGGGCGCGGGCGGAAACCCGGTCCGTCGGAAAGGCTGCGGCGCGCTGCGGCTGGTTCACGTCATCCCCCTGGCCTTGCCAGTGCCCCCATAGGTAGGCCGGGGACACTGCATTTCAAATGCGTCACGAGCAGGTGACGGTCATCCGCTGCACGCCCGTGCTGAACTGCGGCCCGGTCGTATCGACCGGATCGGCGGTGAACACGGTCGAGGCGGTGTTGGCGCAGATCGTCGCCGGTGCGGCGGCCACCTGCTCGGCAGTCACCGCGTCGCCGCGATAGAAAACCGTATGCTGGTTGCGGGTCCGCGACACGGCCACGACCGCCTCGGCGGGCAGGCCCGTGGCCATTGCCAGGGCCTCGGTCGAGGCGGAATCGACCGTCACGGCGGTTTCTACCCGGGTGACCGGTTCGGGCGCGCAGGCCCCCAGCACAACAGTCGAGGCGATGATGGTAGCGGGAAGCATCTTCATCTTCAGTCTCCTGTGGTTGACCAGTGCAGTTGATCGTGCCGGGGGAACGCCCGCTTGGCGTCAGGGGTTCAGTTTCAGCCCTTTATGGCCTTCAGGACCGCCTCGCCCAGACCCGCGGGGCTGTCGGCCACGACGATCCCGGCGCGCTTCATCGCCTCGATCTTCGATTCCGCGTCACCCTTGCCGCCCGACACGATGGCGCCGGCATGGCCCATGCGACGGCCCGGAGGCGCCGTGCGGCCCGCGATGAAGCCGGCGGTCGGCTTCCAGTTGCCCTTGGCCTTCTGCGCGGCCAGGAACTCGGCCGCTTCTTCCTCGGCGGAACCGCCGATCTCGCCGATCATGATGATCGACTCGGTCTCGGGATCGTCCAGGAACATCTGCAGCACGTCGATATGCTCCATCCCCTTGATGGGGTCGCCACCGATGCCCACCGCGCTGGACTGGCCCAGGCCCACGTCCGAGGTCTGCTTCACGGCCTCATAGGTCAGGGTGCCCGAACGCGACACGACGCCGACGCTGCCGCGGCGGAAGATGGAACCCGGCATGATGCCGATCTTGCATTCGTCCGGCGTCATGATGCCGGGGCAGTTCGGCCCGATCAGGCGCGATTGCGAGCCCTGCAAGGCCCGCTTGACGCGCATCATGTCCAGCACGGGGATGCCTTCGGTGATGCAGACGATCAGCGGGATCTGCGCGTCGATGGCTTCCAGGATCGAATCCGCCGCGAAGGGGGGCGGCACATAGATCGCGGTCGCGTTGGCGCCCGTCTTAGCCACGGCCTCGTGGACCGAGTTGAAGACCGGCAAGCCCAAGTGTTCGCTGCCGCCCTTGCCGGGCGTCACGCCGCCGACCATCTGCGTGCCGTAGGCGATCGCCTGTTCGGTGTGGAAGGTGCCCTGGGATCCGGTGATCCCCTGGCAGATGACTTTGGTATCTTTGTTAACGAGAACGGCCATCTTCTATTATCCCTTCACCGCTTTCACGATTTTCTCTGCCGCATCCGACAGGTCGTCGGCGGGAATGACGTTCAGCCCCGAATCGCGGATGATCTGCTTGCCCAGGTCCACGTTCGTGCCCTCGAGGCGCACGACCAGCGGAACCTGCAGGCCGACCTCCTTCACGGCGGCGATGATGCCTTCCGCGATGATGTCGCAGCGCATGATGCCGCCGAAGATGTTGACCAGGATGCCTTTGACGTTCGGATCGGACGTGATGATCTTGAAGGCCTCGGTCACCTTCTCCTTGGTGGCGCCGCCGCCCACGTCCAGGAAGTTCGCGGGTTCCGCGCCATAAAGCTTGATGATGTCCATCGTGGCCATCGCCAGGCCCGCGCCGTTCACCATGCAGCCGATCTCGCCGTCAAGCGCGATGTAGTTCAGGTCGAACTTCGAGGCGGCCAGTTCCTTGGGATCTTCCTCGGTCTCGTCGCGCAGCGCCAGGATGTCGGGCTGGCGGTAGAGCGCGTTGTTGTCGAAGCCCATCTTCGCGTCCAGGCACTTGATGTTGCCTTCGGGCGTGACGATCAGCGGGTTGATCTCCAGCATCTCCATGTCCTTTTCGATGAACATGCGATACAGGTTCTTGACCAGGGCCACGCACTGCTTGACCTGACCGCCGGTCAGACCCAGGGCAAAGGCCACACGGCGGCCGTGGAAGTCCGACAGGCCTGACGCGGGATCGACGCTGAAGCTGACGATCTTTTCCGGCGTGTGGGCGGCCACTTCCTCGATGTCCATGCCGCCTTCGGTCGAGGCGACGAAGCTGACGCGGCTGGTCTGGCGGTCCACCAGCAGGGCCAGGTACAGCTCGCGCGCGATGTCGCTGCCGTCCTCGATGTAGATGCGGTTGACCTGCTTGCCGGCGGGTCCGGTCTGGTGCGTGACCAGGGTGCGGCCCAGCATCTGGCGGGTCAGTTCCTCGGCTTCCTCGACCGACTTGGCCAGGCGGACGCCGCCCTTTTCACCGGCTTCGGCTTCCTTGAAGCTGCCCTTGCCGCGGCCGCCTGCGTGGATCTGCGCCTTGACCACCCAGAGGGGGCCGTCCATCTCGCTGGCGGCGGTCTTGGCCTCGTCCGCCTTCATCACGATCCGGCCGTCGCTGACCGGCGCGCCGTACTGACGCAGCAGCGCCTTGGCCTGGTATTCGTGGATATTCATCTCGACCCCCTCGTTCGGTTCGACAGATTTGGCGGCCTCTTGCCACAACTGGGGGGCGTTCGAAAAAGGGTTTGATCGGCGGATGCTGTTAAAATCGCAGGAAGGGGCGAAATGTGATCACGGCCTGAAATCCCGTGATCACAAACCTGATCTGCTTAGTCTGCCACGCGGTTGCAATCCAGGCTCTGGCCGGTGGCTGGCGACCGCCAGGTGAGCTGATTGTCGTTCTGCCACTGCACCTCGATTACTGAACCATCTTCCAGTGTCATGGTCGTCATCCGGTTCTGGGTCGAGAAGCCGCGGATCCTGACCGGCTGCGCGGTACTGGATGGCTGATAGAACGCGGGGGTGAATGTCACGGCCGTGGTGCCGCAATCCCAGTTGCCCATGAAGGGCAGCTGATCGGTGGGCCGGGGGGATGTGGGCGGTGCCTGGCAGCCGGTCAGCAGCAGCACGGGCAAAAGGCCAACAGGCAGGAAGGTCCGGTTCATGGTCGCCTCCGGTTACGGGAACAGGGCGATCATAGGACGGAAGCCGAAAAACACATAACATCATGTGCAAAGGCGCGCCCGTGGGCGCGCCTTCGACAATTTGGCGTGACGATCAGGCCAGCGAGCTGTCGATGTCCTTGCAGGCTTCGACCAGGCCATTCACCGCATCGACCGACTTGGTGAACATCGCCTGTTCGTCGTCGTTCAGCGCGATGTCGATCACCTTTTCCACGCCGCCCGCGCCGATCACGGTGGGCACGCCCACATACATGCCGTTCAGGCCATAGGCGCCCTCCACATAGGCCGCGCAGGGCAGGACGCGCTTCTGGTCCTTCAGATAGGCTTCCGCCATCTCGATGGCCGAGGTCGCGGGAGCATAGAAGGCGCTGCCGGTCTTCAGCAGGCCGACGATCTCGGCGCCGCCGTCACGGGTGCGCTGGACGATCGAGTCCAGCTTTTCCTGCGTGGTCCAGCCCATGCTGACCAGATCCGGCAGCGGGATGCCCCCCACGGTCGAATAGCGGGTCAGCGGGACCATCGTGTCGCCGTGGCCGCCCAGCACGAAGGCGGTCACGTCCTTCATCGAGACGCCGAATTCCAGCGACAGGAAGTGACGGAAGCGGGCCGAATCCAGCACGCCGGCCATGCCGCAGACCTTCTCGCGCGGAAGGCCCGAGAACTCGCGCAGCGCCCAGACCATCGCGTCCAGCGGGTTGGTGATGCAGATGACAAAGGCGTTCGGCGCGTGCTTGGCGATGCCTTCGCCGACCGACTTCATGACCTTGAGGTTGATGCCCAGAAGGTCGTCGCGGCTCATCCCCGGCTTGCGCGGAACGCCGGCGGTGACGATGCAGACATCGGCACCCGCGATGTCGGCGTAATCGTTGGTGCCCTTCAGGACCGCGTCGAAGCCCTCGGACGGACCCGATTCCGCGATGTCCAGCGCCTTGCCTTGGGGCGTGCCCTCGGCGATGTCGAACAGGACGACGTCGCCCAGTTCCTTCATCGCGGCCAGATGCGCCAGCGTGCCGCCGATCTGCCCCGCACCGATCAGTGCGATTTTGGGTCGGGCCATGGATAACCTCCGGGTGTCATGGATGATTGTTGCGCGGTGGTTAAGGGGTCGGGCAACGAATCGCAAGCCTCCGCCTCCGCGGCGCAGCAGTGTTGGCGCTGACACTTGCCAATCGCCGCAGGCCGACGCATGGCTTCGCCGGCAACCGGGGGATGGCGATGCTGGATTTGACGGTCGGAGGTTGGGTGCTGGCGGTCATCGCCGCCGTCGCCGTGGGCCTTGCCAAGGGCGGGCTGGCGATGGTGGGGATGATCTCGGTTCCCATGCTGTCGCTGGTGATGTCGCCGGTGCAGGCGGCGGGGCTGATGCTGCCGGTCTATGTCGTGTCGGACGTCGGCGGGCTGCTGGCCTTCCGCCATCATTTCGATCGCAGGGTTCTGGCGACCGCGCTGCCCGGGGCGCTTGCCGGGATCGGTATCGGCTGGGCGGCGGCGCATGTGGTGCCGGTCGATGGGGTGACCTTCATCGTTGGCGCGGTCGGGCTGATCTTTGCGCTGAACGCGCTGATCCGACCGCATCTGTCGGCGCAGAAGCGCCGGCCTTCCCCGGCGCGAGGCACTCTATGGGGACTGCTGTCGGGCTATACCAGCTTTGTCAGCCATGCCGGGGCGCCGCCCTGGCAGGTCTATGTCCAGCCGCTGCGGCTGCCCGCGCTGATCTATGCCGGAACGACGACCTGGTTCTTTGCCATCTGCAACTGGGTCAAGCTGATCCCCTATGCCGCGCTTGGACAGCTCAATCCCGCGGCCCTGGCGACGGCGGCGGTGCTGACGCCCGCCGCGCTGGCCTCGGTCTGGATCGGTCTGCGGCTGGTCAGGATCATCCCCGAGGCGCTGTTCTACAAGCTGATCACCTGGGGGCTGCTGGCCGTGTCGCTGCGGCTGATCTGGCAGGCCCTGGCCTGACGCCGCAATGCAGCAAGATTGCGCTTGCCAATTCTGGCACCGCAGGGCAGCGTCGCGCAACAATATTGCGAGGAGGTTCTGATGGCGCGGCCCTATCGTTCGGTTCTTTACATCCCTGCCGCCAATGCCCGGGCGATGGAGAAGGCCCAGGGGCTGCCCGTCGATGCGATCATCTTCGACCTGGAGGATGCGGTCGCCCCGGCGGAAAAGCCCGCCGCACGGGATGCCCTGACTGCGGCGCTGGCGAACGACTATGGCGACCGGGCGCGAATCGTGCGGATCAACGGGCTGGCGACCGAATGGGGGCAGGAGGACGCAGGCTTCTGCGCGACCCTCCGGGCGGATGCCGTGCTGATCCCCAAGGTGGACAGCGCAGCCGACCTGGACCGCGTGGCCGCTCTGGTTCCCGATCTGCCCTTGTGGGCGATGATGGAAACGCCGCTGGGAATGCTCAACGCGGCGCAGATCGCCGCCCATCCCCGGCTGGAGGGGATGGTGATGGGCACCAACGACCTTGCGAAGGAATTGAACAGCCGCTTCCGCCCGGACCGCCTGCCGATGCAGGCCGGGCTTGGCCTGTGCCTGCTGGCCGCCAAGGCCCATGGCAAGGTGATCGTGGACGGCGTCTTCAACGCCTTCAAGGACGAGGACGGCCTGCGCGCCGAATGCGAACAGGGCCGCGACATGGGTTTTGACGGCAAGACGCTGATCCACCCCGCCCAGCTTGCCATCGCCAACCAGGCCTTCGCGCCGACGGATGCCGAGATCGACCTGGCCCGCCGCCAGATCGACGCCTTCCAGGCGGCAGCGGCCGAGGGCAAGGGCGTCGCCGTTGTCGATGGCAAGATCGTCGAGAACCTGCATGTCGAGACCGCCCGCAAGACGCTCGACCGGGCCAAGGCGATTGCGGCCATGGCCGGTTGAGGGCAGGGTGGCCCGCGTGAGCATCCAGCGAAAGGAAGCCAGATGGTTCTGCTGATTTCGGGCGTCGCCCTGTGGTGGGCGGCGCATCTGTTCAAGCGCGTGGCCCCCGAACGCCGCGCCGCCTTGGGCGAGAAGGGCAAGGGGCTGGTCGCGATCCTGCTGATCCTGTCGGTCTTCCTGATGGCCCGTGGCTATGGACAGGCCGACGGCCCGGTCTGGTGGGGCCGCTCGCCCGCGACGACGGGCATCAACAACCTGCTGATGCTGCTGGCCTTCTATCTCTACGCCGCCGACGGCATGGGGACGCGCGTCACCGCGTGGATCCATCACCCGCAACTGACGGGCTTCTCGCTCTGGGCCTTTGCGCATCTGCTGACGAATGGCGACCTGCCGTCCTTTGTCCTGTTCGGCGGGCTTCTGGTCTGGGCGCAGGTGGAAATCGTCCTGCTGAACCGCGCGGGCGCCTGGAAGCAGCGGACCGGCCCGTTCCCCGTCCGCAAGGAAATCATGGCGGCCGTGGGCGCGGTCGTCGTCATGCTGGTCGTGGGCCTGATCCACGGCTGGGTCGGACCCTGGCCATTCGGAGGCTGACTTGACCACCCTTTACCGCTGCATCACCGAGGACGACACCTCGCGCTTCTGCCACCGCGTCAGCGAGGCGCTGTCCCTGGGCTGGTCCCTGCATGGCAGCCCGACGATGGCCTGGGATCCCGTCAAGGCCGTGATGCGCATGGGCCAGGCGATCACCAAGGAGGTCGAGGCCGAATACCACCCCGACATGAAGCTGGGGCAGCAATGACCAAGACCAATCCGGGCCGCTTCTTCGAGGATTACCGCGTTGGCCAGGTGATCCGCCACGCTGTCCCCCGCACCGTGGCCGAGGGAGAACGGGCGCTTTATCACGCGCTCTATCCCGCGCGCCAGGCGCTCTATTCCAGCGATGAATTTGCGACGAGTTGCGGGCTGGAGGGCAGCCCGATGGACGACCTGCTGGCCTTTCACATCGTCTTCGGAAAGTCCGTTCCCGACGTCAGCCTGAACGCGGTCGCGAACCTGGGCTATGCGCAGGGCCGCTGGCTGGCGCCGGTCTGGCCGGGCGATACGCTGCGGTCGGAATCGCAGGTGATCGGGCTGAAGCAGAACTCCAATGGCAAGACGGGCGTCGTCTGGGTGCGGACGCGCGGCCTCAACCAGATGGACGAGCCTGTGCTGGACTATGTCCGATGGGTGATGGTGCGCAAACGCGACCTGGACGCTCCGGCGCCAGCAGCGGTTGTGCCTGACCTGGCCCCCGCCGTCGCCGCCGAGGATCTGGTGATCCCCGAGGGGCTGTATTTCTCGGATTACGACTTCGGGCTTGCGGGCGAGCCGCATCGCTGGGGCGATTATGAGGTTGGCGAGAAGATCGACCATGTGGACGGCGTCACCATCGAGGAAGCCGAGCATATGCTGGCCACGCGCCTGTGGCAGAACACCGCCAGGGTGCATTTCGACGCGACCGCCCGCGAGGATGGCAGGCGGCTGATCTATGGCGGCCATGTCATCAGCATGGCGCGCGCGCTGTCCTTCAACGGGCTTGCCAATGCGCAGATGATCGTTGCGCTGAACGCGGGCGTCCATGTCAATCCCTGCTTCGCGGGCGACACCATCCGCGCCTGGTCCGAGGTTCTGGACAAGGCGGAAACCGACGCCCCCGGTGTGGGCGCGATCCGCCTGCGTCTGGTCGCGACCAAGGGCGATTGCGGCGCCTTTGCCCTGAAGGACGGCGAAGGCCGCTATCTGCCCGAGGTCCTTCTGGATCTGGACTACTGGGCGCTGATGCCGGCCTGAGGCAGGGCGCCTTGCGCCGCGCCCTGCGTTGTGATCACAGCTTGCGGGCTCGTGATCACAAAGGCCGCAAAGCGTTGAAAATAGCCCCGCGGTCTGGCATCCGCGGGTGACAGATGCGACAAAGGCCGACACAACACGCGCCAATCGCCAGCCCGCGAGGCCAGCCGTGCCTGCGACGGGTCGAGCCAACCGTTTAGAGGAGCGCCGCATCATGGCCGATGTGAACCGGGGCAACCGGCCGCTTTCCCCCCATCTCCAGGTTTATCGCCTGCCCATGGCCGCCGTGACCTCGATCATGACGCGGATCACGGGGCACGCGCTGGTCGCGGGCATCCTGCTGCTGGTCTGGTGGCTGGTCGCCGCCGTCAGCGGCCCGCGCGCCTTTGCCGCCGCCGACTGGGTGGTGCGGTCCTGGATCGGCTTCATCGTGCTGACCGGGTCGGCCTGGGCCTTGTGGTTCCACACGCTGGCCGGGATCCGGCACCTGTTCTACGATTCGGGCCAGCTTCTGCGGATCGAGGAGGCCGAGCGCGCGAGCTGGGCCATCATCATCGGGTCGGTGGTGCTGACGCTGCTGTCCCTGATCCTGTTCTTCTTTGCATAAGGGCGAGGGTTCCATGCGCTATATCACCCCCCGCAAGGCAGCCCAGGGCCTGGGTTCCGCGCACAGCGGCACGGCGGACCACTGGTTCATCACCGTCAGCTCCTGCGCGCTTGTGCTGCTGGTTCCTGCCTTCCTGCTGGTCATCGGCAATGCCATCGGCCTGCCGCATCCCGAACTGGTGGCCTATTTCGGCAGACCCTATCCGGCGCTGATCACGGCGCTGTTCATCGTCGTGGGCATGGTGCATTTCATCAAGGGCACCCGGATCATGATCGACGACTATTTCCAACACACGGCCCGCAAGGTGGCGATCATCGTCTCGGTGGTCTTCAGCTGGGCGGTCATCGCGGCGGCGGTCTTCGCGCTGGCCAAGATGACGCTGGTCACCTTCGCGATCTGAGGACATCATGGCTGCTTACGATATCCATACGCATGATTACGACGTGGTCGTGGTGGGGGCCGGGGGCGCCGGCCTGCGCGCCACGCTGGGCATGGCCGAACAGGGCCTGCGCACGGCCTGCGTGACCAAGGTCTTCCCGACGCGGTCCCACACCGTTGCGGCGCAGGGCGGCATCGCCGCATCCCTGTCCAACATGGGTCCCGACAACTGGCAGTGGCACATGTACGACACCGTGAAGGGGTCGGACTGGCTGGGCGATACCGACGCGATGGAATACCTCGCGCGAGAGGCTCCCAAGGCCGTGTATGAGCTGGAACACTACGGCGTGCCCTTCAGCCGGACCGAGGAAGGCAAGATCTACCAGCGGCCCTTCGGCGGCCACACCACCGAGTTCGGCGAAGGCCCCCCGGTGCAGCGCACCTGCGCCGCCGCCGACCGGACCGGCCACGCGATCCTGCACACGCTTTACGGGCAGTCGCTGAAGAACAACGCTGAATTCTTCATCGAGTATTTTGCCATCGACCTGATCGTCACGGACGGCGCCTGCACCGGCGTGGTCTGCTGGAAGCTGGACGACGGCACCATCCACGTCTTCAACGCCAAGATGGTCGTGCTGGCCACGGGCGGCTATGGCCGCGCCTATTTCAGCGCGACCAGCGCCCATACCTGCACCGGCGACGGCGGCGGGATGGTGGCGCGCGCGGGCCTGCCGCTGCAGGACATGGAGTTCGTGCAGTTCCACCCGACCGGCATCTACGGCTCGGGCTGCCTGATCACCGAGGGCGCGCGGGGCGAGGGCGGTTACCTGACCAACAGCGAAGGCGAGCGTTTCATGGAACGCTATGCCCCGACCTACAAGGATCTGGCGTCGCGCGACGTGGTCAGCCGCTGCATCACCATCGAGATCCGCGAAGGCCGCGGGGTGGGTCCCGACAAGGACCACATGTATCTGAACCTGATGCACCTGCCGCCCGAGGCCCTGGCCGAACGCCTGCCCGGCATCAGTGAATCGGCCAAGATCTTTGCGGGCGTCGATGTGACCAAGCAGCCGATCCCGATCCTGCCGACGGTCCACTACAACATGGGCGGCATCCCCACGAACTATTGGGGCGAGGTTCTTGCACCGACCGCCGACAACCCCGACGCGATCTTCCCCGGCCTGATGGCCGTGGGCGAGGCGGGCTGCGCATCGGTCCATGGCGCGAACCGCCTGGGCTCGAACTCGCTGATCGACCTCGTGGTCTTCGGCCGCGCCGCCGCGATCCGCGCGGGGCAGGTGATCGACCGGGCTGGCCATATCCCCGACACCAACCAGGCCCAGGTGGACAAGGCCATCGGTCGCTTCGACGGCCTGCGCCACGCCAAGGGCACTGTTGCCACGGCCGAGCTTCGGCTGGAGATGCAGCGCACCATGCAGGCCGACGCGGCGGTGTTCCGCACCGACAAGACGCTGGCCGAGGGTGCCGAGAAGATGACGGCCATCGCGGGCAAGATGGATGATCTGAAGGTCACCGATCGCGGCCTGATCTGGAACACCGACCTGATGGAAACCCTGGAACTGACCAACCTGATGCCGAACGCCCTGGCCACCATTGTCGCCGCCGAGGCGCGCAAGGAAAGCCGGGGCGCCCATGCGCATGAGGACTGGCCCGAGCGGGACGACGCCAACTGGCGCAAGCACTCGCTTGCATGGGTCGATGGAAACGCGGTTAAACTGGATTACCGCCCCGTCCATCTGGACCCCCTGACCCGGGAAGAGGATGGCGGGATCGACATGAAGAAGATTGCTCCCAAGAAAAGGGTTTACTGATGCGTTTGCAGATTTTCGCCGCCCTGGGTCTTGCCGCCGCCGTTCTGGCTGGCTGCGCGGCCCCGGTTCCGCCCGCGACCACCGCGACGACGACCACCACGGTCGTGACCCCGCCGACGGTGCTTGACGCGGCTTCGCGCCAGGTGGCCCGGACGGTGATCAATTCCGAGATGGAAAAGCGCCTGCCCGGCGCCAATGTCGCGCCCTACACCGACTGCGTGGTCAACAACGCCACCACGGCGGAACTGATCGACATCGCCCAGGCCTCGCGCGCAGGGGCGACGGGAACGGCCGACAGCGTGGCGGCGATCGTGTCGCGTCCGGCGACCACCCAGTGCATCGCCGCGGCGGCGGGCACGGCGTGATCTGATGCGCGCGCGGGCGGGAATGGTGGTTCTTCTGCCGCTGCTGTCAGCACTGGCCGCTTGCGGCCCGGTGCCTGTCGAGCAGGCCGAACTGACCTGCCTGCGCGATGCCGAACTGGCCGTTCGCCCCTACACCGAGGTGGCGGTGGGCGTCGGCTCGGATTTTGACGGCGACACGGATGCCTTTGGCGCCGTCTCGGTCGAGCTGTCTGGCGATTACCTGAGAGGGCGCGATCCGTCCGAGGTTTATGACCGCTGCGTCCTGCGCCGGTCGGGCCAGCCGCCGCGGCGTCCCTTGGCGGAACAGCCGGGCTGGGCGGGTTGAGCCATGGCGGAATCAGGGCGGAAAGGGCAGGGGGCGCGGCGCCTGATCGTTCATCTGGGCGTCCAGAAGACCGGCAGCACCTCGATCCAGCGGCACCTGCGCCGCAATGCCGATGCGCTGGCCGGGCATCTGGTCGTCCGCACCCCCGAGGAAGGGTCGCCCATGCGTCCCCTTGGCCGTACGGCCATCGCCTACAGCCTCGCGCCCTCGGATGACCGGGCGCAGGCGCTGCGGCTGGCCTTCCGCGAGGTGCTGGACACGCTGCCCGACAATGACCTGCCCGTCCTGATCAGCCACGAAAACCTGGCGGGCGCCATGCCCGGCAATGGCGGCGAGACGCGGCTTTACCCCGCCTTGCCGCAGATCTCCGCGCTGCTGCTGGCCGAGGCGCGTGATTTCACCCCGGACTTCGTGATCTATACCCGCAACCAGAAGGCGTGGCGTCCCTCGGTCTGGGCACAGGCGGTGCGCACCGACGGTTATGGCCGCAGCCTTGTTGAATTCGAGGCCGAGACTGCCGATCTTCCCGGATGGGGCGACCTGACGCGCCGCCTGGGGGCCGAGGTCGGCGGGCGCCTGACCCGCTTCAAGCTGGAGGACGAGCCGGACCCGCTGCGTCCGGGCCGGCAGCTCTTGCGCCATGCCGGGCTGGACGCCGCCCGGATCGACGCGCTGGAGCCGCTGGACGGCCCCACGAACAGCCGCCTCAACGGGGGCGCCACGGAATTCCTGCGCCGGCTGAACGGGCTTGCGCTTCATCCCCATGCGCATGGCCGGATCGTCGATCTTGTCGCGCGAAACGAACATCTATTCACGGCGAAGGCGCCGTCCCAAGGCACTTCCTGAGAGGAGCACCCAATGGTTCAGTTCACCCTGCCCAAGAACAGCCAGATCCGGGTCGGCAAGACCTGGCCCGCACCGACGGGCGCGACCAACGTCCGCAAGTTCAAGATCTATCGCTGGGATCCCGACACCGGGGAAAACCCGCGGCTGGACACCTATTTCGTCGACCTGGACAAGTGCGGGCCGATGATCCTTGACGCGCTGATCAAGATCAAGAACGAGATCGACCCGACCCTGTCCTTCCGGCGGTCCTGCCGCGAGGGGATCTGCGGATCCTGCGCGATGAACATCGACGGGGGCAACCACCTGGCCTGCATCTATGGCATCGACGAGGTGAAGGGCGACATCTCGATCTATCCGCTGCCGCACATGCCGGTGGTCAAGGACCTGGTGCCCGACCTGACGCATTTCTATGCCCAGCACGCCTCGGTGAACCCCTACCTGATCACCAAGTCGCCCACCCCCGGCAAGGAATGGAAGCAGTCGATCGAGGACCGCAAGAAGCTGGACGGTCTTTACGAGTGCATCCTGTGCGCGTCCTGTTCCACCGCCTGTCCGTCCTACT
Organism: Paracoccus benzoatiresistens; assembly: GCF_026913015.1. Classification (GTDB taxonomy): domain Bacteria; phylum Pseudomonadota; class Alphaproteobacteria; order Rhodobacterales; family Rhodobacteraceae; genus Paracoccus; species Paracoccus benzoatiresistens. Next base: position 36,318 of record NZ_JAPTYD010000013.1, read on the forward strand.
GGTGGAACGGCGACCGCTACCTGGGCCCGGCCGCGCTGCTGCACGCCTATCGCTGGATCATCGACTCGCGCGACGAGGCCACGGGCGAGCGGCTGGACGAGCTGGAGGATCCCTTCAAGCTTTACCGCTGCCACACGATCATGAACTGCACCAATACCTGCCCAAAGGGTCTGAACCCGGCGAAGGCGATCGCGTCGATCAAGCACATGATGGTTGACCGGATGGTGTGAAAGCCGGGGGCTTCGCGCCCCCGGACCCCGCGGGATATTTAGGTGAAGAAGAAGGGCCGGAGGTTTTGCCTCCGGCCCTTTCACCTATCCCTCGACTTTCGTGAAGTCGGCGATCTGCTGGCCTGCGGCGCGGATGCGATGCAGCAGGTTCAGGCGGTTGCGGCGCACGATCTGGTTGTCCGTGTTGACCTGCACGGCCTCGAAGAAGGCGTCGATGGGCGCGCGTAGATGCGCGATGGCGGTCATGGCGGCGGGGAAGTCCTCGGTCTTGATCGCCGCCTTGATCGCCGGTTCGGCGGTGTCGAGGGCGGCGAAGAGGGCGCGTTCCTCGTCGGTTTCAGCGAACTTCGGGTCGGCGCCGAAGCTGTATTCGACGCCGTCCTTTTCCTCGGCCTGGGCAAGGATATTGCCCGCGCGTTTGAGGCCTTGGGTGAGGTTCTTGCCATCTTCCGTTTGCAGCATGGCGTTGAGCGCGGTGGCGCGGTTCACCACCAGCACGAGGTCGTCGTTGCCGGGTTGGGCCAGCACGGCATCGATGATGTCGTGGCGGATGCCCTGGTCGCGGAGATAAACCTTGAGGCGGTCATGGAGGAAGGAGAGGAGGTCGGCGACCGTCTCGCCATTAAAACTCCAGGAGTGAATAGTAAGCCTGCGTCCATCAGCCTTCGCGATTTCGACAAGGTCGTAGTCGCGTGTGATGTCAGCATATCGGCTGCGTGCAATCACAGCATTGCCCTCCTGGACGGTAGCGGCGGTGTCGGCGCGAACTACCTCGCCGTGCTGCGTTAGCAAACTTCGTAGCTGTGCTTTCAAGCCCAGCGTCACTAATAGCCGGATGACGCCCAAGGCTGCACGCCGCAGCGCGAAGGGGTCTTTTGATCCTGTGGGTTTTTCTTCGATAGCCCAAAACGCTGTGAGCGTGTCGATCTTGTCCGCCAAGGCCACCGCCACCGAAACCGGCGCGGTCGGCACGGCATCGGACGGCCCCAGCGGCGAGTAGTGCTCGCGGGCGGCGTCGGCTACGGCTTCGGGTTCTCCCGCAGCAAGCGCGTAGTAGCGGCCCATCGTGCCCTGCAGTTCGGGGAACTCTCCAACCATGGCGCTGCGCAGGTCCAGTTTTGCCAGCTTCGCGGCGCGTTCGGCTTGGTCCGGATCAGCGCCGACCAACGGGGCAATCTCTCGCGCCAGCGCCGCGATGCGGGCGATCCGGTCGGCCTGGCTGCCCAGCTTGTTGTGGAAGGTGACCGACTTCAGGCCGTCCTCCCAGGCTTTCATCCCCGACTTCGCCTCGCGCAGGTCGTTTTCCCAGAAGAACGCGGCATCCGACAGGCGGGCGGCCAGCACGCGCTGGTTGCCGGCCAGGATCGTCGCCCCGTCGTCGGGGGTGTCGATGTTGGCGACGGTCACGAAGCCCTCGATCCGGCCGGTCTTGGGGTTGCGGGCCGAGAAGAACTTCTGGTGTTCCTTCATCGAGGTTTGCAGGACCTCGGGCGGCAGGTCCAGGAAACGCTCCTCGATCACGCCCATCAGGGGGACGGGCCATTCGACAAGGCCCGCGACCTCGGCCAGAAGGGCGTCGTCGGGCACGATCTCCCACCCGCGCGCGAAGGCGAGGTTCTCGGCCCCCTGGCGGATGGCGGCTTCGCGTTCGGCGGAGTCCAGGATCACATGAGCGCGGCGCAGTTTCGCGGCATAGTCATCGAAGCCCGTGACGGTGAAGGCGTCGGGCGACAGGAAGCGGTGGCCGCGCGTGGCGTTGCCGGCGGCGATGCCTTCCACCGTCAGCGGGACCACGGTGGCGCCCGCTTCGTCCGACAGCAGGCAGATGATGGAATGCAGCGGGCGCACCCAACGCAGCGAACCCGCGCCCCACCGCATCGACTTGGGCCAGGGGAAGTTGCGGATGGTGGTGTCCAGCACCTCGGCAACGATCTCGGCGGCGGGGCGGCCGGGTCTGGTGATGGTGGCGAACCAGACCTGGCCCTTTTTGTCGTCGCGGGCCTCGAGCTGGTCACGGGTCAGGCCGGTTGAGCGCAGGAAGCCCTCCAGCGCGGCCTCGGGCGCGTCGGTGCGGGGACCCTTGCGTTCCTCGCGGGTGGTGGGGCTGCTGGCGGTCAGCCCCTCGACGGCCAGCGTCAGGCGTCGCGGCGTGCTGAAAGCACCGGCGCTGGCATAGGTCAGGCCGGCGTTGACCAGGCCGTCGGTCACAAGCTTCTGCAGGTCCTCGCGGGCGCGGGCCTGCATCCGGGCGGGGATTTCCTCGGAAAAGAGTTCGATCAACAGGTCGGGCATCAGTCCATCACTCCGCGTTCCGGGGTCTTGTCGTTGTATTGGTGCCAGCCATAGACGCGGCCGTCGGGATAGATCGCCAGCACGCGGTCCACGTCGGGGCGGATCTCGGCCTGGGACAGGACAGCCCGGGCGGCGCCGGAGGCGAGATCGGCGGTCAACTGGCCGTGGTCGAAGCAGTCGAACCAGCCGGGGGCCCCCAAGGGTGTCGCGCCGCCGAAGGGCACGGGATCAAGGGGCTGCTCGGCCAGCACCGCGCAGGCCCGCCAGCGCAGGGGCGAGCTGTCGGCGTCGATGCCCAGGAAACCGGTCACGGGCAGCGTGGCGGGACCGGCGGCGGTCTGCACGGTCAGGGTGTCGGCAGGGGGCAGGCGGTCGTAGAAGTGGTATTCCTGCAGATACCACATGCCGCCCCCCGCGATCACCGCGACGGCCAGCAGGCCGATGCCGACGATCTTGCCGTTCATGCTTGCGCGGCCTCGGTCGTCACGAACAGGTCGGCGCAGGCTTTCGCCAGGGCGCGAACCCGGCCGATATAGGCCTGCCGTTCGGTGACCGAGATCACGCCGCGTGCGTCCAGCAGGTTGAAGATGTGGCTGGCCTTGATCGCCTGGTCATAGGCCGGGTGCGCCATGGGGATCCGGCGGCCGGCCGCATCGGTTTCGGGGGCCGCGAGGATGCGGGCGCATTCGGCCTCGGCATCCTTGAAGTGCTGGAACAGCATCTCGGTATCGGCCTGATCGAAATTCCAGCGCGAATATTCCTGTTCGGTCTGGCGGAAGACATCGCCATAGGTCAGCGGGATCGGCGCGTCGGGATCGTTGAAGGGCATGTCCATCACGTGCTCGACGCCCAGGACATACATCGCCAGGCGTTCCAGGCCATAGGTCAGCTCTCCGCTGACGGGGCGGCAATCGTGCCCGCCGACCTGCTGGAAATAGGTGAACTGGCTGACCTCCATGCCGTCGCACCAGACCTCCCAACCCAGGCCCCAGGCCCCGAGGGTCGGGGATTCCCAGTCGTCCTCGACAAAGCGGACATCGTGGACCAGCGGATCCAGGCCGATGGCGCGCAGGCTGCCCAGATACAGGTCCTGCAGGTTCGCGGGGCTCGGCTTGATGATCACCTGGTACTGGTAATAGTGTTGTAGACGGTTCGGGTTTTCGCCATAGCGTCCATCCGTCGGGCGGCGCGAGGGCTGGACATAGGCCGCGGCCCAGGACCGCCCGCCAAGGGCGCGCAGCGTGGTCGCCGGATGGAAGGTGCCCGCGCCGACCTCAATGTCATAGGGCTGCAGGACCGCGCAGCCCTGGGTGGCCCAGTAATTTTGCAACCGCAGGATGATCTCCTGGAAGCTGCGGGGTCGGTTGGGGCTGGTCATCGGGGCCGTCCTTTGCATAGATCAGCACATGCTTGCGCGCCTTCTAGGCGGGGCAGGGAACAGGGTCAATAAAGGCCGCAAGAACGGCCGGGATCGAAGGGAACGGGGATGCGGCGCTTGGCTTTGGTGGTGATGGCGGCAGGATTGCCGCTTACGGGCTTTGCGCAAGAGGCGGTCATCCGCATCGAGTCCAAGCGCGATGCCGAAGTCGCCGCCGCCGCCGCCCGCTGGGCCGGCCAGTTCGACGACCTGGTGACCTTTCCGCTGCCGCGCGGCTGGACGGCCATCGCCATCGGCCCGCTGTCCCCGGAAGAGGCGGAGGAACGGATAAGCGCGCTGAAGGAAGCGGGGCAGATCCCCCAGGACAGCTTTGTCACCGTGCCCGAGGAGGGGGTGGTGCTGACCCGGGTTGGCGACACCGTGGCGCCCGCCAAAGCGGTCGAGGCGCCCGCCGCCCCTCGGCCCGACCTGCCCGCGCCGGGCGCCTATATCCGCCTGCAGTCTGTCCAGGCGCGCAGCGAAGCCGATGCGGCGCTGTCCGAATGGCGCAAGACCTTCCCCGAGGCCGGGCTGGCGGAACTGCCCGACGGCTGGTTCGGGGTGGTGCTGGGGCCAGTGGACCGGGCCGCCGCCGAGGCCTGGCTGGAGGTCTTCAAGGAAGGCGACGTGGTGCCGGACGACGCCTTCCTGTCAGACGCCGCCGAACTGGGCGCGGTGGTCGAGGCCGGTCGCGCGCCCGACCTGCCCGCGCCGCCCGCAGCGGCAGCCGAGATGCCGCCCCTGGACCAGGTGCAGCGCGCCCTGCGATGGGCCGGGGTTTACGACGGAGAGATCGACGGCAAGACCGGTCCCCGCACCCGCGACGCCATCAAGGCCGAGATCCTGGCCGAGCGCCTGTCCACCGATCCCGGCACCGCCATGCGGGAACTGATCGCCCGCCGCGACGCCTGGAGAACCGAGGTCGGGCTGACGATGCTGGACGACCAGGCCACGGGGTTGTCGGTGATGGCGCCGATGGACCGGCTGGTCTTCGACCGGACGGAACGGGCGCTGTCGATCTATGGCCCGAAGGACGGGTCGGGGGCGGCGCTGATTCTGTTCAGCCAGCCCGGCGGGCAGCAGGAACTGCTGGATCTCTCGGGCCTTGTGACCGCGCTTGGCTGGGTGCCGCAGCCCACCCGCAGCATCAAGCCCGGCCATGTGCTGCTGGAGGGCGGGAACGAGGCCCATATCGGCCGCGCGGAAGGCTGGGTGCGCGAGGGGCGGGCCGAGGGTTTCGTGCTGATCTGGCCCGCCGCGGACGCGCAGGGGCAGGCGCGCATCGCGGCGGAAATGTCGGACAGCTTCGGGCGCAAGGCTCCGGCTGCGAACGATGCGGCCACCGCGCAGCCGGCGCTGCCCGGCGGGGGTGCTCCGTAAGGGGGCGGAAGGGCGGCGTCTAGAACCGCCAGAACCGGGGCAGCAGCAAAACCAGGACCGACACGAGTTCCAGCCGTCCCAGATACATGCCCAGGATCATCAGCCATTTCGCGGTCTCGGAAAAGCGGGCCACCGATCCGTTCGAGGTGATCTCGGGTCCCCAGACGGGGCCGATATTGGCGATGGCGGTCCAAGCGGCGGTCAGGGCCGTGCGGGGATGCAGGCCCGCCAGCGACAGGCCCACGATCAGAAGCCCGAAGGTCAGCATGAACAGCGTGAAGAAGGCCATCACGGAGTCGATCACGTCCTGGTCCAGCGGCCGCCCCTCATGGCGCAGGGCATAGACCCTGTGGGGCGAATGCATCCGGCGCACCTGCGCCCGGACCGCCTGGAACAGCACCAGATAGCGGAACACCTTGACCGAGCAGGCGGTCGATCCGGTGCATCCCCCGATCAGCCCGCAGATGATCAGGACGGCCAGCGGCAGGTGGCCCCATTGCATCACGTCGGTTGAAAAGAACCCCGTGCCCGAAAAGGTCGAGACGGTGTTGAACACCGTTTCGCGCGTGATGTCGAAGATGTTGCCCTGGTGATCCAGGAAGATGACGCGATAGGCGATGATGATCGCGCAGGCATAGAAGATCCAGCGCAGATAGGCGCGGATCTGCGTGTCTTGCCAGATCGGCGTGAACTGCCCCCGCATTCCCTGGACCAGCCGGATGAAGGGCAATGAGGCCAGCACCATGAAGAAGGACGCCGCCCATTCCGGCGGCCCCAGGAAGGCGCCGAAGCTGGCGTCATAATTCGAGAAGCCCCCCGTGGACACGGTGCCGAAGGCCTGCACGATGGCGTCGAAGCCGTTCATGCCCAGCAGCAGATAGGTCATCGTGCAGAAGCCGGTCAGCATGACATAGATGCGCGTCATCTCGGCCGCGATCTCGCCCGCGCGGGGCATGATCTTGCCAAGCGTGTCAAAACCCTCGGAGCGGAAGAACTGCATCCCGCCGACCTTCATGATCGGCAGGAACACCATCGCCACGACGACGATGCCGAGGCCACCGACCCAGTGCAGGATCGCGCGCCACAGATGCGTGCCCCGGGGCAGGCTGTCCAGTTCGGGAAAAGCCGTGGTGCCGGTGGTGGTTACGCCCGACATGGCCTCGAAATAGGCGTCCGTGAAGCTGGCATCGGGTTGGCCCAGCATGAAGGGCAGGGCGCCGAAGACGGGCAGCACCGCCCACAGCCCCGAGGTCAGCAGAAAGGCCTGCTGGATCGACAGGCTTCGGTAATCGCCCCAGGTCGCGACCGACAGCAGCGTGCCTGCCACGATGGTCAGCACCGCCGACTGAAGAAAGACCGCCCAGTGCTCTTCGCCATGCCACCAATCCACCAGCATGGGAAACAGCATCGAAACCCCCAGGGTCACGATGATCTTGCCGATCGGATGGGCCACGGGGCGAAGGTCGATCATCCCGTCTGCTTGCCCCGCGCCCCTGCGGGCGTCAAGCGGGCTGCTGTCGCGCCTTGGCCGCGCGGTCGATCCGGCCGATCCAGAAGGCTGCCGCCAGCAGCACCAATCCCGCCGCCAGCGCCACTGCCCCCGTGGCGCGATCAAAGGCGCCGTTGGCAAGGGACAGCAACCGCTCGGCCTGGGGGCCGGGCAGGGTCGCGGCCAGGGCAAGGGCGCCGTCCAGCGAATCCGCGGCGTCAGAGCCGAAGTCGCGGGCGGCCGACGCGGTGGTCGCGCTGTAGATCCCGGCCATCAGACTTCCCAGGATCGCGATGCCAAGCGCGCCGCCCAATTCATAGGACACTTCCTCGACCGAGGCCGCCATGCCTGCCCGGTCGGCCGGCGCATTCAGCATGATGGCCGATGATGCGGCGGTCATCGCCGCCCCGATGCCCGCGCCGGTGACGGCAAAGCTGGCAAGTTCGACAGCGGGCTGGCCGAAGCCCGCCGCATAGGCCAGGATGCCCGCCCCGCTGATCGCAAGGCTTGCCACCAGCAGGCGTCCCGCCCCCATGCGGCCCAGCGTCATGCCCGCGATCGGCCCGGCCACGAAGGCGGCCAGCGAAATCGGCAGAACGAACAGCCCCGCCTCAAGCGGCGACATCCCCTGAACCAGTTGCAGGCGTTGGGTGATCACAAGCTGCACCCCAAGCAGCGCGGCGGCCGAAACCACGGCGCCGATCACGCCGCCCGCAAAGCGCGGATCGCGGAACAGCGTCAGGTCGATCATCGGGCTGGCGCTGCGGCGCAGGCGGCGGATGAACAGCGCCAGGGCGGCCAGGCCTGCCAGGCCCGACAGGATCAGAACGCCCATCGACGGGTCGGGCTTTGCAAACTCCTTGATGGCCAGGGTGACGCCGACAAGCCCGACCAGGGCCTGCAGCGATCCGACCGGGTCAAAGGGATGGTGGCCGTGTCGCTGGCCCCGGGGGACAACGGCAAGGGTCAGGGCCAGGGCCACCGCCACCACCGGCAGGTTGACCAGGAACACCGCGCCCCAGTGGAAATGCTGCAACAGCGCCCCGCCGATCACCGGCCCAAGCGCCGCCCCGCCCGAGGCGACGGCCGCCCAGATGCCGATGGCCAGCGCGCGCTGGTCCGGGTCCTCGAAGGTCTGACGGATGATCGACAGGGTCGCGGGCATCATCGCCGCCGCTCCGACGGCGAGCAAAGCGCGCGAGGCGATCAGCGCGGCCGACGAGGGCGCAAAGCCCGCCACCAGCGAGGCCGCACCAAAGATCACCAGCCCGACCACGAACATCCGCCGGTGCCCATAACGGTCGCCAAGCGCGCCCGCGCCGGGCAGCAGCCCCGCCACGACCAGCGAATAGGCGTTGACGATCCACAGCTTTTCCGTGGCCGAGGCCTGCAGATCCCGGGTCAGCGTCGGCAGTGCGGTGTAAAGCACCGTCATGTCGATGACGATCAGGAACAGCGCGCTGGACACGACGGCGAGGACAAGCCAAGGCGAACGGGCGGGCATCTTTCACCTGAAAAATGAAGCGACCCGGTGGCGAGTCGCCGTAGGTTGGTTTAAATACGATCGTATGGAAACGGAGGCCCCATGGCAAGACCGCGCAGCATCGACCGCGAAAGGCTGCTGGACGCAGCCGAGGATATCGTTCGCAGCCAGGGCGCGGCGGCGCTGACCATCGACGCGCTGGCGCGCGCCTGCGGGATAACCAAGGGCGGGGTGCAGTATGCCTTCGGGACCAAGGACGACATCATCGACGCGATGTTCGCGCGGTGGAATCGCCACTATGACCTGCGTTTTTCCGCCATGGCGGGCGACGGGACTGATCCGCTGCAGCGTGTCCGTGCCCATGTCGCGGCAACGCGCGAGCCGGACGAGGTGGCGATGGCCAAGGCCGCAAGCCTGATGGCGGGGCTGATGCAGACGCCGGAGCACCTGGCCTCGACCCAGGACTGGTATCGCGGAAGGCTGGCGGGGCTGGACACCGATAGCCCCGAGGGGCGCCGGGCGCGGCTGGCGTTTCTTGCCTGCGAGGGGGCGTTCCTGCTGCACTTCCTGCGCTTCATGCCGCTGGAGGATGCGGAGTGGCAGGCGGCGTTTGACGACATTGCCAGGCTGCTCGGGGAAGGGGCGGCCTAGCGCTGCGCGGTTTCGGTGTTCGACCCGCAAAGGTCGCGGCCTTTGCCATGCGGTGCCCTTGCCAGTGGCACCGCTGGTCGCAAGGACCCTGCCTAGCTGCTCGGATCCTGATACACGCCGGCTTCCTTCAGGGTGTCGACAACCTCTTTCGGCATGTAGGTCTCGTCATGCTTCGCCAGCAGGTCGCGGGCCTCGAAGCGGCCGTTGCGGTAATATCCCTTGGCGATGGTGCCCTGGCCCTCGGTGAACAGGTCCGGGCGCGGGTCGCGGCCGACATAGCTGACGGGGATTTCCGCCGCGCCGTCGGTGATGACGAAGTCGAAGGCCACGCCGTCGCGGTTGACGATGGAGCCTTCCTTCACCAGCCCGCCCAGCTGGAAATACTCGTCGGGTTCAGGCGCCGTCGCGGCCACTTGCGCGGGCGAGCGATACAGGTTGATGCCGTCCCGGAAGCCATAGCCGATCAGCGCGGCCGCGATGACCAGCGCGACGGCGGCCGCGACGATCACTTGGATGCGGCGGCGTTTCTTCAGCGATTTCATGCCAGCCATGGCGTCAACCTCATGCGGCCTCGAAGTGGATCGGGCGGCGCAGGAATTGCGTGGCCTTGCCGGAGACCCGCACCGGATCGCCGGTCGTCAGGTTCTTCGATTCCGTGCCCGGCCCCAGGAATTCCGGCCTGCGCTGCAGGTAGTCAGCAAGGCTTTCCGCGACCAGCCCCGCTTGGCTGAAAACCTTGACGTTCGGGCCAAGCGCCTTCTGGAACGCGGCCTCCACCAGCGGATAATGGGTGCAGCCCAGCACCGCGGCCTCGGGGTGGGGCATCCGGCGCAGCAGGGCTTCGACATGTGATGTCACAAGCGCCTCGGCCAGGATTTCGTCGCCCATTTCGATCGCATCGACCACGCCGCCGCAGGGCTGCGCCTCGACATCGACGCCCACGGCGCGAAAGGCCAGTTCGCGCTGGAAGGCGCGGCTGGCGACGGTTGCGGGGGTCGCGAACAGGGCGACATGCTTGACCGCGACCTCGCGAGGCGGCGAATTGTCGCCCCAGCGGCGTTCGGTCAGCGCCTCGATCATGGGAACGAAGACGCCCAGGACGCGCTTGTCCCCGGGCAGCCAGGTTTCCTGCATCCGCTTCAGGGCGGCGGCCGAGGCCGTGTTGCAGGCCAGGATCACCAGGTCGCAGCCTTCCTGCCACAGCCGTTCCACGCCCGCGCAGGTCAGGTTGAAGATATCCTCGGCGGTGCGGGTCCCGTAGGGGGTGTGGGCATTGTCGCCCAGATAGACCAGCGGCAGGTCGGGCAGGCGCGCGGCAATGGCCTGATGGACCGTCAGCCCGCCAAGACCCGAATCGAAGACGCCTACTGCCATGATGCCATCCTTGCCTGTCGCGAGGCGCCTTTCTAGGGCGCATCGCGGGTCTTGGGAATGACCTAGATCAGGTTGTCACCGAAAGGTGGTCATTCCGCGGCCTGTTGCACTGGCGCCTCGCCGCTGCGGAACTGGACCAGCAGTTCCGCGCGCCGCGCCGCCGCCGCTGCTTCCGCCGTGGCCTTGACGGGGCCATAGCCGCGCACGGTCAGGGGCAGTTCCGCAAGCTCGATCGCGACGGGCATGGTGGCGTCCGTGACATGGGCCAGGATTTCGCGCATGTCCGCTTCATATTCGCGGATCGCGGCGCGTTCGTGGCGGCGTTCGGCGGCATAGCCGAAGGGATCGAAGGGCGTGCCGCGCAGGAACTTCATCCGCGCCAGAACCTTGAAGGCCCCCAGCATCCATTCGCCGTATTCGCGTTTCTTCGGGCGGCCGTCGGCACCCTTGCCCCCCAGGATCGGCGGGGCAAGGTTCAGGGTCAGCTTCAGGTCGCCCTCCCATTGCCGCGCGATCTGTTCGGCCGTGGTCAGGTGCAGCCGCGCGACCTCGTATTCATCCTTGTAGGCCAGCAGCTTGTAGTATCCGCGCGCGACGCTTTCGCGCAGCGGTTTCGGGGCTGCATCCACCAGCTTGCGGAACCGCCGGGCCAGCCGCTTGCCCTGGTATCCGACCAGACGCGCCTCGCGATAGGCGACGGGGTCGGGGGGAAGCTGCGCGACTTCGGCAGGCTTGCGCGTCTGGTCGGGGAAGGCCATGGCCCAGCGGCCGATCTGAAAGGCGCGCTGGTTCTCCGCGACCTTGGCGCCGTTCAGTTCAATCGCCTGCATGATCGCCTCCAGCGAAAGCGGGATCAGCCCCTGCTGCCAAGCCGCGCCCAGCACCAGCATGTTCGAATAGATCGAATCGCCCAGCATTCGCAGCGCCAGGTCATTGGCGTCGAAGAAGGCCACGCGGTCGCGCAGCCGCGCTTCCAGCGACAGCTTCAACTGGTCCGAGGGCACGCGGAAATCGCGCTGCCGGGTGAAATCGCCGGTGATGATCTCGTGATCGTTGACCACCGCGCCGGTGCGGCCCGTGGTCATCAGCCCGACGGTCTTGGCCCCTGCGGTGACGACCAGGTCGCCGCCGATGATGCAATCGGCCTCGCCCACGGCGACGCGGATGGCGCTGATGTCTTCGGGCCTGTTCGCCAGCCGCAGGTGGATGTGGACCGCGCCGCCCTTCTGGGCGAGGCCCGCCATCTCCATCATGCCGGCGCCCTTGCCGTCGATATGGGCGGCCTGGGCCAGCACCGCCCCAAGGGTCACGACGCCGGTGCCGCCGACGCCGGTGATGACGACGTTATGGGTGCCGCTGATCGGGGGCAGGGCGGGCAGGGGCAGGGCGGGGATGTCGAAAGCCTCGGCCTGCGGCTTTCTCAGCTTGCCGCCCTGGACGGTGACGAAGCTGGGGCAGAAGCCCTTGAGGCAGCTGTAGTCCTTGTTGCAGCTGGACTGGTCGATCTGGCGCTTGCGGCCCAGTTCGGTGTCCAGCGGCACGATGGACACGCAGTTCGACTGGACGCCGCAATCGCCGCAGCCCTCGCAGACATCGGGGTTGATCCAGACGCGGCGGTCGGGGTCGGGGAACTGGCCCTTCTTGCGGCGGCGGCGCTTTTCGGCCGCGCAGGTCTGGATATAGAGGATCGCACTGACGCCCGGCGCATGCTCCAGTTCCCGCTGCACATTCATCAGTTCGGACCGTTCCTCGAAACGCAGGCCCGCGGGGAACAGCTTGGGGTCGATCTCCTCTTTCTCGTCATGGACGACGACCAGGGGCTTCACGCCCATGGCCACCAGTTCGGCGGCGATCTGCTGGGCGGTCAGCCCGCCCTCGTTCGGCTGGCCGCCGGTCATGGCGACGGCATCGTTGAACAGGATCTTGTAGGTGATGTTGGTGCCCGCCGCGATGGCCGCGCGGATCGCCAGCGAACCGGAATGGTTATAGGTGCCATCGCCCAGGTTCTGGAACACATGGGCGCGCTTGCTGAAGGGCGCCTCGCCCACCCAGTTCACGCCCTCGCCGCCCATATGGGTGAAGCCGGTGGTTTCCCGGCCCATCCATTGCACCATGTAGTGGCAGCCGATGCCCGCATAGGCGCGGCTGCCCTCGGGCAGGCGGGTCGAGGTGTTGTGCGGGCAGCCCGAACAGAACCACGGCGTGCGGGTGGCGATTTCCGGCGCGTTTTCGGCGCGGCGGACCTCGGACAGCTTCGACAGCGCGGCTTCCAGGCGGTCGGTGCGGCGGCCTTCCTCGACCAGGATGTCGCCCAGACGCTGCGCGATCAGCACCGGATCAAGGGCATAGCGGGTCGGGAACAGCTCGACCTGGCGGCCATGTTCCCAGGTGTCGCCCTTGTGCCAGCCATAGACGCGGCGGCCGCGGCGGTCGTCGAAGATCGCCTCCTTGACCTGCACCTCGATCAGCTTGCGCTTTTCCTCGACCACGATGATGAGATCCAGGCCCTCGGCCCATTCGTGGAAGCTGGTCATGTCCAGCGGCCAGGTCTGGCCGATCTTGTAGGTGGTGATGCCCAGCCGTTCGGCCTCGGCCTGGTCCAGCCCCAGCAGCGACAGGGCATGGACCACATCCAGCCAGTTCTTGCCGGCGGCGCAGATGCCGATCTTTGCCCCCGCCTCGCCCCAGACGCGGCGGTCGATGCGGTTCGCGCGGGCGAAGGCCTCGGCGGCGAAACGCTTGAAGTCGATCATCCGCGCTTCCTGCGCGACCGGCGTATCGCCCAGGCGGATGTTCAGCCCGCCCTGCGGCATCACGAAATCGTCGGGGGTCACGAAGCTCATGCGGAAGGGGTTGCCGTCCACGACGCTGGTCGCCTCGACGGTGTCCTTCATCGTCTTGAGGCCGGTCCAGACGCCCGCAAAGCGGCTGAGCGCCCATCCGTAAAGGCCGAAATCCAGGATCTCCTGCACGCCCGCGGGGGACAGGACGGGGATATAGGCGTCCACCATCGCCCAGTCGGACTGGTGCAGCACGGTCGAGGATTCGCCCGTGTGGTCGTCGCCCATGGCCATGACCACGCCGCCGTATTTCGACGACCCCGCCATGTTCCCGTGACGCATCACGTCGCCGCTGCGGTCCACGCCCGGCCCCTTGCCGTACCACAGGGCGAAGACGCCGTCGTACCTGCCCTCGCCGCGCAGTTCCGCCTGCTGGCTGCCCCAGATGGCTGTGGCGGCCAGATCCTCGTTCAGGCCGGGCTGGAACAGGATGTTCGATGCCGAAAGCCGCTTGCCTTCGCGCATCATGGCCAGATCGACGCCGCCCAGCGGCGATCCGCGATAGCCGGTCACAAGCCCCGCCGTGTTCAGCCCCGCCGCCTTGTCGCGCGCGGCCTGCATCAGCATCAGCCGCACCAGGGCCTGCGTCCCGTTCAGCAGCACCTGCGGCTTTGACAGATCGAAGCGGTCCGCTAGCGAGAATTCCTGCTTGCTCATTCCGGTAAACTCCTCCACCCGCCGCCAGTATAGGTCAGCTTTGCTGACCGACCAAGGAAAAATGTCGCAGCGGGTCTCTCTTGCCGGAATGCGGCATTCGGAGTAGGTCTGCAAAAAACGCATGGCAGACACGGCAGGATTGTAACAGCATGGACTGGGACAAGCTCAGAATCTTTCACGCCGTTGCCGACGCGGGCAGCCTGACCCATGCCGGCGACACGCTGCATTTGTCGCAATCCGCCGTCAGCCGGCAGATTCGCGCGCTGGAGGAATCGCTTGGAACGACCCTGTTCCACCGCCATGCGCGCGGCCTGATTCTGACGGAACAGGGCGAGCTGTTGTTCGACGCCACATCGGCCATGGCGCGCAAGCTGGACACGGCCGCCGCCCGCATCCGCGACAGCGAGGAGCATGTCTTCGGCGAATTGCGCGTCACAGCCGCCGTGGGCTTCGGGACGCTGTGGCTGGCCCCGCGGCTGGTCAAGCTCTATGAAAAATACCCTGACCTCAAGATCGACCTGATGCTGGAGGAGCGGCTGCTGGACCTGCCGATGCGCGAAGCCGATGTCGCGATCCGCATGAAGGAACCCAGCCAGTCCGATCTGATCCGGCGGCGGCTTCTGAACATCCGCATGCGGCTTTACGCGACGCAGGACTACCTGGACAAGGCCGGCGTTCCCCGGGCCATGGCCGACCTGTCCCCGCATCGGCTGATCTGCCAGAAACCCGACCAACCGCAGGTCGCGGCGGGCGCGCGGCTGGTCCAGGAGATCATGGCCCAGAACATCGTCTCGACCCTGACGGTGAACAACTATTTCGGGGTCCTGCAGGCGGTGCTGGCAAATCTTGGAATCGGGGTGCTGCCGGATTATCTGACCGCCGATCACAAGCGGCTGGTCCGGGTGCTGCCCGATCTGGAATCGGGCGAGGTTCCGGTATTCCTCGCCTATCCCGAGGAGCTGCGCCAAACGCGCCGCGTCGCCGTGTTCCGCGATTTCGTGCTGGAGGAGATCCAGGATTATCGCCGCCGCCAAAGCGAGGCGACGCTGCTCTCGGCATAGGCTTCAGGGCGGGGGAATCCCGGGATTTACAACCTTTGCGTGTAGCTATTCGGCAACTGCATGCCAGCTATGCTGCGGTTGCGGCATCATCCCCCTTGAACCGTTAACAACCTGCTCATAAATCGGGCTTCGAAGGCGATGGTCAGCGTAACCGCTCATCACCTTCTACCTCCCTGTTGGACTTAGGCCGGGCCTCGTGCCCGGCTTTTTTTTGTCCCGGTCAGCGCGGGCTGTCTGCCCGGGCCTTCCCATGTGCGGCGTCTGGCCATAAAAGGCGCCAGATCTTACGCGCAGGAAGGCACTGACATGCAGGAACCGACGATCACCCCCGACCTGATCGCCGCGCACGGGCTGAAGCCCGACGAATACGACCGCATCCTGCAGATCATCGGACGAGAGCCGACCTTCACCGAACTGGGCATCTTCAGCGCCATGTGGAACGAGCATTGTTCCTACAAGTCGTCCAAGAAATGGCTGCGCACCCTGCCGACCAGCGGCCCCCAGGTGATCTGCGGCCCGGGCGAGAACGCGGGCGTGGTGGACATCGGCGACGGCCAAGCCGTGGTCTTCAAGATGGAGAGCCACAACCACCCCTCCTACATCGAGCCGCACCAGGGCGCCGCGACCGGCGTGGGCGGCATCCTGCGCGATGTCTTCACCATGGGCGCCCGGCCCATCGCCGCGATGGACGCGTTGTCCTTCGGGCGGCCCGAGCATCCCAAGACCGCGCATCTGGTCAAGGGCGTGGTCGAGGGCATCGGCGCCTACGGGAACGCCTTCGGCGTGCCGAACGTGGGCGGCGAGGTCCGCTTCCACCGCAGCTATGACGGCAACTGCCTGGTCAACGCCTTCGCGGCGGGACTGGCGGATGCGGACAAGATCTTCTACTCGGCCGCTTCCGGCATCGGCATGCCGGTGGTCTATCTGGGCGCCAAGACCGGCCGCGACGGGGTGGGGGGCGCGACCATGGCGTCCGCCGAGTTCGACGACACCATCGAGGAAAAGCGCCCCACCGTGCAGGTGGGAGATCCCTTCACCGAAAAATGCCTGCTGGAAGCCTGCCTCGAGCTGATGCAGACCGACAGCGTGATCTCCATCCAGGACATGGGCGCGGCGGGGCTGACCTGCTCGGCGGTCGAGATGGGCGACAAGGGCGGGCTGGGCATCAAGCTGATCCTCGACGCCGTGCCGCAGCGCGAGACCGCCATGACCGCCTACGAGATGATGCTGTCGGAATCCCAGGAACGGATGCTGATGGTCCTGAAGCCCGAGAAGGAGGCCGAGGCCCGCGCCATCTTCGAGAAATGGGACCTGGATTTCGCCATCGTGGGTGAAACGATTGCCGAGGACCGCTTCCTGATCATCCATGGCAACGAGGTCAAGGCCGACCTGCCGCTGTCCAAGCTGTCCTCCAGCGCGCCGGAATACGACCGCCCCTGGGTGGAAACCCCGGTGGCGACCGCCGCACCCGACCTGCCCGCCATCACGCCGATCAAGGCGCTGCGTGCGCTGATCGGCAGCCCCTCCTATGCCCACAAGGGCTGGGTCTGGGAACAGTACGACACCCAAGTCGGCGCCGACACGATCCGCCGCCCCGGCATGGGCGCGGGCGTGGTTCGCGTCCACGGCACCAGCAAGGCGCTTGCCTTCACCAGCGACGTGACGCCCCGCTACGTCAAGGCCAACCCCTTCGAAGGCGGCAAGCAGGCCGTGGCCGAGGCCTATCGCAACCTGTCCGCCGTGGGCGCGCTGCCGCTTGCCACCACCGACAACCTGAACTTCGGCAATCCCGAGAAGCCCGAGATCATGGGCCAGTTCGTCGGCGCGATCAAAGGCATCGGCGCGGCTTGCGCCGCGCTGGATTTCCCGATCGTGTCGGGCAACGTGTCGCTTTACAACGAAACCGACGGCAAGGGCATCCTGCCCACCCCCACCATTGGCGGCGTGGGCCTGATCGACGACCTGTCGAACCTGATCGCGGGCCTGCCGTCCGAAGGCGACGTGGCCATCGTCATCGGCCAGACGCGCGGCCATCTGGGCCAATCCGCCCTCGCAGCCGAGGCCTTCGGGATCGAGGAAGGCGATGCGCCCCATGTCGATCTGGCGGCCGAGCGCAGGCACGGCGAGTTCCTGCGCGCCAACCGCGCCCATGTGACCTCCGCCACCGACCTGTCTGACGGCGGCCTTGCCCTGGCGGCCTTCGAAATGGCCGAGACGGCGGGCATCGGCCTGCGCCTGGACAGCGGCGACATCGCGCAACTGTTCGGAGAGGATCAGGCCCGCTACCTGGTGGCCTGCACCCCCGAGGGCGCGGACGCCGTGCTGAAGGCGGCCGAGCAGGCGGGCGTTCCCGCCACTCAGGTCGGCGTCTTCGGTGGCATGGCGGTGCAGATGGGCGACGATGCCGGCGACCTGGCAGAACTGTCGGACCTGTATCGCACCGCCTTTGCCCGCGCGATCCGGGGCGACATCCCCGACCACGCATGACCGTCAAGGCCCCGGCGGGCTACGCCGCCATCGTCACCGCAGCCGGGCGCGGCACGCGCGCGGGCGGCGAGCCGAAGCAATGGCGCGACCTGGGCGGCCGCAGCGTGCTGGCCCGCGCCCTGGACGCATTCGCGGGCTTCGACCGCGTGGTGCTGGTCGTCCATTCCGACGACATGGCCCGCGCCCTGGCCGACCTTGCCGGGGGCGTGACCATCGTCACCGGGGGCGAAACCCGCGCGGCCAGCGTCATGGCCGGGCTTCGCGCGCTGGAGGGGCAGGCGAGCCATGTCCTGATCCACGACGGCGCGCGCCCGCTGGTCAGCGACGCGGTGATCCAGGGCGTGATCGACGCCCTGCAGGCGGGCGCGCCCGCCGCCGCCCCGGCGCTGCCCGTCACCGACGCCCTGTGGCGGGGGGCAGAGGGCACCGTCACCGGCACCGCCCCTCGCGATGGTCTGTTCCGTGCGGAAACCCCGCAGGGTTTCATCCTGGACGAAATATCCAAGGCGCACCGCCTGCACCCGGCCAACGCCGCCGACGACGTGGAACTGGCCCTCAGGGCGGGGATCCCCGTCGCGATCACGCCGGGGTCCGAGGACAACATGAAGATCACCTTTCCCGCCGATTTCGCGCGGGCCGAACGGATACTGGGGACTGCGATGGATATTCGCCTTGGCAATGGCTACGACGTTCACGCCTTCGGGCCGGGCGACCATGTCTGGCTTTGCGGGGTGCAGGTCGCGCATGACGCGGGTCTGGTCGGCCATTCCGACGCGGATGTCGGGATGCACGCCCTGACCGACGCCCTTTATGGCGCGCTGGCCGAAGGCGACATCGGCCGCCACTTCCCGCCTTCGGACCCGCAATGGAAGGGCGCCGACAGCGCGATCTTCCTGGCGCATGCCGCCAAGCTGGCGCGCGGACGCGGCTTCACCATCAGCAATGCCGACGTCACCCTGATCTGCGAGGCGCCGAAGATCGGCCCCCATGCGGCTGCCATGCAGGCCCGCCTGGCCGAGATCATGGGCGTTGATCCCGCCCGCATCAGCGTCAAGGCCACCACCTCGGAACGGCTGGGCTTCACCGGCCGGCGCGAGGGGATCGCGGCCATCGCCACCGCCGCGCTGATGAAGGCGTAAGCACCATGATCGCGGTGATCACCACATTCTTCGGCATCGGCAGGCTGCGCCCCGCGCCCGGCACCTGGGGTTCCGCCGCAGCCGTCCTGCTGGCGGTCCTGATCTATGAGGCCGGCGGCGCGCTGCTGATCCCCCTGGGCGCGGTTCTGGCAGCAGCGATCGGCTTCTGGGCCGTGCCGCAGGCATTGCGCATGACCACGGACGAGGATCCGTCCGAAATTGTCATCGACGAGGTCGCGGGCCAGTGGCTCGCCATGTCCTTCACCGTCATCCCCCTGTGGCGCCACGGGATCTCTATCCTCGACGCCTGGCCTGGCTTCGTGGTGCCCTTTCTGCTGTTCCGGCTGTTCGACGTCTGGAAGCCCTGGCTGGTGGGCCGCGCCGACCGGCAGGGCGGAGCCGTGGGGGTGATGCTGGACGACCTCTGGGCCGGGCTGTTTGCGGGCTTCGGATCCGTCGCGCTGGCGGGCCTGTATCACGCCGTGCTGGAGCCGATGCTGTGACGCTTGCCGCCGATGTTCTTGACGCCGCACGCGCGCGCGGCGTGATGATCGCCACCGCCGAAAGCTGCACGGGCGGGCTGATCGTGGGCGCGCTGACCGAGGTTCCGGGTTCCTCGGATGGCGTCGACCGGGGCTTCGTCACCTATTCCAATGCCGCCAAGCAGCAGATGCTCGGCGTGCGGGCCGACACGCTGGAGGCCCATGGCGCCGTCAGCGAACAGGTCGCGGCCGAAATGGCCTCGGGCGCGCTGCGCCATTCGGACGCGGGAATCGCCGTTGCGGTGACCGGCATCGCCGGCCCCGGCGGATCCGAGCACAAGCCCGAGGGCCGTGTCTGCTTCGCCATTGCCGAACCCTTCGGCACCCGCGCCGAGACGGTCGAGTTCGGGGCCATCGGTCGCAGGCAGGTCCGCGCAGCCACGGTCGAACACGCGTTGCAGATGCTGCTGGACGCGCTGCGCGGATAGCAACGCCCGGAAGGTTAACGGCCCGTTAACGCGCCCGGCGCACCCTTGCTGCTTCAACTGCAGGACGAGGGGTGTCATGCCAAGCGTTGAGGAAGTCGCCGCGCAGATCGTCGCGCGCGAGGGCGGTTACGTGAACGATCCCGACGATCCGGGCGGGGCCACGAATTATGGCGTCACGGTCGGAACGATGAAGGCGCTGGGGCTGGATCTGAACAGGGACGGGCGCGTCGATGCCGCCGATGTGCGGGCGCTGACCCGCGCGCAGGCGCAACAGATCTTCGTTGAACATTATTTCCGCAGGCCACGCCTGGCCGAATTGCCCGAGGCGGTGCAGGCCAGCGTCTTCGACATGTATGTGAACGCGGGCACCAATGCCGTGAAGATCCTGCAGCGGCTGATCGCCCGCATGGGCTTTGCGGCGACCGCCGATGGCGTCATCGGGCCGCAGACAATCGCGGCTGCCCGGGACGCGGCGGCCTCGGCCCCGGACCATTTCGCCGATGCCTACGGGATCGCCCGGCGCAACTATTACTACGCGCTGGCCGATCAGCGCCCCGCCAGCCGCAAATACGCGCGCAGCAAGGCAGGCGGCAAGGGCGGCTGGATCACCCGGGCCGAGGAGTTCATTTCCCCCCGCTATCACCTGACCGAGGCCGAGCATCGCGAAAGGACCGCCAGATGGGCATGATCGACCGCTTCATCGGCCTGGGCCAGGGCGTGACCGCGCTGGGCAGCGCCGCGACCGGCATGGCCGAGGTCTTTACCCGGAACGCCACCCGCAAGATGGAGCTTGAGGAGGAAGCCTATGCCCGCGCCATCGGGCAACTGGGCCAGGAATTCCAGGCCCCTCGCGCCGGCTTCTTCGACGGCTTCGTCAATGGCTTGAACCGCCTTCCCCGGCCGCTTCTGGCCCTAGGGACGATCGGCCTGTTCATCTATGCCATGGTTGAACCGCAAGGATTCGGCCTGCGCATGACGGGTCTGCAGCAGGTGCCGGAACCGCTGTGGTGGCTGCTGGGTGCCATTGTGGGCTTCTATTTCGGCGCGCGCGAGGCGCATCATTTCCGCCATCGCGTCTGGCCCGCAAGCCAGGTCCAGACCAGCGTCACCACGACAGAGCGGCTTGCGACGGCTCGGAAGTCTGACGACGACTTTGCCGACAACGCCGCGCTGCGCGACTGGCTGGCAGGCCTGCGCGAATAGGCCGCAGCCCGCGACGCGTCAAAGAAGGGGACGGCACCAAGGGGGGACTTTTCCCCCCTTTTGCATGGCCCTATGCTGGGCGGAACCAAGGGATGCCGCCATGACAGCAGAATTCGGCCATTTTGCCCTGATCCTCGCCTTTGCGGTATCCCTCTATCAGATGGTGGTGCCGATGGTCGGGGCATCGAAAGGATGGGGGGGCTGGATGGACAGCGCCCGTCCCGCCGCCGTGGCGCAGTTCCTGCTGGTGGGGCTGTCCTTCGCGGCGCTGACGGTGGCCTTTGTCACGTCCGACTTCTCGCTGAAGCTTGTTTACGAGAACTCGCATACGGCCAAGCCGATGCTCTACAAGATCAGCGGCGTCTGGGGGAACCACGAGGGGTCGATGCTGCTCTGGGTGCTGATCCTGGCGCTGTTCGGCGCGGCGGCCGCCAGTTTCGGCGACAACCTGCCGCCTGCTCTGCGGGCGCGGGTTCTGGCCGTGCAGGCATCCATCGGCGCGGCCTTCTATGCCTTCATCATCTTCACCTCGAACCCCTTCCTGAGGCTGGCCAGCCCGCCCTTCGACGGGCGCGACCTGAACCCGCTTCTGCAGGACCCGGGCCTCGCGTTCCATCCGCCGTTCCTCTACCTGGGCTATGTGGGCCTTTCGATGGCCTTCTCCTTCGCCGTCGCAGCCCTGATCGAAGGGCGGGTGGACGCCGCATGGGCGCGGTGGGTCCGGCCCTGGACGCTGGCCGCCTGGATGTTCCTGACCGTCGGCATCGCGCTGGGATCGTGGTGGGCCTATTACGAGCTTGGCTGGGGCGGCTTCTGGTTCTGGGATCCGGTGGAAAACGCCAGCTTCATGCCCTGGCTGCTGGCTGCCGCGCTGCTGCATTCCGCCATCGTCGTGGAAAAGCGCGAGGCGCTGAAAAGCTGGACGATCCTGCTGGCGATCATGGCCTTCGGCTTTTCCATGATCGGGACCTTCATCGTGCGGTCGGGCGTCATCACCTCGGTCCACAGCTTTGCCAGCGACCCGGCGCGGGGCGTGTTCATCCTGGGGATCCTGGTCGTCTTCACCGGCGGGGCGCTGACGCTTTATGCCGCGCGGGCCACGCAGATGACCGCGAAGGGGATCTTCGCGCCGGTATCGCGCGAAGGCGCGCTGGTCCTGAACAACGTCCTGCTGGCCGTTGCCGCCTTTGTCGTCTTCATCGGCACGATCTGGCCCTTGGTGGCCGAGATGCTCTGGGCCCGCAAGCTGTCGGTCGGCGCCCCCTTCTTCAACAAGGCCTTCACCCCCTTCATGATCGTGCTGGCGATTGCCCTTCCGCTGGGGGCGATCATGCCGTGGAAGCGCGCAACGCTGGGCCGGGCCATGCGGCCCCTGTGGGGGGCGCTGGCGCTGACGGGGGCGGTCATGGCGCTTGTCTGGGCGGTCTCGACGGGACGGTCGGCGCTTGCGGTGATCGGCGCCGGGCTTGGCGCCTGGATCATCTTCGGCGCCATTGCCGAACTGATCCACCGCACCGGCCAGTCCGGGCTGTCGCGCCTGTGGCGCCTGCCGCGCGCCGACTGGGGCAAGGCCATCGCCCATGCCGGGCTGGGCGTCACCTTCATCGGCATCGCCCTTCTGACCGCCTGGCAGGTCGAGGATATCCGCGTCGCGCAAGTGGGCAAGCCCTTCCGGGTGGCGGATTACGACATCACGCTTTCCCGCGTGGATGAGGTCGAGGGACCGAACTACATCTCGACCACCGCCACGATGGAGGTCGCGCGGGACGGCCGGCCGGTTGCCACGCTGCGCCCCGAAAAGCGCGTCTATCCCGTCCAGGCCATGCCCACGACCGAGGCCGCGATCGACAACGGCATCTTCCGCGACATCTACCTGGTGATCGGCGATGCGCAAGCCGACGGGGGTTGGGCCGTGCGCATCTATGTCAAGCCCTTCGCCAACTGGATCTGGGCGGGGGCCATGCTGATGGCGCTTGGCGGAATCGTCAGCCTGTCCGACCGGCGCTATCGCGTGGCCGCCGGGACGCGGGCGCCTGCAAAAGCGGTGGCTGCGGAATGAGGCGGCTTCTGATCCTCTTGGCCCTGCTGCTGCCGGTCGCGGCCATGGCCGTGCAGCCGGACGAGGTGCTGCCGGACGCCGGGCAAGAGGCACGGGCGCGCGAGATATCGCAAATGCTGCGCTGCCCGGTCTGCCAGGGCGAGAACATCGACGAATCGAACGCTCCGATCAGCCGCGACCTGCGGCTCTATGTGCGCGAACGGATCGTGGCGGGCGACAGCAACGACGAGGTGATCGACGCCGTGGTGGACCGGTTCGGTGAATTCGTGCTGTTCCAGCCGCGCGCCCAAGGGGGCAACCTCGTGCTGTGGCTGGCGGGTCCCGTCATGGCGCTGCTGGCCCTGCTGTTGGCCTGGCGGTTCCTGCGCGCCCGCGCCCGTGCCCGACCCGAAACGGCCGAAACGCTGAGCCAGGCCGAACGCGAGCGGCTGGACCAGATCATGCGCGACTGACGCCGGGTCGCGCTTTTCCCGTTGTGCATTTTGGTCATGATGCCCCCAAAAGGGGGACCGCCATGACTTACGAAACCATCAAGTTCACGACCAGCGACGCCATCGCCACGCTGACCCTGAACCGCCCGCAGGTGATGAACGCGCTGAGCAGCCAGATGCGGCGCGAGATCACGGACGCGGTCCAGACCCTGCCCGCAGACATGCGCTGCCTGGTCATCACCGGGGCAGGGCGCGGATTCTGCTCGGGCCAGGACCTGACCGACCGGGCGGCGGCGGCCGATCTGGAAGGCACGCTGCGCGGTGAATATGAACCCATGCTGCGGGCGATCCGGGCCTGCCACGCGCCCGTGATCGCAGCCGTGAACGGCGTGGCGGCGGGGGCGGGGGCGAACCTCGCGCTGGCGGCCGACGTGGTGATCGCGGCCGAAAGCGCCAGCTTCATCCAGGCCTTCGCGCGGATCGGGCTGGTCCCGGATGCGGGCGGGACCTTCATCATCCCCCGCGCCGTGGGCGCCGCCCGTGCGCTTGGCATGATGCTGTTCGCCGAACCCGTCAGCGCCCGGCAGGCCGCCGACTGGGGCCTGATCTGGGAAGCGCTGCCCGACGATGCCTTTGCCGAAGGCGTCGCCGCCCGTGCCCGGCACCTGGCCCAAGGACCGACCGCCGCCTATCGCGCCATCCGCGAAGCGGTCGGGGCGTCCTTCGGGAACGACCTGGACGCCCAGCTTGCGCTGGAAGCGCGGCTGCAGGGCGAGGCCGGCCGCACGGCGGATTTCGCCGAAGGCGTGGCGGCGTTTCTGGAAAAGCGTCCGGCGCGGTTTGCGGGCCGCTGATCAGGCGATCTGCGCAAAACGCGGAGCAGGGGTGCGGTTGTCGAAGAAGGGCACCGTATCCGGCACCGGCAGGCATGCGTCCTGGGGAAGCCCTGCGATCAGGTCGGCAAGTTCGGCCAGCACGACCTCGGTGATGAAGGGCAGGTCCAGGGCGCGGGCCTCGGCCAGGGGCACCCAATGCAGGTGCGAAAGCTCGTCGCAGGCGCGGCTGAAATCGTCGGGGTCGGTGGCAAGGCAGGCGGCATCGGCCACGAAGAAGTGCGCATCAAACCGGCGTGGGCGGCCGGGGGGTGTGATCGCCCGGAACAGATAGACCAGCGCCGAGGCATCGGGGCACAGGCCCGCCTCGGCAAAGCCGGGCCAGGTGCTGTGTCCGGGGCGGCCGATCAGCTGGCCGGTTTCCTCGGCCAATTCGCGCAGGGCAGCGGCGGCGATGGCATCGGGATCGGGAAGGGTCCCGGGCCGGGGCTCTCGGACCAGGCGGCTGCGATGCGGCTCGGCCAGCGGCGCGGTCAAGGGGGCTGAAGCGTCACCGGGATCGACCGCGCCGCCCGGAAAGACGTATTTCGACGGCATGAAGACCGCTCCCGCGCCGCGCATCCCCATCAGCACCGACACACCCTCGGCCTGCCTGCGCAGCAGGATGATCGTCGCCGCATCGCGGATGGGCGTGGCCCCTGTCATGAGCCGGGCCGGGTCGCGGAGGCGCCGAAGCCGTGCATCCGCCGCGCCCATTGCAGCCCCACCATCGCGCCCTTGATCCGCGGCAACAGCAGCAGAGACAGGATGATCGCGCCCGCGCCGAAGGTATAGATCATCGTCATCGCCGAAGGCCGCCAGGCGATATAGCAGGCCAGCAGCAGCGGCGCGCCCAGATGCGACACCAGCAGGATCGTCAGATAGGCGGGGCCATCGTCGGCGCGCTGGTGATGCAGCGCCTCGCCGCAGGCCGGGCAGTGATCGGCGACCTTCAGGAAGGAGCTGAACAGCCGACCCTCGCCGCAGGCCGGGCAGCGGCCCAAGGCCCCGCGCAGCATGGCCTGCCCCGTGGAGCGTTCGGCCGAAGCGCTTTGGGCAAGGTTGTCTGACATGGCAAGCTCCGGCGGCAAGGGGCAGGGGCAATGTAGGCCCTGAGCGCCGCCCCTGCCAGCCCCATAGGCGACAAGGTTCTGCGTCTTTCGTCGCAAACGGCTCAGTGGACCGGCTGCATCGGCGCCATCAGCACGCGGTTCCGGCCCAGCGACTTTGCCGCGATCATCGCCCGGTCGGCCCGTTCCAGCGCGATTTCGGCCAGCACATCGGGGCGGCTGATGTAGAAGGGCGCCTGTTCCAGGGCGACACCGATCGACAGCGTGACCTGCACCTGCCCCCCGCCCGAGATGCGGGGCAGCAAGATCGGGTGCATTTCCACGGCGCGGCGGATGTCCTCGGCCATGTGATAGGCCTCGGACTCGGTCGCCTCGGGCAGCACGACCAGGAATTCCTCCCCTCCAAGGCGGGCGCTCAGGCCCCGGCCGGCTACGGTCCCCTCGACACGGCGGGCGACATCGCACAACACCGCATCGCCGGCCGCATGGCCGAAATTGTCGTTGATCGCCTTGAATCGGTCCAGATCCAGGGCCATCACCGCAAAGCTGGACTGCTGGCGCATGGCGGCGCCCGCGATCTCGGTCAGTTGCGGCTGCGCGTAGCGGCGGTTGTAAAGCCCGGTCAGCGGGTCGGTCATCGCCCAGGCCATGTTGCGCTTCATCTCCTCGCGCCGGCTGTCGGCGCGGCGCTTGCGATCCAGCTGGTTGCGCAGGGCGAGGGCCGCAATCTCGGCATTGTTGTCGGCGCCGGGATCCAGGGGCAGCACCTCGCCCGCGCCCAGATCCAGCGCGATGGCGCAGAGATCCTCCCGCTCGGGCGCGACAAGCACGGCAAAGCCCGCCTCCTTCGAGCCGTTTCGGGACCGCAGTTCCGACAGCAGCCGCAGCCCGTCGCCCTTCCGGTCGATATCGGCCGCGATGATGTAGAGATCCGCACCATCGCCCTGGGACGCTGCGCTGAGCGTCTCGTCGGGGCTGGAGATCGCAAAGCGGCAGTTCAGCCGCGGCTGCAGGATATGGCGCCAGCGCTGCGCGCGGGCGGGCTGGTCGGCCACAAGCACGACATTGCCGGACGGCGCGTGGGCAAAGCCGGCCGCGGCCTCGGCCATGGCGAAGTTCGGGGCATCACCGGTCTCGGAATCGCGCAGAAGGCCGCGCACGCGCGCAAGAAGCATCTGTTCCTCGACCCGCGGATCCAGGACGGCCGAGGCCCCGGCCTCCAGCGCCTCGACCCGGCGCTGGCCGTCGGCAAGCGCCAGCACCGGCGTCCGGGGCCGTTCGACGGAAACAAGCCGGAAGAAGTCGGCCAGGGGCAGCCCGGAAAAGCCCGGCCCCAGCAGGATCAGGTCGGGGCGGCCCGAGCGCAGTTGCGACACGACATCCTCGACCGTCGCGGCCGACAGGACGTCGTAGCACGCCCCGGAGAGCCTGACTTTCAGGCTGATCCGACTTGTCGCGCTGCTTTCTGCAACAAGGATACATGCAGTCATGGATGACGCGCCTCTTTCCGACGATCTTTCGAAAGAATGTCATTGATTCCTTAACAAAGCGTTTCCAAACAGTCGTCCAGCGAACCGCAGAACGAGGGCAGCGATGACATATAAGCGAGAATCCGCGCAGGAACTGGCAACGGCCGCCCTGCTTTACCTGGCCGAGCGGCCCGAGCTGATCGAAGCCTTCCTGGGGGCGACCGGGCTTCAGCCGCAGGACCTGCGCCGGGTCGCCTCGAGCCCCGAGATGGCGCTGCATGTCCTGGACTTCCTGCTGGAAGACGACCAGAGGGTGATGGAGGCCGCCGCCGAGCTGCAGATCCCTCCGGCGGACCTGATGCATGCGCGGACGGCGCTGGCCGGTCCGGGAAGCTATGGCTGGCAGGTCTGAGTTTGCGGTTTGTTCACCTTTTGCATCTAGGAAGGATGCCGGAGGTGAGACATGCACGATCTGGTCAACCGCGCGATCGAGAAGTTCCTGCACGCGGAATCGGTGCACGAGGTCGAGGCGGGCCTGCTGCCCCCTGGCCTGATGCTGCGGAATGCGGCGCAGCAACTGGGCAAGCCCGTCGACGAGCTGGTCGAGGATCTAGGCGCCTGGCTGGTGCGGCAGGATGAAATCTGGCGACTGCTGCGCTTTTGCGGCAGCGATTTCCTGGACTTCCTGCTGCGCCTGGACGAGCTGCCCGAGCGCATCCGCCTGATCACCGATGACGTGGAGGTCCCCGAGATCGCGCTGTCGCGCGGCGCCGACGGCCTGGTCTGGGTGACGATCGCGGCCGGCTCGCCCGTCTGGACGGCGCTGCTCAGCGGCCTGCTGCGGGCCATGGCCGACGACTACGGAACGCTTTGCGTTATCACCCGCAGCAAGGAGGGGATCTGCATCGACGTTTCCGACCTGGCCTTTGCCGAGGCGCGGACCTTCCGCCTGTCAGCCCGGGCCGGCCAGGCATGACGCAGGAACTGGCACTGGACCGGGCGGCGCTGGACCGGCTGATGCCCATGCATCTCTGCCTGGCCCAGAACGGTGCGATCCGCTTCTGCGGCCCGACCATGGGGAAGCTGGTCCCGCCCGGCGCGAAGCTGGTCGAGGATATCTTTGTCGAGGCCAAGGGCTCCGGGACCGGCTGCGTGATCTCGCAGATTCGCGCCGCCGATCCGGGCAAGCGCCTGGCCCTGAGGCTGCGGCATCACCGCCAGATGCTGCTGCGCGGCCATGTCGTGGCACCCGCTCCTGGAGGGCTGCTGCTGAACTTCGGCTTCGGGGTATCGCTGTCCGATGCGGTTGCCGGCTTCGGGCTGACGGAAAGCGACTTTGCGCCCACGGAACTGGCGCTGGAACTGATGTTTCTGAAGGAAGCGAACCGCGCCATCCAGGGCGAGCTGGCGCGCTTCAACCGCCACCTGATGCTGGCCCGCCTGGATGCCGAGCGCGAGGCCCATACCGATCCGCTGACCGGATTGCTGAACCGCCGCGGGCTGATGGCCGCGATGCGCAACGCGCTGGACCCGGGCGCAAGGCAGGCCTTTGCCCTGGCGCATCTGGATCTCGACAACTTCAAGCAGGTGAACGACCGCCTGGGCCACGCGACCGGCGACCGCCTGCTGCGCGACGTGGCGCAGGTCCTGAACCGCGTGACCCGCAGCCGCGACCATGTGGCCCGGATCGGCGGGGACGAATTCGTGCTGGTCCTGGGCGGATCCTGGTCCGGCGAGGCGCTGACGGGCCTCGGCACGCGGATCATCCGGGGGATCGAACAGGTCTCGCCGGGGGATTGCGGCGTTTCGGCCAGCCTGGGGATCGTCCTGTCCACAGGCTATGGCCAAGGCGACATAGACCTGATGCTGAACGATGCGGATGTTGCGCTGTATCAGTCGAAGCGGGCGGGCAAGGGGCGGGTTTCGGTGGCGCCCCTTGCCATGGACCACGACCTCAGGCCGCGTCCAGCGCCGCGATGATCCGGCCGAAATCCGCGGCCTTGAGGCTGGCCCCGCCGACCAGCGCGCCGTCCACATGGGGAAGGGCAAAGATCTGCGCCGCATTGTCCGGCTTGACGCTGCCGCCGTAAAGCAGCCGGACCTGGCTGGCATCCCCGACCTTGCCAGCCAGCCTTTCGCGCATCAGGGCATGAACCTCGGCGATCTGGTCGTTGGTCGGGGTGCGCCCGGTGCCGATGGCCCAGACCGGCTCATAGGCGATGACGGTGTTTGCCGCCGTCGCCCCCTCGGGGATCGATCCGTCAAGCTGCGAGGCGATCACCGTCAGGGTTTCCTCTCGGTCGCGCTGCGCTTCGGTCTCGCCCACGCAGATGATCGCGGTCAGACCGGCGGCATGGGCGGCCGCCGCCTTGGCCGCGACCACGGCATCCGTCTCGCCGTGATCGGCGCGGCGTTCGGAATGGCCCAGGATCACGTAGCTTGCGCCCACGCCCTTCAACTGCGCCGCCGCGATGTCGCCCGTATGCGCCCCCGAGGCCTTGGCATGGCAATCCTGCCCGCCCAAGGCGATTGCCCCGCCATCGACCCGCGCCTTCATGGGGTGCAGCAGCACCGCGGGGGGGCAGATCAGAACCTCGCAACCGGGGGCGGGATGGGCCGCGACCAAGGCATCGATCTCGGCCAGCGCGGCCAGATCGCCGTTCATCTTCCAGTTTCCAGCGGCCAGTTTGCGCGGTGCCATGCCATTCCTCCTGAGCTTTGCCAGCGGCTTAGGGCGACAGGAGGCGCTTCGCAATCATGATAGCGCCGCAACCGGGCAGGAAATCAGCCGCCAGGATCAGCCGCCCGTGCGGCTGCCGTCCAGCGGCTCGAACCGCACCGATTCGCCGCATCCGCAAGCATCGGTCACGTTGGGGTTGCGGAACCGGAAGCCGGATTCCAGCAGGCCGTTCTCGTAATCGATCTCGGTTCCGAACAGGAACATCTGCGCGCGGGGCGCGATCAGCACCCGGGCCGCGCCCTGCTCGACGACTTCCTCGTTCGGTTCGGCGGTCTCGACCAGATCCATGGTGTATTCCATGCCGGCGCAGCCGCCCTTCTTCAGCCCGATGCGCAGGCCAAAGGCGTTCCTGCCCGTCATCAGCCGGGCGATCTGGCGCTCGGCGGCAGGCGTGATCTTGACCGGAGACGATCCGGGAATGGCAAACATGGGCGCGATCCTTCTGTTCGCACGAAAGATAATGCTGCACCCCGCCGCCATCAAGACGCGGGTGTCCTTCACCTCGGTCCAAATATCCCACCGGGGGCGGCGCCGGTTGGTGCGCCACGGGTTCAGGAACCAGCCGGCGAGGGGACGCGAAGTCCCCCGGCTGCCGCCTCGGGCAAGCCTACATGAAGCCCAGTTCCAGCCGCGCCTCGTCGGACATCATGTCCATGCCCCACTGCGGCTGGAAGGTCATCTCGACATCGACCTGCTTGACGCCCGGAATGGCCTCGACCGCATCGGCGACCCAGCCCGGCATCTCGCCCGCGACGGGGCAGCCGGGGGCGGTCAGGGTCATGACGACGCGGACCTCGTTCTGGTCGTTGATGGCGATGGTGTAGATCAGCCCTAGGTCGAAGATGTTGACCGGGATCTCGGGGTCGTAGACCGTCTTGCAGGCCTCGACGACGCTGTCATAAAGCGGATGGTCGGTGGACGAGGGCGCGATCAGCGGGGCGCCTTCCTGCAGCTCGGTCATGGCGTGTTCCTGTCAAATGCGCCATGTATATAGGCGAACACCCCCGTCAGGTCCAGAGATTGGCCCAGATTGCGGACCCCGCCCGCATTCGCTAGACACGGCCGGTTCCAGCGACAGGCAGGCCGATGAGCGATCGTTTCCATTTCACCCTTCACGCGACCGACGGGCGCGCCCGCACCGGGACGATCCACACCCCGCGGGGCGAGATCCGCACGCCCGCCTTCATGCCCGTGGGCACCGCCGCCACCGTCAAGGCGATGCTGCCGGAATCGGTCCGCGCCACGGGGGCCGACATCCTGCTGGGCAATACCTATCACTTGATGCTGCGCCCGGGTGCCGAGCGCATCGCCCGCCTGGGGGGCCTGCACCGTTTCATGAACTGGGACCGGCCGATCCTGACCGATTCGGGTGGATTCCAGGTCATGTCGCTGGCCGCGTTGCGCAAGCTGACGGAAGACGGCGTGACCTTCTCGTCCCATGTCGACGGGTCGAAGCACATGCTGTCGCCGGAAACCAGCATGGAGATCCAGCGCCTTCTGGGCAGCGACATCGTCATGTGCTTCGACGAATGCCCGGCCCTGCCCGCGCCCGAGGAGGACGTGGCCAAATCCATGCGCCTGTCGATGCGGTGGGCGCGGCGGTCGCGCGATGCCTTCGGCGACCGGCCGGGGCATGCGCTGTTCGGCATCATGCAGGGCGGCGTCACGCCGGAGCTGCGCGAGGAATCCGCCGAGGCGCTGAAATCCATCGGCTTCGACGGCTACGCCGTCGGCGGCCTGGCCGTGGGCGAGGGGCAGGAGGCGATGTTCGGCGTTCTTGACTATGCGCCGGGTTTCCTGCCCACCGACAAGCCGCGCTATCTGATGGGGGTGGGAAAGCCCGACGACATCGTCGGTGCCGTGCAGCGCGGCATCGACATGATGGATTGCGTGCTGCCCTCGCGTTCCGGGCGCACGGGACAGGCCTGGACGCGACGGGGCCAGGTCAACATCAAGAACGCGCGCCATGCCGACGACCCGCGCCCGCTGGACGAGCATTGCACCTGTCCCGCCTGCACCGGCTACAGCCGCGCCTATCTGCACCATGTCTTCCGGGCGGGCGAAATGATCAGCGGGATGCTTCTGACCTGGCACAACCTGCATTACTTCCAGGAACTGATGGCGGGCCTGCGCGGCGCCATTGCCGGGGGCAGGCTGGACGATTTCGTTGCCGATTTTCACGCCACCCGGGCCGAGGGGGATATTCCGCCGCTCTGATCCGCCGGTCCGGTTAACCAAAAACCCTTCCCAAGGCGGAAACTTGGTCTTATGCCGGTCGGACTGGCGGACGAACCGCCCGGCAGAAGGCCCCATGAGCGACGACATCACCATCATCACCCGGACCGAGGATCTCGCCCGCTTCTGCGAAACCGCGAAGTCGGCCCCCTACGTCACCGTCGATACCGAATTCCTGCGCGAGCGGACCTACTGGTCGAAGCTGTGCCTGATCCAGATGGCGCTGCCTCCCGCATCGACGCCGAAGACGGCGGGCGGCGAGGCCGTGCTGGTCGATCCCCTGGCCGAGGGGCTGTCGCTGGAGCCGCTTTACGACCTGTTCCGGCATCCCGGAACCGTCAAGGTGTTTCACGCCGCCCGCCAGGATCTGGAGATCTTCTTCCACGACGCGGGCCTGTTCCCGCAGCCCCTGTTCGACACGCAGGTCGCGGCGATGGTCTGCGGCTTCGGGGAACAGGTCGGCTATGAGACCCTTGTGCGCAAGATCGCGCGGGCAAATCTGGACAAGTCGTCGCGTTTCACCGACTGGTCGCGCCGCCCGTTGTCGGACGCCCAGGCGGCTTATGCCTTGGCCGATGTCACGCATCTGCGCGTGATCTATGAATTCCTGGCAGCCGAATTGCACAAGAACGGCCGCGAAAGCTGGCTGGCCGAGGAGGTCGCCGTGCTGGAGGACCCCGAGACCTATATTACCCGCCCCGAGGAAGCCTGGCTCAAGATCCGCACGCGCACCAACTCGCCCCGCTTCCTGGCGATCCTGCGCGAACTGGCCCGTTTCCGCGAGGCCTATGCCCAGGAACGCGATATCCCCCGGTCGCGGGTCTTCAAGGACGACGCCATGATCGAGGTCGCCTCGACCAAGCCCATGTCCGAGGCCGATCTTGGCCGGTCGCGCCTGCTGCTGCGCGAGGCCCGCAAGGGAGAGATCGCGAACGGCATCCTGGCCGCCGTCAAGGCCGGGACCGAGTCGAAGGATCTGCCCCAGCCCAAGGGCGAGGAACCGGGCAAGCCGGGCAATGCCGCCTTGTCGGACCTGCTGCGCGTGCTGCTGAAGGCCAAGGCCGATGCGGCAGGGGTGGCGCCCAAGCTGATCGCCTCGACCGCGGAACTGGACGCCATCGCATCGGGCGAACGCGACCTGCCCGCGCTGAAGGGCTGGCGGGCCGAGGTTTTTGGCCAGGACGCCCTGCGCCTTGCCAGCGGAGAGATCGCGCTGTCGGCCAAGGGCGGCTCGGTGCGCGTCATTTCCGTGGGCTAGGGCCATGCCCGCGCCGCTGACCCTGACCCGTCCGTGGCCCGAAGACGCTCCCGCCATTGCCGAGGCGCTGTCGGATTGGCAGGTGGCCCAATGGCTGACCGCCGTGCCCTGGCCCTATGGGGCGGCGGATGCTGCCGCCTTTATCGACGGCGCGGGCCTTGACGAATACGCGGTGCGGCAGGACGGCCGGCTGATCGGCATGGTCCGCGCATCCGGCAGCTTCGGCATCTGGATGGCGCCCGTGGCGCAGGGGCAGGGGCTGGCCGAACGCGCCGCGGTGCTGGCCCTGTCGCGCCGCTTCCGCAATGGCTCGGCCTTCATCGAGGCGAACCACCTGCAGGACAACACCGCCTGCGCCGCGCTGCTGGCGCGGCTTGGCTTTCGGCCCGTGAAGGAGGTCATGCTGTGGTCGCAGCCGCAGCAGCGCCATCTGCCCGGCCTGTCGCTGCGCCTGACCCGCCAGGATTTCGCCCGGCGGCATGCGATCGCGCTGGCGACGCCCCGCCTGCTGATCGAGCCCTTCCGCCACGGCGACCTGCCGGACCTGCACCGCATCGTCACCATGCCCGAGGTCGCGTCGAACCTGCTGCTGTTCCACCCGGACATGACGCCCGACGACATGGCGCCGCTGTTCCAGTCCGACGGCCTGCTGCCCCCGATGCGCCTGACCGTGCGGCGCGACGGCAAGGTGGCCGGTTCCATCGGCATCAGCGCGGGCGATCCGCCCCGCATCTTCTATTTCCTTGACCCCGCCATGGCGTGGCAGGGCTTGGGCGAGGAGATGGGCCGCGCCTTCCTGGCCGAAATCACCGCCCGCTTCGATCCGCCCGAACTGCTGGCCGATGTGTTCCTGGACAACCAGCCGTCGCGGCGCCTGCTGAAGAACCTGGGCTTCCAGCGGGACCAGGACCAGATGCTGTCCTCGCTTGGCCGCAGCGAACCTGCGCCCGCCGCGGTCTATCGCTGGCGCAGGCGTCCGCAGCCCTAGCTTTGGCTCGCGCCCGTGGGCAGCGATGCCGGCGCCAGCGGGACGACCCGGAAGCTCGCGCGGCGTGATTCGGGACTGTCGGCCCGCTTTGCCGGACGTTCGCCGGCGGTCAGCGGCAGCGGCTTCAGCCCCCGCCGGCCCCCGTCGAGGCCCGAGGGCGAGGGGGCCACCGTCTTGCCGCCCTCCAGGATCGGCATCACCTCGTCATGGGTCAGGTCGAAGCGGCGGGGCGCCACGCCGATCTGGCCTTCGGCGATGATGCAGCCAAGCGCGCGCGTCACATCGCCCAGATCCGAGGTCAGGGGCAGAAGCAGCATCCGCGCCGACAGTTCGGGCCGCGCATAATCGGCCTTGGCGTGCAGCGTCATCTGCGCCAGTTGCGGGGCGCGGAACACCGATTCCAGCACATCCGACAGCCGCCCGCGGGAACTGGAGTTTGCCAGCGAACAAAATGCCATGCCCCGCACCTCCATTCCCATCAGGTCGATCAGGTGCTGGCCGGCAAGGCGAAAGCGCGCCGTGCCGGGCGCGATGCGTTCCAGGATGAAGGCATGGTCCAGCGCGCGGCGGATGCCCTGGGGCTGGATGTCGGATCGTGCGGGCACCGCCCGGCCCCGTCGCAGGCTGTTCCAATAGGCGTGCACATCGTTCAGAATTCGCGCCGGCTGCATCGGGTTGAAGTCCGCCAGATGCACGATCCGGCCCGTCCGATCCGCCAGGGGCGGATTCGACCCTTTGTCGTCCTGACATTCCGACAATGTCGTACCCTCGTCACTCAGGTGCATCCAAACACACGGATGCACTGCCACTGCAACGACATGATAAACATAACTTTGCTGGCTGCCGAGTCGTTTTCCTAACGAATGGTTAAGATAGCGTCGGACAATCGTCTCGATGCCCGGGTCTTGACCACCCGGCATCGCTGGTCCATCCCGCCGTCACGCCAAGAAGAAAGGACGCCCATGGACCGCACAGGCCTGCTGATCATCCTGTCATCGCCCTCGGGCGCGGGGAAATCGACGCTGGCGCGGCGGCTGATGGACTGGGATCCCTCGCTGCGGTTTTCCGTATCCGCCACCACGCGGCCCCCGCGCGCGGGCGAGGTCGAGGGGCAGCATTATTATTTCACCACCCCCGGCGCCTTCCGCCAGATGGTCGATCAGGGCCAGATGCTGGAATATGCCGAGGTCTTCGGGAACCTGTATGGCAGCCCCCGCGCCCCGGTCGAAACCGCGATGCGCGACGGGCGCGACACGCTGTTCGACGTGGACTGGCAAGGCGGCCAGCAGATCCGCGCATCCGCCCTGGGCAGGCATGTGGTGTCGATCTTCGTGCTGCCGCCGTCCTTGCCGGAACTGGAACGGCGCCTGCGCGGGCGCGGACAGGACAGCGACGCGGTGATCGCCAGCCGGATGGAGAAAAGCCGGGCCGAGATCAGCCATTGGGCGGAATACGATTATGTCCTGATCAACGACGACCTGGACGAAACCGAACACCGCCTTCGCGCCATCCTGACCGCCGAACGCCTGCGCCGCGAACGCCAGGGCGGACTTGGCCGCTTCGTCAAGCACCTGATGGAGGAGGACGCATGATCTGGGAACTGGAGGGCATCGCCCCGCGCATCGCGCCGGATGCCTGGATCGCGCCCGATGCCCAGGTGATCGGCAACGTGGTGCTGGAGGAAGCCGCCTCGGTCTGGTGGGGCGCGGTGCTGCGCGGCGACAACGAGGAAATCCGCATCGGGCGCGGCAGCAATGTCCAGGACCTGTGCGTCTTTCACACCGATCCCGGTCATCCGCTGGTCGTCGGCGCGGATTGCACCATCGGCCATCGCGCGATCCTGCACGGCTGCACCATCGGCGACGGCGCGCTGGTCGGCATGGGCGCCACGATCCTGAACGG
This sequence comes from Paracoccus benzoatiresistens, assembly GCF_026913015.1. Classification (GTDB taxonomy): domain Bacteria; phylum Pseudomonadota; class Alphaproteobacteria; order Rhodobacterales; family Rhodobacteraceae; genus Paracoccus; species Paracoccus benzoatiresistens. The sequence continues at coordinate 72,015 of NZ_JAPTYD010000013.1, forward strand.
CGCGCGGATCGGTGCGGGCGCCTTGATCGGCGCCGGCGCCCTGGTCGCCGAGAACAAGGAGATCCCGCCCGGCGCCCTTGTCGTGGGCTCTCCCGGCAAGGTCGTGCGGATGCTGGACGATGCCGCGCAGGCCGCCTTGCGCCAGTCCGCCGGACGCTATCGCGCCAATGCCGCGCGGTTCCGCGCCGGGTTGCGGCAGGTCTGATGACGCAGGACGCGCACCGCCGGGCATCCGACCTGCTGGAGGGCGTGCCCGTCCCGATGCTGGCCGTCGATGGCAAGGCCCGCACCATCGGCGCCAACCGCGCGGCGGTCGCCCTGTTCGGAGGCGGCGATCTTCTCAACCGGCCCTTCGTGACGGTGGTGCGCCACCCGGCGGTTGTCGCGGCGGTGGACTGGGTGCTGGAACCCGACCGCCATCCCGCGCCGACGCCCGACCCGTCCCTGCCTGCGCTGGTCGATGGCGTGGTCCGGTTGCATGCGTTGCTTCTGGCCGACGGGCGCGACATCGCGGCGGAAATCACCGTGGCGCGGCTGCCTTCACCGCTGGGGCGGGGCGCCACCATCGCCGTGCTGGACCGCTCGGAAGCCGAGGAGGCCGAGCAGATGCGCCGCGATTTCGTGGCCAATGTCAGCCACGAGCTGAAGACGCCGCTGACGGCGATGATCGGCTTCATCGAGACCCTGCGCGGCCCTGCCCGCGACGATGCCCGCGCCCGCGACCGCTTCCTGGACATCATGGAGCGCGAGGCCGCCCGCATGAACCGCCTTGTCAGCGACCTTCTGTCGCTGAGCCGCGTCCAGGCCGAGGAACGGCGCCGTCCCTCGGGGCACGTCGATCTGCCGCTGCTGTTGCGCGGCGTCCTGGCGACGATGGATCCGGCAGCCAAGGCGGCGGGCGTCACGGTCGAGGCACAGGGCATCGCGGGCAGCCAGCGGGTGCCGGGCGATCCCGACCAGCTGGTGCAGGTCTTTCAGAACCTGATCGAGAATGCGCTGAAATACGGCGGATCGGGCGGTTATCTGGGTGTTGCCATGCGCCGGATCGACCACGAGCCCCTGCTGCGCGGCCCCGCCTGGGCGGTCGAGATCCGCGACCGGGGCGAGGGGATCGAGGGAATGCACCTGCCGCGCCTCACCGAACGCTTCTACCGGGTGGACACGCATCGGTCCCGCGCGCAAGGCGGCACCGGCCTGGGCCTCGCCATCGTCAAGCATATCGTGAACCGCCACCGGGGCCGGCTGCGCATCGACAGCTCGCGCGGGCAGGGCAGCGCCTTCACGGTGATCCTGCCGGAAAGCGCCAGCCGGGGATAAGGGTTTTGCTGGTGGCGGGCCTTGTCCCCCTGTCCTATAACCCTTGGAACGCCCATGAATGGAGGCCGCCGATGGCGCAGATGTCCGAACCCGATCCCGCAAAGCTCGCCGCCGCCCGCGCGGCCGTGGCCTTGGTGCAGGACGGCATGAAGCTGGGCCTGGGCACCGGATCGACGGCCAGCATCATGGTCCGCGAACTGGCCGCGCGCGCCAAGGCCGAAGGGTTGTCGCTGCGCTGCGCCGCCACGTCGAAGGCCACGTGCGAACTGGCCGAAAGCCTGGGTCTGTCAATCGAGACCTTGGACCAGATCGGCTGGCTGGACATGACCATCGACGGCGCCGACGAGATCGATCCCGACCTGCACCTGATCAAGGGCGGCGGCGGCGCCCATCTGCGCGAGAAGATCGTGGCGGCGGCGAGCAAGCGGATGGTGGTCATCGCCGACCCCGCAAAGGTCGTGGAACAGCTGGGGGCCTTTCCCCTGCCGGTCGAGGTCCTGCAGTTCGGGTTCGAGACTACCCGCACCCTGATCCGCCGCGCGCTGCAGGATCTGGACCTGGGCGACCGCGAGGTCCTGCATCGCCTGAAGGGCAGCGAACCCTGGGTCACGGACGAGGGGAACTGGATCCTGGACCTGCATCTGAAGTGCATTCCCGATCCCGTCGCGCTGGCGCGCGCGCTGGCGGCCATTCCGGGCGTCGTGGAACACGGGCTGTTCCTGGGCATGTGCAGCCTTGCGATCATCGGCAAGCCCGACGGCACGGTTGTCCGGCTGGATCGCAATGCCGATATCGATGCCGACATGCTGGCGGGCGAGGGGGACCGGCCATGAGCTTCGACTATGACCTGTTCGTGATCGGCGGCGGCTCGGGCGGCGTTCGCGCGGCGCGGATCGCGGCGGGCGAACATGGCGCCCGCGTGGCCCTGGCCGAGGAAAGCCGCATGGGCGGCACCTGCGTGATCCGGGGCTGCGTGCCCAAGAAGCTGATGATCTTCGCGTCCCAGGCCGGGCTGATGGCCGAGGAAATGCGCGGCTATGGCTGGGAAGGGGCGCAGGCGGGCCGCTTCGACTGGGAGGTGTTCAAGCAGAAGCTGGATGCCGAACTGACCCGGCTGGAGCTGATCTATACCGCGAACCTGACGAAATCCGGGGTCGAGATCTTCCACCAGCGCGCCACGATCGTCGATCACCACACGGTCGCGCTGGCCGACGGCACGCGCAAGACCGCCAAGCATATCCTGATCGCGGCCGGCGGACGCCCCGCGCTGCCGGGCATTCCGGGCGAGGAACTGGGCCTGATCTCGGACGACCTGTTCCTGCTGGAAAGCCTGCCGCGCCGGGTGCTGCTGGTCGGGGGCGGCTATATCGCCTGCGAATTCGCGACGATCCTGGCGGGCCTGGGGTGCGAGACGGTGCAGGTGTATCGCGGCGACGCGGTGCTGCGCGGCTTCGACCGGCAGGCCCGCGACCTGGCGACCCTGCAGCTGAGCGAAGTCGGCATCGACCTGCGGCTGAACGTCACCCCGATCGCCCTGGAGCGGGCGGCCGACCGCATCGCCGTGACCTTCAGCGACAACAGCCGCGACGACTTTGACGCGGTGATCTTTGCCACGGGCCGCACCCCCCACACCAAAGGATTGGGGCTGGAGAACACCGGCGTCCACCTGGACCCGAACGGTGCCATCGGCGTGGACGAATGGTCCCAGACCTCGGTTCCCTCGATCTTTGCCGTGGGCGACGTGACCGACCGGGTGAACCTGACGCCGGTGGCGATCCGCGAGGGGCACGCCTTTGCCGACACGATCTTCGGCGGCCGGGCGCGCAAGGTCGATCACACGACCATCGCCAGCGCCGTTTATCTGCGCCCGCATGAAGTGGCACAGATCGGCCTGACCGAGGAACAGGCGCAGGCCCGCGGCGATGTCGATGTCTATGCCACTGTCTTCCGGCCCATGCGGTCCATGTTTGCGGGCAGCAATGCCAAAGTGATGATGAAGCTGCTGGTTGATCCCGAATCCGACAGGGTGCTGGGCTGCCACATCTTCGGCCCCGACGCGGGCGAGATGATCCAGTTGGCGGCGATCCCCATCACCATGGGCGCGACCAAGGCCGATTTCGATGCCACCATGGCCGTCCACCCCACCGCGGCCGAGGAACTGGTCACGATGCGCCAGCCCGCCCGGCGGCATCGGCGGGCCATTCCTGCACAGGCTGCAACTGCCTGACAATTGCGACAGATCGGCGCGGGCAGGGGGGGCGTCGGGTTGACTTTTCCCCCCACTGCACCAGTTTTCAATCAACGGAATTCCGAAGAAGAAAGAAGGACCACGGATGGCAAGTCAGGGCCCTTGGGGCGGCGGAAATGGCGGAGGAGACGACGAGGATCGCGGCAAGCAGCCCTCGAACCGCCCCTGGGGACAGCAGCAGCCACCAAAAGGCCCGCAGCGGCCGGGCGGCCCGCAGCAGATGCCCGAGATCGAAGAACTGATGAAGAAGGGCCAGGAGCGCCTGCGCGTGCTGATGGGCGGGCGCGGCAGCGGCCCCGGCCCGAACGGCGGCGGACGCCGCCCCGCGGGCGGGCCGGGCCTGCAGATGAACCGCACCACGCTGACCATCGGCGGGCTGGTGCTGCTGGCGCTTTGGGCCTTTGCCAGCTTCTACCGCGTCCAGACCAACGAAAAGAGCGTCGAGTTCCTGTTCGGCCGCGCCGTTGCCGTGGGCTCGGAAGGTCTGAACTTCGCCCCCTGGCCGGTCGTCACGGCCGAGGTCATCCCCGTCACCAACGAACGCGTGACCGAGATTGGGACCGGCCGCGAGGGCGAGATGGACAACGGCCTGATGCTGACCCGCGACCAGAACATCGTGGACATGGAATACCAGGTCGTCTGGAATATCTCGGACCCCGAGAAGTTCCTGTTCAACCTGGCCGACCCCGCCGACACCATGCGCGCGGTGGCGGAATCCTCGATGCGCGACATCATTGCCCGCAGCGAACTGGCGCCGATCCTGAACCGCGACCGGGGCACGATTGCCAATGATCTGCAGGCTTCGGTGCAGGAAACGCTGGACGCCTATCAGTCGGGGATCAACGTGGTCCGCGTCAACCTGGACCGCGCCGACCCGCCCTCCGAGGTGATCGACGCCTTCCGCGAGGTTCAGGCCGCCCAGCAGGAACGCGACCGGCTTGAGAAGGAAGCCGACGCCTATGCCAACCGCGTGCTGGCCCAGGCCCGCGGTGACGCGGCAGCGACCCTGGAACGGGCTGAGGCCTATCGCGCCCAGGCGGTCAACACCGCCCAGGGTGAGGCGGCGCGCTTCAACTCGATCTACGAGGAATACGTGAAGGCGCCCGAGGTGACCCGCCGCCGGATGTATCTGGAGACCATGGAAAACGTCCTTGGCGGCGTGGACAAGGTCATCATCGGCGAAGGCATGGACGGGCAGGGGACGGGCGTCGTGCCCTTCCTGCCGCTGGACCAGCTGCGTCGTCAGGGCGAACCGAACGCCGACGCGAACAGGAACACGAACACGAATTCCGGGGGGACCAACTGATGGCCGCGCGTAGAATATCCCTGTCCACGCTGGCCATCCCGCTGCTGATCGCGGTCGCCGTGCTTGTCGCGTCGTCCCTGTTCATCGTGGACGAACGCGAAAAGGCCCTGGTCCTGCGCCTTGGCCGCGTTGTCGATGTAAAGGAAGAACCGGGCCTGGGGTTCAAGGTGCCCTTCCTCGACAATGTCGAAAAATACGATGGCCGCATCCTGGGCCTGCCGACCGTTCCGCTGGAAGTCACGCCGCTGGACGACCGCCGCCTGATCGTTGACGCCTTCGCCCGCTGGCGGATCACCGATGTCGTGCGCTTCCGCCAGGCGGTCGGCGCGGGCGGCATCCAGGGCGCGCAGGGCCGTCTGGAACCCATCGTGCGCAACGCCATCCGCGAGGTGCTGGGCACGGTCCCGTCCACCAGCGTGCTGTCGGACGACCGGACCGCGCTGATGAACCAGATCCGGGACGAGGCGCGCAACAACTCGGCCGGGCTGGGGGTCGAGATCATCGACGTGCGCTTGACCCGCACCGACCTGCCCGAGCAGAACCTGAACGCGACCTATGCCCGGATGCGGGCCGAGCGTCAGCGCGAGGCGGCGGATGAAATCGCCCGCGGTGGCGAGGCCGCGCAGCGCGTGCGTGCCGCGGCTGACCGGACTGTCACCGAATTGACCTCGGAAGCGTCCAAGCGCGCCGAGATCGTGCGCGGTGAAGCCGACGCCCAGCGGAACGCGATCTATGCCGATGCCTTTGGCCGTGACCCGGAATTCTTCGCCTTTACCCGGGCGATGACCTCCTATGAACGCGCCCTGCGTCCCGAGAACAGCAGCATCGTGCTGCAGCCGGAAGGGGATTTCTTCACCTATCTGCGTGACGATGGCGCGGATGGCGCGAACCCCTCGCCCACGCCGGTTCCGGCGGGCAACTCGGCCGAAAACGCTGCGGCTGAACCGCCGGCAAGCGGCGAGGATCTGGTCACGCCGACTGTCACCGACCGCGAGGGCAACCGCCTGGGCGAAAGCGCGGGCGTCACGCTGACGCCGGTGCCCGAAAGCCTGACCACGCCGCCGCAGCAGGAATCGGGCGTCGTGCCGCCCGCCGCTACTGGCGCGCCTGCGCCCGAAGGCGCGGCGGCACCGGCCGCCGCTGGCGCGCCGGCGCCTGAAGGCGAGGCAGCGCCCGCCGCCAGCACGGCGCAGGACTGAACGACACCAAAGGGCGGATGGAGACCATCCGCCCTTTGCAATAAAAGTCACAATCAGTTCACTGTTCGAGAGCGTGGTTTATTTGCGACGCTGCCCTATTTCTTCTTCATATACACCGGCCCCCCGGCCCATCTCAGGACCGGAGCATTATGCGAAAGATGAGGACATCCGCATGAAGACGCTTTCTCCTCGGCATCTCCTGGGTGCTTCGGCACTGGCCCTGACAGTCGGCCTGGGCTTTGCGGCCGCGCAGGATGCGCAGCCCGATATCTCGCCCGAGGCCAGCCAGCAGGCGCAAGAGGCGGCGAACAACAACGAACCCCTGTCGGCCCACCCGCAGGCCGGTTCGTCGCAGGTCATGCCCGACAGCTTTGCCGACCTGGTCCAGGAGGTCGCGCCTGCCGTGGTGAACATCACCACCAGCGCCGTCGTTGCCCAGCCAACCGGGGGCGAGGAGGGGCCGATGTTCCCCGAGGGCAGCCCGTTTTCCGACCTGTTCCGCGACTTCGGCATTCCCGGCATTCCGGGCCAGCCCGGCCCGGGCGGACCCCAGATGCCGCAGCGGTCGAACGCGCTCGGCTCGGGCTTCGTGATCTCGGCCGACGGCTTCATCGTCACGAACAACCACGTGATCGAAGGCGCGGACGAGATCGAGATCGAGTTCTATTCCGGCGAGACGCTGCCCGCGAAGGTCGTCGGCACTGATCCGAACACCGACGTGGCGCTGCTGAAGGTCGAAAGCGAGGACGCGCTGCCCTTCGTCAAGTTCGGCAACTCGGACGAGGCGCGGGTCGGTGACTGGGTGCTGGCGCTTGGCAACCCCTTGGGACAGGGCTTCTCGGCCAGCTCGGGGATTGTCTCGGCGCGGAACCGCGAATTGTCCGGCACCTATGACGACTATCTGCAGACCGACGCGGCGATCAACCGCGGCAACTCGGGCGGGCCGCTGTTCAACCTCAAGGGCGAGGTCGTGGGCGTCAACACCGCGATCCTGTCGCCCAACGGCGGGTCGATCGGCATCGGCTTTTCGATGGCCTCCAACGTCGTTTCCAGCGTCGTGAACCAGTTGCGCGAATTCGGCGAAACCCGTCGCGGCTGGCTGGGCGTCAAGATCCAGGACGTGACCCCCGACATGGCCGAGGCGCTTGGTCTGACCGCCGAATCGGGCGCGATGGTGACCGATGTCCCCGAGGGCCCGGCGAAAGAGGCCGGAATGCGCGCGGGCGACGTGATCACCAGCTTTGCCGGCTCTCCGGTCGAGGACACCCGCAGCCTGGTCCGCCGCGTGGCCGAGGCCCCTGCGGGCGAGCCGGTCGAGGTGGTGGTGCAGCGTCCCGATGGGCCCGCCACGCTCAGCGTGACCTTGGGCCGCCGCGAGACGGCGGAGGGGACAGGCGATTCGCCCGCCGCCGAGGGCGGTGACGCGCCCGCTGATGTTCTGGGCCTGTCGCTGTCCGTCCTGACGCCGCAATTGGCGCAAGAGATGGGCCTGCCGGATGACGCCAAGGGGCTGATCGTCCGCGAGGTCGATCCCGCCAGCGAGGCCGCCGAGAAGGGCCTGGCGCCCGGCGACATCATCACCGAGGCAGGCCAGCAGCCCGTTGCCTCGATCGCGGACCTGAACGACCGCATCGACGAGGCGCGCGAGGCGGGCCGCAAGTCGCTTCTGGTCTTGGTGCGCCGCGATGGAGAGCCGCGCTTCGTGGCGCTGCCGGTCCAGGAATCCTGATCCTGTCCCAGGTGGACACAGGGGGCGGTCCTTCGGGGGCAGCCCCTTTTCATTGCGGGTTCGATGGCCTATCTGCCCCCTGCACAGCAGAGGATACCCAGCCATGGCCCGCATCACCTATATCGAGCATAACGGAACCCGCCACGAGGTGGACGTGAAGCCCGGCATGACGGTGATGGAAGGCGCGCGCGACAATGGCATCCCCGGCATCGACGCCGATTGCGGCGGCGCCTGCGCCTGTTCGACCTGCCATGTTTATGTCGATCCGGCCTGGGTGGACCAGCTTCCCCCGAAGGACCCGATGGAGGAGGACATGCTGGACTTCGCCTACCAGCCCGATCCCGCGCGGTCGCGCCTGACCTGCCAGATCAAGGTGACCGAAGCCCTGGACGGTCTGGTCGTCCAGATGCCTGAACGCCAGATCTGAAACGCCGGATCTGACCGGGCGCTATTTCAGCAGCGCCAGCGCCTCGGCCAAGTCGATGGCGCCGTCATACAGCGCCCGGCCCGAGATCGCGCCCGCGATCACCCCGGTTTCCGCCAGCGCCCGCAGGTCGGCCAGCGACGACACCCCGCCCGAGGCGATGACCGGGATCGACACCGCGCGGGCCAGCGCCTCGGTCGCGGCGGTGTTGGGGCCCTGCATCGCCCCGTCGCGATCGATGTCGGTATAGATGATCGCGGCGACGCCCGCGTCCTCGAACTGGCGGGCAAGGTCTGTCGCCATCACCTCGGTCTCGGTCGCCCAGCCCCGGGTGGCGACACGGCCCCCGCGCGCGTCGATGCCGACGGCAATCTGGCCGGGGAAAGCGGCCGCCGCCTCGCGCACCAGATCGGGGTCTTCCACCGCCACGGTGCCCAGGATCACGCGCGACAGGCCCTTTTCAAGCCAGCCCGCGATGGTCGCCATGTCGCGGATGCCGCCGCCAAGCTGGGCGGGGATGGAAATGGCGGCCAAGATCGCCTCGACCGCCGGGGCATTGACCGGGTGGCCCGCAAAGGCGCCGTTCAGGTCCACCAGGTGCAGCCATTCCGCGCCCGCATCCTGGAAGGCGCGCGCCTGCGCCGCCGGGTCGGTCCCGAAGACGGTCGCCGCCTCCATCTCGCCGCGCAGCAGGCGGACGCAATTGCCGTCCTTCAGGTCGATGGCGGGATAAAGGATCATGGCAGACTCCTGGGTTCGCGGATTGCGCACCCTTTGCCACGGGTCCGCGTGAAACGGAAGGGCGGGCCGCGACCTCACGTCATGCTTGCCAGGCCGGGGGTCGCCCGCGCAGCATCCGCCTGTCCTTGGAGGAGGAACCATGCGCCACATCATCATCGCCGCGGCCTTCGCACTGGCCGGCACCGCCGCCATTGCCGACCCGATCGAGGGCGTCTGGCAGACACAGCCGGACGAAGGATCGTTCGCCCATGTCACGATCGCCCCCTGCGGTCCCGCCTTCTGCGGCACGATCAGCCGGACCTTCCAGGGCCAGTCGGAATACCAGTCCCCCAACCTGGGCCGCCAGATCGTCATCGACATGGCCCCGCAGGACGGCGGCAGCTATGCGGGCAAGGTGTGGCGACCGGCCAACGACAAGATCTACAGCGGCAAGGCCAGTGTGCAGGGGGACCGGATGAGCCTGTCGGGCTGCGTCGCGGGCGGGCTGTTCTGCAAGAGCCAGACCTGGGCGCGGGTGCAGTAAGGCAACCTGTCGGCAAGCAATGGCGTTCCGCTGCTGAACTCCATCGACAAGGAACGCGCAATGCCGGTGATCACGACCAGCGACGGAACGAAGCTGCATGTCAAGGACTGGGGCCATGGCCGCCCTGTGGTGCTGATCCACGGCTGGCCCCTGAACGCCGACAGCTGGGAATACCAGTCCGTCGCCCTGGCCGAGGCGGGGTTCCGCGTCATCAGCTATGACCGGCGCGGCTTTGGCCGGTCCGACCAGCCCTGGGACGGCTATGACTATGACACGCTTGCCGATGACCTGGCCGCCGTGATCGAGGGATTGGGGTTGAAGGACGTCACGCTTGTCGGCTTCTCGATGGGCGGGGGAGAGGTTGCCCGTTACATGACCCGCCACGGCGGGGGCGTCTCGCAGGCGGTCTTCGTGGGTTCGGTGGTGCCGGGGATGCTGAAATCCGACAGCAACCCCCATGGCATCACGCGCGACCTGCTGGAAGGAATCCAGGCGGGCCTGCGCAAGGATCGCCCGACCTTCCTGGCCGACTTCTTCAAGCAGTTCTATGGCCAGGGCCTTGTCGGCGGCGTCAGCCAGGAGATCCTGGACTGGACCTTGGGCATGGCGATGATGGCCAGCCCCCGCGCGACGCTGGAATGCGTGACGGCCTTCGGGACGACCGACTTTTCCGGTGACGTTCCCCACATCAACGTGCCCACGCTGATCATCCACGGCACCAGCGACAAGACAGTCCCGATCGAGACCACCGCCCGTCGTCTGGCGCCGATGCTGCCGGATGCGAGGCTCATCGAATACAGCGGCGCCCCGCACGGGCTGACCGCGACCCATGCGGACCGGCTGGTCAGCGACCTGCTGGAGTTCCTGCGGGACGCCGGTTCCTGATGCCGGCAAGCCGCGTCGGCCCGAAACCGATGCGGCTTGGCGAAAGATTTACGGGTTATTCTTTGGGGATGTCCGCATATCGTGTTGGTCTCTCAGGACGCCTGAATGACGTCAGCCGGTTGAAGTCCCGCCAGTCGCACCTCCAGCCAGCGGATGTAGCCGTTAAGGTTCTTCGTGGCAGGGCCACAGAATGGTTTGATGAAGGCTTCGTAGCGGGCGTGGAGCGAGTTCACAGTCTGGATGTGATAGCAGCCTGCAGCGACCCGCGTGCCCGGCTTTCTGCCGACAACGACGTGTTCGATGCCACCTTTTGCAGCTAGGCTTGCGTA
>NZ_JAPTYD010000140.1 GCF_026913015.1 Paracoccus benzoatiresistens
CGCCGCGGGGACCTTCGCCGGGATGGGCCAGGCCATGGCCGCCATGTCGCGCCCCGCCGCGGAATACGCCCCCGACGTCATTGCTGGCCATAGTCACAACGAACGCTTTACCGTGTTCTGCGGCCTACAGGCTGTGCTGAGAAAGTCAAAAGTATCAGCAGGTCGGATCTCTGGGCACCTCGGTTCAAAAAGTCTTTCCGCCAATAAACTCGAGACGGCGCGGGATGACTGAGTATGGCACTTGATCACGAAGGCACGCAGGTCGATTTCCGAGGCCTTTGGTGCGGAGCAGGAATTCAGTTCGCTACAGCACCTTTAGCAGCTCGTCTTCTTGCCTGTGCAGGCGAGCCAACAACTGAACCAATTCATCGTAACGAGTGTGCTTTCCGCCCATGCACGGCAGTGGCACGGGTAAGCCTATCAGCCGAAGCGCCTTGGCGCTGAAAGTTGCCGCGCCCTTTCCAAGTGTGCGGGCGGCGTCAGGTCTCGATCTGCTGTAGCTGTTTGGTTGCAGAACATCATTGGGACGAGGTAAGCTGGGCCATTGCTGAACAGGCTTGGCGCTTTGAACCCGTTCTTGCCGAGGTGACGTGATGATGCAGATCCATCCCCAGTCCCGGACCACGCCAGCTGTTCGGGCTGACATCGCCCGCTCCACCGAGCCCACCAGGGTCTTGGCCAAGCGCTACGGCATCAGCGAGGAAACTGTGCGCAAATGGCGCAAGCGCGGCGAACAGGCCTGCCAGGATCGGTCAAGCCGGCCAAACCGCCTGCCGTGGCGTGTGACAGAGGAGGAGCGTGCGATCATCTGCGCCGTGCGACGCGCAACGGGCTTTCCCCTGGATGACCTGACCTTTGTGCTGCGCCACTTCCTGCCGCATCTCAACCGCGACAACTGTCCGTCGTCGAATAATTTGGAACAGGCGGCCTGAGTTTGGTCTGGAGGGCTCTGGCTCTGTGGGTTGAGGTTATGCTGCCTGGCGCTGATGGTTCAAGCGCCGGCTCTGGATGGTCAGTTTCTTGATCTTCTCCCTTTCTGCCAGGATAGCCGTGCCACGTCCGAAGTAGACGTCAGCGGGCGTGAGGTTGCCGAGGCTCTCGTGATAGCGGTGGTTGTTGTAATGCTCGACAAAGGCGGCGATGGCCACCTCGAGGTCGCCCTGCAGGTAATAGTTTTCCAGAAGGATGCGGCTCTTGCGGGTCTGGTGCCAGCGCTCGATCTTGCCCTGCGTCTGAGGGTGATTGGGGGCGCCGCGGACATGATCCATGCCATTTTCTTCGAGGTATTCGGCCAAGTCGCCAGCGATGGTGCAAGGGCCGTTGTCGCTGAGCAGCCGGTGCTTGTGCAGCACGGCAATGCTGTCACATCCTGATGCAGCGAGGGCGATGTCGAGCGTGGCGCTGACATCGTCCGCGTTCATGGTGGTGCACAGCTTCCAGCCAACAATATAGCGCGAAAAGTCATCGAGCACGGTGGACAGGTAGAACCATCCCCAGCCTGTCACCTTGAGATAGGTGAAGTCGGTTTGCCACAGCGGGTTTGGCCGGGTGGTCTTGTCCCTGAACTCGTCCCCCGCCTTGATCACCACATAGGCCGGGCTGGTGATCAGGTCATAGGACTTGAGCAGCCGATACACCGAAGCTTGTCTTAAGATTCTTCTTGGCTCCTGTGCGATACGGGAGCCGCTCTCCGGCACCTTATACATCCCATACATGATCGGTTGCTGCTCCGCCGCTGAGCTTTGATGCTTGAGGCGGTTAGCGCTGAAAGGAGAGCAGCGATGGGGTATTATGTTGGACTGGATGTGAGCCTCAAACGCACGGCAATCTGCGTTCTTG
>NZ_JAPTYD010000141.1 GCF_026913015.1 Paracoccus benzoatiresistens
TGGAGGCCTGTGGCGGCGCGCACTTCTGATACTGTTGGCCATTCGGCGGGGCGACGTCATGCGGCTGCAAGCAGTGCGGCTACCTGTGATTGGCGGGTGCGCGCTCGAGGTTGGCCGCGCAGCCATGCATCGACACGCACGAGGTTCATGGCTGCCGCGGTGCAGACGTGCTGAAGATGGGTCTTGGTCTGCCCGAGATACCGGCAGTGGCGCAAGCCGAAGCTGCGGATGCCCTGAGACAGGGTGCCCTCGATACCGGCGCGACACGCATAGAGCGTTTTCCACAATTCGCCGTTCTGTTCCCGACGGCGGGCCTGCAAGGCCTCATAGGCAGGCTGCTCCAGGATCGTCAGACGCCGAGGGTTCGCCCGACGACACGGCTTGAAGGGGGAGCACAAGACCCGACTGGGGCAGGAACTACAGCTCTTCTGAGAGAAGCCAATTCGAACAACGGCTACGCCTCGTTCATCCCGCTCCTCTTTCCAGCTTTTGCTGATCTGACCTGCTGGGCATCGGGCGATGCGCTCGGACCAGTCAATGGTGAAGGCACTAAGATCGAACCCCTCCCCAGCCTGGGCCTGCCGACTGCTGTCCGGCAAGGCTGGGCCGAGCAGTTCCAAGGCATGACTGACCCGGCTGGCGACCAGCAGGTCAGCATTGACATAACCGGAATCCACCGCATGGATGGCCGGCAGCAAGCCGCGTGCGGCCAGCGCGCTGTGAACCGTCGCCGTCATAGCGACATCGGCCAAGCCGGCCGCTGTGGTCTGGACATCCGTGATCAGGTGCGGCCGGTCGGCGTCGCAGGTTTCGGTCAGATGGACCTTGTAGCCGATCCAGCCGATGTCACGCTTTTTGGCGTAGCGAGCCTCTGGATCGTAGGGCGAATGAAGACGCCCGCTCACCGGCGGCTGATCGGCCGGCTCGCGCCAGCGGACACTGACTCCGTCATGGTAAAACTGCTGGATCCAGACGAGCCTCAGCCGCTCCACGGCCAGCGGCCGATCCGGCCAGAAGCCCTCCCGCTTGTCCAACAAAGCGGCCAACAGGTCGTGGCCATCCGTGCCGATGGCTTCAGCCAGCGCCTGACGCGCGGTCAGGCTCTTGGGCAGGCGATACTGCTCGACCCGGGCGCCGTATCGCTCCGCCCAGTCTGATCGACCGTGCTGGACCAGCCAGGCGGGGGCGGTTTGGGCCAGGGCATGGAGGGCCGCCCGCAGGGTTTCCCCGACAAACTCCAGCCGGTTGAGCGTGCGGATCGCGGCCAGGACGTGAGTGGAGTCGGTGCGTTGTTTGCCGCGCGACTTGATGAGGCCACGCGCGCCCAAACGCTCGAGCAGGATCTCCAGCAGGCGCTGGTCCTGACCACCGGCCAGCAGGCGCGCGCGGAACTCGCAGAGAACCGAGAAGTCAAATCCCGGATCGGTCAGCTCCAGTCCCAAGGCATACTTCCAGTCGATGCGACTGCGCACCGCCTCGGCCGCTTGGCGATCAGACAGGTTCTCGAGGAACTGAAACAGTGTGACCAACGCCAGCCGCCACGGCGCAATCGCCCACTGCCCTCGGGCATGATAAAGGTCAGCAAACATGGCATCCTCGTATAGGACGCCGATCTCATCGCGAACCCGCATCAGCAGGGTGCCTTTGCGAAAGGCGGCCCGGGCCACGCGTGCGGTTTCCTCGGGAACAGGATCGATCAATGATGGATGCATAGCCATGGCGCCCTCCAGCGTTTCCACGGCTTAACTCCCTACAAGGCCGAATGGCCAACAGTATCAGAAGTGGGCACCGCCACAGGCCTCCG
>NZ_JAPTYD010000142.1 GCF_026913015.1 Paracoccus benzoatiresistens
TCGCTTTCGGTGAAGACTTCGTCGCGGCGCTTGCGGATCTGGGGCAGGAAGACCAGCACCAGGATGGCCACCGACAGCAGCAGCAGGCCTGCGCTGATGGGGCGGGTCAAGAAGGTGGTGGGATCGCCCCGCGACAGGATCATCGCCCGGCGCAGGTTTTCCTCGAGCAGCGGGCCCAGCACGAAGCCCAGCAGCAGGGGCGCGGGCTCGCAGCGCAGCTTGGACAGGACGTAGCCCAGCAGGCCGAAGAAGGCGACGGCGAACAGGTCGTAGGTGTTGGAATTCACCGAATAGACCCCGATCGAGCACATCGCCATGATGATCGGGAACAGCACGTAATAGGGCACGGTCAAGAGCTTCACCCAGAGCCCGATCAAGGGCAGGTTGAGCACGACCAGCATCAGGTTGCCGATCCACATGGAGGCGATGATGCCCCAGAACAGCTCCGGCTGCTCGGAAACCACGTTTGGCCCCGGCACGATGCCCTGGATGATCATCGCGCCGATCATCAGCGCCATCACTGGGTTCGCGGGGATGCCCAGCGTCAGCAGCGGGATGAAGCTCGTCTGCGCGCCCGCGTTGTTGGCGGACTCTGGCCCGGCCACACCGGCCAGCGCGCCCTTGCCGAACTCCTCGGGGTGCTTCGACAGCTTCTTTTCGACCGTGTAGCTGGCAAAGGCCGCCAGGATGGCCCCGCCGCCGGGCAGGATGCCCAGGACCGAGCCCACGCCCGTTCCGCGCAGCACCGGGCCGAT
Organism: Paracoccus benzoatiresistens; assembly: GCF_026913015.1. Classification (GTDB taxonomy): domain Bacteria; phylum Pseudomonadota; class Alphaproteobacteria; order Rhodobacterales; family Rhodobacteraceae; genus Paracoccus; species Paracoccus benzoatiresistens. Next base: position 756 of record NZ_JAPTYD010000142.1, read on the forward strand.
CATCTGGCGGAATTCCTCGCGCGAGGGGAACAGGCGGGTGATGTTCCTGGTCATCACCTCGCGGTCGTGTTCGTCCTCCAGGTTGCGCAGGATCTCGGCGATGCCGAAGACGCCCACGGCGACGGCCACGAAGTTCAGCCCGTCCGCGAACTGGGTCATGCCCATCGTGAAGCGCGGCGCGCCGGTATAGACATCGGTGCCGACCATGCCCAGCAGCAGGCCCAACACCACCATGGCCAGCGCCTTCAGCACCGATCCGTGGGCGAGCGCCACCGACATCACCAGGCCCATGACCATCAGGCTGAAGTATTCCGCCGCGCCGAATTTCAGCGCGATGGCGGTCAGCGGGGGCGCGAAGATCGCCACCAGGAAGGTCGCCACGCTGCCCGCGAAGAAGGACCCGATGGCGGCAACGGCCAGGGCCGTGCCCGCCCGGCCGCGCTTGGCCATCTGGTAGCCGTCGATGGCGGTGACCGCCGAGGAGCTTTCGCCCGGCATGTTGATCAGGATCGCCGTGGTCGATCCGCCGTATTGCGCGCCGTAATAGATCCCCGCCAGCATGATCAGCGAGGAGACGGGTTCCAGCTGGAAGGTGATCGGCAGCAGCATGGCGATGGTGGCGGTGGCGCCGATGCCGGGCAGCACGCCGATCAGCGTGCCCAGCAGCACGCCGATCAGGCAGAAGGCCAGGTTCGCCAGCGACGAGGCGACGCCGAAGCCCAGGGCGAGGTTGGAAAGCAGGTCCATGCGCGCGCCCTTACACTGGCAGCCAGGGGCCGAAGCGCCGGAACGGCAGGCCCAGGCCATAGGAGAAGATCAGCGTGGACAGGATCGTGACCGCCACCGCCAGCACCAGAGCCGCCAAGGGCCGCATCCGCGCCGAGGCCTGCGAGGCGATCAGCGTGGTGATGAAGAGGGCGGGCACGAAGCCGAGGCCCCGCACCGTCAGGCCGAAGAAGATCGGCGCGGGCAGGATGAACAGGATGCCGCGCCAGGCGATGCGCCCGAAGGGTTCGTCATCGG
>NZ_JAPTYD010000143.1 GCF_026913015.1 Paracoccus benzoatiresistens
CCCAGACGCGTCATGCGTTCTTCAGGCCGTCGAACCGGCCAAGAACAGCGCAAGCGGTCAATAATTCGAGGTGCCCTACTGATAGGATGTTGTCCGCTTAAGCCCACAGCAGTCTTGGCCGTTGAACCCCCGACAAACCCGAACCGAGAATTTCCGGATCGCCTTGCTCAAGAAACGCCAGCCATGCTGCAATCGGAATGCGGCCAGCGGAAAGGCTGTATGGCGGCGCACCATCAGGCTTCCGTTCTGCCTGCTGGTCAGGAAGCATGAACAAGTGGCGATGTGTGTGGATGCGGCCCGCATTCTCTGCCTCGAACGGGTGCTGCAATGCAACTCCGAAAAAGAACATACCTACCGCAAGGTTATCGCGAATTCCAACGCCGCATTAGCTCGACCCACCTGATATCGGAACGAAGCGATTGATTTGCAGTAATAATGCGCTCCAATTTTGAATAAATTCCATAAGGCCAGTTCTTGGCACTTTCTGGAAGCAATAAGTACTAAATTTCAGGGACCCGTTCAGGGTGCTTATCGATGATATTATCACCACTACAGCGAATCGAAGGCAGCAAAATTCGGTCACCTTCTATAGGGCTCAATAGAGGCAAAATTGCCTCGGAAATGTCCATAAATCTATTCTCATAGAAGACGCAAGTTCGACCAAGCGCGCTGAATTCTGACGTGTTCGGGCAGTTCTTTGTAGTGGCCACACCTTTCGCAAGAATCGCTCTTGCAACGACTTCCAATGTTCGCCGTCATCAGTGTTTTCTCTGCCACGGCGGTCCAAAATCCAAAGTGTTTGTCCTCTGAAATCATCCCCTGCCTCCAACAGAACCTGACGCAGTTCGGCATCTGTTATGCGTTCTGTTCCTTGGTCAACGTCAGAGCACGCCCAGCTTGCAAGCACCAGACCCGCCAAGCTGTCGCGATTATCTCTTTCGTTGTGGTTTTGGATTACAGCCCTGGCCAGTAAATGAGGCTTAATTTTCTCAGATAAATCCATCTTTGGCAGTCGATTAGTCCCCTACAGATAGCCGGTCCACCATGCATCCAGGGTAACTTCATCGTCTGTGTCAAGAAACATCAGGAGATTACCTTTTGTCCATTTCGGATCAACATAATAAACCAGTCCAACAGGTGGCTAAAGAACACTAACGCAAATCGGCCGTTGTTCCCTGGCAGCGATAGAGCAGCCTCCACAAGCTTCTTCCAATTTCTGGGAAGGCCTTCGTTCTTAGAAAGCTCCTTGCGATACGGATCGTGATAAAGTGCCTGAGCGATTTTTCCGGCTGGAGAATTTAGTGCTTCCGTCGCCCAGTCAGGGTCTCGGTTCCACGCATAATTCCTGAACCACCCTCGTCGGGATTTTCATTCAAGAAAACAAGCAGGCGAGATACTAATCGTTCAAACGCTGGCAAGCATTCCTTCTACAAGTCGTCGGTACTTGAAAGCAACCATGCGGTAACAGGATAAACAATTTCCGCTAAAGGCTCGTCATCCGCTTGCACAACAAGTTCGGCGATGAAGCACTTCAAGCGTCTGTTATCATTTTTGCGTTGCTCTGAACTCAGAAACCGTCGCCATGCCCATTCGAGGTGCTCTCCAGCCTTGGCTTCTAGTGTTCACCGCCTAACAGAAGATTCCTTCCTGTGGTCGAATGTGACATGTTCGGCGGATGAGACGAGACGAC
>NZ_JAPTYD010000144.1 GCF_026913015.1 Paracoccus benzoatiresistens
GTGAAGAGGTCGCCGACGAGGCCATAGTCGGCGATCTGGAAGATGGGGGCTTCCTCGTCCTTGTTGATGGCGACGATGACCTTGCTGTCCTTCATGCCGGCAAGGTGCTGGATGGCGCCCGAGATGCCCACGGCGACGTAAAGCTCAGGCGCCACCACCTTGCCGGTCTGGCCGACCTGCCAGTCGTTGGGCGCATAGCCGCTGTCCACGGCGGCGCGCGAGGCGCCCACCGCGGCGCCCAGCTTGTCGGCCAGGGCCTCGATGATCGCGAACTGCTCCTTGGAGCCCACGCCGCGCCCGCCCGAGACCACGCGCCCCGCCGAGGTGAGTTCCGGCCGGTCGGAGGCCGCCACCTCGTCGCCCACCCAGGCCGACAGGCCGGGATCGGCGGCCAGCGCGGCGTCGCTGACGGGCGCGCCGTTGCCCGCGCCCGCCGCCTCGAAGCTGGCGGTGCGGATGGTCAGCACCTTCTTGCCATCGCGCGAGCGCACCGTCTGGATGGCATTGCCGGCATAAACCGGCCGCTCGAAGGTGCTGGCGTCCACCACCTTCGAGACCTCGGGGATCACCATCACGTCCAGAAGCGCGGCCACCCGCGGCATCACGTTCTTGGCGTCGGTGGTGGCCGGCGCCGCGATGTGCTCATACTCGCCCGCCAGCGAGGCCAGCAGCGCCGCGGTGGGCTCGGCCAGGCGGTGGCCGTAAACGGGCGCCTCGGCCACCAGGACCTGCGCGACACCCTGGATGGTCGCGGCTTCCGCGGCCGCGTCGCGGGCATGGGCGCCCGCGCAGAGCACCGTCACCGCGCCCAGCTCCCCGACCGCCTTCACCGCCTTGGCGGTGGCGTCGCGGTTCAAGACCCCGTTCGTGACTTCCCCCAACAGAAGAACCGCCATCAGATCACCCCCGCTTCCTTGAGTTTGCTGACCAGCTCGTCCACCGAGCCGACCTTGATGCCCGCCTGCCGCCCCTCGGGCTCGCGGGTCGAGACCACCTCCAGCCGCGGGCTGACGTCGACGCCGTAGTCGGCGGCCGTCTTTTCCTCCAGCGGCTTCTTCTTGGCCTTCATGATGTTGGGCAGGCTGGCATAGCGCGGCTCGTTCAGGCGCAGGTCGGCGGTGACGATCGCCGGCAGCCGCACCTCGATGGTCTGCAAGCCGCCGTCCACCTCGCGCGTCACCCGGGCCGCATCGCCCGCGATCTCGAGCTTCGAGGCAAAGGTCGCCTGGCCCCAGCCCAGCAGCGCCGCCAGCATCTGCCCGGTGGCGTTCATGTCGTTGTCGATGGCCTGCTTGCCGGCGATCACCAGCCGGGGCTGCTCCGCATCGACCACCGCCTTGAGGATCTTGGCCACCGCCAAGGGCTCGATGTCGGTCGACACGTCGTCCGACGCCACCACCAGGATCGCCCGGTCCGCGCCCATCGCCAGGGCCGTCCTCAGCGTTTCCTGCGCCTGCTTCACGCCGATGGAGACAACGATCACCTCCTCGGCCGCGCCCTTTTCCTTCAGCCGCAGCGCTTCCTCCACCGCGATCTCGTCAAAGGGGTTCATCGACATCTTCACATTGGCCAGGTCAACGCCAGACCCGTCCGCCTTCACCCGGGCCTTCACGTTGTAGTCAATCACCCGCTTCACGGGCACGAGGATCTTCATGGGTTATG
>NZ_JAPTYD010000145.1 GCF_026913015.1 Paracoccus benzoatiresistens
CGGTGTTTATCAAGGTAGTTGTCCGCCGATTTCATGCGACGTCTCTGATCTCAGGGACGCTGGTTTCGCGGTCAGGGTTGAGCCAGACGGGTCCGGCGGGTTGCCAGTTGCGGGTTTGGCCTGACCAGCGTTCGGGATGTTGCGCCCGTGCATTTGCATAGAGAATGGTGCGACTGGCGAGTGTTGCACGGTCACGTCCGGTGTGGCGCGCATTTGGCGTGACGAAGCGGATCGCACTGTGAAGGTGCTCGCCGTTATACCAGTTGGCGAAGGATTTCACCCAAGCCTGGGCAGCGGCCTTGCTGGCAAAGCCCTTGGCCGGCCAGTTCGGGCGGTATTTGCAGGTCCGAAACAGGGCCTCGGAAAAGGGGTTGTCGTTGCTGACACGCGGCCGACTGTAGGAGGCCGTGATGCCGAGTTTCTCCATCGTCACCTTCATCGTCGCGCCCTTCATGGGGCTGCCATTGTCGGCGTGAAGGACCAGCGGGCGCGTGATGCAGCCTTCCGCCAGAACCGCCTGCCGGATCAGGGCAGCCGCCAGCTCCGCGCTCTCGCGCTCATGAACTTCCCAGGCAACGATCTTCCGGCTGAAGATGTCTACGATCAGGTAGAGATAGAAGAACATACCGGCGACCGGCCCCGGCATCCAGGTGATGTCCCAGGTCCAGACCTCGCAGGGTGCGCTGGCCTTGTGGCTGGCGGGTGGTTTGCGCCGGACCGGAGGCTTGGACCGGCCTCGGTGATGCTGTTGTCCCTCCGCGCGCAGGATGCGGTAGAAACTGGCCTCCGAAGCCAGATACCGTCCCTGATCGGCCAGTTTCGGCACGATCTGGCTGGGCGGAAGGCTGGCGAACTCCTCGGAATTGCAGATGTCCAGCACGGCTGCGCGTTCCTGGGCGCTCAGCTTGTTGTCCGGCGCGGGGCGCGGCGTGAGGGGGCGCTGATCGGCGTGGACCTGACCGTCTTTCGTCCAGCGCCGCAGGGTGCGATCGCTGATGTTCAGCTCGGCACAGGCGTTGGCACGCCGCGCGCCAGCGGTGACAGCCGCGTCGATCAGAGCAACGGCGGTTTGGCGATCCAGGGTGCTGATCATGCGTCCTCGTCGCCCCCCCAGATCGCCGAAGCCTTTTTTCGGAGAACAAGCAGAGCGGCGGTTTCAGCCAGAGCCTTGTCCTTGCGCGCCAGGTCCCGCTCCAGATCCCTGATCCGCTTCTTCTCTTCCTTCGTGGCCTGAGCAAGACGCGCCCTGCTTGTGCACTCCCAGTCATTCGCCTGTTCGCATGCCGCCCGCCATGCAGTGATCTGCGCCGGATAAAGCCCGCGGGTCCGGCAGTACTCGCTCAGATCGGCCTCGTTCAGCGCCGCCGTTTCCAGAACCGCGGCGAACTTGTCGCGCGAAGACCAGCCTTCGGGACCAGCATCGGCGTCAGGCAAAAGTCGACCCTTGCCCCGCGCCTCGGACCGCCACTTGTGCAGCGTCGCCTCGGAAATCCCTTCCTCCCGCGACAACTGCCGAATGGCCATGCTGTGCGGCGGCAGCATCCGTTTCAGCACTGCCGCCTTACGTTCCGGTGAATAACCCAAGTCACTGTCCTATCCCGCCCACCCGAAAAGTAGAGGAAATGAAGAGGGGCGGAC
>NZ_JAPTYD010000146.1 GCF_026913015.1 Paracoccus benzoatiresistens
GTCGCATCATCGACTCGGACACACTTCCAATGTTTACAGACACTTGAATAAGGAGTGCATAATGAAACCCGCCTCGCGATCGGACGGATCTGGTTCTCGACCGGATTGGTATCGAGTTCGAGGGTGCCGTCCTCGAGGAAACGGATCAGGCCGGGCCAGTGGGCGAGGGTGTAGCGGATGTCCTCAGCGAGTTGGGATTTCTGTGGGATGCGGGAAAGCTGGACTTCCAGCCAAGGCTTGAGCGCGGCGATGATCGGCGTGGCGTGCTCCCGCCGGGCTGCGAGGCGGTCGGCAGGGAGCTTGCCGCGCACAACCTTCTCGATCTGATACAGCAGTGCGATCTGGCGCAGCATCTCCTCGGCAATGGGCGAGCCCTCGTTCTCGAAGCGCTTCACGAAGCGGCGGCGCACATGGGTTCAGCAATAGACCAGTTGCCACGGGCCGCTCTCGCGCGCGACCTCGGTCAGCGCATTGTAGGACTGATAGGCGTCGCATTGCAGGAACCGGCCGCGGTATCCGCTAAGGAACTTCAGTGGATGCTGCTTTCCCCGGCCAGGGGCATAATGAACCGCCCCGGGTTTACCGGAGAGTAAAACACTCAAAGGATGAGCCCTATGTCAAAGCCGAGATTCACCCCCGCCTATCCGGCCGAGCTTCGCGAACGCGGTGTTCGGCTTTTCCGAGAGAACCGCGGTGACTATGCCAGCGACACGGCTGCCTACAGAGCGATTGCGCCGAAACTTGGCTGTTCGCCTGACAGCCTGCGTGTCTGGTGCCAGCAGGCCGAACGTGATGCCGGTCAGCGCGGCGGTCTGACAAGCGCGGAAAAGGACCGGATCAAGGAACTGGAGCGCGAGGTCCGTGAACTGCGCCAGGCCAATGAGATCCTGAAGAAGGCCAGCGCGTATTTCGCTGCGGCGGAGCTCGACCGCCCGTTCCGCAAATGATCGCGTTCATCGACGATCACCGTTGTGTTTATGGTGTCGGGCCGATCTGCCGGGTTCTGGGGATCGCACCATCGACGTATCATGCCTTCAAGGCCGTCGAGCGCGATCCAGACCCGGCATGGGGTCAGGCCAGGCAGGATCGCCTCGACATGGCTGCCATCAAGGAGGCATTCGACGATAGCCGGGGCCGTTATGGCGCGCGCAAGGTCTGGCACCAATTACGCCGCGAAGGGCACGATATCGCCCGCTGCACGGTGGAGCGGCTGATGAAGGCGATGGGATTGCAAGGCGTTGTGCGCGGCAAGAAGGTCATCACGACCAATCCCGATACTGCCCAGCCATGCCCTGATGACAAGGTGAACCGGGCCTTCGTTGCGGACACGCCGAACCAGTTGTGGGTCAGCGACTTCACCTATGTCTCAAGCTGGCAGGGCATGGTCTATGTCGCCTTCGTCATCGACGTCTTCGCCCGGAAGATCGTCGGCTGGCGCGTCTCGACCTCGATGACGACTGGTTTCGTATTGGATGCTTTGAACCAGGCTATCTGCCAGAGGGGCCCATCCGAGGCTGACAAACTGGTCCATCATAGTGATCGAGGCAGCCAAGGCGATCTCAACCGGTCGTCGCAACACCAGCATATTGTGTTCTCGTCATGAGCTCGTCCAGCGCCTCTGCGGGCGTC
>NZ_JAPTYD010000147.1 GCF_026913015.1 Paracoccus benzoatiresistens
GAGATGAGCTGATACGATTGGAGGCACCATGACGAACCCTGCCCCGCAGGACTGGTGCATTCAGAATGGAGCCTGCACCGCAAAGTTAGAATGTCTCACCTCTGCAATTCAAGAATGTCACACTCCCCTGGAGGAGCATCGTGTCGATCCCGGGCTGCGCGACCAGGTCGAGCGTTGCCTGAGATCCGGCTGGATGCCGGAGCAGATCGCCGGCCGCATGCGGTACGAGAACGCTCCTGGCCGGGACTGCCAGGAAACCATCTACCGCCATAGCTATTTCAGATGACGGTAGCCGAAGCGAGTTGCAGACCTGGTGCTGTCCCGGCAGGAATACGGCCCCGCCAATGTCACCACCATGGTCGACCGCACCCGCCGCTTCCGGGTGGCGCTGAAGAACGAGGAGAAGCGGATCAAGCCAATCATGGCCCAAGTGCAGAGGCTCTGACGCCCCTGCCCCGGCATGACTGCGGATCCGTCATCTTTGATCGCGGATCCAAGTTTGTCGACTGGCCGCATCTGCAGGCCGAGGTGGGCACGCAGATGCGCTTCTGCGAGACGCAGCCGCCTTGGCAGAAAGGCGCTGTTGAGAACGCCAACAAGAGTCTCGGACACTGGCTTTGTCGCGACACCGATCCGAACACGCTCTCTCAGGAGGAACTCCGCCAGCTCTGTGCCCGCCAGAACGCCATGCTGTGCAAGGGCTTGGGCTTCCGGACACCCGCCAAGTGTTCAAGGTCTACCCGCTCGGACGCGGCCACAGACGCGCGAAACTCTCCCGCCAACCAAAGTCGCGTTTAGGCAGGCGCGCCCAGCATCAGCGGCCAGAGGCGACGGTCATCTCAGTCGGCGCCGTTCTTCAGCCGCTCAGGACGGCGTCCGTCAGGCAGGATCTTCCGGAGATGTTCAAGGACCACCTCGGACGTGAATGGCTTGCTGATGAACGCAGCACCCTCCGGCATGTCGCCGGGGCCCGGGGTCACGCCCCCCGATGCAACGAGGATCCCGATGTTTGGCCAGTCCTGGGCGCAGAGCCGCGCCAGGTCGAAGCCTGTCATCTCGCCCGGTGGCATGTTGACGTCCGTGAAGAGCAACTGCACGTTCTGCCCGAACTTGCCGAGGATTTCGGCGGCTTTTTCTGAGGTCGCCGCTTCGTAGCAGCGAAATCCGGCATCCTTCAGGATGTCGCAGGCATCCATTCTGATGAGCGCGTCATCGTCCGCCACCAAGGCATAAGGGCTATGTCGGTCCATCAGGCTTGCACTCCATTTGACCGAGGAAGAAGGGCTGCCGGTGCCGGATGGTTCCGCCATCTTCGCCTGATGCTTGACACAGGCTGACGCGCGCGTCATCCCATGCAACATGTCCCGGTTACTGGCGATCCTCTATCGAAGCGAAGCCTTGATGCCTCAGTGCGGCGTCGTTGAACGCAAGATGCTTGAGGCGTCCCGCTCCGACAATGTCCCGAAACATATAACCGGCTTTCTGCATCGGGAAAATGATGTGTACTATCAGTGGCTTGAGGGCCCTGAAGCTGAAGTGTCAACGGCGGTGCAAAATCCGGCCACGCGGCGGCGCAAAACCAGGCCAGGTGGCGGTGACTGGCGCCATGGCG
>NZ_JAPTYD010000148.1 GCF_026913015.1 Paracoccus benzoatiresistens
TGTTCGGCATCGCGACGATCATCTTTCTGGCCAGCACGATCGTGATCCTGATCGCCGCCCTTTTGCGGCTGCTGGGCGTGTGACGCGAGCCCGGGCACAACCCTGCGACATTCACGAAACCCTTCAAGGACGACAATGGAACGACTGATCGAACGCGGGCTCTTTGCCGCCCGCTGGATGATGGCGCCGATGTATCTGGGGCTGGCACTGGCCTTGGTGATCCTGGTCTGGATCTTTCTCATGGAGCTCTGGCGCTTCGTGCTGATCGTCCCGGTGATGACGGTCAATGACGCGATCCTGGGCGTTCTGGCGCTGATCGACCTCAGCCTGGCGGCGAACCTGCTCTTGATCGTGATCTTCTCGGGCTACGAGAACTTCGTGAGCCGCATGGACCTGGCCGATCACGAGGACCGGCCCGACTGGCAGGGCGAGGTCGACTTCTCGGCCCTCAAGCTGAAGCTCGTGGCCTCGATCGTGGCCATCTCCGGTATTCATCTGCTAAAGGTCTTCATGGACGTCGCAAAGTATCCCCCCGACCAGATCCGCTGGATGGTGATCATCCACCTGGTTTTCATCCTCTCTGGCGTGCTGCTGGCGGCGATGGACTGGATCGCCAATCACGCCAAGTCGCTCAAGCATCGCAAGGCGATGTTACAGTGACCCCGTGTCGACCAATCACGTGCCGGATCGGGCAACGATCCGGCTTCTGTTCATTACCCACAAGCACAAAGGTATACAGACGCCGTGGAACATGACCTTGGACCCTCCCGCCCCCGAAGTCGCCGGAAGGTGAGCCGATGATCGAGGCATTTCTGCTGTTCCTGGTTGGAACACTCGTGATGCTGGCGATTATCGCCGCGAACGGCTACTTCGTGGCGCAGGAATTCGCCTACATGTCGGTCGACCGCACGCGCCTTGCAGCGCAGGCCGCGGAGGGCGACGCGGCGGCCAAACGTGCCCTCAAGGTGACGCGGCGGACCAGCTTCATGCTGTCGGGTGCGCAACTTGGCATCACCGTCACTGGTCTGCTGGTCGGCTTTGTGGCCGAGCCACTGGTGGGCGAGTCTCTGGGCGTCCTGTTGGGCGGGATCGGCATACCGACCGCGGTGGGGGTCGCGACGGGCACCATCCTCGCCCTTGTCGCCGCGACGCTGATCCAGATGATCTTCGGCGAACTTTACCCCAAGAACCTGGCCATCGCCAATCCCGAGCCCCTGGCGCGCGGGCTGGCCCGGTCGACCCTGATCTATCTGACCGTCTTCGGCTGGCTGATCGGCTTCTTCGACAAGGCCGCCAACCTCTTGCTGCGCGCCCTGCGCATCGAGCCGGTCCATGATCTGGACGTCACGGCCTCTGCTGACGACTTGCCCCACATCATCGGGGATTCCCGCGACAGCGGCGATCTGCCGGTCGAGCTGTCCCTGATGATGGACCGTATTGTCGACTTCCCGCAGCAGGACGTCGAACATGCGATGGTGCCCCGCTCCCAGGTCGACTGGGTCAGCCCGGATACCCCGCTGGAGGAGGTGCGCGCGCTGATGGCCCGTGCCCATACCCGATATCCGGTCATCGACGACGATGACGCCCCTGTGGGCGTCGTTCA
>NZ_JAPTYD010000149.1 GCF_026913015.1 Paracoccus benzoatiresistens
GTAACTGGGGCAGATTGCGGGGCACAGGTGTTGCGTTCATGATCTCGGTCTGATTCAAGATCGTATGGGCCTGTCATCGGATGATCCCTTTGAGACACTGAGCGCCGAGAGTTTGCGTCGGCTCGTCGGTGATCTGTTGCAACGGCTTCAATCGCTCGAGGAGCAGGTAACCCACCTCGGCGAACAGCTCGCGTCAGCCGAGACGGCCCGGGCCGCCCTGCAAGCCGAGAACCAGGACTTGCGTGATGAGATTGCCCGGCTGAAAAACCTGCCGCCGCGGCCTCCGTTCAAACCCTCCGGCATGGACAAGGTCACGGAACGGGAGGTTCGCAAGAGCGGCGGTCAACGGCGGCGGCGTGGCCCGAAACGCGACAAGGACCGCGTCACCCGCGAGGAGGTGCTGACCGCTTCAGCCCCTTCGGGGTCGCGCTTCAAGGGATATCGAACCATCCTGGTTCGTGACCTGGCAATTTCGGCCGAGCTTGTCCGCTACCAGCGCGAACGCTGGCTGACCCCGGAGGGCAAAAGGGTCATCGCGCCCTTGCCGGAGGGGCTGCTCGGCGGCTTTGGTGCCAACCTGCGCCGGTTCTGTCTCGCGCTTCATGCCCAGGGGCAGGTGACGACGGAGCGGCTAACCGCGATCCTGAACGGCATCGGCATGGAGATCTCCAAGCGCCAGGTGGTGCGCATCCTCACCTCCGATCTGGATGGGTTTGTGGCGGAGGATCAGGCGATCCTGCGGGCAGGCCTGGCCACCGCGCCTTATATCAGCGTGGATGACACCGGTGCCCGCCATGCGCGCCGCCACGAAGTCACCACGCAGATCGGCGGCACTCGCTTCAGCGTCTTCCGCACGGGCCGCTCGAAGTCACGGCTGAACTTCCTCTCTCTGCTGCGGGCCGGGTGCGAGGATTACATCATCAACGACGCGGCACTCGACTATATGCGCCATCGCAAGGTGGCGCCGGATGTCATCAGTAAGCTTGCTGCCCATCCCGAAACCTTATTCCCCTCGCAGATGGCCTGGTATGATCACCTGGTGAGGTTGCGCCTAGACGTCTTCGACCGCACCCTGGTGCGGGAGCTAAGCGAGGCTGCCCTCTGGGGCGCGGTGCGCCACCACGGGCTGATGGGCAACACGGTGGTTGTGTCCGACGATGCCGGACAGTTCCGCATCCCCAATCATGCCCTGTGTTGGGTTCACGCCGAGCGGCTGCTGCAAAAGCTGATGCCGAAAACACCCGAACAGACGCGCAAGCTGGAAAAGGTCCAAGGCCAGATCTGGGCCCTCTACCGCGATCTGAAGCTCTGGAAGCAAAAGCCGTCCGCGAAGGAGGCGCCCGTCCTCGCTGAGCGGTTCGATAACATCTTCGGGCAACGCACCCGTTACAAGGAACTGGGTCAGTTGCTGGCTCGCCTGCACAGGCGAAAGCATGAACTGCTGAAAGTGCTGGAACGGCCCGAGATCCCACTCCACACCAATGCTTCCGAAAACGACCTGCGGGCCTGCGTGACCAAGCGCCGGATCTCGGGCGGCACCATGAGCGCCGATGGCCGCCAGGCACGCGATATCATGCTTGGGTT